>NZ_LZKJ01000153.1 GCF_001672775.1 Mycobacterium kyorinense | reverse complement strand
TGGGCGGTTCCGCTCCAGCCGGCTCCGGCGATGTTTTGGGACGAGGCCCACATCTTGCGGGCTTCGTCTTCGACGGTTTGGGCGTGTACGTCAAAGCGGCCGGCCATGTCGCGCATGGCGTGCGGGTCGGTCATAAACCGGGTAGTCATGGAACTCTCCTTAGGGTGAAGTCAGTGTCGGTGCGGGGTGCTGGCCCGTGCTATTCCCAGGGTACGACCTGGGGTTGAACGGGCGGCTTCAAACGTGTGACATGTTGTTTTCCTTTTCCCCCTATCCCGCTACCACCGGTCGGCCCATCACCGTCGGCTTAAACCCATACCGCGGCGCACCAAAGCCGAAGCCGCCTCGGCCCGCCGAGGCCACCGACGGCATCCCGGCCGGCACGGTGGCCACTGCGCTGCTTTCCTCGGCGGCGGCGGTCCAACCGGTCCCCGCCAACGTCGCAGAACCGGTGCCCGCCGGGGTGGCTGCCGACCAACTGGCCGGCACCGACAAGCCGCCGACGGCGGCTGCCCGGCCCGCGCTCGCCAACACGGGCGCGCCGCCGACGGACGCGGTCGTCGCCGGGGCAACCGAGCCCGAAAATGCCGCGCCCCCAACGCCGCCAGCGCCGACAGCTTCTGCGGCGGCACCGGCGGCGCCCTCGGCCTTCGACTCTCCGAGCCCGGCCATGATGCCGCCGAACATGTTCCAGGCCCCGATGTTTCCCGCTGCCTGGGTGTAGGTCTGCAGTGAGTTCCAAATCCCGATGTTCTGTGTCGAGTTGATGAAGTCCGACAAGAAGCCCCCCGACGTCGAGGGCGCCGCCGCCAGCGGAGACGACAGCCCTTGCACCGTGCCCGGCAGGGTCGAGACCAGCTGCGACAAGCCGGTCTGCGTGCCGGCGTTGGAGACCGCGGCGGCCTGACCGGCCAGCGCGCCCGGGTTGGTGTTCGGCGTCGGCGACGTCAACGGCTGCAATCTGCCGGCGACCGCGCTGCTGCCCGCGTAGCCGTACATGGCCGCAGCGTCCTGGGCCCACATTTCGGCGTAAAGCGCTTCGGTAGCCGCGATCGCCGGCGTGTTCTGGCCGAGGAAGTTGGTGGCCACCAACGCGGCCAGCTGCGCCCGGTTGGCCGCGACCACCGGCGGGGGCACCGTCATCGCGAACGCTGCCTCATAGGCGGCCGCGGACGCTATGGCCTGGGCGGCGGCGTGCTCGGCAGCCGCGGCCGTCGTGTTCATCCATCCCACATACGGCGCGGCCGCGGTGGCCATCGCCGCCGACGCCGGACCGAGCCACTCTTCGCTGGTCAGACCCGTGATCACCGATTCATAGGCCGCCGCCGCGGTGGACA
>NZ_LZKJ01000152.1 GCF_001672775.1 Mycobacterium kyorinense | reverse complement strand
CGGGCCAGCGCCGCGCCGAGGCAACTGTGAATCCCGTAGCCGAATCCCAGGTTCTGCGCTTCGGCGCGGTCGCGGTCGATGTCGAACGTATCGGGATCGGTCCAGGCTTCGGGGTCGCGATTGGCCGAGCCACCGACGAGAAAGACAGGCTTGCCCGCCGGGATGGTAATGCCGTGCAGCTCTACGTCTTTCATCGAACGGCGAACGTTGTATTGTGACGGCGCCTCGTAGCGCAACAACTCTTCCACCGCCGCGGCTACCTTGCTGCGGTCCTCAAGCAGCATCTGCCACTGATCGGGATTACGGGCGAACACAATTGCCGCGTTCCCGATCAACTTGGTCACTGTCTCCGCGCCCGCCCCGCCAAGCAGCGTGGCAAAGCCGGCGATCTCTGAGCCCGTCAGGCGGGTCTTCTCGCCGTCGTCGCGTTCGATCTCCGCGGCGATCAGGCTGGTGATCATGTCGTCGTGCGGTTCGGCCCGCCGCTGCTGGATCAACTCGTAGTACATCACCCAGGAGTCGGCCATCGCGCGGGCTCCGGCTTCCGACATCTCGATCTGACCCGGCTCGCGGTGCAG
>NZ_LZKJ01000151.1 GCF_001672775.1 Mycobacterium kyorinense | reverse complement strand
GCCAGTAGCTGCGACTCGGCCGACTGTGCGCCAGTTCCGGCCGATGTGGCAGCGGCGTGGGTGACCGCGGCGGCCTGCATGCCCTGCCCGGCGGGGTTGGTGGTTTGCATCGGAGCGGTGAACGGCGTCACCTTCGTGGTGGGTGCGACCTGAGCGGCGTATCCGTACATCGCCGCGGCATCTTGGGCCCACATCTCCCCGTATTGGGCTTCCAGCTGGGCGATGATCGGCATGTTTTGACCGAGAACGTTGGTCGACACCGCCTGCGCCAGCTGGAGGCGGTTAGCCTCGATCAGCGGCGGGGGCACGGTCGCGGCGAACGCAGCCTCGTAGGCGGCGGCCGCGGCCCCGGCCTGGGTAGCGGCCTGGTCGGCCCGTGCCGCGGTGGTGGACAACCACGTCACATAGGGCGCGGCGGCCGCGGCCATCGAAATCGACGCCGGGCCCGACCACAGGCCACTGATTTCGGAGATCGCCGAGCCGTAGCAGGACGCGGTCGTGTACAGGTCGGTGGCCAACACGTCCCAGGCAGCGGCGGCCGCCAACATCGGTCCCGCGCCCGCGCCGGCGTACATCCGGCCAGAGTTGACTTCCGGCGGTAATGCTCCGTAATCCACTACTTGACGTCCTGGCCTCGTCGGTCGCTACAGCCTGCCGATCTACTCGACCTCGTAGTCACGAATGCGATGCCCTTCCTCGCCATCGGCGACGGCTGCGATCCACTATCTGAGACATAAGTTCACTAATGAAGATATAAGGCGTTCAGAGGCGTCAGCGGTACGCAGTAATGAACTCTTTCTATCTTTAGGTGAACACTCGTCGTTGGTAGTGCACAGTCGGCTCCCGGCCATCTAACGTCGCTAGCGAGCGGCTCGTGAAGGCCGTTGAGACCGAGCACTGAGGAGAAATCAGCGTGGCGTTCGTAGAAACCCAGCCGGAGGTGCTATCCGCTGCGGCTCGCAATTTGGTGGCTATCGGCGCGTCAGTGGCGGCGCAGAATGCGGCTGCGGCGGGCCCGACGACGGGAATAGTGCCGCCGGCAGCCGATGAGATTTCGGCGCTGACGGCGGCACAGTTCGCCACGCATGCCCGGATGTATCAGGCGGCCAGCGTCCAAGCCGCGGCAATTCACGACATGTTCGTGAACATGCTGGGCACCAGCGCCGGTTCGTACGCGGCCACGGAAGCCGCCAACGCCGCCGCGACCAGCTAGAGGAGACGTAGTGCTGGATTTCGGGGCGTTACCGCCAGAGGTCAACTCCGCTCGCATGTATGCCGGACCGGGGTCGGCGGCGATGATGTCCGCGGCGTCGTCCTGGCGGTGGCTGGCCGCCGAGTTGGAGTCCGCCGCAATCGATTACGACAGGGTGATCACGCAGCTGACCAGTGAGTGGCGCGGCCCGGCGTCG
>NZ_LZKJ01000150.1 GCF_001672775.1 Mycobacterium kyorinense | reverse complement strand
CGCTGCGATGGCTGCGTGACCGATTCGCCGGGCGGGACCTCAGTGCAGATCGTGCTCGCACCGGGTGGCCGACGCTGCTCACCCCCTCGACCTGGCTTGGCATGCTCAAGCTCGGCGTCATCACCGCGAAGGTCATCGCCGGGCGATGACCACGCGGCAGGTCTCACCGCTGCGGTAGCGGGCGGGAACGCACCAGCGTCGGCCACCCGGTGCGAGCACGATCTGCACTGAGGTCCCGCCCGGCGAATCGGTCACGCAGCCATCGCAGCGCCATGGGCGCAGACACCGGGTGCAGCAACAGGTGGCCGCAGAGTCGATCCCGGTGATAGGCGACCACGGCTCCGGCTTCCTGGTAGAACGCAACGAGCTTGTCGATGGCGTCGACGCTGATGATGTGGTCATGCACCGCCTGGATGACAAACACGGGTGGGTGAGGAATGGACTGGCCCAACTTGGTCGCATCAAAGACATCGCGCACGTCGGGCAAATCCCACAGCTCGTCGGCAGACATATCGACGTATGACCCGATGTCAGTGCCGCGCAGGCGCCAGACGGCCTGCGCCGTTGTCATCGTGTGGAGCTCGTCGAGCAACTGCTTGCCCTCGTCGCTGGCGTGTTCGTCGACGACACGTTGCGCGCCGGGGAAAACGTGGGTCAACGCCGCGATCATCAGCGCGGCCAGGCCGGCGAAGTATGTGCGGTTGAGGTGGCGTGCGACGCTGCCGCAGTCACCGACCGGTGAGCCCAGTACCGCGCCGACGATGTCGAGTTCTGGAGCGTAGTCCGCGTTGTGTTCGGCCGCCCACGCCGAGGCAAGTCCGCCGCCGGAGTATCCCCACAGCGCGATCGGAGCTGCAGGTGTCAAGCCCAGCCGGTCACAGTGCAACGCCGCGCGGAGGCCGTCGAGGATCCGGAAGCCGGGCTCATGCGGCGCTCCCCACATCCCGTGGCATCCTTCGTGGTCGGGCACCGACACCGCCCACCCTTCCGCCAGCGCGGCAGCGACCAAAAGATATTCAGACTGGACGAACGCCCCGATCGGCTTCGCGCCGCGGCGCAGTGCGTATGAGGGAAAGCATCGCGGGTTCACCGCGTCGATTGCGCATTGATACGACAACACCGGGCAGACACGCTCCGGATCACGTCGTTCGGGCAGCAGCACGGTAGTCACTGCGACCTCGGGCTTGCCGTGCAGGTCGGTGCTGCGATACAGCAGCTGCGTGGCACGCACCCGCTGCGGGATAACGCCCAGAAATCCCAGCTCAACGTCGCGGGACCGGAGCAAATCTCCGGGGTTCGCATCCTGATAGCCCGGGGGCGGTTCATAGAACGGGTCTTCGTCGGGCGCACGCAGTCGAGCGTCGCGGCGAAGGTTCTCATGAGGCACGCGGGGTGCCGCGTGAGCTGCTGCAGTGAAGTTGTCGCTCATCGCCAACCGCTCTCCCCCTCGGGCGGACGGCGCGATGGCCATCCAAGTCGTTACCGCGGACTACCCGTGAACGAGTGTTCGCTAAACGTCGCGTCGAGTGGCCGTCAGACCTCAATTTGAGGGTGCAGGCGGCTGATTGTCCACACCCGTTGGCGCCGCGCCATCAGTGCTGCGCCACCGAGGAAGACGACGAGAAAACCGGCCAGCACAGCGAAGTCGCGCACTAAGTTGCCAGCGAGCCCTCCCGACACCGTCACCCGCAGACCATCGACAAGGTAGGTCATCGGGATGAACGGATGGACCGCGCGAAACGGTGCGGGGGTGGTCTCGATGGGATAAAGCCCGCCGCATGCGGTTAACTGAATGATCAGCAATACCAATATCAATGCGGAACCGATGACGCCGAAACTCATCCGCAGGAAGTGATCGATCGCTACGAACGCCCCCGCCGCGAGCACGAGCAGCGCCGCCGACAACAGCGGATGCTTCGGGTCAAGACCCAGGCAGACCCAGGTCACCGCCCAAAGCACAAGGCCGCCAACAGCTGTGACGGCGGCGACGGGCAGCCATCCCGCAGCGGCAACCGTTAGCGCACTCACCCGGCCGGCAAGCGCGCGCAAGTTCAGCGGCCGAAAAAATAAGTAAGCGGCCAGTCCAACCACCCACAAGGCGATCGCGAAGAAGAACGGCGTCAGCCCGCGCCCGTAGTCCCCGGCGGGGTTCAGGTTGTCCATGCTGATTCCGACCGGAGAGCCGAGCACATCGGCCGCCGCGGCGGTCTGCTGCGGGCTGGTCTCGGGAATCCGTTGCAACGCACCATCGATCACGTTGGCAATCTCGACGGCGCCGCTATTGGACTGATCCGCACCGGTCTGCAGTGTCCGGCTGCCGCTTTGCAGCGCGCCCAGCGCGGTGGAGATCTCCGCCGCACCGCTCGAGACCTGCCGTGCCGCGGCGGCCAGCGCATGCAGCTGGTTGGCGGCGCTGCGCGCCGCTTGTTCAAGAGCGGGCGCCGGCGTGGGTGCGCTAGGCGGCGGAGCGAAATTCGCAGCGGCGCCAACGGCCATGTCGCGCACGGCTTGTGACCGCTGCAGCGCGATCACCAGTAACGGATCAGCACCGAGGTCGGGATGAGCGTCGGCGAACTGCTGGAGCGCGGCCGCGCCTTGCTGCGCGGCCTGCCCAATCCGATCGGCGCCACCCAGCGGCCCGCCTGCAGCATCGGAATGCGCGAGCGGCCCAAGGACTGAGGGGATTGTTGCGACGGCGGCGTCGGTGAGCCGGGTGATGGCCTCGTCGGTAGCAGCACTGGCCTTGGCCACCTGCGCAACCCCTCCGGCGATCGCCGCCGAGCCCGACGACACCGCATCAATGCCCTGCGTCAACGCCGCGCTGCCCTGCTGAGCCAGCACGGTTCCGTCCACCAACCGGTGAGCACCCTCCGAGGCCACCTTCAACTGCTGGTTGACCTGCGACAGGTCGCCGTAGATCGCGCGCGCATAGGCCGCGTGCGCTGCGCTGTTGACCTGGCTTTGCAACTCGGCTTTGGCGGCCTGCGCCACGATCCCGACCACATAGTTGTTCGCGTCGTTGAGGGTGATGGCCATGCTTGCCCGCTCGGGAACGGGGTTTTCCGCGCTGGCCAGCTTCTTGCTGAAGTCGGGCGGGACAGTGATCGTGAAGTAGTAGCGGCCATGGATCAGCCCGTCGCGTGCATCTCCGGCGTCGGTGAAGTGCCACTGAAATGCGTTAGACGCCCGCAGTTGCTGGCTGAACTGCTCCCCGGCATTGATCAGCTGCCCGTTGGCAACCGCGGGCTGGTCTTGATCAACCACGGCAACCGGGATCTGGCTGGCCCTGCCGTAGGGATCCCAGTTGGACCACAGATAGAGCGACCCGTACAGCAGGGGAACCAGCGCCAGACCCACGGGTATCAGCCAGCGCAGCGGCCGACGGAACCGCCGGAATTCCAACAGGGCAAGGCGTAGGACGGTCATGGTTTGTCCTCCGGTGCGGCAGGGATGGTGTCGCGTTCCAGCGGGTGCGGCAATACCGTCACCGCGATATCCGACTCATCAGGTAGGTCGGGGATCTGGGTGGAGCTGGCCACCACCGTGCACCCCGACGCGGCCAGACCCTGCAAGGCGGCCCAGACGTGTCGGCCCTCCTCGGGACCGCAATCCGCATCGGCGTTGTCAACGACGACGGCGGATGGCTGCTCGGCGGCTGCCAGACTGATCGCAAGCAGAGTGCGGTCACGCGGGCGCAACTCGTCGACAGTGGCCGACGCGGGCACATCCAGGCCAAGACTCTCGAAGAGCTCATGCACGACCTGCCGGGACGCCGACGTCCCGCCGATCATCGCGCGCTCGGCGATGAGATCCTCCACTCGCAGGAATTCGTCCAGGTCCACTGCGGGTGGTGCTTGAGCGACCGCGACACATCGCTGCACCTGGCGGGCGTCGCCGGGTAGGACATGTGCGCCCACCCGCACCGTGCCCGTCACCAACTGCATCCGCCCGGCAAGCGCCAGAAGCAACGCGGTGCGCCCCGACCCGCCGGGACCCGCGACTATCGCCAACTGCCCGGCGCCGACGTCAAGTGAGACGTTAGCGAAGGCACATCCCTTGGGCCCACGGACACTGATTCCCCGCGCGATGATCTCCACGCCGCTAAATTCCACCGCCACCCCCAAGAAACCTCGCACCGTCTTCGGAACCAGCTGCCTTGTACCCAGAAACCTAACGCCAGCGGCGGCGTGTACCGCCGCAGTCTCGCGGGTTAGTGTGCTTGGGTCGGCCTCAGCGAACAAGCCGATAGAACGGTTGAGCAAATTTCATGACCGCAGCAGCAGAGGCGTCGGCGATGGAATCGCGGGTCGGCCACTACTACCAGATGGATGGCACCTACCTGGTCGGCCGCGAAAAGCTCCGCGAGTACGCCCGGGCTGTGCAGGACTACCATCCGGCGCACTGGGATACCGTCGCCGCCGCGGAATTGGGATATTCGGACGTCGTAGCGCCGCTGACGTTCACGTCGGCCCCCGGTATGACCTGCAATCGCCGCATGTTCGAATCGGTGGTCGTCGGTTACGACACCTACATGCAGACCGAAGAAGTCTTCGAGCAGCACCGCCCGATCGTGGCCGGCGACGAACTGCACGTCGATGTCGAACTGACTTCGGTACGCCGAATCGCCGGCAGAGACCTGATCACCGTGACCAACACGTTCACCGACACTGCCGGCGAGCGGGTGCACACCTTGCACACCACCGTCGTCGGTGTCACCGCCGAGGATGTCGATCCGGCGATCAAGGCGGCCGTACACCACGTGATGATGCACGATGTGGACATTCTCGCGGTCGGTGAATCCGATGACGCGTACCAGAAGACGGTGCGTCCTGAGGGGGAGATTCGCATCGCCGACGGCTCGAACCGCATGCCGGGGACGCCGTCTTTCGACGACGTGGCGGTTGGCGACGAGCTACCGGTGCGCCATATGCGACTGTCCCGCGGGGACTTGGTGAACTACGCCGGTGTGGCCGGCGACGCCAATCCGATTCACTGGGATGAGGACGTTGCCAAGCTGGCCGGGCTGCCCGATGTGATCGCGCACGGAATGCTCACGATGGGGTTGGGTGCCGGATTCGCCTCCGCGTGGTCGGGCGACCCCGGTGCGGTTACCCGCTACGCGGTGCGACTGTCGGCGCCGGCGATCGTGACAGCCGCCGAGGGCGCCGACATCGAATTCAGCGGCCGGATCAAGTCGCTGGATCCCGCCACGCGCACCGGCGTCGTCATCGTCGCCGCAAAGTCCGCCGGCCGCAAGATCTTTGGCCTGGCAACGATGAACGTCCGCTTCCGGTGACCGGCCTGTCAGCCCGGGACGCTAGCTTGCAACGACGCCAGCGCGTCGGTGCTAAGCCGCGCTAACTCCTCAGCCTCTGCCGGGTCGAGAGAGCCGGCGAAGATCTCCGCCATCCGCCGGTTGGTCGTCTCTTCGACCTGTACGAAGCGGTCCTTCTTCTCTGCGCCGTCCGCAAACGGTTCGGGCCAGCCGAACATCATGGTGTACTGCGGCCCCTTGTTGAGCATGTGCGCCTCGACCGGGGTGATTCCGGAGATGGTGAGCGCGTTGAAGTGGACCCCTGCGCGCAGTTCCCGCAGCACGAACATCACCTGCAGCGCCCGGGCGGGGGCATCGTCGGCCAACGGCATCGCGCGCCAGCCGGCGAACAACGGCAACCCCGCAATCGGCGTCGTTGCGATGATCTTCTCTCCCAGCGCGGCGATACGATCCAACCCCTGCGCGCCGGACAGGTACTTGCGTGCAAATCCTGCGGTTTGGTCCGAATACAGTTGCGCCGCAGCGGCAGCACCGCGCACCGCGATGCCTTCCTCCCACATCGCACTCAACGCATTCGGTTCGAACACCGCGAACACCGCACTGATGGTGGCTCCGGTGACCTCACCGAGCACGCCCCCGCGGCCGGCGACGTAGCCCGCCAACGGATTCTGATAGCCGGCGGCGACGCTTTCACCCAAGGTCTCGGGATGCAACATGAAAACCGCGACGGCTTGCTCCATCGCCGCTCCCGCCGTCGCGGCAGCATCCAGCATCTCGGTGTCGCTCATGGTCTTGGCTCCTTCTTGGTGTCTTGTGCTCATCGTGGATCATCGGGCGAGGTCCCACTGGCCGAAATCGGTTGCGAGGACGTCGTTCACGTCGACGTGCACGCCGTCGATCGTTAACCCCGGGTCGGACGCGGTGACGACTTCGCGCTGGAACAGCACGGCCGCTGGCTCACGCTGGCCTCCCGACCACCCCTTCGTCTGCCACGCCCACCGATACCCCGGAGTGGTCGAAGCTCCGATGACACCGTCGCTGATCGCCCAGGCGCACTGGCGAACACCGCCATAGATTCCGGTGCGAGCTACCCCCAACACCGAGTTGATTCCGCGAAACCAATCGACTGCCAAGCTTTTCCACGTCGTGGCGTCGACATCTTCATCGACGCTGAAGAAGATTGGCGCGGACGTTGGGCCACCGGCGGCGGTGTGCAGTTTCACCGCGGTCTGGGCGTCGGCTACACCGCCGTCGTAGCCGCGGGTGAAGTCCGATGGCGTCGGCCATCCGGGCTTGCCGAACTGGTAGCAGCTGACGATCTGCAGGCCGGCCGCCCGGAGCCGGTCTGCATAGTCGCGGGTGACGGGTTTGAAATCGAAGTCGGCGCCCGGCCGCGACTCGGACACATAGACCAAGGCCCCGTCGAGGCCGGCCGACTTGATCTGCTCGGGCTGGACCAACCGTTCGGTGAAGTCGACGAGCTGCAGACCCTCGGCGGCGGCCCTCGGTGTGCCGGCTGTCGCGGCGAGGGCGCCGGGAACGGCCAGTGTCGGCGCGAGCAGCGCCGCATATTTCAGGACGTCGCGCCGGGACGCGGGTCTCGTCACACGTGGAAGCGTATCCGCGCATGGCGGAGTTAGGTCGTCGATGAACCATTCGTTGGCCCGGTTTGGCGCCCAATTCTGTGGAAGGCTAATTTCCTGGGGTGATGTCTTCAGCTGCTAGCGCGCTCGCGCGGTGGATCACCCCGTTCCTGGCGGCTGCGGCCGTCGTCGTTATCGGCCTCGCTACCGATCCGGTGCAGGTGCCGTCGATGCGCCTGGCCAGTGGCGGGAACCCGCTGGACGGCAAGCCCTTCTACGTCGATCCGGCGTCGAAGTCGATGCGCGCCGCCCACGGTGCCAATCCGCCCAGTGCCGAGCTGACGGCCATCGCGAACACGCCGCACGCCTACTGGATGGACCAGGCGTCGACTCCCGCGGTGGACGCGAAGTACATCGCCACGGCGCAGGCTGCCGGCGCGGTGCCGATCCTGGCGCTGTATGGGATCCCGCATCGTGACTGCGGAAGCTTCGCAGCGGGAGGATTCGGGTCGGCGGCAGCCTACCGAGGATGGATCGACGGCGTCGCATCCGCCATCGGCACCGGACCCGCCGCCATCATCCTGGAACCCGACGCGTTGGCCATGGCCGACTGCTTGTCACCCGACCAGCGCCAGGAGCGCTTCGACCTGATCCGCTACGCCGTTGACACGCTGACCAGCAACCCGGCCTCGACGGTCTACGTCGACGCCGGCCACTCGCGTTGGGTGAGCGCCGAGGAGATGGCCGCTCGGCTCAACCAGGTCGGCGTGACTAAGGCCCGAGGCTTTAGCCTCAACACCGCGAACTTTTTCACCACCGACGAGGAGATCGGTTACGGCGAGGCGATTTCGGGGATGACCAACGGATCGAACTATGTGATCGACACGTCGCGCAACGGCGCCGGACCAGCCGACGGCGACCTCTCGTGGTGTAACCCGACCGGCCGTGCCCTGGGCGCCCCGCCCACCACGGCGACAGCGGGCGCGCACGCCGACGCCTATTTATGGGTCAAGCGTCCGGGTGAATCCGACGGATCATGCGGCCGCGGCGAACCTCAGGCAGGCACCTTCGTCAGCCAGTACGCGATCGACCTCGCGCGCAACGCCGGGCACTGAGGCTTCACGCGACTTTAGTTCTGCGACGCTACTTGGCAGCGAGCCTGACGACCTGGTTTCCGTGGTGGTTGATGACGTAGACGTTGCCGTCGCCGTCGACGGTGATGTCGGTCGGGCTCAGGAGTCCGCTGAACGGCAACTGGGCCCAATCGCCTCCGCCAGCAAACATCCGGGACACTGTGTTCGTCTGCGCGTCGGTGGCATATAGATTGCCCGCAGCGTCGACTGCTAGGCCGCTTACGTGGTCTGGCACGCCAACGACCGGCTCGGCAGTCGTTGCGTTCTTCGCGATCTTCACAATCTTGCCCATCATGGACACGAAAAGGTTGTCGTCAGCATCGATCACCATGTGTCCCGGCCCGTTGACACCCGCGACGGGAAGCTCGGTTGGGGCGGTCGCGCCGGGGGCGAGTTTCAAAAGTTTTTTGTGTTGGACGTCGCCAAGGTAGACCGTGCCATCTTGCGCCACTGCGATGTCGCTGAATTGTTGAAGCTTGTCGAAGGGCAGCGGTTTCGGGGTGGTGGAGCCGGGTGTGATGGTCTCGACAACACCTTCAAAAGTGACGAAGTACAGCGCGCCGTCCGGCGCAACCGCCAAAGTCAATACGGTGGGATAACCGTTGAGCTTTAACGGGCTCGGGTGGGACGCCCCTGGCGCCAGCGTCGAGATCCCGGGGGCGCCGCCCAGGTAGAGGACGTTCTTCGCGTCGACTCCCATCACCGTAAAACCCGTCGCATCAAACGGAAGCGTGGTCTGCTTGCCCGTCTGCAACGGCACATCCGCCGTTCGGGAAGTCGGCGCAGAGCCCGGCGAACACGCCACCAAGAGACTGGCCACGACGATGGCGGCTACGCTGGGGAGGAATCCGAGCGCAGCCTGTCGCCGCCACCACCACGGGCGCAGTTTCGCCTTCTCCGTCTCCACGTCGCGGATTTTAGGCTTGTTCTCGCTCGCAGGCGCGAACCGCTCAGTGATAGCAGACCTTCGGGTCACCAGGCTGGCGCCACGTCACGCCTTAGCCCAGGAAACTACGCCCGCCGCGGTGTGGACTACGCATTTTCCAGGGTGCGGCGGACCGCTTTGTCGCGCGATTCTCATCCAGTGCGATCTTGACCGGCATGCGTTCCCCAGACGGCGCCCACCGATCGGTGTGGCCGTCGTCCCGCATATCAACGATCGAGGAGAACAAAGATGAGCCTGGACAACGCCTTATCGGTGGGCATACAGGGGCGCGCCGAGTTGGTTCCGTCGCGCTACGCAGTCCAGGTCGGCGACATTGAGATGCTGGTGATCAGCGACGGCGTGTTGCCGATTCCGGCTGCGACCATGGCCGTCAACGCCGACTCGGACGACCTGGCGGACTGGCTGACGGGCATGTTCTTGCCGCCGGATGTCATCGATTGGCCGCTGAATGTGGTGGTGGTCCGAAGCGGCGGTCGAACCATCCTCGTCGACGCCGGTCTGGGCGTGGAGTTTCCGGACTTCCCGCGGGCGGGGCAGACGGTGCAACGTTTGGAGGCCGCCGGCATCGATCCCGCATCCGTGACTGACGTGGTGCTGACCCACTTGCACATGGACCACGTTGGTGGACTGCTCACCGAAGGGCTAAAGGCACGGCTGCGTCCGGACTTGCAGATCCATGTAGCGGCCGCCGAGGCCGAGTTCTGGGAGTCGCCCGATTTCGCCCGCACCCACATGCCGCCGCCGGTGCCGGACGCGCTTCGGTCGATCGCGTCACGGTTCTTAGATGAGTACCGCGGCCAATTGCTTCCATTCGAGACGGAGTATGAGGTGGCGCCGGGAGTGCTCGTCTGCCGTACCGGCGGCCACACCCCAGGGCACAGCATCGTCCGCCTGGCCTCCGGTGGCGACCGGCTGACATTCGCCGGCGACGCCATCTTCCAGGTCGGGTTCGAGAATCCTGAGTGGCACAACGGATTCGAACACGACCCCGAAGAAGCCGCTCGCGTCCGGCTACGCCTATTGCGAGAACTAGCATCGACAGGTGGGTCGCTTGTTGCGACTCACCTGCCGTTCCCGTCAGTGTGCCGGGTGGCGTTCGCAGGCAACGCCTTTCGGTGCGTACCGACCGTCTGGGACTACTGACGGTCGGAGAAGGGCGCTCTGGGGAGCGAAAGCATTCGTTGGTTTCTCACCGCGCCATGTTCGCGAAACGCGACAGATGCAGCTGATGAGCGACGGTCACCGTCTTGGTGGGACCGTTGCGGTGCTTGGCCAGAATCAAGTCCGCCTCGCCGCCGCGTGGGTCGTCTCGCTCGAAGGCATCCGGCCGATGCAGCAAGATGACCACATCGCTATCTTGTTCCAAACTATTATGCACACCGATTCCATTTGCGACGAAATTGTGCGTGTCACTTACGGTTCCGTCGTAAACATCCATCTCGCCGAGGCTCGTAATCTCTACGATCTGATCCCAGAACACATCGCTTGTGGCTAGTGCATGCACGTCGCGGTCTTCAAGCAGCGCCGCGGCACGGTGTAGGCGACCTCGGCTGGGTGCGTGCTTCCACATCGTGGATCCGCAGAATTGCGTGCCCATGGCAGCAGCGAACTGCCGATGCGTCATCTCCTGGCTTATCAACGATGTCTTGACCTGAGTCCACACTTCTTTTGGCACGGTGTCGAGGTTGGTGTTACGGACGACACGCTCGAGTTGAGTGAGCACCTTCTGTGCTGCAACGGCTTTCATACCGTGTGCGCCCACTTGGTGGAGGAACCTCGTCTGGTTCTCCGCACCGTAGATGCACAAATGCCAGCAGTCGCGGTATCCCGCCTTCCGGACCCGCTTGATCCGAGCGAATACCCCGACGCGAAGCAGCAGGGCAGCAACGTCATCGACCAGACGCCGGCTCGTCGACGCATAGTAAATACGCGCCTGGCTGACTTTGTTATCCCACGAAACCGATCCATCCGTGGCCCACAGATGCCGCAGAAACAATGCCACTTGGTCGGTCGGCAAGGCGAAAACTGCTTGTGGCACGAACTTTTCATAGCTCCGCAGTCCAAACAGACCGAGCTCGTCCAGCCACGCCGCAATGGGATTGCGTCGACGATGCGTCAAGTGATACGGCGCCGGCAGCCTCAACGTGGTCACTCGTGCTGCGGGATACTCGTCGCGGACTGCGGTTACCCCGAAGTGTGCTGCAGCAATCGTCACGATCGCCAGGTTGGCTTCATCGACCGACGCATACCGGATCGGTTGGTTCTTCACACACGAGCCATCGCCGATCATGTGTGCCAGCAGAATGATCTCCGCCTCGTCCATCCGTTGCGTGTCAACCGGTTCCGGGACCCACCGCGGTACGGCAAGCCGGTCACCAACCATAAGCTGATCCAACGACGTCCAGCCGTCGAGCGTCATGAACGGATGGTTACCGGTGGCCTCCACTTCACGTCCCGACGCCAGCCGCAGCCGGAACACCTCCTTGCGGCCACTCGGGAAGACGTTGGTCATGGGACGCGCCACCATCCGCAGCTGCTCGTCGAGCGACCAGACCAGCGGCCGCTCGCCAGTGTGCATCAGCTCACCGAAGGTAACCTCGGCGCCGGTGTCGGCGCGCAGGATGCGCGTCGCAGCGGTCAGACAACCCGATTCACGAAGGTCGGCCAGCATCGGCCTCTTGTCGGTGCGCTGCTCGGGGCCACGGTTGAGCTGGCTGATGGCGATGACCGGGACCTCAAGCTCCTTGGCCAGAAGCTTTAAGTGCCTTGAGAACTCAGAAACCTCGACCTGGCGCGACTCGAACTTCTTGCCCGAGGTCATCAGCTGCAGGTAGTCGATCACGATCAACCGTAGATCTGATTTCTGCCGCAACCGCCGCGCCTTGGCGCGGATCTCCATCATCGTCAGGTTCGGTGAGTCGTCGATAAACAGTGGCGCTTCGCTGATTTCGCTCATCCGCCGAGCCAGCCGGGTCCAGTCGTCATCGCTCATGCGGCCCGAACGCATGTCTGCCAGTTTGATTTTCGCCTCGGCCGACAGCAGCCGCATCACGATCTCAGACTTGCTCATTTCGAGGGAGAAGATGACGCTGGCCATCCGGTGCTTGATCGAGCAGGACCGCATGAAATCCAGTCCAAGGGTGGAGTTGTGCGTAGGCACCATGCCCCGGCCAGCCAAATACAGGCTGGCACCATTGTCGACCTGCACACAGCGCACCGGAACGCTGGTCACCCGACGCACCGCATCCAGCTGCAGCACCGGCGCCATCAGCGTTGTGCTGCCTGCGGCGTAGCGTCCAATTGAACCGGCACCAGCGATGGTGTCCAGCCCGCACCGCAACTGGGCCGTGGTTCGAACGCCGTAGCCCGTTGGCCACTGATGCTCGGCGTCGGCAACAATCACTGTGCCGTCGGAGAACTCGACCTCATAGCAGGGGCGGCCCAGCATCACCTCGGTGGCGGCTACTACCCGTGTCGGTTGGCCGTCGGCGCTGAGCAACAGATCACCGACGGCGACATCGCCCATCGTGGTCCAGCCGGTCGGCGTCGGCAGCGGGGTGTCCAGCGCCAGCGCCTTGCCGACACCAGGTCGAGCCGCGACGATAATCATCTGTCCGGGATGCAGACCGTTGGTCACCTCGTCGAGCTCGACGAACCCGGTCGGCACCCCGCGCGCCAACCCTCCGTTGGAGGCGATCGCGTCGATCTCGTCCATCGTCGGCTGCAGCAGATCTTCCAGCGGCACAAAGTCCTCGGAGAGCCTGCGGTCGGCCACGTCGTAGATCTCGGCCTGCGCCCGGTCGACCACCTCGGCGACGTCGGCGCCCTCCGCGCCGGCATACCCGTACTGCACCACCCGGGTGCCGGCTTCGACCAGCCGGCGCAGCAGCGCCTTCTCGGCCACGATGCTCGCGTAGTAGCCGGCGTTGGCTGCCGTCGGCACCGTCGAGATCAAGTCGTGCAGATACGGCGCACCGCCGACCCGGCGCAGCAGCCCGCGGCGGTCCAGTTCGGCGGCGACGGTCACCGCGTCGGCTGGCTCCCCGCGCCCGTACAGGTCGAGGATGGCGTCGTAGACGTTCTGGTTCGCCGGCCGGTAGAAGTCGCCTGGCCGCAACCGCTCCAGCACGTCGGCAATGGCGTCCTTGCTCAGCAGCATCCCACCGAGCACCGACTGCTCGGCCGCGAGATCCTGCGGCGGCTGGCGGCCGAAGTCCTCGCTGGGGGCGCCCGTGCCGGGGTTCCCGAGATCGTCAACGACCGCCATGAGCTCCCCACCTCCTCCGGCACATCGGTCGAACGTTCATTCGATCCCCGATGACGTGAACGCTAGGTCAATGCACCGACACTGCCGAGCGCCGGGTTGACGGTAAAGGTTGCTGGCAAGGACTCCAAGTGGTGCTGTTTATGAAGCTGTGCATCGACTGTGCATATCTGTCAGCGGCCGTGTTGAGGGGGTGTGGAGAACCTGTGGAGCACTGTCGAGCGGGGCGGCATTACTGCAGATAAGCGCACCACAACGGCACGCAAATTGTGTGGATGGGAATCTCTTCGGCGTGTCGTGTCAGGTTGCCGACTCGGGCGTGTTGCGTTGCGGCTGCCTATGCCACCCGTTAACAGACGGTTACGTTCGCTAACGGGCGTCCGCGCAGAAAAGTTCGCCAGCCCAACGCCGACAACCCCGGCGGAGCCGGTTGGCTCGCACCGGGGCGCGGGGTAAAACGGGTCAGCTTTCGGCGACGACGTCCAGCGCGATCTCGACGTTGACGTCGGGATGCAGATGCACCGCGATCGGGTGGATACCGAGCGCCTTGATGTGCGACTTGGGCAGCCGGACGATGCGCTTGTCCAGGTTGGGGCCGCCGGCCTTCTTGATCGCGGCCACGACGTCGCCGGCCGTCACCGACCCGAACAGCTTGCCGCTGTTCCCGGACGTCTTGACCGGCAGTGACACACCGTCGAGCGCCTCGATCGCCGCCTTGAGTTCGTTGGCGTGGTCCAGGTCGCGCACCTGCTTAGTTTCGCGGGCACGACGAATATCGTCGACCTGCTTCTGCGCGCCCCGAGACGCGACGATCGCCAGCCCCCGCGGCAGCAGGAAGTTACGTCCGTATCCGTCTTTGACCTCGACGGTGTCACCGACGGAGCCGAGATGGTCGACCTCGGCAGTCAAAATCAGCTTCATCGTTTCGTGCTTTCGTTTCTGCGGTGCGGATTTACCGCGACGAGGAGGTGAAGGGCAGCAGCGCTACCTCGCGGGCGTTCTTGACCGCGAGCGCGATGTCGCGCTGGTGCTGTACGCAGTTGCCGGTCACTCGGCGAGCGCGGATCTTGCCGCGCTCGCTGATGTAGGTGCGCAGCAACGTGGTGTCTTTGTAGTCGATCACTTGGTCCTTCTTGGCGCAGAACACGCACTTACGTGTCTTGACCGGCTTTTCTGGAGCCGGACGCCGCTTATTGGACTTGGCCATTGTTTGTCTCTTTCGTTCTGTCGTTCAGGTATCAGAAGGGAGGCTCGTCGTCACCGCCGCCGAACGAGCCGGAGGCCGGGGCACTGCCCCACGGGTCGTCGCCGCCGCCGGCTGCGGGAGCTTGCGCCGGGGCCGGACGGGATCCGCCGCCACCACCGCCGAAGCCGCCACCACCGCCGCCGCTGCGACTGACCTTGTTGACCTTGGCAGTGGCGTAGCGCAGCGAGGGGCCGATCTCGTCGACCTCAACCTCGAACACCGTGCGCTTCTCGCCTTCGCGGGTTTCGAAGGAACGCTGCTTGAGCCGGCCCTGCACGATCACCCGAGAACCCCGGGTCAAGCTTTCGGCGACATTCTCGGCGGCTTCCCGCCAGATGTTGCACCGCAGGAACAGCGCCTCGCCGTCCTTCCATTCCCCGCTTTGACGGTCGTAGATCCGCGGAGTGGAGGCCACGGTGAAGTTGGCCACCGCAGCACCGGACGGGGTGAACCGCAGTTCGGGGTCAGCGGTCAGGTTTCCGACAACGGTGATGGTGGTGTCACCAGCCACAACGACCTCCTGGCATCGGCGGGTGGATTGTCATTTCGCTGAGCCTACGCAAGGGCTGTGACGCCCCGCGACCATTCGCCCACAGGCGGGCTAGTGCTTGTCGGTGCGCATCACCTTGGTGCGCAGCACCGATTCGTTGAGGCTGAGCTGACGGTCGAGCTCGGACACCGTCGCCGGCTCGGCTTTGACGTCGATCACGGCGTAGATGCCCTCGGGGTGCTTCGCGATCTCGTACGCGAGCCGGCGCTTGCCCCAGATGTCGACCTTGTCCACCGTGCCGCCGTCCTTGCGGATGACATTGAGAAAGGTCTCCAACGACGGAGCTACGGTGCGCTCGTCGAGAGTGGGGTCAAGGATGACCATGATTTCGTATGGACGCATGGGAACCTCATCACCTCCTATGGTCGTCTGCGGCCACGGTCTGCTCCGTGGCAGGAGGGTCGCCTGCGTCGGCAACCGACTCAGGCTACCGGACAGGGCGTGGGCTGCGAAATCGCGGTACGCCGCCTTGCCGAGCGGCCACTTATGACACGCTTGCCG
The DNA here is from genome assembly GCF_001672775.1 of Mycobacterium kyorinense. Classification (GTDB taxonomy): domain Bacteria; phylum Actinomycetota; class Actinomycetes; order Mycobacteriales; family Mycobacteriaceae; genus Mycobacterium; species Mycobacterium kyorinense_A. The sequence continues at coordinate 5,004 of NZ_LZKJ01000150.1, read as the reverse complement.
TGCTGGCGCGGGGCATAACTTCCCGCTCGGGCCGGTCAAGGCCGCGACGTGGCTGCAACAGCTGCGGCAGCCAGCCCGGCGGCGCATCGCCGGCCCGGTCGAATACTCCGCCCGCCGGGTCGTCGATACGCCCGCGCCAACGGACCAGGTCGTCGTCGGTGCGATAAATCTGGCGGACCACCATCGCGCACAGCACCATCACCGCGATATCACGCACCAGGACTGCGGCGGTGAACCACTGCTCGGGCAGGCCGCGGTTGGGCACGCCGTAGAGGTAGTACATCCGCGGGACCCACACCAGCGCATCGAGCGTCATCCACGCCAACAGCACTCGGCGGTGCGGCAATGCCAACACCGCAAGCGGCACCAGCCACAGCGAGAACTGCGGGCTCCACACCTTGTTGGTCAACAAGAACGCCGCAACCACCAAAAACGCCAACTGCGCCACCCGGGGCCGCTGCGGCGCGGTCAATGCGATGTAACCGATTGCCAGGCAACACAATACGAATAACACCGCGACGACACTGTTCAGCACCGTCGGCGGTTGCCAGAACCCCAGGGAGGGGTCGAAACCCGGCCAACCGGTGAACGATTTGACGACGTTGTACAGCGAATCCATGTCGTCGCCGCGGCGGGTGTTGAGCCGGAAAAACTCCGACCAGCCGCGCGGGAACAGCACCATCACCGGCAGATTCACCAGTAACCAGGTCGCCACCGTCGCGGCCGCGGTGCGGGCGAGCTCACCCAGGCGCCCGGTCCTGATGCCCAGCACCAACAACGGGCCCAACAACAACAATGGGTAGAGCTTGGCGGCCACCCCGAGGCCGATGAGCACACCGGCCCACACCGGTCGTCGGCGCGACCACGCCAGCAGGCCGCCCATCGCGAAAGCCGTTGCCAGCGCATCGAAATTGGTGAACATTTGAAAGATGATCAGCGGCGACGCGGCGACCAGTGCCGCATCCCACAGCCGCCGGCCTGATAATCGCGCGGTGGCCCACACGGTAGCCAGCCACGCCAACGCCAGGCCCAGCGCAGCGACGTCGAAGAACACCACCACTTCGGCGATCACCGGCAGCGGGATCAGCTTGCTCACCGCGGTATAGGTTTTGGCCAACGCCATCGACACGTACTGGTAAACCCCGGTTAACACCGGATACTCCATATAGCGCACCGCGGGCGGGCCGTCGTAACGAACCTGCGGTTTGCCGCTGGCGTCGGTCTCGACCCAGCTCGACTTATAGGGAAACTTGCCCTGGCTCAACAACTCTGCGCCGTAAAGCGGCACCGTGTCGGAGTAGCACAGCTCGTAATAGGCCCGCTGATTTTGCCAATTGGCCACCCGATGGTCGCCCGGCCCTGACCCGGTGGTGACCAGGCAAGGCGCCTTGGTCGACCATCCCAACGCCATGAACACCAGCGCAAACACGAACATCACCCGCAACGGCGTCCACAACCTGGTCCGGCCGATCAACGCGTGCCGGCCCACCGGACCGCCGATGACACCCGCCAGCGCCGAGCCCAAAAAGTCGGTGCGGCTGGGACAATCGCGGTCCTCGACAGTACGCAAGTCAGCAGCCAGCGGCCCCGGCGAAACCGTGGCGGAGCGACCTGGCGACGCGTCCGTCACGGCGGCGGCGGAACAGGCGCCTCGGGTGCACCGGGCGCCGGCCCGACGGGGACAGCGGGAGCGGCGGGGATGGTCGTGGGCGGTCCGATTGGGATGGTGATGCCCGGAGCCACCTCGATGCTGGGCTGGATGACCGTCCCGGGCGGCGGTTCCTCCGGTTTGGGTGGCGGCGGTGGCGGCGCAGCCGGGACACCCGCGTACCCACCGATTTCGGTTGGCTTGGGGAAGGATTCGTTGTTGGTGCCCTTCAGCGCACCGTCCATCGTCGCCTTCCAGATATCGGACGGCAAGCCCGAACCGTAGACCGGCGAACCCCATTTGTTGACCAGTGGCTCGTTGTCCTCGGTGGTACCCACCCACACCGCCGTCGACAACGACGGGGTGTAACCGACCATCCAGGCGTCCTTGTTGGCATCGGTGTCGCCCAACTGAGTGGTGCCCGTCTTGGCCGCCGACGGCCGACCGCCGGCGAGGTTGTGCCCCCGCGAATACCCCGCGATCGGTTGCATGGCCGACGTGACGTTGTCGGCGACGGCCTTGTCGATGCGCTGTTCGCCGGAGTTGTCCGACGTGCTGGCGTCGAAAAGCACCTTGCCGTCAGAATTGACCACCTTTTGCACGAAATGGGGCGCGTGGTAGACGCCGGAATCAGCCAGTGTGGCGTACGCGGAGGCCATGTCGATGACCCGAGTCTGATACTGGCCCAACACGATCCCGTTGTTCGGCGGACCGCCCTGACCGTCTTCAGACAGGGTGTGCGGCACCCCGGGGAAGCTGGTCGCAATGCCCGCTTGGTGTGCGGCCTCGGCGACGTCTGCGGGGCCGTTTTTCAGCTTGAGCATCAGCCGGTAATACGAGGTGTTCAACGACCGTTTGAGCGCCTCGGCGATGTTGCACGTTCCACAGCTTTCGCCCTCGACATTGCTGATCTTGATGCCATCGACCGTGAGCGGCGAGCTGTCGACCTGATATCCCAGCCCGATGCCTTGTTGCAACGCGGCGATGAGGGCGAACACCTTGAACGACGACCCGGTCTGCAGCCCGGCCTGAGCGAAGTCAAAGCCGTAGGCATCCGTGCCGCCGTAGTAAGCCTTGACCGCGCCGTCATGCGGGTCGATCGAAACGACCGCGGCCCGCATGTCGGTTTCCTGGCCCTCGAGGTACTTCGACACCGCCTTCTCGGCGGCTTTCTGGGCCTGCATATCGATGGTGGTGGTGATCTGCAGTCCCTGCGTGTTGAGGGTCTGCTCGTCGATATTGAACAGGTCGAGCAGCTCCTTGGTGACCTGCCGCTCGATCAGACCGTTAGGCCCGGTGGTTTGGTTTTGGGCACTGGCCTGATCCGGCGACACTGTCACCGGAAACTCCTGGGCAGCACGGTCCTTCGGCGTCAACGCGCCGGTCTCGACCATGCCGTCGAGCACCCAGTTCCACCGGATCCTGGCACCGCCCGGGTCGACGGCGGGGTCCAGCGTCGACGGGCGCTGGATCAGTGCGGCCAGCAGCGCCCCTTCGGCGACGTCGAGTTGCTCGACGGGTTTGTCGAAGTACGCCTTGGCTGCGGCTGAAATCCCGTATGCGCCGCGGCCGAAGTAGATGATGTTGAGGTAGGCCTGCAGCACATCATCTTTGGGCCACTCCCCCGACATCTTGGTGGCGATGACGAGTTCTTTCGCCTTGCGGATCAATCCGCCCACCCCGGCACGCTGCGAACCCACCAGCGCGTTCTTGACGTATTGCTGGGTGATCGTCGAGCCACCCTGCGTGTCACCGCCGAAGACGTTGTTCTTGACGGCCCGCGCGAAACCCGAGAGTGAGAACCCCGGATTGGAATAGAAGTTGCGATCTTCGGCGGCGAGCACCGCCTGACGAACGTGCACCGGCACCTGGTCGATGTTGACGTCGACCCGGTTGCCTTCGGGCGGAACGATTTTGGCGAGTTCTGAGCCGTCGCTGGCCAGGATCGTCGACACCTGGTTGGTCCGGATGTCTCCGGGGTTGGGCACGTCGACGATGAGGTAGGCCATCGCGAACGTGACGATCGGCAACAGCAATACCACCGCCGCTGTCACGTAGAGCCCCCGTCGGACCCACATCCAGTTGATCCGCCGCAGCCAGGTCCAGTCCAGCTGGCGGAACCACTCCCAGCTCGGCTGTGCCGGGCCGCGGGGCGGCGGGCTAGGCGGGCCGCCGCCGGGCGGTCGGCCGCCGCCACGCCGCTCACCGCGAAAGTCGTCCCGCCCGCTCCTCTCCGACGGGCTGGCGTCCAGCGCGGCCTTGACCGCCTCGATCGGGTCACGCAGTCGCTGTGACCGGTCGTCGGTGACCGGTGGAAGAACCGTCGTCAATCGGTCGTCGGGCGGAACGGGACGGCGCTGCCGCGGGCCGGAGGTTCGGTTCCCACCGCGGTCCTTGTCACGCTCCGACCGGCGCTCGGACTCACCGTCGGCCGCTGACCCGCTGGGGCCGTCAGTGGCTGACCGGTCTTGGCGCCCTTCGTTATTCACTGGCCGTGCGGGCGCCGTTGCGCGCCGTCCGCGTGCTGCGCGATCCCCCCGGCGGGCTGGCGGGGCGTGCGGTGCCAAGCACGTACGACTTGACCAGGTGATTCCAGCTGCAGGTCCGGCAAACCTCCACGACGTGTACCGAGAACTCCTCGTAGCGCGAGGCGAGCATCACAAGCTCCTCAGCGGTGCGCGCAGAACCGGAAACAGCGCCCAGACGGTCGCCGAATACCCACGACACCAACGTGAGCTGCTCTTTGCGGCAGATCGGGCACATCACCGCGCTGGGCTTGCCGTGGAACTTCGCGGCGCGCAGCAGATACGGGTTGGCGTCACACACTTCGGACACCCCGGTTCGCCCCGAATAGACCTCGGCCAACAGCGAGCGACGCCGAAGCGCATAGTCCACTACCTGTCGCTGCAATCGCACGCCCACCAGAGTACGACGAGTGACCGAGTACCGATGTGTGACCGACCCGGCGAACGAGTTCGAGCTGCGCGTTTCTGCGTTGCGGCGCACTGTGGGCTCTACGATCATCGCCGTGGCGACGCGGCAGACGACGGCGACCCGGGCCAAAGACAGCGACCGGGACGACACCTGCAAAATCCTCGACGGCGCACTCAACGAGGGCCAGCTGTCCATGGAGGAGCACCGCGAGCGGATCAGCGCGGCCACCAGTGCGGTGACACTCGGTGATCTGCACACGTTGGTGGGTGATCTGCAGACCGCCAGCGCCCCGGTGCAACTGCCCTCACTCGCCAAATCCCCGGCGCTCGGCAGTCGCGGTATCGCGGTGGCCGCGCTGGTTGTCGCCGTGTTGCTCGGCATCGGAATCGGCTGGGGTCTCTACGGCAACACCAGCTCACCGC
>NZ_LZKJ01000149.1 GCF_001672775.1 Mycobacterium kyorinense | reverse complement strand
AAACCGCCGTGCAAGGCATGGCTACCGGCGACGACGACGTGAAACAGTCTGGGATGCATGGCTTTTGGATGTCGATCCTGATCTTTAGCCTGATGGCGGTGCTGCATGTGATGCGGGTGATGCTCGACATCTATCTCACCCAGCGCTTCATCGTCGCGTGGCGGGTCTGGCTGACCGACCGGCTCACCGCCGACTGGCTGGAGGGACGGTCCTACTATCGCGGGCGCTTCATCGACGCTACGATCGACAACCCCGACCAGCGCATCCAGCAGGACATCGACGTCTTCACCACCGGCGTCGGCGCAACTCCCAACGTGCCGTCCAACGGCACCGCCAGCATCCTGTTGTTCGGCGCGGTCCAGTCGTTACTGTCGGTGATTTCCTTCACCGCCATCTTGTGGAACCTGTCGGGCACGCTGACCGTCTTCGGGGTGAGTATGCCCAGGGCGATGTTCTGGATCGTCATCCTCTACGTGTTGATCGTGACGGTCATTGCGTTCTGGATCGGCCGGCCACTGATCTGGCTCAGTTTCCGCAACGAGCTCACCAACGCGGCCTTCCGCTACGCGCTGGTGCGGGTGCGCGACGCCGCCGAGGCCGTCGGTTTCTACCGGGGCGAGCGGGCCGAACGCGGGCTACTCAACCAGCGGTTCCGGCCGATCATCGACAACTACCTGCGGTTCGTGAACCGGACCATCGGTTTCTCCGGCTGGAACCTGTCGGTGAGCCAGGCGATCGTCCCGCTGCCGTGGGTGCTGCAAGCCCCGCGCTTGTTCAGTGGCCAAATCAAATTCGGCGACGTCACCCAGACCGCGACGGCGTTCGGCAGCATTCACGACGGGCTGTCCTTCTTCCGCAACGCCTATGACCAGTTCGCCAGCTACCGGGCGGCCATCATCCGGTTGCACGGCCTGGTCGACGCCGACGAGAAGGCGCGAGAGTTGCCCGAGATTCTCACCACGCCGAGTGCCGATGATGCCGTCGACATCGAGGGCGTCGAGGTGCGAACGCCGGACGGCAGCCAGCTCATCGATTCCCTCGACGTGCACCTGTCGGCGGGTGACGCGTTGGTGATCACCGGGCCGTCGGGGAGCGGGAAGACGACTCTGCTGCGCAGTCTTGCCGAGTTGTGGCCCTATGCATCCGGGACGTTGCGAAGGCCGGATGGCGCCAACGAGACGATGTTTTTATCCCAGCTGCCGTATGTGCCGCTGGGCGATTTGCGGGCGGTGGTGTCCTACCCCGCCTCGACTAGCGAGATCCCGGACGACCAGCTGCGCGACGTGTTGGTCAAAGTGGTGCTGCCACACCTGGTTGATCGCCTCGACGAGGAGCAGGACTGGGCCAAAGTGCTCTCACCTGGCGAGCAGCAGCGAGTTGCGTTCGCCCGCGTTCTGTTGACCAAGCCCAAGGCGGTGTTTCTCGACGAGGCCACCTCGGCGATGGACGAGGGTCTCGAGTTGGCGATGTATCAGTTGTTGCGCGAAGAATTGCCGGACACGATCGTGGTCAGCGTCAGTCACCGCAGCACGGTTGAGCCGCATCACGATCAGCGCCTGCAGCTGCTCGGCGAAGGCCAGTGGCGGCTGGGTCCGGTCGACGAAGAGCCGGCGCGCGTGTAGCACGGTCTCGCCGCGAGCGTGCCGTCCTGTTGCCGCGAGCGTCTTGCCGCGAGCCTCTCGCCGCGAGCGTGCGCAAAAACGGGTTTGAACTCGGCGTGTCGACCGGGGACACGCACGCTCGCGCAAAAAATTAGCCCGCCGCGTGTGCTCCGGCGCGGCGGCCGAAGAACGATCCTTCGCCCAACTGCGTGCCGCTGGCATAGCCTTTGCCGTCCTGGGCGATATTGGATGCGCAGGCCCCCGCCGCATACAAGCCGGCGATGACCGTGCCGTCCTCACGCAGCACCTGGCCGTCGGTTGAAGTAGCCAGCCCGCCGATGGTGAATCCGGCGTACATGGCTTTGCCCAGAGACAAATCGAAGGCGCCCCACGGCCCATTGTCTTGCGGGGCAAGGAATTCCGGCTGCTTGTGAAAGTCGGGATCCTCGCCGCGAGCGGCGAACTCGTTGTAGCGATCCAGAGTCGCGACCAGGTTACCGGACGGAATGCCCAGCGCTGCTTCCATTTCCGAGACGGTCTCCCAGCCGTCGATCAACGGGACCAGAGGCACCTGGGGATGCCGCAGATGCGCCTCGTCGACGATCAAGAACGCAGCGCTGTCGGGTTGGTCCATGACGAAACCCGATGTGCGCGAATGGTAGGAGTCTTCGGCGACGAACCGCTTCCCGAGCTTGTTGACGATGATCCCGGTGAGCAGGATCGACGGCGGATACGCCGGGGCGGTGATGAAAATCTGGTCCATGTGCTGGGTGGCGCCGCCGGCCGAGACCCCCAACCGGATACCCAGTCCGTCGTCGTAGGTATTGCCCAGCACGAACGGCTTTTCGGCCAACTTGGGCGTGTAGGTGGCCACCATTTCGGGATTCATCACGAAGCCACCGGCGGCCAGGATCACCGACTTGGCCCGGACGGCACCGGTTTCGGCGAACTGCTTCCACAGCACTCCAGACACCGCGCCGGAGCCGTCGACCACCAACGCCGTAGCGCCGGTTTCGTAACGGATTTGCACACCGAGGTTTTCGGCCCGCTTGAGCAGCAGGTCGATCACCAACTTGGCCCCTTCAGTGTCGCCGGGCACCGGCACCTTGTGTCCACGCGGCGCGGGTACGGCCTGATCCTTGAACGGCCACACTTTTTCGTTGCCCGTGTACATCAAGCCTTCGGTGTTGGGCTGAATCACCGCTTTTTCCGGGTAATAGCTGCGCTCGAACTGAAAACCCAGGTCCTCCAGCCAGTTGAAGTGTTCGACGCTGCCATCGCAGTAGCAGCGGATCTTGGCGTGGTCGGGCTGACGCGACACCGCGACCAGATACTTGTACATCTCCTCAGGCGAATCGGGGTGCCCGGTTGCTTGCTGAACCGCGGTCCCGCCGCCGAGATAGAAGTGTCCGCCGGCCATGGCCGTGGTGCCGCCCGCCGCCGCGGCGCGCTCCAGCACCAGTACCCGGGCGCCGGCCGCCGCTGCGCTGACCGCCGCACAGCCGCCGGCGATGCCGAAGCCGACCACCACGACGTCGACGTCATCGGACCAGGAAGTGACGTCGTGCGCGTTGACCGTTGCTGGTGTCTCGGTGCTCATTGGCGCCACTCCTCTTCATCGCTCCGCTCTGCATCGTCGTCGGCGCGGCTCATCGCAGCTGCTCCCGTTTGATGTAGTCGAAAAACTGCCGGCTCTCGTCGCTGATGTGCGCGATCTCGACGAACGGCACACCGGATTGCGGTGCGGACACATACGCGAACCGCATACCACCCGGCATCGTGCCCTGCTGCACGACGGACGCGCCGTTGGCGTCGGCTTCGGCAATCATCGTGGTAAAGCTTTCAGTGCTGTCGGCCTCGACGCAGATGTGGTGCAAGCCCGGCCCGCACTCCCGCAAAAAGTCACTATAGATATTCTGCCCGCGGACCGGCGCGATCAACTCCAACTGCATGTCGCCGAGGTAGCTCAGCGAGATGCTGGCGACGAAGTCGGCGGGCTCGCCGTGGTAGCTGCAGGTGTCCGGGGCGAAATGCACCTCAGGCATCCGGAACCATTTTTTGACGCCTAATAGGCCGGTGAGAGCTGTTTCAGTGGCATCCAGCTCGCGGGTCACCCAAGCGATCTGGACCGGCGATTGCACGGAAAGGCTCATCGCCTCGCAGAATAGCCCAGCGTCGCCGTCGGCAAGAAAGATGTTGCCACCGCCCCACCGGCAAGGATGGGCCACCACCGGGTGAACGCGTTCTAATTCTGCCTCAGCAGACCGGCCAGCAGCCGGACCTGAGTGTCGAATACCGCTTCGGGGTCGGTGAGCGTGTCGGAGCCGTATTGTCCGAACACTTCGAGGCTGATCGCGCCCACCAGACCGGCCCAGATTGCGAAGCACTTGGCGACGACGGGATCGTCGCCGGGAAAACCGAACTCGTGCCGCAGACGCGCAAAATCAGCCGATACTGGTTGCGGCGCAGCATTATTCGTCAGCACGATGTCGCCGGTCGTAATCCCTGCGGCGACCGCGTCGAACAACGCGCCGACCACTCGGGTGCCTGGACCGACCGTTCGCTCGGCTGGGGCGTGATAGCCGGGCACCGGACTGCCGTACAGCAGCGCCCAGCTGGCAGGGTGGGCGATCGCCCACCGGCGAGCGGCATGGGCGATCGCCAGCACATCGTCGCTCCACACCTCGGGGTCAGCATCGCGGGCGCGGTCGACGGCATCGGCCAACGTGGAATACGCGTCGACGAGCAGCCGCGTCAGTAGCTCGTCGCGGCTGGACACATATCGGTACACCGCCGAGGACACCATGCCCAGGTCGCGCGCGATGGCGCGCAGCGACAGCCCGGCCGCGCCGTAATCCACCAGGTGTCGACGACCCAGTTCGAGGATTCGCGCCTCGATACGTTCGCGCGCCTCGCGCCGTTTGCCCATTCGGGCAAGTCTGACACATCAGAGATCACCGCTCTTGATTTCTGTGGCCCGGTGCGGCACGATCGACATTGAAGAGAGCACCGCTCTCGGGTCAGACAGCAGGAGGAGAAGTCATGTCGGTGCGCTACGACGAACCGAATCGGGCGGCCCGCGCCGCCAACGGGATCATTCGCGGACTGGCTGACCTGGGCATCAGCATCGCCGGTACCCGCGCGCTTCGAGTTCGGGGACGCAAGAGCGGCAAACCCCGCAGCGTGGTGGTCAATGTGCTGACGGTCGATGCCGTCGACTACCTGGTGTCGCCGCGCGGCAACACCCAGTGGGTCCGTAACGTGCGGGCCGCCGGCGCGGTCGACGTCGGGCCGCGCTGGCACCGCCGGCATGCCCGGGCAACCGAGCTGGCCGACGCCGACAAGCCCGAGCTATTGCGGCGCTACCTGGACCGGTGGTACTGGGAGGTCAAGGGGCATATGGCCGGGCTCACGCCGGAATCCGACGAACAGCAGTTGCGCGCGGCGGCGCCGTCGATCCCGGTGTTCGCCCTGGCGAGTCACTGACTGGCGAGCTTGGCCAGCGCTGCTGCCGCCGGGTGTCCCTTCACGTCCTCGAGGACCTGCTGCGAGGTAGCCCGCCAGGACACCGCGGTGGGAAAGTCGCCCCAGGTGCTGTTGAAGATCCCCGCGATCCGCGCCGGGCCGCCCGCGTTGTTCACGTACACCGGGCCGCCGGAGTCGCCCTTCTGGCTGACCACGCCGTGCGCCATGGTGAACCATCCATTGTTGACGCTCTCAACCGTCCCGCAGCTCTCGCCGGTGACGACGCCGAAATGGCACACCGCGTCGCCGGGCTTGATGGCCAATCCCGGATCTGATTCCAGGGGGCGCCCACTCGGCAGCACATTGTTCGCCATCACATCGGGGGCCAGCACAATCGACTCGTAGTCGGTGATGGGCTGGTCGGTGGCAACCGTCGCGCCGTTGGGCGTGTTGTCCCGAAATGTCGCCAGGCTGCCGATCACCCGGTTGTCCTTGTCCGTCACCGGCCCGTCGCCGCGGCAATGCCCGGCGGTAAAGGCAACCCGCAGCGCCGGGTCGACGTAGCCCAGCGTGCAGAGCTGGCCGCCCTGATGAATTTCCATCCCCGGGAAAACCGGCACCGGATCGGCGTGGGCCACCGTCGAGGGCAGCCCGGCCGCCAGTGCTGTGGCAGCGACGGCCGCGGTGAACACGCGGATGGCTTGGCGGCGCACCATAGACTCCGATCCGTCAGGGCCCGCCGAATGCTGGCCGCTGGTGGGGTTATCGGCGTAGTGCTGTCAAACGTTAGCGCAGTCGTACCGCCTCTGATGGCCGTATCGTCAACCAGCCTGATATCAGGGAATCGTCACCACCTGGCCGGGTTGGATCAGGTCGGGGTTGGAGATGCCGCTGGCGTCGGCGATCACCTGGTATTTGCTGCCGTCGCCGTAGAAGCGCTCCGCAATGCCCCACAGGGTGTCTCCGGCTACGACGGTGTAGGTCTGCGGCTCGGGCTGTGGCGCCGGCGGCGTCGGCTCGGGTTCCGGCGCGGGGACCGGTTCCTCGGGAACAGTCGTCACCTCGGGCGCGGGCGGCTCGTCTGACGGCAACGGCGTCGGCTGCTCGGCGGTCTCGGTTTTCGTCGACCACGCCGGCCCGTCGGCGGCATAGAGCACCAGATTGCGGTCGTCCTGCAGCACCAGCCGGACGTTCTTCTTGCCCTTGGTGTCGGTGTGCCACACCGGTTTGTCGGCGGTGTAGAGGACAAAGTTGCCGTCGCGTTGCACCTCGGCGCGCACGGTGTCCTGGCCGTTGGTTCCCGTCGACCACAGGGCCTCGCCGCGGGATGCCAGCACCAAGTTGCCGTCGTGTTGCAGCGTCAGCGTGTAAGCCCCGTTCCGGGAGGTAAGCGACTCCCCTTTAACCAGCTTCTGGCCCTCGGTCAGCGTGTCTCCCACGGTATTTCCTTTCTCGCCTTGCTAGGCCGGCTTTCGGTCAGGTGAGTGCCGGCGACTCGACATCGCTTCGGGGCGCGCTGCGCGGAGCCCAGCCCGGCGGCCCGAACACATAGCCCAGCCGGTCGCGGAGCCGTGTGGCGGAGCGCAGATCGCGCCCTATTGCCAGATATTCGTGGGTCTGCAATGCCCAGATGTTGTAGGTGTCGACTTGTTTGGTGAGGCCGTAATGCGGACGGAACGTCTCCTGCTGGAACGTGCCGAACAGCCGGTCCCAGACGATCAGGATCCCGCCGTAGTTCTTGTCGAGGTATTCGGGGTCCATGCCGTGGTGCACTCGGTGATGCGACGGTGTGTTGAACAGGAATTCGATGGGCCGCCACATTCTGTGGATCCGCTCGGTGTGCACCCAGAACTGGTAGATCAGGCTGACCGAGAAACTGACGAACACCATCCACGGTGGAATCCCCAACAGCGGCAACGGGATCCACATCAGAATCTCGCCGCTGTTATTCCACTTCTGGCGCAGAGCGGTGGCAAAATTGAAATATTGGCTGGAGTGGTGGGCCTGATGGGTGGCCCAGATCAGCCGGACCCGGTGGGCCACGCGGTGATAGCAGTAATACAACAGGTCGACGCCGAGGATCGCGATGACCCACGTGTGCCACCGGGTCGCGGGCAGGTGCCACGGTGCCACGTAGGCATAGATCGCCGCATAGCCGAGCAGAGCCACGAACTTCCAGCCGGCGGTGGTGGCGACCGAGACGAGCCCCATCGAGATGCTGGCCCACGAATCGCGGCCCAGGTAGGCGCCCGATGCCGGCCGAGCGGGCTGCTCGATGTCTTCGAGCTTGCGCGCCGCCGTCCATTCCAGCACCAACAACAGCAGGAAAAACGGGATGGCGAACAACACCGGGTCGCGCATTTGCGCCGGCAGCACTGCCAGGAAATCCGCGATCGCATTCACAGCAGACACCTTATGCCTTGTCGCCGGTATCAGGCGGCTGGTCTAACCTGCGCGCACCGTTCAGACTGTCGCTGATGAAGGCGATCGACCGTACGACGCTCACGCCCGGCCTCGCTCAGCGGTTGCTGCGCTCCACCGGCGTCCGCAACCGGCTGTTCCCCGCGGCGAAACTCGACCAGTGGGCCGCCCACCCGAGGCCGCCGTATGCCGGTCAGCCCTCCAAGCGGGTCCTGAAGCGAATCCAGGTCGAACGGGTGGACCTCGCCGGCCGCCCGGTATACGAGGTCAGCCCGCGACTCGTCGACCAAGACGCGCTCAGCGGTCACCTGCTGTACCTGCACGGGGGCGCCTACGTGCTCGACCTGCTTCCCCATTTCCACTGGCCGGCCATCGCCAAGCTGGCAAACACCTTGCGACGCACGGTGACCGTGCCGATCTATCCGATCGCTCCCGAACACACCTACCGCGAGGTGTTTCCCTTTCTGCTGCAGACCTACCGACGCCTGCTCGATAGCCGTGAGCCGAATTCCATTGCCTTCATGGGTGATTCGGCAGGCGGCGGGATGGCGTTCGCGTTGTGTCACGCGGTACGCGATGCCGGGCTGGCGCAGCCGAGCGATGCGGTGCTGCTGTCGCCCTGGATGCACGTTGCGCTGCCCGACCCCGGCGTGACCGCCGTCGCCAAGATCGATCCGTTGCTCAATCTGGACGATCTGCGCGCCGCCGGAATCCGTTATGCGGGCGGTGATCCGCTGGACACCCCATTAGTCAGCCCGAGTGTCGGGCCGCTGACCGGCCTCCCGCGGCTGACGGTGTTCACCGGCACCCACGATGTGCTTAACCCCGACGCCCGCGCCTTCCACGAGCGCGCGACGGCGCACGGACTCGACATCGGTTGGTACGAGCGACCGGGCGCGATGCACGTGTGGATGCTGCTGCCCGGTCGGCACGTGGGTGAGACGCTCAACCAAATTCAACGGGTGTTGAGCCATTGAGCCCCTGAGCGCCGGCTACTCGGGCTGGGGTGCGGGCGGCATCGGGCTCGCCTGATCGCCGGCATACCAGTGCACCGCGTGTACACCCGGCTGCAGTGACAGTTCGGCGACGAGCTGCTCGAGCCGGGCTGGCGCGTGGCCGTCGCTGAGCAGGTATGCGGTCAACGCGACGTTGTCGTCGGCTGCCCTCCCGGTATGGATGCCGCGCAGGACGAAGTCGTTCCCGCTGGTCCGCTGCACGATCTGGGCACGGGCGTATTTCTCGGACTTGGGCCGACAGATCAGCTGCAGTTGATACGGCTGCTGGTCTTCGTCCTCTTCGACGATGTTGTCGTGGTCGATCAGGTGCCCCAGTGGGCGTCCCAAGAGGTGGGTGGCGACGACGGTTCCGGTAGCGATCAGCGCGAACACAAGGTGCCCGGCCGCGGCCAGCACCCCGACCGCGGCCGAACACCACAGGGTCGCAGCGGTGTTGAGTCCGCGGACGTTGAATCCCTCGCGCAGGATGACCCCTCCACCGAGGAATCCCACACCGGAGACCACATAGGAGGCGACCCTGGTAGAGCTGGTGTCGTTGGCGGCGACGGCGTAGAGCACGAACAAGGTGGCGCCGGCGGCCACCAGGGCGTTGGTGCGCAGGCCAGCCATCCGTGCCCGCCACTGGCGCTCCAGCCCGATCATCGCTCCGCAGCCCAGGCCTACGGCCAACCGCAGCGCGAAGTCGGCGGTGCTCAGCGTCTGCATCACGCTCCCCTGTCGTGCAACGTGTCGTTCTCAGTGTGGACGACATCGACGCCGACCGCGCGCCGGGGCGATGACGACTACAGCGACGGTGGTTTGGCGGGTTTGCCCTTGCCGGACACGTGCACCGCGTGAACGCCGGGTTTTTTCGACAATTGCGCGAGCAAGCTTTCGAGCTGAGCTTGGTCAGTGTGCCAGTGCTGCACCGACTCCGGCTTCTGCGACATCTCGGCGAGAACACGCTTGAGCTTGTCCGGTGTTTGAGCGTCGTTGCCGGCGGTCGGCCGGCCGACTTTGGCCGCGGGTCCGCTCAGAACCCTGGCGGGCGCAGCGCTCCCGAGCGCGCTTCCGGCCATCCCGGCCAGCGCCAGCGAACCGAACAAACCCGCCGGGCCCTCTGCGATCACCGCGGGCGCGCCACCCAGACCGCTGCCCTGGAGGACGCTGGCAGCCAGCCGGATGGTCGGGGTGGCCGCGGCCCAGCTGGGCGGCACGGTCAGTGCGCCGACCATCCCGGCGTTGCCCATCCCCGCCGAGACTGCCGACGCCGCCGACGCGGCCGAGCCGGCGACACCCGCAACGTGCGTCGCAGTACCCAATCCCGCTGCCAGCGCTCCGGTTCCGGCGCTGGCGGAGGCCGAGGTGATCGCCCGCACCGCGGCAGCAAGCCCGAATATCACCGTGATCAACACGTCGTTAGCCGGCAGGATCAGTTTGGGAATCGCTTCGATATAGGCGCTGATTTGCGACAGCGTGGGCGGATCAGCCAACGGAGCCTGCATGGCTTGCAGCGCTTGGGGTGTTGTGGACATCAGCTGCGACAGCGTGGTGTGTGTGCTGGCGCCGGCTGATTGAGCGGTCCCGGCCAGCTGGGTCAGCGCGCCGCCGGACTTGGCGACCTCCGGCGCCGCGGCGAACGGAGTCACTTTCGAGGCGGCCGCCGACTGACCGGCGTAGCTGTACATCGCCGCCGCGTCTTGGGCCCACATTTCGCCGTACTGGGCCTCGGTGGCCGCAATCGCCACGGTGTTCTGCCCGAAAATGTTTGACGCGACCAGCGACGCGAGTTGGCTACGGTTGGCCGCGATCACGGGCGGCGGCACCATTGCGGCGAACGCGGTCTCGTAGGCGACCGCGGCCATCCGCGCCTGGATGGCCGTCTGCTCGGCTTGGGCTGCCGTGGTGTTCATCCACGCGGCGTAGGGCGCTGCCGCGGTCATCATCGCGGCCGAAGACGGGCCTTGCCAGGATTCTGCCGTCAGCCCCGAGATCGTGGCGCTGTAAGCAGCCGCCGACGAGCGCAGCTCCGCGGCCAGCCCATCCCAGGCCGCCGCGGCGGTGACCATCGATCCCGAACCCGGGCCGGCATAGATGCGAGCGGAATTGATCTCCGGTGGGAATGCTCCGAAATCCATTGCTAGTCCCCTTGCGTCGTGACGAGCATCGTCATTCGTCCGCCGGTATCACGATGATGGTGGCCGTCGTGGCCGCATCGGCTCCGCCCATGGACGCTGCCGCGGTGCCCCCGACCGAGCGGGCCACGCTGCCGCCGGTACCGGCGATGGCACGACCGGCCAGGCTCGACAAGGCCATCTGACTGAACAGACCTTCAGAGCCTTCCGCCATGACGGCCGGTGCCGCTCCGAGGCCGCTGCCCGGCAGCACGAACGCAGCGGGTCTGATCGCCGGCGCGGCGGTGGCCCAGCTTTGCGGCACCGACAGCTTCCCGACCAGGCCGGCGTTGCCCATCCCGGCCGATACCGCCGACCCGACACCCGTGGTCCCGAACGCGTGTGCCCCCGAACCGAGCTCGCTGGCCAGCAACGAGCCGGTACTGACCGGTGACCCGAGCGCGGTCGCCAGATTCTGCCCAACCATGGGCAGCAGGACGTTCTGGAACGCCAACAGGTAGGGCACGCCGGCGACCGGGAAGTAGGAGATCGGCGACGTCGGACCGGTGATGAAGTTCAAGAACGACGTGAGCGGTGACGCCGCAGGATCTGCGGCAGGGGCCAGCGGTGAGGCGAAGCTCTGCAGTGTTTTGGGCACCGCCGACACCAGCTGCGACAAGCTCGTCTGGGTGTTTGCGCCCGCCGACCGGCCGACCGCCTGGGCTACCGTCGCAGCCTGCATGGCCGTGCCGTCTGCGCGGGTGGTTTCTGGCGGTGGGGTGAACGGTGTCAATTCGCTGGCGCTCGCCGAAGCAGCGGCATAGCCGTACATCATGGCCGCGTCCTGCGCCCACATTTCGGAATAGTGGAATTCGGTGGCTGCAATCGCCGCGGTGTTCTGGCCCAGCAGGTTGGTGGCGATCAGCGACATCAGCAGGCTGCGGTTGGCGGCAATGACCGGCGGCGGAACGGTGGCCGCGAACGCGGTCTCATATGCCGCCGCAGCAGCCCTGGCCTGACTGGCGGTCTGTTCGGCCTGCGCGGCACTGGCAGTCATCCACGCCACATACGGCGCGGCGGCCGCCGCCATCGCCAGCGATGTCGGGCCCTGCCACGCTCCGCCCGTGAGTCCTTCGATCACCGATTGATAGGAGGAGGCCGTCGTACCCAATTCGGTGGCCAGCCCGTCCCAGGCGGCCGCGGCGGCGATCATCGGCCCCGCTCCGGGACCGAGGTACATGCGCCCGGAGATGATCTCCGGTGGTAACGCTCCGAAGTACATGTCTACTACCTTTCGGCCTTGGCTGGCGCAATCCTGGCCGGTGGTTGCGGTGTCTCTAGTGAAACGTTGGCGGTCCTGTCGTTTACAGTGTGTGCCGAGTTGAGTGCTGCGGCTGGCTTTTCGTACGCCAAGGCCGTCGCTCTGCGTTATCGCCGATGATCAGCGATCATTGTTCGGTTGAGGTTGCGGCAAAGTGACCGAACAATAAACCTATTGGCGGGAGCCGGGGGTGTGACGACGGCGCGCCGAAACCGTTGTGTAAATGTCTGCAAGATCCGCCCCGACGGCTATGAGCCCCTGGTCCGCCACTGCCGGTGCATCCGCCGTTGGAGATACCCGTCGACATAACGATTTCGGCCGAGTAAGCCGAGTTCGCAAGTACGCCAGGGTATTTCGGCTACAAAGTTCAGCGTCGACTGCGGGGGAGGCTGATAGCCGTCGGAGCGCGATCCGAATTCATCGGCAGGGCACGCCATCTGCCGCACACCGCATGGTGCGGCAGTGGACAGTTCCGTCGCGGGTACTTCGGATACGACGCGACAATCGGGGCGTGCCATGAGCCGGTTAGGCCCAGCTGGAGCCGACGGCGGAGTCGGTGCTGGCCATGTTGTTGCCGGCGGTTTGCACCTTTTGGCCGTGGGCGTTGGCCTGCTCGTAAATCACTTGGAAGTTGCGGCCCAACTGGGTGATGAACTCCTGGCAGGCCACCGAGCCCGCGCCGCCCCAAAAGTCACCGGCAGCAAGCACATCGCGGATGATCGCTTGGTGTTCGGCTTCCAGGGAGGCGGCCTGGGCGCGGATCAGCGCGCCGTGGGCATCCACATCGCCGAACTGGTAGTTAATGGTCATCGACGTCTCCTAACGTGAGGAAAAGCGTACGCAGCCGTCACTGGCATGTGGCTGTTTAGCTGCTGAGTATCTGCTGTGAGCTCTGTTCTTGGGTTTCGTAGTTGCTGGCGTCGCGGATCAGCCCGTCGCGCACGCCGTGGAGCATGTTGACGATGTTGCGAAACGCGGTGTTCATCTGGCCCATGGTGTCGTAGGAGGTGGCCTGGGC
>NZ_LZKJ01000148.1 GCF_001672775.1 Mycobacterium kyorinense | reverse complement strand
GGGGGAGACGGTGGCGGCGGACACGGTGGCGGGGGTGGCGGCGGCCATTAGCCGCCGCGCCGCTCAGTTTTTCGTGATGCCCAGCGCCGCGTAGATCTCGTCGGACAGCGCGACGCTGCGTGGGTCGGCATTGGCCTTGGTGGCGTCGTACCGGTTCATCACGTAGCCGTAGCCGATGCGGTGCTCAAGGTCGACAAACCCGAATGAACCGCCAAGGCCGCCATGCCCGAAGATCCGGGGATTGGGTCCGTTGACGCAGCGCTGGTTGAGCATGTAGCCCAAGCCCCAGCCGTGATCCGCGACGCGGGGGCCCAACACCAGATCGGTGTCGAAGCCGCCCTGCGACGTGCGGACCACCTCCATGTAGCGGCGACTGAGCAGCTTCTCCTGGGCCAACTCGTTGTAGAGAGTCGCCAGTCCCAGTGCTGACACATGGCCTCCGATGTCGGGAAGATCGAGTTGGCGCCATAGCGTGCGGTTGTTGGACCCGAGTTCGTCGTCGGGGATGAACCCCCACGAGACCGCCAAGCCCGCTTTCGGGTGGTCATCCAGAGTGACTGGACGGTCGGGAGCGTTGGCCAGCAACTCGTCGGGATGCGGTTTGCCGATCAGGTCCGCGCAGCGATCCAGGTCGGCCGAAGCCAAGCCGATGTGCACGTCAGCGCCGAGCGGCTCGGCGATTTCGCTGCGCAGGTACTGGCCCAGCGTGCGGCCGGTCACGCGGCGGACCACCTCGCCGAGGATGAATCCAAATGACGACAGGTGATAGCCCTGTGCGGCGCCCGGCTCCCACCAGGGTTCCGCAATGGCCAGCTTCTCGCAGACGAAATCCCAGTCGAGGACGTCTTCGCAGCGCAGCGGGCTGCGCGGTCCGATCACCCCGGATCGGTGACCCAAGACCATGGCGATGGTGATGTCCTGTTTGCCGGCTTGCCCGAACTCGGGCCAGTAGCGGGCCACCGGTGCGTGCAGGTCGAGCTCACCACGTTCGACGAGCTGATGCACGCAGGTACTGGTGAGGCCCTTGGTGGCGGAGAGCACGGCGGCCAGCGTGTCTTGGCGCCATGGCCGGGTACCGGCCTCGTCCGCTGAGCCGCCCCAAAGGTCGACGACGAGCTCGCCGTCGACATAGATCGCGACAGCTGCGCCGACCTCGTTACGCAGGGCAAAGTTCTGTTCGAACGCGTCTCGGACTCGTTCGAAGCGCGGCGCGCAGACGCCGTGGATGTCGATGTCGGCCATCGTCCTTGTGTGCTGGATGGTCGGTCTCCTCAGCCTCGCAGCGCTCGGCCATGTCGGCCTTCCCTGTGCGGGAACTCCAGCTTGAGCGGGCGACGGGAATCGAACCCGCGTCGCTAGTTTGGAAGACTAGGGCTCTACCATTGAGCTACGCCCGCACGTATCAGTCGAGCGCGACTGTACGTCGCGGCAGACATCAAATCCAAATGATGCCGTCCCGTGTCGCGCTTGTGAGGTGGCTGCCGGGGATGGCCGGGTCGGGCCGTAGGATCGCGAGGTCAGCGCGGGGTGTAGCGCAGCTTGGTAGCGCATCCGCTTTGGGAGCGGAAGGCCGCAGGTTCAAATCCTGTCACCCCGACCAGCCGCCCGGACCCACTTAAGACCAGCAGAACCGACACCGAGGAGTACACCCGTGAAGAGCACCGTCGAGCAGTTGAGCCCCACCCGGGTTCGCATCAATGTCGAGGTGCCGTTCACCGAGCTCGAGCCCGACTTCAACCGGGCCTATAAGGAGCTGGCCAAGCAGGTGCGGCTGCCTGGGTTTCGTCCCGGCAAGGCGCCGGCCAAGCTGCTCGAGGCGCGCATTGGGCGCGAGGCGATGCTCGACCAGGTGGTCAGCGAGGCGCTACCCAGCCGCTACAGCCAAGCGGTCACCGAATCCGACGTGCGCCCGCTGGGCCAACCCGAAATCGACGTAACCCAGAAGGAGTATGGCCAGGAACTGGTCTTCACCGCCGAAGTCGACGTCCGACCCGAGATCACCCTGCCCGACCTGAGTGCGTTGAAGGTCAGCGTCGATCCGATCGAGGTCAGCGACGACGACGTCGACGCAGAGCTGCAGTCGCTGCGGGCGCGGTTCGGGACGCTGACCGGTGTCGACCGGCCCGCCGCCGAGGGCGACTTCGTGTCGATCGATCTGTCCGCCACCGTCGACGGTGAAGAGGTGCCCGAAGCGGCGACACAGGGCCTCTCCCACGAAGTCGGCTCCGGTCAGCTGATCGACGGCCTCGACGAGGCGCTGGTGGGACTGTCCGCCGGTGAGTCCAAGGTGTTCACCACCACCTTGGCTGCCGGTCCGCACGCCGGACAGGAGGCCGAGGTCACCGTCACCGTCGGGTCGGTCAAGGAACGTGAACTGCCCGAGCCCGATGACGAATTCGCGCAATTGGCAAGCGAATTCGACACCGTCGAGGAGTTGCGCGCCAACCTGACCGAGCAGGTCCGTCGAACCAAGCGCGTCCAACAAGCCGAAGCGATCCGCAACACCACGCTGGACACCTTGCTCGAGCAGGTCGACATTCCGCTGCCCGAAGCGGTGGTGCAAGCGCAGGTCGACGACACCCTGCACAACGCCATTCACGGCTTCGACCACGACGAGGCCAAGTTCGCCGAGGTGCTGGCCGAGCAGGGGTCGTCACGCGAAGAGTTCGACGCCGACACCCGATCGGCGGCCGAGAAGGCGATCAAGACCCAGCTGCTGATGGACGCGCTGGCCGAGGATCTCGACGTCCAGGTCAGCCAGGAGGACCTCACCGAACGGCTGGTGCTGACGTCGCAGCAGTACGGCATCGAGCCGCAGCAGTTGTTGGCCTACATGCAACAGAACAACCAACTGCCGGCCATGTTCGCCGACGTGCGCCGCGGGCTGACCATTGCCGCGGTGGTCGAGGCGGCCACCGTCACCGACAGCGATGGCAATGTCATCGACACCAGCGAGTTCTTCGGCAGGCGTGCCGAGGCCGAGGCCGACGAGGACGCTGAGCGAGCCGAGGACAGCGAGGATGCCGCGGCGGCGTCGGAGGAGCCGTCAGACGAGCCGAAGTGACGCTCTGAGCGAACGTCGGTACTTCAGGGAGTGCGCGACGACGCCCGTTGGTTAGTGTCGGTGCATATGAAACACGAGAAAGCAGGTACTCCACTGTGAGCGGTGACATGCGTTCGAACACGCAGGGTCTCAACCTCGTCGACTCCGTCTATGAGCGTTTGCTCTCCGAGCGCATCATCTTCTTGGGGTCAGAGGTCAACGACGACATTGCCAACCGGCTCTGCGCGCAGATTCTGCTGCTCGCCGCCGAGGACCCGACCAAAGACATTTCGCTCTACATCAATTCCCCGGGCGGCTCGATCAGCGCCGGCATGGCGATCTACGACACGATGGTGCTTGCGCCGTGCGACGTCGCCACCTACGCGATGGGCATGGCGGCGTCGATGGGCCAGTTCCTGTTGGCGGCCGGCACCAAGGGCAAGCGTTACTCCTTGCCGCACGCCCGCATCCTGATGCACCAGCCGCTGGGTGGTGTGACCGGTAGCGCTGCCGACATCGCGATCCAAGCCGAGCAATTCGCGGTCATCAAGCAGGAAATGTTCCGGCTGAACGCCGAATTCACCGGCCAGCCGATCGAAAAGATCATCGCCGACTCCGACCGCGACCGCTGGTTCACCGCCCGAGAAGCCCTGGAGTACGGCTTCGTCGACCACATCATCACCAACGCCCCCGTCAACGGAGCCGCATCATGAATCCAGACATCCAGCCGCAGGCCCGTTACATCCTGCCGTCGTTCGTCGAGCACTCCAGCTGGGGTGTCAAGGAATCCAACCCGTACAACAAGCTGTTCGAGGAGCGCATCATCTTCCTCGGTGTCCAGGTCGACGACGCGTCGGCCAACGACATCATGGCGCAGCTGCTGGTACTGGAGTCCCTGGATCCCGACCGCGACATCACGATGTACATCAACTCCCCAGGCGGCGGATTCACGTCGCTGATGGCGATCTACGACACGATGCAGTACGTGCGCGCCGACATTCAGACCGTCTGCCTGGGCCAGGCTGCCTCGGCCGCAGCAGTGCTGCTGGCCGCCGGAACTCCCGGCAAGCGGATGGCGCTGCCCAACGCGCGAGTGCTGATCCATCAGCCGTCGCTGCAAGGCGTGATCCAGGGGCAGTTCTCCGACCTGGAGATCCAGGCCGCCGAGATCGAGCGGATGCGCACGCTGATGGAAACCACCTTGGCCCGCCATACCGGCAAGGATGCGGAAGTGATCCGCAAGGACACCGACCGCGACAAGATTTTGACCGCCGAAGACGCCAAGGACTACGGGATCATCGACACCGTGCTGGAGTACCGGAAGCTCTCGGCCAATCCCGCGTAATCCCCTGCGGCGAGCGTGAAACCACTGCGAAATTCCGCGGGATTTTTCGCAACCGCTTCACTTTCGGCGTAGGACGGCCGCGAGTTGAGCGATGTCGGCGGGCCGGACGCGACAACATCCGCCGACCACCCGCGCGCCCGCCGCGGCCCACTCCACGGCCAGCTGCGGTGCCCATCGTCGCGGACCCACCCATGCGCGGCGCCCGCTGTCCCAACCCTCGCCGCTGTTGGGGTAGACGATCACCGGTTTGCCGGTCCGGCGGGCCGACGCGATCGCGGGCAGCACGTCCTCGGGTGCACAACAGTTGACGCCGACCGCGACGATCTCCGAAACCCCGGTCGCCACCGCGAACGCGTCGGCCAACGGCTGCCCGGCCCGGGTGTCGGCGCCCTCGACGGTGTAGCTGAGCCAGGCCGGCACGCCGAGCTCTCGCACCACGTTCACCAGAGCCTCGGCTTCGTCGACGTCGGGGATGGTTTCGAGGGCCAGCACGTCGGCGCCGGCCTCGGCCAGCACCTCCAGCCGCGGCCGGTGCCAAGACTCCAACTGCGCCACGCTGAGCCCGTAACGGCCGCGGTATTCCGACCCGTCGGCCAGCGCAGCGCCGTACGGGCCGACCGAGGCGGCCACCCAGCGTGCGGCAGCGCCCAACTCGTCGCGCGCCGACACTGCCAGCTCGATGCTGCGCCGCAACAAGCGCACGGTGTCATCCCGGCTGCGGCCGCGGGCGGCGAATCCTTCGAACGAGGCCTGATAGCTGGCGGTCGTCGCAATCATGGCTCCGGCACGGAAGAACGCGAGATGCACGGCCCTGATCTCCTCGGGCGCGTCGACCAGCAACCTCGCCGACCACAACGGGTCCGACAGGTCATGGCCGCGCGCTTCCAATTCGGTGGCCAGCCCGCCATCGCCGATCAAGACGGTATCGTCGGGCACGGCGATTCCCACGGGCCCACAGTAAGACCGAGCCTCTCGGTCACGTAACGGGCGCGACACGCCAGAGACACGGCGGCGCGTTCCGGCGCGCGACAGGCGCCCGCACGGGATATGTTCAGGCGGACAAGCACGAATATCACTGACGCGATTCGGCCTTAACGGTCGCGTCGCGCCGGAACAAGCGGGTAGCGTCGGGAAATACACGCGGCAATACCCACAGATCGACGGTGAACAGGAAGTAGGTTCCCAGCACCATGGCGCGCATCGGAGACGGCGGTGACCTGCTGAAGTGCTCCTTCTGCGGGAAGAGCCAAAAGCAGGTCAAGAAGCTCATCGCCGGCCCCGGCGTGTACATCTGCGATGAGTGCATCGATCTGTGTAACGAGATCATCGAAGAGGAACTCGCCGACGCCGACGACGTCAAACTCGACGAGCTGCCCAAGCCGGTGGAGATCCGGGACTTCCTGGAGGGCTATGTCATCGGCCAAGACACTGCCAAGCGCACACTGGCCGTCGCCGTCTACAACCACTACAAGCGCATCCAAGCCGGTGAGAAGAGCCGCGATTCCCGGGCCGGTGAACCAGTCGAGCTGACCAAGTCCAACATCTTGATGCTGGGTCCGACGGGCTGCGGCAAGACCTACCTGGCCCAGACGCTGGCCAAGATGCTCAACGTGCCGTTCGCGATCGCGGATGCCACCGCGCTGACCGAAGCCGGTTACGTCGGCGAGGACGTCGAGAACATTCTGCTCAAGCTGATTCAGGCCGCCGACTACGACGTCAAACGCGCCGAGACCGGCATCATCTACATCGACGAGGTCGACAAGATCGCGCGCAAGAGCGAGAACCCGTCGATCACTCGCGACGTTTCCGGCGAAGGCGTGCAGCAGGCGCTGCTGAAGATTTTGGAGGGCACCCAGGCCTCGGTGCCGCCGCAGGGTGGCCGCAAACACCCGCACCAAGAGTTCATCCAGATCGACACCACCAACGTGTTGTTCATCGTGGCCGGTGCGTTCGCCGGGCTGGAGAAGATTGTCTCCGATCGCGTTGGCAAACGTGGGCTGGGCTTCGGGGCGGAAGTTCGGTCCAAGGCCGAGATCGACACCACCGATCACTTCGCCGAAGTGATGCCCGAAGACCTGATCAAATACGGGCTGATTCCTGAGTTCATCGGCCGCTTGCCGGTGGTGGCCTCGGTGACCAATCTCGACATGGATTCTCTGGTCAAGATCCTTTCCCAGCCGAAGAACGCCTTGGTCAAGCAGTACACGCGGTTGTTCGAAATGGACGGCGTGGAATTGGAATTCACCCAGGACGCGCTGGAAGCGATCGCCGAACAGGCGATTCACCGCGGCACCGGTGCCCGCGGCCTGCGGGCGATCATGGAGGAAGTCCTGCTGCCGGTCATGTACGACATACCCAGCCGCGATGACGTCGCCAAAGTCGTGGTGACCAAGGAGACCGTGCAGGACAACGTGCTGCCGACCATCGTGCCGCGCAAGCCGTCGCGCACCGAACGCCGCGACAAGAGCGCCTAGCGGCGGTCGCAAGCGCGGCGGAGCCGGGCGCGGCGGGCCGTCGCGATCAGCACAGCAGCGCCCGCGTGCGGGTGCTAGCTAATGTTACTCACGCGTAGATTTTGTTCTTAGACTTCGCGTGCCAGCAAAAGTGACGAACACCACAGTTCACCTGCGTGCATGCTGTCCTCGTGCCTCTGACCTTGATATTCGCTCGACGAACGGTACCGCGGGTGCGCGCGTCGGCGTCGATCAAACCCTAAGAGCAGTGCAATAATCGGTACTGCCAGTGACATAAAAATGGCCGGGGGTTCCGCTCCGGCGGCGCCCACCGGTAGCCGCGACGCAGAGTGCCCGTGCGGTAGACAGTGACGGAAGGCGGGGACGTGGGTCCGAACGAGGACGGAGCCAGGTCAGAATCTCATTCAGCAGGCACGGTGGCACCCGAGCGACAGAAGCTGGAGAAGGTCGTCATCCGTTTCGCCGGAGACTCCGGTGATGGCATGCAACTCACTGGCGACCGGTTCACCTCCGAGGCGGCGCTTTTCGGCAACGACCTAGCGACCCAGCCCAACTATCCCGCCGAGATTCGTGCTCCTCAAGGCACGCTGCCCGGTGTCTCCTCGTTCCAGATCCAGATCGCTGACTACGACATCCTCACCGCAGGTGACCGGCCCGACGTGCTGGTCGCGATGAACCCGGCGGCGTTGAAAGCCAACATCGCCGACCTGCCGCGCGGTGGCCTGGTGATCGCCAACTCCGACGAGTTCACCAAACGCAACCTGGCCAAAGTCGGCTATCAGGACAACCCGCTGGAAAACGGTGAGCTCTCCGACTTCGTGGTGCAACCAGTGGCGATGACAGCATTGACGCTGGGCGCGGTCGAGGCCATCGGGGCGTCCAAGAAGGATGGTCAGCGCGCCAAAAACATGTTCGCGCTGGGACTGCTGTCGTGGATGTATGGGCGGCCGATCGAAACCAGCGAGCGATTCATCCGGGAGAAGTTCGCCCGCAAGCCCGACATCGCCGAGGCCAATGTGCTCGCGCTGAAGGCGGGCTGGAACTACGGCGAGACCACCGAGGCGTTCGGCACCACCTACGACGTCTCACCGGCCAAGTTGCCCGCAGGGGAGTACCGCCAAATCTCGGGTAACACCGCGCTGGCCTACGGCATCGTCGCGGCCGGGCAACTCGCCGACATCACGGTGGTCCTCGGCAGCTACCCGATCACCCCCGCGTCGGACATCTTGCACGAATTGTCCAAGCACAAGAACTTCAACGTCATCACGTTCCAGGCCGAAGACGAGATCGCCGGTATCGGCGCCGCTTTGGGCGCCTCGTACGGCGGCGCGCTGGGAGTGACCAGCACCTCGGGGCCGGGGCTGTCCCTGAAATCCGAAGCGATCGGCCTCGCCGTGATGACCGAGTTGCCGCTGTTGATCATCGACGTGCAGCGCGGCGGCCCGTCGACGGGTCTGCCGACCAAGACCGAGCAGGCCGACTTGCTGCAGGCCCTCTACGGACGCAACGGTGAATCGCCGGTGGCCGTGCTGGCTCCGCGGTCACCCTCCGACTGCTTCGAGACCGCTGTCGAGGCGGTGCGCATCGCGGTGTCCTACCACACCCCGGTGATCCTATTGTCCGACGGCGCGATCGCCAACGGCTCGGAGCCGTGGCGAATCCCCGACATCGACGCCATCGAGCCGATCGAGCACATCTTCGCCAAGCCCGATGAGCCGTTCCAGCCCTATGCCCGCGACCCGGAAACCCTGGCCCGCCAGTTCGCGATTCCGGGCACGCCGGGCCTGGAGCACCGCATCGGCGGGCTGGAGGCGGCCAACGGTTCGGGCAACATCTCCTACGAGCCGGCCAACCATGACCTGATGGTGCGGTTGCGTCGAGCCAAGATCGACGGGATCCGCGTTCCGGATTTGCAGGTCGACGATCCAACCGGCGACGCCGAGCTGCTGTTGATCGGTTGGGGCAGTTCGTATGGTCCGATCGGTGAAGCGTGCCGGCGCGCGCGTCGCAAGGGCATCAAGGTTGCGCATGCCCATCTACGCCACCTCAACCCGTTCCCGGGCAATCTGGGCGAGGTGCTGCGCCGCTACCCGAAAGTGGTGGCGCCGGAGATGAACCTGGGCCAGCTGGCGCTGCTGCTGCGCGGCAAGTATCTCGTCGACGTGCAGTCGGTCACCAAAGTTGCCGGGATGGCGTTTTTGGCCGACGAGGTCGAGGGGATCATCGATGCTGCCCTGGACGGCACCCTGGGCGAAAAGGAAAGTGACAAGGCCACATTCGCACGGCTGGCGGCGGCTACCGTGGAAAATGGCGTAGGAGCTGACGTATGACTGACCTGATCGGCAATCTGGCGGGCGCAGACCTCGGCGTGACGGAGGCGTTGTCCAAGACCAGCGGAGTGCCCACCACCGACCAGCCGCAGAAGGCCAAGGACTTCACCAGTGACCAGGAGGTCCGGTGGTGCCCGGGTTGCGGTGACTACGTCATCCTCAACACCATTCGCAACTTCCTGCCCGAGCTCGGGCTGCGCCGGGAGAACATCGTCTTCGTCAGCGGTATCGGCTGCTCCAGCCGGTTCCCGTACTACCTGGAGACCTACGGGCTGCACTCCATCCACGGCCGCGCTCCGTCCATCGCGACTGGTCTGGCACTGGCCCGCGACGATCTGTCGGTGTGGGTGGTCACCGGTGACGGCGACGCGTTGTCGATCGGCGGCAACCACTTGATCCACGCGCTGCGCCGCAACGTCAACATGACCATCCTGCTGTTCAACAACCGCATCTACGGGCTGACCAAGGGCCAGTATTCGCCGACCTCCGAGGAAGGCAAGGTCACTAAGTCCACGCCGATGGGCTCACTGGACCACCCGTTCAACCCGGTGTCGCTGGCTCTGGGCGCCGAGGCGAGTTTCGTGGGCCGCGCCCTGGACTCAGACCGCAAGGGGCTGTCGGAGGTGTTGCGCGCCGCGGCTGCGCATCGGGGATCCGCACTGGTTGAGATCTTGCAGGACTGCCCGATCTTCAACGACGGCTCATTCGACCTGCTGCGCAAAGAAGGCTCCGAGGAGCGGGTCATCAACGTCCGCCACGGCGAGCCGATCGTCTTCGGCGCCAACGGCGAATACTGTGTGGTGCGTTCGGGTTTCGGCCTCGAAGTGGCGAAGACCGCTGATGTCAGCGTCAGCGAGATCGTCGTGCACGACGCACACGCCAACGACTCCGCCTACGCGTTCGCACTGTCGCGGCTGTCCGACCAAAACCTCGAGCACACCGTGATGGGCATCTTCCGCCAGGTCAACCGGCCGACCTATGACGACGCCGCCCGCGCGCAAGTGACGGCCGCTGCCGAAGCCAAGCCGGCGGACCGCGCGGCCCTGCAGTCGCTATTGCGTGGCCGGGACACCTGGACCGTCGCCTGACGTGGCGGCGATTGCGGCCTCGCTGGCTGGGGTAGTGCTGGCGGGGGGAGCGTCTCGTCGAATGGGCCGCGACAAGGCCACTCTTGCAGTGCCGGAGGGCATCGCGGGCAGCGGCGGCCCCGTCACGATGGTCGAGCACGTGGTCGGCATCGTCAGTCAACGCTGCCAACCGGTTTTCGTCGTCGCAGCACCCGGACAACCGCTGCCCAGCCTGACCGCAGAGGTGGTGCGCGACGAGGTCCGTGGACTGGGTCCCCTGCTCGCGACCGGGCGGGGCCTACACGCCGCTCTCGAGGCCGGCGCAAAGCGCGCATTCGTGTGTGCCGTCGACATGCCGTTTCTCACTGTCGATCTGATCGACACTCTCGTCGATGGCGCCGAAGAAGTAGACGCCGAGGTGACACTGCCCTGGGACGGTCGCGACCACTACCTGGCCGCCGTGTACCGCACCGATCTGGCCGCGCGGGTCGACGCTTTGGTAGCGGCCGGCGAGCGCAGGATGCGCGCATTGGTCGACGGCGCCGACACGCAGCGGATCGTGTTGCCATCCTCGCGGTCGTTGACCAACGTCAACTCGGTGGACGATCTGCGCACGCTCTCAGCTACCGCGGGGTAGAGCACCCCGTCGGTTCGACGCTGGTCTGCAACAATTGTCGACCGATAAGTATGGTGACGTTTATCCATTTCCAAGTCGAGCATTGTTATAAGTGCGTCGCGACATAAAAGCCATTACTTCTTTGATATCCGCCTAACGGCCACCGAACATTCTTCTATTCGTCAGAGACCCGGCCATGAGTCTGCGAGGTTCAGCTGAACTCTGAACTTCATTGGGGCAGAACGGGTTTAGCCAGCATGCATGATGTTGACAAGGCTGTTCACGCGGCGACGTGACAAGTCAGGCAATGGGTTTCCGCGTATTTCCCGTACACAGGGCTGCATGCCGGTCCGCCCCCAGAGTGCCAGCGCGATGCGGCTGGGGCGGCAAAGACGGGCAATCGCCTACCGCTTGATGCTGAGCGGCGAAGTCATTTGCTGCCAACGTGTTTGGTGAAGTAATGCCGCGTTCGTGGGCCCCATAAGACGTGACGGGCGCAGCGCCGTGGCACGGTTGACGAGACTGAAATGGCCTGTGACACCACCATATTCGAGAAAAAGAGCACAGTCAGCGCGATATCTTCGAGGTTCCACCCGCCGGCACAGGGAATCGAAATCCGGTCTAGCACCACGATAATCACTCTTGTAACAACTGTGGCGCGTCGGTTCTGCCGCTCACACCGATCAGAGCGGGGCAAAAGACGTGGTGCAGTTCACAATATCTGCGTGATATGGCTCACGACGGCGCGGTTGTCGCCCGCAGTCGCCTTAGGCCCAAAAGCCTTGGGTGACCTGGGAAGACAATTATGTCAGTCGGTGTGATCTGGCCGTTATTGAACCGAGATAGCCGGCGTGTTGAAGATGACGAATTCCATCTCGTCTCGTACGGTCCGTGTCGGCCCTAAGACAGGGCAACACAAAATCGAATCCACGGACCCGCGTGTGAGCGGGGCTGCGGACGGCACTGTCGCCCCGCAGCCGTCGGGTAATTAGCCCGCCGGGCAGATCGTGCCCCCGCTGTCGTGCCTGAACGAGACGGCACGTTTCGAAGCAGCAATCCCGCCTTCACGGCATCCCGGCCCACATCTGTGGGCCTGCTTTGGCGCGCGCACCGCGAAAGGAACGATATTGAACTACGTCCGCAAGACGCTGACTCTGGCGGCGCTCACCGGAGTGCTCGCCACCGCGCCGATTGCCACCGCCTACGCGGATGACGTCGACCTCAATGCACCGGTCGGCCCCGTGAACGTGGAGGACGTGGCGTTTGACGCCGATGCGCCGGCTGCTCCGGCGCCCCAGGAAGACCTGCCGCCGGCACCGGAAGACCTGCCGCCGGCACCGGAGTTCCCGGCGCCATGGGCGCCGCCGGCTCCGGAGCCCGAGCCGGCTCCTGAGGAGGCTCCCGCTCCCGTGAAGGCGTACAGCGTGAACTGGGATGCGATCGCGGCATGTGAGTCCGGTGGCAACTGGGCGATCAACACCGGAAACGGCTTTTCCGGCGGCCTGCAGTTCACCCCCAGCACGTGGCGTTCCAACGGTGGCTCGGGCTCCGCGCATACCGCGAGCCGTGAGGAGCAGATCCGGGTGGCCGAGAACGTTCTGCATTCCCAGGGCATCGGCGCCTGGCCGGTCTGCGGCCGACGCGGCTGACCTGAAGCTGTAAATGACGGTGCCGGGCCTGCGGGCCCGGCACCGTTGTTTTTAGGCCGGCGCGGGTACCACGAACGCTGACCGAGCCGCGACGGACGCCATATGCCGAGTCAGCGCCGCTTCCGGGACCAGCACGGTGGCTCGGCTGGCGGCCGCACTGAGGAATGCCGGGCGCAGGTTGACGATCTTGCCGAGGAATGCCGACTCGCGAACCAAAGACATGACCCGTCGGCGGCGGAAGGCCGCGAACCGGGCAAATGCGGTCGGCAGGTCGGCGCCTCGATCGACAAACGCAGCCAGGATCGCGGCATCTTCCAATCCTTGGCAGCCGCCCTGGCCCAGATGCGGCCGCATGGGATGGGCCGCGTCGCCGACCAGCACGACGGGGCCGCGTGCCCAGCAGCGAGCACGGGCGCGGTCGTAGAGGTCGTTGCGCAATACGTCAGATGGCGGGGTGGCCGCCAGCATGCTCGGGATGGGTTCGGGCCAGCCGGCGAGCTTTGTTTGCAGGTATGCCAGCTCTCCGCCGGGCGCCCGTTGTCCCTCGGGTGTGCGTTCGGTGGCAAACCAATACGTTTGCCCTGATCCCATCGGGACGTGGCCGGCTTCGATGCCGGCGCCGAGCGTCTCCCCGGCCAGCTTTGGATCCATGGCGTAGCTGGCGACCCCTCGCCACGCGGTATAGCCGACATAGCGGTGGCTCAGCCCGCCGTTGAGGTGGCGGGCGACCATGGAGTAGGTGCCGTCGGCGCCGATCACAGCGGCGGCCGTCCGGACAGTGCCGTCGGACAACTCGATCCGAACCTCGTCGGCGGTGGCGACGAGCCCGGTAGCGGCCAGCCCGTAGTCCACCGTGCCCGGGGCCAGCGCTCCGGTGAGGATGTCGCGCAGCGCCGAACGCTGCACTACTACCAACGGCTCGCCAAGCGCCCTGACCATCCGTTCGGGAGCCGGGTGGCGCAGCCACGTACCGTCGCGCCAGCGCATGGCGCCCGCGGTGATCCGGCCGCCCGCCTCGCGGACGGCGTCGCCGACGCCGATGCGGTCCAGCGCGGCCAGCGCATTGGGCCAGATGCTGATCCCGGCTCCGCTCGAGGTGTCGGTGCGCTCTTCGATCACGGTGACCTCGTGGCTGCAGCGCTGCAGCGCCGCCGCGGTCGCCAGACCCGCGATACCCGCCCCGACCACGACGATCCGCTGCGCCATGGGCCGAACCTAACCCGGCTACTGATGTGGGCCGCGGAGTGGGCCGAGCATGTGCCGGGGGAGACCGGTGATCCTCGGAGTAGCGTCGGCGCCGTGACGGGAACCCAACGCGAATTCGACATTGTGGTGTACGGAGCGACCGGCTTTGTGGGCAAGCTCACCGCCGAATACCTCGCCCGCGCCGGCGGTGAGGCGCGTATCGCGCTCGCCGGCCGGTCCGCCGACAAATTGGCCAAGGCGCGCGAAAGCCTGGGCGCCGCGGCGCAGTCCTGGCCGCTGGTGGAGGCCGACGCGTCGTCGCCGTCGACGCTGGATGCGATGGCCGCCCGCACGCAAGTGGTGATCACCACGGTCGGCCCCTATACCCGCTACGGATTACCACTGGTGGCCGCGTGCGCGGCGGCCGGTACCGACTACGCCGACCTGACCGGTGAGGCGATGTTCGTGCGCGACAGCATCGACCAGTACCACAAGCAGGCCGCCGATACCGGTGCGCGCATCGTGCATGCGTGCGGATTCGACTCCATCCCGTCAGATCTGACCGCCTACGCGCTGTACCGCAAGGTCAGCGAGGACGGCACCGGCGAGTTGGGCGACACCAGCTTTGTGCTGCGCCGTTTCGCCGGCGGGGTCTCCGGCGGCACCGCCGCATCGATGTTGGAGGTGTTCGACACCGCGTCGAGCGACCCCGAGGCTCGTCGACAGCTCAACGACCCCTACACGTTGAGCACCGACCGCGCAGCTGAGCCGGAGTTGGGCCCCCAACCGGATCTGCGCTGGCGCCGCGGTCGCGACATCGCACCCGAACTGGCCGGCGTCTGGACCGCGGGCTTCGCGATGGCGCCGTACAACACCCGAATTGTCCGCCGCAGCAACGCATTACTGGACTGGGCGTACGGCAGTCAGTTCCGCTACAACGAAACGATGAGCATGGGCTCGTCGATTGTGGCACCTGCGGCCTCAGCGCTGTTCACCGGTGTCAGCATCGGGACATTCGGGTTGGCCAGCCGCTACTTCCGGTTGTTGCCGCGCCGACTGGCGCAGCGCCTGGTGCCGAAGCCGGGCACCGGTCCCAGCGAGAAAGTCCGTGAGCGGGGCCACTACTGCGCCGAGACCTACACGACCACCACGACCGGGGCGCGATATCGGGCCACGATCGCCCAGCAGGGCGATCCCGGATACAAGGCCACCTCGGTGCTGCTCGGCGAGTGCGGCCTGGCACTCGCATTGGACCGTGACGCGCTTTCTGATCTGCATGGCGTGCTTACGCCGGCCGCCGCGATGGGGGATGCCTTGCTGGCGCGGTTCCCGGCCGCAGGCGTGTCGCTGGATACCGTGCGGCTGGCCTGATCGGTCCCGGTCGAATCGCTGTCCAGCGACATCGGCTCGGTTTAGTGTTCATCACGAGGTACCAGATCCCAGCAACGTGAGGTGGATCGATTCATGGCCGGCCTTGACGATCTTTTCGCCCAGATCCCCACTCGGGATATCGCCGCCCAACTCGACGTCGACGAGTCTGAGGTCACCAGCGCGGTGCATCTGCTGGTGCCGGTACTGGTGGGCGGATTGCACCAGAACGCTCAAGATCCTGACCACGCGTCTGCAATCGAGTCCGCGGCCAGCGAGCACGCCGCCAGAGGCCTGTTAGACACCGGGATCAAGGTCGACCAGATGGACCAAGCCGATGGCCAGAAAGCGATCGCCAAGATCTTCGGCGGCAACGATCCGGACCGGGTGGCAGCGGCCTTGTCGGGCACCGGAACCGGAGACAACGAGTTGTTCGGCAAGCTGTTGCCGATCTTGGCGCCGATCGTGCTGGCCTACATCGGTAAGCAAATGACTGGCGGAAAGTCGGCGCCCGCCGGGAAAGAGACGGCCGGAGGCGGGCTCAACAAGGTGTTGGGCAGCATCTTGAGCGGAATGTCGGGCCGCAACAAATCCCTGAGCAGCGTCTTGGGCAACGTTTTGGGCAGCAAAGCGGGCGAGATCCTCGGCGGACTGTTCGGCGGCAAGAAGTAACGCATCGCACAAGGGCGGCGGTCGGTGTCGGTGCGGCGCCTTCTTAGAATTGAGCGGTGACCGCCAGCCCTACGCCCCCGATCAGCACCCGGGGCGAAGCCCTGCCCAAATCGTGGGAGCCGGGCGCGGTCGAGGACGCGATCTACCAGCGCTGGGTGGACGCCGGGTACTTCACCGC
>NZ_LZKJ01000147.1 GCF_001672775.1 Mycobacterium kyorinense | reverse complement strand
GGCCCTGCGCTGCCTCAAACGCCACCTCGCCCGCAACGTCTTTCGTCGCCTACACGCCGACCACCAAACCCGCCAACCCGACCTTCACGCAGCCGCTTGACATAGGAGCAATGTGTCCCCGGTCGACACGCCGGGGCGAACGCCGTTTCTGCGCACGCTCGCGTCGCGGCAATAAGCACGTGGATCCTGGTCATGCGCTGTCGCGGGGATAGTCAGGCTGCCTGCCTCATCGATGGTCGCCTGCAACGCCCAGCAATTTCCGGGTCGGCCCAGTGCGCTGGCTTTGCCGCCGGCACCGGCTCGCCATCCTCTCTCGAGCGTGCGCAGAAACGGGTATGCGCTCGGCGTGTCGACCGGGAACACGCACGCTCGCGCGAGGGTGGGGCTCCAGTAAGCTGGCAAATCGTGCGAAAGCGGCGACTGGGAGTGATGGGCGGGACATTCGATCCCATCCACAACGGTCACCTGGTCGCCGCCAGCGAAGTCGCCGACCGGTTCAACCTCGACGAAGTGGTGTTCGTGCCGACC
The DNA here is from genome assembly GCF_001672775.1 of Mycobacterium kyorinense. GTDB lineage: Bacteria > Actinomycetota > Actinomycetes > Mycobacteriales > Mycobacteriaceae > Mycobacterium > Mycobacterium kyorinense_A. The sequence goes on along the minus strand of NZ_LZKJ01000147.1, from coordinate 40,682 downwards.
GGCCAGCCCTGGCAGAAGGGTCGACAGGTCAGCGCCGGCGAAGACCGCTACCTGATGACGGTCATCGCTACCGCGGCCAACCCACGCTTCTCGGTAAGCCGCGTCGACATCGACCGCGGGGGGCTGACCTACACCAAGGACACCCTGCGGGATCTGCACACGCTCAATCCTGATTCCGACCTGTTTTTCATCACCGGGGCCGACGCGCTGGCCTCAATCCTGTCCTGGCAGGACTTGGAGGAACTGTTCGCGATGGCGCGGTTCGTCGGAGTCAGCCGACCCGGTTACGAGCTGGGCCGCGAGCACCTCGCCGATGTCCTTGACGGGCTGCCCGACGACGCGCTGACCCTGGTCGAGATCCCGGCACTGGCCATCTCGTCCACCGATTGCCGTCGGCGCGCCCAGGAGTCCCGGCCGCTGTGGTACCTGATGCCCGACGGTGTGGTGCAGTACATCTCCAAACGCGAGCTCTATCGCAAACCCCAGGACCAGCCATGACCGCCAGCCAAGAAGCCATCGACATGGCCACCGTCGCCGCCGGCGCAGCCGCCTCGAAGCTCGCCGACGACGTCGTCGTCATCGACGTGTCCGGTCAGCTGGTCATTACCGACTGCTTCGTAATCGCCTCGGCGTCCAACGAACGACAGGTCAACGCGATCGTCGACGAGGTCGAGGAGAAGATGCGACGAGCCGGCTACAAGCCAGCGCGCCGCGAAGGCACCCGCGAAGGCCGCTGGACTCTGCTGGACTACATCGACATCGTCGTGCACATCCAGCACCAGGATGAGCGTGACTTCTACTCACTGGACCGGCTGTGGCGGGACTGCCCGGTGATCACCGTGGACCTGGAGAGCACGTCGTGAACGTGCGTCGGTTGGTCATGCTGCGCCACGGGCAAACCGAGTTCAACGCCGACACCCGGATGCAGGGCCAACTCGACACCGAACTCAGTGAGCTCGGCCGCGCTCAGGCGCTCGCCGCGGCTGAGGCGTTGGGCAAACGTCAGCCGCTGCTGATCGTGTCGTCGGATCTGCGGCGCGCCTACGACACGGCGACGGCACTGGGGCAGCAGACCGGCCTGCCGTTGCGCGCCGACAATCGATTGCGGGAGACGCACCTCGGCGACTGGCAGGGCATGACCCACGCCCAGATCGACGAGATCGCTCCGGGCGCCAGGTTGGCGTGGCGCGAAGACGCGTCCTGGGCGCCGCACGGCGGGGAAAGCAGGGTCGACGTCGCCGCGCGCAGCATGCCGCTAGTGGCCGAATTGGTCTCCGGTGAACCGGAATGGGGCGTCGACGATCGGCCGGTGGTCCTGGTTACCCACGGCGGGTTGATCGCCGCCCTGACGGCAGCATTGCTGGGGCTGCCGGTTGCCAACTGGCCGGCGCTGGGCGGGATGGGCAACGCCAGCTGGACGCAACTGTCCGGCCACTCCAGCGACGACGCCATCAGCTGGCGCCTTGATGTGTGGAACGCTTCGGCACAGGTCGCAGGCGATGTCCTCTGAGCCGGGCCCGGTATTGCTGGTCTTCGCCGATTCGCTGGCCTATTACGGGCCGACCGGCGGTCTGCCCGCCGACGACCCCCGCATCTGGCCTAATATCGTTGCAGCGCAACTCGGTTGGGACATCGAACTGATCGGTCGCATCGGCTGGACTTGTCGCGACGTCTGGTGGGCGGCCACCCAGGACCCGCGAGCCTGGGCCGCGCTGCCCCGGGCCGGCGCGGTCGTCTTCGCCACCGGCGGGATGGACTCGCTGCCGTCGCCGCTGCCGACCGCGCTGCGCGAGCTCATCCGCTATGTCCGCCCGCCGTGGCTGCGGCGCTGGGTTCGCGACGGATACGGTTGGCTGCAGCCGCGGCTATCGCCGATGGCACGGGCCGCGCTGCCACCGCACCTCAGCGTCGAATATCTCGAACTGACCCGCGGCGCAATTGATTTCAACCGCCCCGGTATCCCGATCGTGGCTTCACTGCCGTCGGTCCACATCGCCGAGACGTACGGCAAGGCCCACCACGGCCGAGCGGGTACCGCGGCTGCGATCACCGAATGGGCCCAGCAGCACCACATCCCGCTCGTCGACTTGAAAACCGCCGTGGCCGAACACATCATGAGTGGGCGCGGCAACCCGGACGGCATTCACTGGAATTTCGAGTCTCACCAGGCAGTGGCCGAGCTGATGCTCAAAGCGTTGGCCGAGGCCGGTATTTCAGGCGCGGCGCCGATGCAGGGGGGGCCCCGCGAAGCTGGGGACGCGGCGCCGACGCAGGGCGCGGAGCGCAATCATACCGAGAAGCCGCGCTGAGTCCATGGCGGTGGTAGTGGTTACCGATTCGTCGGCGCGGCTTCCCGACGACGTCCGCCAAAAGTGGGCGATCCGGCAAGTGCCGCTGCACATTCTGTTCGACGACGCCGATTTGCGCGACGGCGTGGACGAGGTACCCGACGACATTCACCTGCACGGCGGGGCAACCACAGCGGCAGCCACGCCGACCGAATTGTCTGATGCATACCGGCAAGCCCTTGCTGACAGCGGTGGCGACGGCGTGGTAGCGGTACATCTTTCGGCGGCGCTGTCTGGAACCGTCGGCGCCGCCGAATCCACCGCCGCCGACCTCGGTGACGGTGTGCGGGTTGTCGATTCGAGGTCCACCGCGATGAACACCGGGTTCGTCGCGCTGGCCGCGGCCCGAACCGCCGCCGACGGCGGCGATTTGGACGCGGTTGCGCGGGCTGCTGCGGCGGCGGTGCGCCGCAATCACGGATTCATCGTCGTGCACCGATTGGACAACCTGCGTCGCAGCGGACGCATCGGCGGCGCTGCCGCCTGGTTGGGCACCGCGCTGTCACTTAAGCCGCTGTTGCGCATCGACGAGGGCAAACTGGTTCTGGCGCAACGGGTTCGCACCGCGAGCAAGGCGGTGGCGACCATGATCGACCGGGTCTGCGCGGTCGTCGGGGAGCACTCCGCGGCCATCGCCGTGCACCATGTCGCCAACCCCGACGGCGCCGCCGAGGTGGCCGCGGCGCTGGCCGAGCGGCTGCCGTCCTGCGAACCGGCGATCGTGACCGACCTGGGGCCGGTATTGGCGCTGCACGTCGGCGCCGGCGCGCTGGCGGTGTGCGTCGAGGTCGGCGAATAGGGTTCGCGAGCGTAACGTCACCGCGACTTTCGTTGCCGATTCTCGCAATGGCGTTACGCTGGCGGGCCGTGCGCCGGCACGGCCAGCGGCGCGGTATCGTCGCTGAGCCGGTCCGGGGGAGGCCGTCGCCGCGCGTTGTCGCCGCGGGGATGGACGATCTGCGGCCACCAGAACCAGCGTCCGAGCAGGACGGCGACCGACGGCATGAAGAGCGCGCGCACCACCAGGGTGTCCATCAATAGGCCGATGCAGACGGTGGAGCCGAACTGGCCGAGCACCCGCAATTCACTGCCCAGCATCGCTGCCATCGTGAACGCGAACACCAGGCCCGCGGCGGTCACCACGCCGCCGCTGCCGCCCATCGCCCGGATATACCCAGTCTTGAGTCCGGCGTGGATCTCTTCTTTGAACCGGGACACCAGTAGCAGGTTGTAGTCGGATCCGACGGCCAGCAGGATGATGATGGACAGCACCATCACGATCCAGTGGATATGGATGCCGAAGAGGTCCTGCCAGATGAGCACCGACAGTCCGAAGGCCGCCGCGATCGAGCTTCCCGCGGTGCCCACGATCACCAGCGCAGCGACCAGGCTTCGAGTGATCAGCAACATGATCATGAAGATCAGCGTGAGCGCCGACACCACCGCGATCATCAGGTCGTATTTCGCGCCGTCGTGCATGTCCTTGAACGTCGCGGCGGTACCGCCGAGGTAGACCTTGGCCTCCGACAGCGAGGACTGCTTCAGCGCTTCTTGCGCGGCAGTGCGTACCGGGGCGACCCGTTCGATTCCCTCCGGGCTCATCGGATCACCCTGATGCGTGATGAAGAAGCGGGCGGATTTGCCGTCCGGCGACAGGAACTGCCTGAGCCCGACTTGGAAGTCCGGGTTGTCGAACGCCTCTGGGGGCAGGTAGAAGAGGTCGTCGTTCCGGGAGTCGTCGAAGCTTTGTCCCATGACGATGCCGGTGTCGCTCAACGCCTCCAGCTGGTTGATCATCGCAGTGAAGGTGCTGTGCAAGGTCAGCGTCAGCGACCGGGTGGTTTTCAGCGATTCGATCTGCGGCGGCAGCACCGTGAGCAGTTCGCGCGTCACGGCGTCGAGGTCATCGAAGTCGCTAGCGAGGGTGTGGAACTTTTCATCGAGTTCGTCGATGCCGTCCAGCGAGTCCCATATCGACTTCAGGGAGAAGCAGATCGGGATGTCGTAGCAGTGTTTCTCCCAGTAGAAGTAGCTGCGGATGGGCCGCCACATGTCCTCGAAATTGGCGAAGTTGTCCCGCAATTCATCGGTGATCTCCGTCAGTTCATGGGTGTCGATGTTCGTGCGGTGCGTCGCCGCGCTGAGTCGTGTCTGGATCTCTAGCGTCTTCTGCAGATAGTCGATGGTGATTCCGAGCTGATCCGATATCTTCAGGACGTCGTTGAGGCGATCTTTGAGGTAGTCCATGTTCTGCATGAGCGTCTGGCCCTGCACGCTGTTCTGAAATGCGATGGAGCTGTGCTGAATCGGAATACCCAACGGTCTGGTGATGTCTTGGATCATCGCGATGCCGACGGTGCGGATGACGTTCCTGGCTACCTTGTCCAACACCAGCATGTCGGCCGTATTGCGCATATCGTGATCGGCTTCGACCATCAACATGTCGGGGTTCATCCGGGCCTGCGAGAAGTGCCGGTCCGCGGCCGCATACCCGAGGTTGGCCGGGGCCGATGCCGGCAGATAGTGGCGGTCGTTGTAACTCGTCGAGTATCCGGGTAGCGCGACCATGCCGATGAGCACGACCACACCACTTGCGGCCAAAACCGCCGCCGGCCAACGCACGACCGCGGTGCCGACCTTCCGCCACAGCTTGCTCTTGGCAGGCCGCTTGGATTCGAAAAGACCGAACCGGCTCCCCACGAAGACAACCGCCGGTCCCAGCGTCAGACCGGCCGCCACCACCACCAGCATGCCGATCGCGACGGGCGGCCCCATCGTGGAGAACCAGGGCAGCCGAGCCAGGCTGAGGCAATACGTTGCTCCGGCGATGGTCAGACCCGACCCCAGCACAACCGGGGCCACCGAACGAAACGTCGTGTAGTAGGCGGCTTCTCGATCTTCGCCGGCCCGGTGCGCTTCTTGGTAGCGCCCGATGAGGAATATTCCGTAATCCGTTGCGGCCGCGATCGCCAGCATTGTGAGGATATTCGCGGCGAACGTGGTCAGCCCGAATGCGTTGGCGTTGCCCAGCACCGCAACAATTCCCCTGGCCGCGCTCAGTGCCACGAAGGTCATGAACAGCTGGACCAGGGTGGTGACGAATGACCGGTAGACCAGCAACAGCATGAGCGCGATCGCGCCCAGGGTGAACAGCGTGATCTTCGCCAGGCTCTTGTTCCCGATGATGTGCATGTCGTCACTGAGTGCCGCCGGGCCGGTGACGTAGCCCTTCACCCCTGGTGGCGCGGGTGTTTTGTCCACCACCTCACGCACGGCGTTGACGGAGTCGTTGGCCTCCGTAGTGCCCTGGTTGCCGGCGATGTTGATCATCACGTAGGCGCTCTTGGCGTCGGCGGCCTGCACACCCGCTGCCGTTAGACGGTCGCTCCAGAAGTCCTGGATGTGCTGGACATGCTCATGGTCCTGCGACAGTTGCCGCATGATGTCTTCGTAGTAGCGGTGCGCGGCGTCGCCGAGTTTGTCCTGGCCTTCCAGGACGACCATGATCGTGCTGTTGGAATCGAATTCCTTGAAGTTGTGGCCCAGCCGCATCATCGAGACCATCGACGGCGCATCCATCGGGGCCATCGGTGCCGAGTGTTCCTCGCCCACCACTTCCAGTTGGGGTACGGCGACATTGACGACGACGGTCAGCGCCACCCAGCCCAGGATGATCGGCACCGCGAACAGGCGGATGACGTGCGGAATGACCGGTCGACGGGGACGCTTGTCAGTTGTTTCGGTCATGCGGACTTCACCAGGCAGAACGTCTGGGCATTAACGCCGTGGACCGTTTTCTCCTCCCGCACCACACCGTCAACGGTGATCCGGCAGCCGATTCGATCGCCGTCGCCCTGCGCCACAATGTTGGCGCTGACCGAGGGCAGCGTCGTAGTGACCGTGTACGACCACGGCACCGGTGCGCCATTGATTTGGTGGGTGTTTGCCTCGGCGTCCCAGTAGTTGATGTTGGCGGTGGTCCCGGCGGGGCCGAAGACCTCGTACTTGACGTCCTTCGGATTGAACTGCACGATCTCGATCCCGCCGCCCGCACCCGCGTTGAGGTCCTCGGAGCCGAAGATGCGGTGCAGCCGCAACACGATGAGCCCCGAGACGGTGAGTACGACCACCAGGACAAGGGGTATCCACGCGCGTTTGGCCATGTTGGCGATTGGAATCGCTCTCACCGAGTCTCCTCCCGCTCACCGATCAGCGACCGTTCGCACGAGTTCTGTCGCCACGGCGCGGCTCGCCAGCAGGCTGTCCGACTGCGCGCGCGGCGCGATCCACATGCTCTCAGATGTGCTCGGTTCCGCCGGTTCGGACCTTCGATACCGCAGAACTTTCGCACGGCTAAGAATCGTAGAGGATACGGTACGGCAGCGTTCCGTCCCCCTCGCCGCTCCGCGGCTGGGCGGCCCGGCGTCGCACGTGCGATCGCCGCTACACCGCGGCGCGACCGGTCACCGGCGGCAAATCGGCCAGCGTCACAATCCCGGGCTTGGCCGCCGCTACAGCGGGAACGGCGTTGGTAACCGGCATCGCCGTGTAGATCATCCCCAGACCCATGAACCCCGGCTCTGTCCAATCCTTCGGCGGCAGACAATGAATCACAGTGCGCATATTGGGCAGGCCGAAAACTTGAATGACATGCCCATGCTCCAGCGGTTTCGGCGGTGTGACATGCGATCCCATGATCCAGTTGAACCCGACGCTGACGACGTTCTTGTTGCCGACCCAGCCGCGGTGATACCCGTAGACGCTGCCGACCGTTCCGGCCGGAATCTTCATGAAGCCCAAATCGGTGTCCGCGGTGGCGGCGGTGAACTTGACGTCGAACGTCATCTTGTCCAGCGTGGCCCCGATCGCGTCGGCCATCATCGCGGCCGCCTCGGCGAAGACTTCGCTTTCCCGGCGCACGCTTTCGGCCAGGCCGGGGGTATCGGGATCTTGGGAGAAGCCCATCGCTGTCTGGGTGCCCGCCGATTCGTAGGTCGAGCAGTCGACCGATTCGGTGATGCGGATCTCGTCGACGCGCTCGCAGGACCCGCTGAGCACCATGCCGACCATGTTCGTCATCCCCGGGTGTGCGCCGCTGCCGAAGATCGTCGACCCGCCACGTTCACAGGCGTCGAGGATGCGTTGCCGGTCCTGCGGGGTTTGCTTGCCGCCGGTGATCCAGGCTGCGGTGGAGCACACATTCACGCCTGACTCCAGCAGGCGCACAAGTTCATCGATGTTGGGCCACAACGGGTTATAGCAACAGGCGTCAGGCTTTAACGCCAGCAGCGCGTCGACGTCGTTGGTGGCCTTGATCCCGGTTGGTTGCGGCCAGCCGGACAGTTCGGCGGCGTCGACACCGACCTTGTCCGGCCCGTGTGCATACACGCCGACCAACTCCATGTCGGGTCGGCCGATGATGGCGTGCAGCGACCGTCGACCGATGTTGCCGGTGGTCCACTGGATCACGCGCAGCGGTGCTGTCATCTCGCTCCTCGGTGTCGGCAGGTGTCAACGACGATATCCGGGTGCGATGAGCCGAGGTTTGTGGCACCGTCGAACCTCGTGAGCGACGCTGTAGCCCCCGGACTGACCCTGCGCAGCGCGACCGAAGACGACTGGCCGGCGATGGCGTTGTTGGCTGCCACCGGTTTCGGTGAATTCGGTGATCCCGGCTCGTTGACCCTGTGGCGGAGCCTGCTGGCACGCGACGGCATTGTGCTGATCTGTGACGAGGCGCTGGAGCAGGCCGTCGTCGGCATGTCGCTGTATCTCGATCTGCGGTTGACCGTGCCGGGGGGAGCGATGCTCCCCACTGCCGGAGTCAGCCTGGTCGTGGTTGCGCCGACCCACCGCCGACGCGGGTTGTTACGGGCGATGTACACCGAATTGCATCAGCGGATCGCTGATTCGGCGTATCCGATCGCGGCGCTGACGGCCAGCGAGGGCAGCATCTACGGACGGTTCGGCTACGGCCCGGCCACGATCAAACACGAGCTGTCGGTCGACCGCACCCTGGTCGGCTTTCACGCGGACGCCCCAGATCCCAGTGGCGTTCGGCTGGTCAGGCCGGCTGAGCACCGCGAGGAGCTCGCCGCGGTTTACGAGCGCTGGCGGCTGCAGACACCTGGCGGCCTGGCGCGCCCGCAACCGCTATGGGACGAGCTGCTGGCCGACCGAGAGGCTGCCCGCCGTGGCGGAACCCCGTGGTTCGGGCTGCTGCACCCCGACGGGTATGCCCTATACCGGGTGCACGACCACGATCAGCGAGTGGCACGGGTAGCTGAGCTGAGGGCCGTGACCAATGACGCGCACGCCGCCTTGTGGCGGGCACTGCTCGGCCTGGACCTGATGAAGTCCGTCGCCACCGCCACCCACCCGGATGACCCGTTGCCCTACCTGCTGACCGACACCCGGCTCGCCCGCACCACCGGGCGTCAGGACGACTTGTGGTTGCGGATCATGGACATTCCGACCGCGCTGGAAGCCCGTAGCTACCAGAGCGAGCTCGCCGCGGTGGTTGAGGTCTTCGACGGGTTCCGCTGCGACGGTGGGCGATTCGCGTTGGACATCCGCGACGGCCGGGCGCGCTGCCGGGCCAGCGACGCGCCGGCCGACATCGAGATGGATCTCGACGTGCTCGGCGGCCTTTACCTGGGGGTGCATCGCGCGCCGGCGTTCGCGGCAGCCAACCGATTGCGCGGCAACGACCCTGAGCTGATCCGGCGCCTCGACGCGGCCTTTGTCAGCGACGTCCCCGCCCAGTTGGGCTTCAGCTTCTGAACTTGCGAGGGTGCGTGTTTGTACGCCGACACGCCGCTGCGACCGGCAATCTGCGCACGCTCGCGCCCAGAACCCTCAGTCGGCGATGTTGAAGGCGGCGACGACCTTGGTGGGCCGCACCCGCACCAGCAGCTCGCCGGGAGCGGCGTTGCGGCGACCGAACTCGATCGCACGATGCGTTCCCATGTAGCGCCCGCCGATCCGGGTCGCGATGTCGAGTAGCTCTGCCGCATCCTCGGTGACACTGGCGACGCCTTGCACCTGCACGAACGAATAGGGCGGATGTGGGTCGTCCACGCAGATCACGACACGCGAATCACGTTCCAGGGCACGGCCTTTAGCAGTGTTACGGCCGGTGTTGAACACCACCTGCCCGTCCTCGACGATGAACCACACCGGAGCCACCAGCGGTCGGCCATCGGATGCGACGAATCCCAACATGCCGGTGCGGGTGCCTGCCGACAGGAATTCGAGGACTTCCGCGGAGAGTTCGGTCATACCTACAGTGTGACGACCTCGTAGTCGCCGACGTGGTCGATAAGGACGTGCAATTGGTCCTGTGCCGAGCCCAGAGTGCGGTCGATCGCAGTGAGCCGGGCCGCATAGTGGCCGACCGGATACTCGGCGGTCATGCCGATCCCGCCGTGCAACTGGATTGCTTCCTGGGCGATGTGCCGCCCTGACCGACCGATCTGCAATTTCGCCCGTGCCGCGATCAACGGGTCGAGGGTGCCGTCCGCGATCGACATCGCGGCATAGAAGTTCATGCTGCGGGCCATCTCCAGCGAAACGTACATGTCCGCGGCGCGCTGGGTCAGCGTCTGGAACGTGTTCAGGGTGACACCGAACTGCTTGCGCGTCTTGAGGTAGTCGGTGGTCAGCCGAAGTGCTTCCTCCATGGCGCCGACCGCCTCGGCGCACAACGCCGACTGGATACGGACGACTGCATTCTGGATGGCTGCTGACGCGTCGACCGCATCGCCGAGCGGCTCGCCCGCAGCCTGATCCAGGTCGATCTGGGCACCGCGGGCACCGTCGAAGGTCTGGTAGGGCCGTCGGGTGACGGTCTGAGCGTCGACGAGAAACAATCCGGTGCCGCCATCCGGCAACGCGGCGCTGACCACCAGGGTGTCGGCGCAGTCACCGGCGAGCACCGGGTTCTTGCTCCCGGTCAACACCCACGAATTTCCTTGCTGCACGGCCGTCGTCGCAGCACCGCCCCTGGGCTCGAGGTGAGCGAACGCCAGCAGCTTCTCACCGGTCGCGACGTCGTCCAGCACCTGTTTTTGGGCGTCGGTGCCCGCCTCGGTGATGATCGCGCCGGGTCCCAGCGCGGCGTGCACGACCGGTTCGGGAGCCAGCCGCCGCCCGATTTCGGTGAGTACCACCATGATCTCGATCTGGCCTGACTCGCTCGGGTCGAAACCTAGCCCCAGAATCCCGGTGTCGGCCAACTGATTCCACACGTCGCGGCTCCAGCCCAGATCGGTCCCGACAACCTTCAGCCGGCTTTCCGGGTCATAGGTTCGAGACAGCAGGTCGCGGGTGGTATCGCGGAGCAGCGTCTGCTCGTCGCTCAATTGAAAGTCCATGACTACCTCACAATCCCAGGATGGTGGACGCGATGATGGTGCGCTGCACCTCGTTGCTGCCGCCGTAGATCGACGTCTTGCGGTAGTTCAGGTAATGCGGCGCACTGCGTTGCGCCCACCCGGGCGAGGCGATGTCGTCGTCGCTGTCGAACGGCAGCGCATCGGGCCCGGCTACCTCCATCAGAAGTTCGGTCGCGGTCTGCTGCAACTGACTGCCGCGCAGTTTGAGCACCGACGACGCCGGGTTGGGCTTACCACCCGACGAGCCCGACGCCACCCGCATCTGAGTGAGTTCCAGTGTCAGCACCTCGTTTTCGGCTTCGGCGAGGCGAGCCGCGAATAGCGGATCGTCGAGCAGACCGGTCTCGGTAGCACGCTGCTTAACCTCCGCGAGGCGAACCTTGGTGCGGCCGACCTGCGCGATCCCGGTCCGCTCGTTGCCCAGCAGGAACTTCGCGTACGTCCAGCCCTGATTCTCTTCGCCGACGAGTTGATCGGCGGGCACCCGGACATCCTCGAAGAACACCTCGTTGACCTCGTGGCCGCCGTCGATCAACTTGATCGGGCGCATCGTGATGCCCGGGGTGTCCAACTCGATCAGCAGAAACGAAATCCCGGCCTGCTTCTTAGGGGCCTGCGGGTCGGTGCGCACCAGGCAGAAGATCCAGTCCGCATACTGGCCCAGGGTGGTCCAGGTCTTTTGCCCGTTGACCACGTAGCTGTCTCCGTCGCGCACCGCGGTGGTGCGCAGCGACGCCAAGTCCGAGCCGGCTTCCGGCTCGGAAAACCCTTGACACCACCAAATATCGAGGGCCGCCGTTGGTGGCAGGAAGCGCTGCTTGGTCTCTTGGGAACCGAACTCGGCAATCACCGGCCCGACCATCTTTGCGTTGAAGTTCAGCGGCTCGGGCACCGAGGCCAGCTGCATCTCGTCCAGCCAGATCTGGTGTTGAGCCGGCGTCCAGTCCTTGCCGCCCCATTCCACCGGCCAGCTAGGCACTGCCAGGCCGTGATCGTTGAGAATCTTGTGGCTGGTGGCGAGGTCATCGCGGCTGGGGGGTAATCCCAGGCGGACCCGCTCCCGGATCTCGGCGGGGATCTGGGTGGTGTAGAAAGTGCGAAGCTCGTCGCGGAATGCGGCTTCGTCCGCTGTGAGCGCCAATTGCACGGGTATCTCCATCTGTTGGGAACTCTGTCCAGCACGTTAGCGGGTTGCCTCGTGGCGCTCGGCCGCGCCCGGCTTCCCCGGGGCCGGCTCTCAGAGCGACTCCGCGAGTGCCTGCAGTGTTTGAGCCGACGTGTACTGGGGCGTCCAGCCCAGCTGGGTTTTGGCCTTGTCGGTGGCCATTACCACCGACGTGCGGGCGATGTGCAGCCATTCCGCGGCCGAGGGAACGAATGGTAAGCGGGCGATCACCGTTGACGCGGCCGTCGCCGCCGCGGCGGGCACCCGCACCGGTCGGCCGCCGAGCGCCGCGGCCACCGCGGAGACCGACAGCACCCCGTCGCCGGCGATGTTGTAGGCGCCCGGCGGAGCCGAACTGGTGGCGGCCAGCACAATCGCGGCGGCGACGTCATCGTGATGCACCAGCTGCAACGGGTTGCCCGGGTCGGGGACCGGAGGTTTGAGCAGAGGCATTCGTCGGATCGCCGCACCGGCATACGGGATGCGATTCCACGGCATGGCGTCGACCAACGCGTGCGCCTGTGGGCCCGCGACGATGCAGGGCCGCAGAACGTACACCTCCAGCGGCGATCCCGCGGTGATCTCCTCGAGCGCGGCTTCGCAGGCCGCCTTCTGCTGGGAGTAGTAGTGCTCGGGCGAGCCCCGCGGTGGGACGTCTTCGGTCAGCGGGACCGGGTTTTCGCCGTGATAGCCGTAAGCGGCCACCGACGAGCTGTACACCAGGCGGCGCGGTCTCTGGTCGGCGGCGCCGGCCACGCAGGCTTCGAAGACGTTGCGGGTGCCTTCGAGGTTCACCCGTTCACTTTCCTGGCGGGACCCCATGATGATGAACGCCAAATGCACTACCACGTCAGCCTCGGCGACCAACGCATCCACCGCGTTGCGGTCGAGGATGTCGCCTTGCAGATAGATCGTCTTGGTCCACCCCCGCGACGACGGCTCGAAGGGTCGGCGCGCCATGCCGATGATGCGGTCGACGGCCGGGTCGCGCTCCAGCGCCGTCACCGCCGAGGTGCCGATTTCGCCGGTAGGTCCGGTAACCGCGACAGTGAGTCCCACGTCAGCTCCGGTGGCGGTCGGATCGCTTGCGCCACCAGACAATCCCGACCACGCTGACACCGGCGACTGACGCCACGATGGCAAGCGGCGGCTTGACTGCGGCCTTCTTTCTGTCCAGCTTGCTCGTCAACGCGCTGACCTCATCGCCGGCCGAGCGGTTCGGCGAGCACACGGTCGGCCGCCGCTTTGATCGAGTCGGGCAAAAACCGGTTCGCGACGCCCATGATCTTAGTGGTCATCGATTCGGCGACCACCTTGCGCTCACCGCGCATCAGCGCGTCGAAACCTTGCTTGGCCACCTCGGCCGGATCGTCTTTGGGCATGCGACCCATCCGGGTGTTCTCCAACCCGGCACGGCGGAAGAAGTTGGTGTCGGTGGGGCCGGGCAACAGCGAGGTGACCGACACACCGGTGTTGCGCAGCTCATCGTGGAGCGCCTCGGCGAACGACAGGATGAACGACTTCGACGCGTTGTAGACCGCCTGGTAGGAACCCGGCATCATCGCCGCAATCGACGAGGTGAACAACAGCTTCCCGGCGCCGCGGGGCACCATGTCGGCCAGGATCAATTTGCTCAGGTGCACGGTTGACCGGACGTTCAAATCGACCAGCGCCAGGTTGCCGGTCAGGTCGCTGTTGAGGAAGCTTTCGCCCCGCCCCACGCCGGCATTGAGCGCGGCGGCATCCAATTGCCGCCCGTCACACCGCTGATACAGCTCCTCGACGCCGTCGGGTGTGCGCAGATCGACCTGCACCGCCCGGACATCGGTGCCGGCTCCCGACAGCGTGGCAGCCGCTGTGTGCAGACCGTCGTCTTCGGCGGCGACCACGAGGTCATAACCGTGCTCGGCGAACTGCTTGGCGATCTCGAGGCCGATTCCACTCGACGCGCCGGTGATCAGAGCCAAACCCATAGTCGCCCGGCTACCCGCATGCTCGATCGCCAAACCTTCCGGCGACGGTTGTACACAGTTTCGGCTTACTCCACAGCGGCTCTCCGGCACCGGTGCGACGGCGCCGCGGCGACGGTCGGCGCACCTACCGTCGGCGCATGCGAACAGAACCGCCTGCCGAGCGGCTGCAGCGGCGACTCGGTGCCCGACCCGACACCGATGTCGACGCGGCCGAGGGCGACGACGACCCCAATTCCTTGCTGCCGCGCTGGCTTCCGGACAGCACGGCACACAACGCCGGTGTGTTGGCCCGGGTCCGCGCCGATCCCGGACGTGCCGGCGCCATCGCCCTGGCAGTGGTGGCCGCGATCGCGGTACTGGTCACCGTATTCACGTTGGTGCGCGACCAGCCGGCGCCGGTGGTGTCGGCCAAGCTGCCACCGGTGGAGATGGTGTCGAGCCGCAGCCCGAGCGCCACCGCGTCGGCGGGGCCGGCCCAACCGGTGATCGTCAGCGTGGTCGGGCTCGTGCACACGCCCGGTCTGGTCACCTTGGCGCCCGGCGCACGGATCGCGGACGCGCTGAAGGCGGCGGGCGGCGCGATGGACGGCGCGGACACCATCGGGCTGAACATGGCGCGACAGGTCGGCGACGGTGAGCAGATCGTCGTCGGCATCGCCCCGCCACGGGGCCAGCCGACCGCGTTGGGCAGCTCGGTCAATTCCGGTTCGGCGGCCCCGGCAACGCCCGTCGCACCGGGTAAGCCATCCGGAACGACACCGGCCAAGCCCACGGACGTGATCGATCTGAACACCGCGACAGTCCAACAACTCGACACCCTGCCAGGCATCGGACCGGTGACCGCCGCGGCGATCGTGGCCTGGCGTGAGGCCAACGGCAAGTTCAGCAGCGTCGACCAACTCGCCGAGGTCGACGGTATCGGGCCCGCGCGGCTGGACAAGCTGCGCGCGCTGGTCCGTGTCTAGCGCCCTGTCGCATCCGTTGGTCGCCGATGTGCCGGCCGCGCGGCTGGACGTGCGTCTGGTGCCCGCTGCACTGGCCGGGTGGCTGGTCACCGCCATCGGGATCGTCTGGCCGATCGGCAATGTCCTTGCCGCACTATGCATTGTCGCGGCCGCCGCCGGGGCGCTGCTGCTGCGCAGGGTGGGCCTGCGGACCATCGGCGTCAGCCTGGCCGCGGTGGGGGTCGTCGGTGCGGGCTTCGGGTTCGCGGTCGCGTTACGCGCCGAGGCAGCCGCGCGCCACCCGATCACGACGGCGTTCGGAACGGCCGCGAAAGTGACGGTCACACCCAGCGAAAGCGCGCTGCCGGTGGGCCGCGGCCGGCTGATGTTCCGCGCCACGCTGCAACGCGTCGGGCCCGACGAGATATCCGGGCGGGTAGTCGTTTTCGCGCCCGCACATGCGTTTGGGGACGTGATGGTGGGCCAGCCGGCGCAGTTTCGGGCGCGGATCACCCGTCCCACCCGTCATGACCTGACGGTGGCGGTGCTCAACGCGATCGGCGAACCGACCATGGGGCGTGCCGCGCCGGTGTACCGGGCTGCGCATGCCGTGCGCGCTCAGTTTGCCGGCACAGCGCGTCGAGTCTTGCCGGCCGACCAGGCGGCGATGTTGCCCGCACTGGTGCTCGGCGACACCTCGCAGATCACTGCGGTCACCAGCCGAGAGTTCCGGGTGGCCGGGTTGACGCATCTCATGGCGGTGTCCGGGGCGAATGTGACGATCGTGTGCGGCGCGGTGCTGTTCTCGGCACGGCTGGTCGGGCCGCGGGCAGCGGTGGTGTTTGCAGCGTGCGCGCTGGTGGTGTTCGTCGTGGTGGTGCAGCCCACGGCCAGCGTGTTGCGAGCCGCGGTGATGGGCGCCATCGCGCTGGCGGGGGTGTTGTCGGCCCGGCGGCGCCAGGCGATCCCGGCGCTGTCGGCCACCGTGCTGGTGTTGATGGTCGCCGCTCCGCAGCTCGCGGTCGACGTTGGTTTCGCGCTGTCGGTGGTCGCCACGGCGGCGCTGGTGGTCATTGCGCCGGTCTGGTCACGGCGGCTGGTATCGGCCGGGTGGCCGAAACCGCTGGCCGACGCGATCTGTGTGGCATGCGCGGCGCAGCTGGTGACCGCGCCACTGGTCGCCGGGATCTCCGGCCAGGTCAGCCTGGTGTCTGCGATCGCCAATCTCGCGGTGGCGGCGCTGATCGCACCGATCACCGTGATGGGCAGCGCCGCGGCCGCGCTGGGCTTGTTCTGGCCGGCCGGCGCACAGCTGCTGATCCGGTTCACCGGCCCAGAGTTGTGGTGGGTATTGCATATCGCGCGCTGGGCGGCCGCGGTGCCGGCCGCCAGTGTGCCGGTCCCGTCCGGGGTCCGGGGTGTCGTGTTCGTCGGCGCCGTCGCGGTGCTGGCCGTGGTGCTGTGGCGCTGGCGATGGTTTCGGGTGGCGGCCGCGGTCGGTGCCGTGGGCCTGCTGGCGTGGTCGCTGTCGGGCGTGGTGCCGACGAGGTTGCTGTCGGCCGGACGTGACACGATCGAGTGGTGAGCCAGGCGTTGCACCTCGTACTGGGTGACGAGGAACTGCTGGTCGAGCGCGCCGTCGGCGAGGTGCTGCGCGCCGCGCGGCAGCGGGCCGGCACCGACGACGTGCCAGTGAACCGGCTGCGGGCCGGCGAAGTCGACACTTACGAGCTTGCCGAACTGCTGAGCCCGTCGCTGTTCGCCGACGAGCGGGTCGTGGTCCTCGAAGCTGCCGCTGAGGCGGGCAAGGACGCCGCTGAATTGATTGCCGCCGCCGCAGGGGACATTCCGCCGGGCACGGTGCTCGTCGTCGTGCACTCCGGTGGCGGGCGGGCGAAGGCGTTGGCCACTCAGCTGCAGGCGTTGGGCGCTCAGGTGCACCCGTGCGCGCGGATCACCAAGGCTGGTGAGCGCGCGGATTTTGTCCGCAACGAATTTCGCTCGCTGCGGGCCAAAGTCGACCAGGACACGGTGACCGCGCTGCTTGACGCCGTCGGATCTGATGTACGTGAACTTGCCTCGGCCTGTTCACAATTGGTGGCCGATACCGCGGGCCGCGTCGATGCCGCCGCGGTGCGTCGCTATCACAGCGGCAAAGCCGAGGTGAAAGGCTTCGACATCGCCGACAAGGCGGTGATCGGCGACGTCGAAGGTGCCGTTGAGGCCCTGCGGTGGGCGATGATGCGCGGGGAGCCGCACGTGGTGCTGGCCGATGCGTTGGCTGAGGCCGTGCACAGCATCGGGCGGGTGGGGTCTCAGTCCGGTGATCCCTACCGGCTGGCCGGCGAGCTCGGGATGCCGCCCTGGCGAGTGCAGAAGGCGCAGAAACAGGCTCGGCGTTGGTCACGCGACATGGTGGCGACGGCGATGAGACTGGTTGCCGCCCTGAACGCCGATGTCAAGGGGGCGGCTGCCGACGCGGACTACGCGCTGGAAGCCGCGGTGCGGAAGGTTGCCGAATTAGCCGCCGGTGACGATGCGGGCGGTTCCGCCCGGGTGGGTCGGTTACGAGGACGAGCCGGATAGTGGTGCCGCGTTAGCGACCGGTAGCTCAGAGCTTGTTGAAGGCGCGGGCCAGCGCTGACTTCTTGTTGGCGGCCTGGTTCTTGTGGATGACGCCCTTGCTGGCCGCCTTGTCCAGCTTGCGGTTGGTGGCCACCAGCAGTTCGGCAGCCTTGTCCTTCTCGCCGGCCTCGGTGGCCTCGCGAAACGCGCGGACAGCCGTGCGAAGCGACGACTTCACCGATTTGTTGCGCAGCCGGCGGCGCTCATTGGTGCGGTTGCGCTTCTGCTGCGACTTGATGTTGGCCACGCGTTAGTTCCTTCGTCGATCTCGATGGGGGTTCAGGCTCCAGGTGCCGGGCAGCTGGGCAGCGAATGACCAGGTTATCAGCCGATGGGCCGCTCTCCCAAAGTCGAGCCCAGCACTCGGCGACCACGCTACTGGCCCGACGGCTCACTCACGACGATCTCGCTGCTACTCCCGGCTAGATCATCAGCGCTGAGCTGCGGAAACGGGTGCGACGGACGGGGGCCGCACCGGTCGCGCCCTGCCGTCAGCTACCCGGCCCGACCTCGATGCGGTGCAGGTCGTCGCCGAGCTCGATCCGTCCGTCGAACTCCGTTGCGGCCAGCGCCCGCCATTGGTCTTCTTGCCCGGGCCCGATCGCCGGCACGTAGTGCGTCAGCACCAGAGTGGACACCCCGGCGCGCTTGGCGGTGGCGGCGGCCTGCTCGACCGAGGAGTGGTAGTCGCAGATGTCCTTGATGCGCTGCTGCGGCAGCTGCCTGATGAGGTCTTCGCGAATCACGGTGTGCACCAAGGCATTAGCGCCAGAGCTCAGACGGTCGAGGCTTTCACAGGGCACGGTATCGCCGGCCAGCACGACCGACGCGCCGTCGAATTCGATCCGAAAGCCGATGGTGGGTGTCACCGGCCGGTGATCGGTGGGAGCCACCCGGATCGTGACACCGTCGTGGTCCCACACCGGCCCCTCGGTGTGCTCGTGCACCTCGACCGGCGGGGGCGCCGTCAGGTCGGCGTGGTGAGCGATCCGGTAACCGATGTCGTGGCCGAACGCTTTCAGGGTGGCATCGACGACCTCTGCGGTGCCCGGCGGCCCGATGATCGGCAGCGGCGCTGGCTCGGGTCCGAATGTGCTGACCCAGCGGGTGATCAGGACGTCGCCCAAATCGGCGATGTGGTCGCTGTGCAGATGGGTGAGCAGCAACGCCGACAGCGCGTTGGCGCCCACGCCGATGGCCGCTGCCCGCTGCAGCACTCCGCGCCCGCAGTCGGTCAAAAACAATTGTCCGCCGGCTCGCACCAAGGTGGCCGGTCCGGCTCGGTTGGGGTCGGGGATAGGGCTTCCGGTACCCAGCAGCGTGATCTCGATCATGGCGTCAGGTATGTCACACATTCTGGGCGCTCGCCTCGTATTGGACGATTAGCTTGTGCGGCTTGAAGTTTCGGATGTCGTCGGGCATCCGGTGTCTCATCACGCAGACGGGCGTTTCGGCTGCACCGCGCGAGCATCGCCGCGCTAGGCACCGTGGTCCCGGCCGGTCCGGGCGGCGATTTTCGCCGGTCGCTTTCGCGCCGACGAAGATGTCCGTAGCCTGGTGTGAACCGGATCACAACGCGGGAGGCCTCGATGCGGATTGCAGACGTGTTGCGGAACAAAGGCGCGGCGGTGGTAACCGTCAACCCCGACGCGCCGGTGACCGAACTGCTTGCCGGGCTGGCCAGGCACAATATCGGCGCGATGGTGGTGGTCGGGCCGGACGGCGTCGCCGGCATCGTTTCCGAGCGCGACGTCGTGCGCCAGCTGCACACTCATGGCGCTTCCGTACTTTCTCGGCCGGTCTCGAAAATCATGACGGCCGTCGTCGCCACCTGCGGCAAGGCCGACACCGTGGACAGCATCAGCGTGCTGATGACCGAAAACCGGGTGCGGCACGTGCCGGTGCTGGAAAACGGGGAGCTGATCGGGATCGTCAGTATCGGTGACGTCGTGAAGACGCGGATGGAAGAACTCGAGGCCGAGCAGGCGCAGCTGCACTCCTACATCACCCAGGGCTAACCGGCTCGGCGGGCGTCAGCTCCACGAATACTCGGCCCGCAACCGGGCGGCCACCACATCGAAAGTCTCGCGCTGCAAAATGGCGCCCTCGCGACGGATTCCTTCTTCGGGCACGTCGAGCACCCGGTCCAGTCGGACCCAGCTTTCCCGGCCCTCGTCGTCCCAGCTGCCACTGCCGATGCCGACCCAGTCGGGGTCAGCGGCGTGCCGCTGCTGGCTGGACATCATCAGCCCGAGCAAGGTGCGACGGTCGCGGCCCACCACCAGCACGGGGCGGTCCTTGCCGCGGCTGGGGTCGTCCTCGTAGACGACCCAGGTCCACACGATTTCGCCGGGATCGGCCCGCCCGTCGAGATCGGGGGCGTAGACCAGCTTGCGGGCCCGGTGCGCGGTCGGGGCGCTGTTGCTGGTCACCGGGCGCCCGGCGGTGATCTCGGCCGGTGGCGATGACGTGCCGCCGGCGAAGACCTCCATGCCGATCCTGAGGCCCTGCTGAATGCCGCGCTGCATCGTCGGCGAATTCTGCAGCTGACGGATGAACTTCGGTGCCTCGTTGAACACCAGGTTCTCCGCGAAGCGCTGCAACGTCTTCCACTGTGGCTTGCGTGGGGACGCCATCTTCGCAGCATAGCGAGAGCGACCCGACTGATCGCACCGCCGAAACAGCGAGGCCGTCACTACCGCAGAATTCAGCAGGTATGTGCGACGAAATTGGACGTGCGTCCAACAAACTGGCCTCACGCGGCCTGCGAGCCGACGGTTGAGGTCCCGCGCGGTTTTTCTCACGAATCTTCGATATTCCTCTCAGCTGGCTATTAGGCTCATGCGCGGTTGGTAACCAAACTTTTGTGCATCAAGGGTTGGCCTCATCTGTTGTGGTGAGGCAGTGAAGTGGGTTGCTCGACCCCCGCGCGGGGGGCGCGGGAGGGAGGGGGTCGAGCAACGCATGTCCGGCGGTTTGCATCGCCCGTAACCCGCCGGACGGGGGTCTCCGGCCCCGGCCGCGTTCGCGCGACCGGGGCCGGAGTTAATTTCGGCCTGCTACTTGTCGCGGCAGCGCTTCGGCGCGATTGTGTTTCGCCCCGGCTGCCTAGATACCCTGGACGGACGCGCACGTATGAGTCCACCAGGAGATCCCCATCAGCAGTTTCGCCGACCAAACGTTCACCGCGCCGGCGCAGATTCGGAACTTCTGCATCATCGCCCACATCGACCACGGCAAATCCACATTGGCCGACCGGATGCTGCAGCTCACCGGCGTCGTCGACGACCGGTCAATGCGCGCACAGTATCTCGACCGGATGGACATCGAGCGTGAGCGCGGGATCACCATCAAGGCCCAAAACGTGCGGCTGCCCTGGCGGGTCGGCGACACCGACCACGTCCTGCATCTAATCGACACCCCGGGCCACGTCGACTTCACCTATGAGGTGTCCCGGGCGCTGGCCGCCTGCGAGGGAGCGGTGTTGCTGGTCGATGCCGCCCAGGGCATCGAGGCGCAGACGCTGGCCAACCTGTATCTGGCGTTGGACCGCGACCTGGTGATCATTCCGGTGCTCAACAAGATCGATCTGCCCGCCGCCGATCCGGACCGCTACGCCGCCGAGATCGCCCACATCATCGGCTGCGAACCCGACGAGGTGCTCCGCGTCTCCGGTAAGACCGGAGAGGGGGTGGGCGAGTTGCTCGACGCCGTCGTCAAACAAGTCCCCCCACCCACCGGCGAAGCCGAAGCGCCTACTCGGGCAATGATTTTCGATTCCGTCTACGACATCTACCGCGGGGTTGTGACCTATGTGCGGGTGGTCGACGGCAAGATCACCCCGCGGGAGAAGATCTCGATGATGTCCACCGGCGCCACCCACGAACTGCTGGAAGTCGGCATCGTCTCACCGGAGCCCAAAGCCACCGCCGGCCTGGGCGTCGGGGAGGTCGGCTATCTGATCACCGGCGTCAAAGACGTGCGCCAGTCCAAGGTCGGCGACACCGTGACGACCGCGCGCCACGGCGCCGCCGAGGCGCTGACCGGGTACCGCGAACCCAAGCCGATGGTCTACTCGGGCCTGTATCCCGTCGACGGCTCGGACTATCCCGATCTGCGTGACGCACTGGATCGATTGCAGCTCAACGACGCCGCGTTGACCTACGAACCGGAAACGTCGGTGGCGCTGGGTTTCGGGTTCCGGTGTGGGTTTTTGGGCCTGCTGCACATGGAGATCACGCGCGAGCGGCTGGAGCGCGAATTCGACCTCGATCTGATCTCGACCTCACCCAACGTGGTGTACCAGGTGGTCGTGGAAGGTGGGGCCGACGAGCGCATTGTGGTGACCAACCCGTCGGATTGGCCGTCGGGCAAGATCCGCACCGTCTACGAGCCGGTCGTCAAAACCACGATCATCGCGCCGAGCGAGTTCATCGGCACAATCATGGAACTGTGCCAATCCCGCCGCGGCGAGCTCGGCGGCATGGACTATCTGTCACCAGAACGGGTGGAGCTGCGCTATACGATGCCGTTGGGTGAGATCATCTTCGACTTCTTCGACTCGTTGAAGTCGCGCACCCGCGGCTACGCCAGCCTCGATTACGAGGAAGCCGGCGAGCAGGAAGCCGATCTGGTCAAAGTCGACATCTTGTTGCAGGGCGAGGCCGTCGACGCGTTCAGCGCGATCGTGCACAAGGACGCCGCGGCCGCCTATGGCAACAAGATGACCACCAAGCTCAAGGAGCTCATCCCGCGTCAGCAGTTCGAGGTGCCGGTGCAGGCCGCGATCGGCTCGAAAATCATTGCGCGGGAGAACATTCGCGCGATCCGTAAAGACGTGCTGTCGAAGTGCTACGGCGGCGACATCACCCGCAAGCGCAAACTGCTGGAAAAGCAGAAGGAAGGCAAGAAGCGGATGAAGACCATCGGTCGGGTCGACGTGCCGCAGGAGGCTTTCGTCGCGGCGCTGTCCGCCGACGCGGCGGGGGATAAGGCCAAAAAGTAGCGCCACCTCTCGCGCGAGCGTGCGTGTCCCCGGCCGACACGCCGTGTCGGGCGCCGGGAACACGCACGCTCGCCCGAGGTAAGGGGGGCACGCTCGCCCGAGGTAAGGGGCCTACATCGGGGCGTTGGCGGGCTGGAATCCGCCGGTGGAGTCGGCTTCCTCCTCCGCGCGAATCACGTGCACCACGGCGTTGATCAGCGCCAGGTGGGTGAACGCCTGCGGGAAGTTACCCAGATGCCGGCCGGTGCGCGGCTCGATCTCCTCGGCGTAGAGGTGCAGCGGGCTGGCGTAGGACAGCAGTCGTTCACACAGGTGCTTGGCGCGGCTGACCTCGCCGATCTCGACCAGCGCCGACACCAGCCAAAACGAGCAGATCGTGAAGGTGCCTTCCTCGCCGGTCAGGCCGTCGTCGGTCTCCTCCACGCGGTAGCGCAACACCAGACCCTGTTCGGTGAGGTTGTCGGCGATAGCCAGCACGGTCGCGCGTACCCGCGGGTCATCCGGCGGTAAGAACCGGGTCAGCACCACCTGCAGCAGTGACGCGTCCAGCGCGTCGGTGTTGTAGTGCTGGGTGAACACACCGCTGGAGTTCACCCCGTGCTCGAGGATGTCGGCCTTGATCTCCTCGGCGACGGCACGCCACTGCTGGGCGTAGCTCTTCTCGCCTTGCCGCTCGGCCAGCTTGGCGCCGCGGTCCAGCGCCACCCAGCACATGACCTTCGACGAGGTGAAGTGCTGCGGTTCGCCGCGGACCTCCCAGATGCCGCGGTCGGGCTCCCGCCAGTGTCTCGAGGCTTCTTCGACTTGTTTTTTCAGCACCGGCCACAGCGTCTCGGGGACCTGCTCACGGGATCTGGCGTGCAGGTAGAACGAGTCGAGGATGGCACCCCAAATGTCGTGCTGCGCTTGGTTGTAGGCGCCGTTGCCGATGCGGACCGGGCGTGCCTGGTCATAACCGGACAGATGGTGCAACTCTTCTTCGACCAGGCTGCGCTCGCCGCCGACGCCATACATCACTTGCAGCGGATGGCGTTCCCCGTTGTTGGCGCCGGACACGTCGGCGATGAACGAGAAGAAGTCGTCGGCTTCGCGATCCAGACCCAAGGTGTAGAGGCCCCACAATGCGAATGTGGAGTCGCGGATCCACGCGTAGCGGTAGTCCCAGTTACGTTCGCCCTGCGGTGTTTCCGGCAGCGAGGTGGTGCTGGCAGCAAGCAGCGCACCGGTGGGCGAATACGTCAAGCCTTTCAAGGTCAGCGCGCTGCGCTGTAGGTAAGCCCGCCACGGGTGGTCCGGGAAGTTGCCGATGTTGATCCACTGCCGCCATGATTCGGTGGTCTGCCACATCTTGTCGGCGGCTTCTTTATAGCTTTGCGGCGCAGGGTGCTTGGACCAACTCAACGCGACGAACACGTCGTCGCCCTCTTTCAATCGGGTCCGTGCTCGTGCCTCGCGCCCTTCCAGTCCGATCCGCAAGTTCGTGGTCAGCCGCAGCGTCGGATACGCGTCGGGGTTGTGTTTGGCCCGCGCGATGGCCTCGCCGTAGGCGTTGGCCGAGTACTCCCACGTCGCGCCGACACGGTGGTAGTCGAACGCCGGCTCGCAGCTCATCATCAGCTCGACGGTGCCGGACACGCAGCGCACCGTGCGCAGCAAAATATGCTCGGCGTCCCAGTCCATCGGGGTACGACGATGCGTGCGCGACCGCCGCTCGATGTCATGCCACGGACCCATCACCAGCGCATCGCGAACAATCAGCCAGCCGGTGTGGGTCTGCCAGGTGGTCTCCATGATCAGGCTGCCGGGCAAGTAACGCCGGGCCGAGGGCACCGAGACCCCGTAGGGCCCCAACCGGAAGTGACCGGCGCTACGGTCGAGGATCGCGCCGAACACGCTCGGCGAGTCCGGTCGCGGCACGCACAACCACTCGACCGAACCGGCCGGTGAGATCAGGCACGTCGTTTCGCAGTCGGACAGAAACGCGTAATCGGCGATCGGCGGGAACGGGTTGCGCAACGACCCGGTCGGCGTGAAGGGCACCGGCGACGTCACGGTGAACGGTGGGGCCTCCTCGGAAGCTTCTTCGGCCGAATTGGCGTGCAAAACCATGCCGACATCATCATCTGTGGACCTGTCCGGCGTCTACTCGGGTCTGCGCGGTGAGCGACTCCGGCCTGATGTCACCTGGTGGATCTTCACACATTGGATTCGCGAGAGGTGCGGCATAGGGTAAGCCCGGTGAACGGGTTCCTCAGCTGGTGGGACGGCGTCGAGTTGTGGTTGTCGGGACTCGGCTTCGTCCTGCAGACCATCGTGGTGATGCCGGTCGTGCTGATCTTGGCCTACCTGATCGCGTTGGCGCTGGACACCATGCTGGGTCGCGGCATCGTGGTGATGCGGCGCGTCCGGCAGCCGTCCGATGGCCCGGTTTTCCCCCGCAAGCAGGCGGTACCCCCACCTCGCGCTGGTGTTCCACAGCGCGCATCGTCGCCGGGCGGCGACGAGGAGTCCAGATGAGCGGTATGCCCCGATCACAGGTGACGTTGGTGTTGATCCTGCTGGTGGTACTGGTCATCGTCATGTGGTGGCTGACGCGCTGACAGTCGCCGGCTCGCCGTGCCGGTGCAGCGGATTCTGTTAGGCTTCGCGGCATGCGCGCAGCGTCCGGCAACCGGGAGTGCTATGTCTTGGCACTCATTGCCGTGGGTGATTCCGCTGTCGCCGATGTGCACTGTCGTCGCTGAACCCATACGCGCGCGGTCTGGCGTCGGCGTCGGTGCAACTGACGAGTACTGGTCACTGAACGACCTGAGGCCTTTCCGTCGCGGTGATTCGATTCCCGCAGCCCGAAAGGTCACCGATGCTAAACCACCTCAGGGGATGGCGTGTCGTCGCCCTCGCGATGGTCGCAGCCGTCGCGGCCGCCTGCCACGGTGGCGCCAGCGACGTGGTCGGCGGTGGCGGTCCGCGCAATGCCCGCGTCAGCATCACGCTGGTCGCCTACTCGGCTCCGGAACCTGGCTGGAGCAAGGTGATTCCCGCGTTCAACGCCTCCGAGGACGGCAAAGGCGTGCAGGTCGTCAGCTCGTACGGGGCCTCGGCGGATCAGTCGCGCGGCGTCGTCGACGGCAAACCGGCCGACGTGGTGAATTTCTCCGTCGAACCCGACATCACCCGCCTGGTCAAGGCCGGCAAGGTTTCCGCGGACTGGGACAAGGACGCCACCAAGGGCATTCCGTTCGGGTCGGTGGTGACGCTGGTGGTGCGCCAGGGCAATCCGAAAAACATCAAAGACTGGGACGACTTGGTGAAGCCCGGTGTGGAAGTCATCACCCCCAGTCCGCTGAGTTCGGGCTCGGCGAAATGGAATCTGCTGGCCCCCTACGCCGTCAAGAGTGGTGGAGGACGAAACCCCCAAGCTGGAGTGGATTTCGTCAACAAGCTGGTGAGCCAACACGTCAAACTGCGTCCGGGGTCGGGACGCGAGGCCACCGATGTGTTCGTCCAGGGCAGCGGCGACGTGCTGATCAGCTATGAGAACGAGGCCATCGCCACCGAGCGGCAAGGCAAGCCGATCACCCACGTCAACCCGCCGCAGACCTTCAAAATCGACAACCCGCTGGCGGTTGTGACGACCACCGCGCATCTGGACACCGCGACCGCGTTCAAGAACTTTCAGTACACGGCGCAGGCCCAGAAGTTGTGGGCGACCGCGGGTTTCCGGCCCGTGGATCCGGCCGTCGCCGCCGATTTCCGTGACCAGTTCCCGGTACCGACGAAGCTGTGGACGATTACTGATTTGGGCGGCTGGGACACCGTGGACCCGCAGCTGTTCGACAAGAACTCCGGCAGCATCACCCGGATCTACATGCAGGCCACCGGATGACAGCGACGATCGCACCCCACTCGACTCAGGCGCGCCGCGGCAACACCCCGTTGCGGGTCGGTGTTGCGACGGTGTGGCTGTCGGTGATCGTGTTATTGCCGTTGGCCGCGATCGCCTGGCAAGCAGTCGACGGCGGCTGGCGCGCGTTTTGGCTGGCCGTCACCTCGAATGCCGCGCTCGAGTCGTTTCGGGTGACGCTGACCATTTCGGCCGGGGTCACGGTGCTCAATCTGGTGTTCGGCCTGGTGATCGCCTGGGTGTTGGTGCGCGACGATTTCCCGGGTAAGCGGCTCGTCGATACGATCATCGACCTGCCGTTCGCGTTGCCCACCATCGTCGCCAGCCTGGTGATGCTGGCTCTCTACGGTCCCAACAGCCCCGTGGGGCTGCATCTGCAGCACACCGGGTGGGGCGTGGGAGTGGCGCTGGCGTTTGTCACGTTGCCGTTCGTGGTGCGCGCCGTGCAACCGGTGCTGCTCGAAATCGACCGCGAGGCCGAGGAGGCGGCGGCATCGCTGGGCGCCAATAGCGCGACGATCTTCACCTCCGTGGTGCTGCCGTCGCTGACGCCGTCCTTGCTCACCGGTGCGGGCCTGGCGTTTTCACGTGCCATCGGCGAGTTCGGCTCGGTGGTTTTGATCGGCGGCGCGGTACCCGGGAAAACCGAAGTCTCCTCGCAGTGGATCCGCACTTTGATCGAGAACGACGACCGCACCGGTGCGGCCGCGATATCCATTGTGCTGTTGGGTATTTCGTTCGTTGTGCTGTTACTCTTGCGCACTGTCGGTTCACGCGCCGCTAAGCGCGAGGAGCTGTCGGGATGACGACCTCACCGCGCGTTCGCTACCTCATCCGCTGCATTGCGTTGGGCTACGTCGCCGTGCTGCTGGTCGTTCCGGTTGCGGTGATTTTGTGGCGAACCTTTTCGCCCGGCATCGGCCAGTTCTACGCCTATATCAGCACGCCCGCGGCGATCTCGGCGCTGCAGTTGTCGTTGCTGGTCGTGGCGATCGTGGTACCGCTGAACGTCATCTTCGGTATTCCGACGGCCTTGATGCTGGCGCGCAACAGGTTTCGCGGTAAGGGTTTGTTGCAGGCCATCATCGACCTGCCGTTTGCGGTCTCGCCGGTCATCGTGGGCGTGGCGCTGATCGTGCTGTGGGGGTCGGCCGGCGCGCTGGGGTTCGTCGAGAGAGATTTCGGGCTCAAGATCATCTTCGGTCTGCCCGGGATCGTGCTGGCTAGTGTCTTCGTCACGCTGCCATTCGTGGTGCGCGAAGTCGAACCGGTGTTGCACGAGTTGGGGACCGACCAGGAGGAGGCCGCTGCGACACTGGGTTCGACCTGGTGGCAGACCTTTTGGCGGATCACGTTGCCGTCGATCCGCTGGGGCCTCACCTACGGCATCGTGCTGACCATCGCCCGCACACTCGGCGAATACGGCGCGGTGCTCATGGTGTCGTCGAACCTGCCCGGCAAATCGCAGACCTTGACGTTGTTGGTTTCCGACCGCTACAACCGCGGCGCTGAGTACGGTGCCTATGCGTTGTCGACATTGCTGATGGGAGTGTCCGTCGTGGTGCTGATCGTTCAGGTCTTGCTCGACGTCCGACGTACCGGCAAGGAGGCCGCATGACCGCCAACCCGGGGTCGGACGCGATCATCGTGCAGGGCGCCAACAAGCGCCACGGCACCTTCGTCGCACTCGACAACGTCGACTTCACGGTGCCCGCCGGTTCGCTGACAGCGCTGCTGGGCCCCAGCGGTTCGGGCAAGTCGTCGTTGTTGCGCGCCATTGCCGGACTCGACAGGCCCGACACCGGAACCGTCACGATCAACGGCCGCGACGTGACCCGGGTGCCACCGCAGCGGCGGGGCATCGGGTTCGTGTTCCAGCATTACGCCGCCTTCAAGCATTTGACCGTCCGCGACAACGTCGCATTCGGGTTGCGGATCCGCCGGCGGCCGAAGTCGGAGATCACGAAAAAAGTCGACAACTTGCTTGAGGTGGTGGGGCTCAGCGGTTTTCAAAGCCGCTACCCCAATCAGCTCTCCGGGGGTCAACGGCAGCGCATGGCGCTGGCTCGCGCGCTGGCGGTCGACCCGCAGGTGCTGCTGCTCGACGAGCCGTTCGGTGCGCTCGACGCCAAGGTTCGCGAAGATCTGCGGGCCTGGCTGCGGCGGTTGCACGACGAGGTGCATGTCACCACGGTGCTGGTCACCCACGACCAGGCCGAGGCGCTCGACGTGGCCGATCGCATCGCCGTGCTCAACAAGGGGCGTATCGAGCAGGTCGGATCCCCGGCGGATGTCTACGACAGTCCTGCGAACGCCTTCGTGATGTCGTTTTTGGGCGCGGTGTCCTCGTTGAATGGCACCTTGGTGCGCCCGCACGACATCCGGGTCGGGCGCAATCCCGACATGAAGATCGCTGCCAGCGACGACGCCGCCAGATCTGCCGGCGTCATCCGCGCCACCATCGACCGTGTGGTGATGCTGGGCTTCGAGGTCCGCGTGGAGTTGACCAACGCGGCCACCGGCGGCCCGTTCACCGCGCAGATCACCCGGGGCGACGCCGAGGCGCTGGGCCTGAAGGAAGGGGACACCGTCTACGCGGCCGCCACCCGAGTGCCCGATCTCCCCTTGCCGCGAGCGTGCGTGTCCCCGGTCGACACGCCGACCTAATTACCGGGTTTGCGCACGCTCGCGCCAGAGACACTCGCGCCAGAGATGCTCGCGCCAGAGATGGTCAGGCCGCAGCCTGCTCGGTCAGCGCTGCGTCGAAGCGGTCCAGCACCGTCTGAGCCACCAGCGGATGCGCGCCCAGCGGGGCCGCCATGGCAATACCGCGATCGTGCGCAAAATCAGCCACTCGATCGGTCAGCCGTCCCGGCGCCAGGAACCACGGCGCGATCACCAGCCGTCGAGCACCAGCGTCTTGCAACCGGTCGGCGGCCTCGGCCAGCGAGCCGGCCGCGGTCGCAAACGCCGTCGTCGCACCGGCCCAACTGGTGCTCGCCGCGAGCCGTGCGGCCACCGTCACCGTGCGCGCATTAGCCGCGGCATCGCTCGAGCCGATCGCCACCACCAGTACGCCGAGGTCGTGGTCGAGCCCAGAAACGCCTAGTTCGCGCAGTCTTTCGCGCAGCACGGCAATCAGCCGGTCGTCCTCACCGAGCACTTCGGCTTGCCGCACCCCGGCGCGCCCCGCGATCTGGCGAGGAATATCGATGCGGGCGTGGTAGGCGTCGGCCAGCAAAAACGGTGTCACCACCGAACCCGGCGTGACCACGTCGGCCAGCATCGGCGAGTTCTGCTCGCAGAAGGCAACCCGCACGTCCAGACCCGGGCGCATGCGTCGCAGCAGAGCAGCGACGGCCCGGGCATTGGCCGCCGAGCGTGGATCCGCACTGCCGTGGGCGGTGAGCACCAGCGGCGGCCGCAAACTCGGTGGAGCCGAGTGTGGCGGCTCGGCGCTAAATGAACCCAGCATCACGAGGCGTGCAACCCGCATTCGACTTTGCCCGTCCCTTGCCAGCGTCCGCTGCGCGGGTCGGCGCCCTCAGCCGGCTTGGCCGTGCACGGTGCGCAGCCGATCGACGGATAACCTTCGTAGACAAGCGGATTGACCAGCACATCGTTTTCGGCGATGTAGTCGTCCATGTCCTGATCCGACCACGCCGCCAGCGGGTTGATCTTCACGAGCTTGAAAGCTTCGTCGAAACTGATCAGCGGAGCGTTGGCACGAGTCGGTGCCTCGACGCGGCGCAGCCCGGTGACCCAGGCCGAGTAGCCGCGCAGCGCTTTGGACAGTGGCTCCACTTTGCGCAGCCGGCAGCATTCGTTGGGCTCGCGAGCGAACAGGTCCTTGCCCAACAGCGCATCCTGCTCGGCCACCGTCTGCTCAGGAGTGACGTTGAGGATCCGGATGTCGTAGACCGCCTCGACCGCGTCGCGGGTGCCGATGGTTTCGACGAAGTGATAGCCGGTGTCGAGGAACAGCACTGGAACCCCCGGCCGTACCTTGGCCGCCAGATCGACCAACACGGCGTCCTGCATGTTGGAAGCCACGACGTAGTTACAGGTCGCTGCACCCCGCGGCCCATTGACGCCGCCGAAGTTCTCGTCGGTCCAGCGCAGCAGATCGGAGGCGCTGGCGCCGGCCAGTTCCGCCGCGCCGCGAGCGGCAAGCTCCCTAAGCTCCGCCTCCGTCGCGCCGCTCATCGCAGATCCGCCTCGTCGGCACGGGCCGCCCAGGTGGCGAACCGCTCGCCGTCATCGCGTTGTTTGACGAAGTTGCGCACCACCCGGTCGATGTAGTCGCTCAGCTCGCTGCTGGTGACCTTGTGTTGGCGCAGTTTGCGGCCGAAACCGCTGTCGAGCCCGAGGCTGCCGCCGAGATGGACCTGGAAGCCCTCGACTGAGCCGCCGTGGCCGTCGTCGACCATCTGGCCCTTGAACCCGATGTCTGCGACCTGGATGCGCGCGCACGAGTTCGGGCAGCCGTTGATGTTGATCGTGATCGGCACATCGAGCTGAGCGTTGATGTCCTCCAACTGGCGCTCCAGCTCGGGCACCAGCACCTGCGAGCGCCCACGGGTCTCGGCGAACGACAACTTGCAGAACTCGATCCCACTGCACGCCATCAGGTTTCGCCGCCAGTGCGACGGCTGTGACTGCAGGCCCAAGGCGTCCAGACCGGCGACCATCTCATCGAGCCGCTCGTCGGGCACGTCGAGGATGATCAGCTTCTGATACGGCGTGAACCGCGCCCGGTCAGATCCGACCCGCTCCATCAGGTCGGCTACCGCCGTCAAGATGGTCCCGGAGACCCGCCCGGCGATCGGAGCCACGCCGACGGCGTTGCGGCCGTTCTTCAATCGCTGCACGCCGACGTGGTCGATCGGGTGCTTGACTGGTTCGGGGGCCGGGCCGTCGATCAGCTTGCGGCCCAGGTATTCCTGTTCGAGAACTTCACGGAACTTTTCAACGCCCCAATCTTTGATGAGGAACTTCAGCCGGGCCTTGGAGCGCAGCCGCCGGTAGCCGTAGTCGCGGAACACGCGCGTGACGGCCTCCCACACGTCGGGCACCTCGTCCAGCGGCACCCAGACACCGACCCGCTTGGCCAGCATCGGGTTGGTGGACAGCCCGCCGCCGACCCACAAATCCAGACCAGGACCGTGCTCGGGGTGGTTGACGCCGATGAAGGAGATGTCGTTGATCTCATGTGCGACGTCCTGAAGCCCCGACACCGCGGTCTTGTACTTGCGCGGCAGATTGGCGTACTCCGGCTTGCCGATGTAGCGGCGCACGATCTCGTCGAGAGCAGGGGAGGCGTCGAGGACCTCGTCGAGCGATTCGCCGGCCAGCGGCGAGCCGAGCATGCCGCGCGGACAGTCACCGCACGCTTCGGTGGTCTGCAGTCCGACTGCCTCGAGCCGCTTCCAGATCTCGGGGACATTCTCGATCTCGATCCAGTGGCACTGCAGGTTCTGCCGGTCGGAGATGTCGGCAGTGTCGCGGGCGAACTCAGTCGAGATCTCGCCCAGCGTGCGCATCGCCGCGGCCGGCAGCGCCTTACCGTCGCAGCGCACCCGCATCATGAAGTAGCTGGCCTCCAGCAGGTCGGCGTTCTCGTCGCCGGTCCAGGTGCCGTCGTAGCCCTGCTCACGCTGGGTGTAGAGACCCAGCCAACGGAACCGGCCACGCAGATCGGTCTTGTCGATGCTGTCGAAACCACGCTTGGCGTAGATGTTTTCGATTCGGTCCCGCACATTGAGGGGTGCGTCGTCGACCTTGAGCTGCTCGTTGGGATTGAGCGGTTCACGCTCGCCGAGCGCCCATTGGCCTTCGGAGCGACCTTTGGCGGGGCGGGGGGTCGTCATTCGGCGATCTCCTTCGCGGAGGGGCCGGCTGGGAACGCGCACATCACCGGTTGGCTGTCCGGCGGCGCAGATCCGCGGCCAGCTGCAAGTACAGGGTGGGCGGGTCTACGACATCAAGGCAGACAGCGACAGCTGCAGACACGCTTGAGATCGATATGCCGGCGCGCCACCAAGGCAATGCGAAGCTGGCTGCGGTGGGCGGCGGTCACCCGGCCATTGTGCCATGGATGCCGAAAAGCCGCCCGACCGGGTCGAAATTGCGATCACCGTGAATAAAAGCCCGACGACCGGTGTGTCGGTCCCTCAGATGCCGGCAGCGCTGGGCCAAACTACCTGGGCGCACGCCATCCGGCGCGGGCAGGTAGGCGGTTGACATGACTGATACGGATCCTTCGCAAGCCGGCGTTCGTGACGAAGACCACAACGCCGCGCCGGCGTCACCGCGCGTGAAAAGCCGCTGGCTTGCCATCGCAGCGCTGGTGGCCGTCCTGGCCGGAGCCGGCGGTTATGTGGGGTGGCTTCAATACGAGCGACACCAGACACAGATAGCCAGCCAGCAGGCAGTCGCCGCGGCAGTGAAATACGCTGTCGCGCTGACCAATTTCGACAGCCAGGCGATGGATCGCAACGTCGCGACGCTCCGCGATGGCGCAACTGGTGAGTTCAAGCAACGCTACGTCAAATCCAACGGATCGCTGCGCACGGTGTTGCTCGACCACCAGGCAGCTACGCAGGGTCGCGTCGTCGAATCGGTGGTCAAGTCGGCCAGCCCCGACCAGGTCGAGGTTCTGCTGTTTGTCGAGCAACTGGTGACCAACACCGATGATCCCGACGCCGAGACCGACTTCAGCCTCGTCAACATGACCATGGACAAAGTCGACGGCCAGTGGCTGGCCAGCAAGGTGCAGTTGCGATGAAACGTTGGTGCGGACTGGCGGCAGTTGCGATCGTGGCGGCGTCGATCAATCCGATCAGCAATATCGCGTCCGCCGACGCGGTCAATTGGGACGCGCTGGCGCAGTGTGAATCCGGTGGTAACTGGGCGGCCGACACCGGTAACGGGTTCTACGGCGGCTTGCAGATCAGCAAGGCAACCTGGGAAGACAACGGCGGCATTGGTTCACCGCAACACGCCTCGCGCGCCCAGCAGATCCAGGTGGCGCAGCGGATCATGGCGACCCAGGGGCCTAAAGCGTGGCCGTCGTGCGCTTCGCCTGGTGGTGCTAGTAAGCCGGCGCGGGTGGGCTCGCTGAATCACTTGTTGACCTATATGTTCAACCAACTCAACGGGTAGTCGCTCGGCACAGCGTGCGCTCGGCTTCCCATGGGATGATGGGGTGCCGTGACGACATCTCTGCCTGACGTGCAGCTGACTTCTGGTGCACCGTTCGGCGTGTACGTTCACGTGCCGTTCTGCCTGACCCGCTGCGGGTACTGCGACTTCAACACCTACACCCCGGCCGAGTTGGGCGGGGTCAACCCCGACGCATGGCTGCAGGTGCTGGCGTCGGAGCTCGAGCTGGCGGCCGGCATGCTCGGCGCGCCGTCGGCGGGCACCGTGTTTGTCGGGGGCGGGACACCGTCGCTGCTGGGCAGTGTGCGGCTGTGCGCGCTGCTTGACATGGTCCGCGAGCACTTTCCGCTGGCGCCGGATGCCGAGGTCACCACCGAGGCCAACCCGGAATCGACGTCGCCGGAGCTGTTCGCGGCGCTGCGCGAGGCCGGCTACACGCGAGTGTCGCTGGGTATGCAATCGGTGGCGCCGCGGGTGCTGGCCACGCTCGACCGGGTGCACTCGCCAGGACGGGCGGCGGCTGCGGCCGGGGAGGCGTTGGCGGCCGGTTTCGAGCATGTCAGCCTCGACCTGATCTATGGCACGCCCGGGGAATCCGACGACGACGTGCAACGCTCGGTCGATGCGGTGCTGGCGACCGGCGTCGATCACGTCTCGGCGTACGCGCTGACCGTAGAGGAGGGCACCGCCTTGGCGCGCCGGGTCCGGCGTGGCGAGCTGGCTGCGCCCGACGACGACGTGCTGGCGCATCGCTACGAACTGGTGGACGCGACGCTGCGCGCCGCCGGCTTGGATTGGTACGAGGTGTCCAACTGGAGCCGGCGCGGCGGGCAGTGCCGTCATAACCTCGGATACTGGAACGGCGGCCAATGGTGGGGCGCCGGGCCCGGAGCGCACAGCTTCGTCGGCGCAACGCGCTGGTGGAATGTCAAGCACCCCAACACCTATGCGCAGCGGCTTGCCGAGGCGTCGCTGCCGGTAGCCGGTTTCGAGGCACTGCAAGCCGACGCGTTGCACACCGAGGAGGTGATGCTGCGCATCCGGCTGCGGGAGGGGCTGCCATTCGACCTACTCGATGCCGTCGAGCGCGAACGTGCCGAGGTCGCCGTCGCCGACGGTTTGCTGACCAACGAGGCGGACCGGGTGGTGCTCACCGATCGCGGACGGCTACTGGCCGACGGCGTGGTGCGCGCGCTGCTGGGTTAGGCCGACACCCTCTTCATTCCGGCGCCCTTGACGCGGTGCGTCACCGAACCCCACGCCGAGGGCGAGAAATGGGTCGTGACTTCCTCGAAACCGTCGACCCGGGAAACAGTGAGGACGCCGGTGTCATGGTTGATCGATAGCTTGTCGCCGTCGTTGGCGTGGACTTCCTCACCGTCGAGAAGCCGGATGGTGAACACGGTGGTTGCCCCTCTCGAATCTGTTCGGTTGTTGTCGGCTGCGGATCTGGTCACCGGGTCGGGCCGAACGTGATGCTACGAATGGCCCGTACCGAGCCGCGATCCATTGCGGGACTACGGATTGAACGTTGTGGAAACGTTCGATGATCAGCCAAGCACGAGAACTGTCCGATGGCTCGACGCATGGGGCGTCGCCGGCGATCGATTCGATGGTTCAGGCCGTGATCACAGCCGGTGTGGAGCAGTCGAGGGCAGTTAAAGTCAGCACTACTTAAATAGCCGACCGCGCATTTTGGCCGCCGCCTCCCCACTCGTTCTGAGGTTAGGCTACTCTTACTAGCCGTGACCGATGTCAGTGTCCAGACAAGTTCCGTAGGCGCCGAGTCGCGGTCATTCCGGTTACCCGCTGACATCGCCCCCGCCGACCTCGCGGCCGAGCTGGCTGCCGCGCTGCCCGAGTGTGATGGCGAGGAGTATCTGCTTTACGAACACGACGGCCAATGGGTGTTGGCCGCCGGGGTGCTGGCCATGGTCGAGCTGGACTGCAACGAGTTGCGCGTCACCCGAGACGGCGTCACCCAGCGGCAGTCCTGGTCGGGACGCCCGGGACCGGTCCTCGGCGAGGCGATTGACCGACTGCTGCTGGAAACCGACGAGCTGTTCGGGTGGGTCGCCTTCGAGTTCGGCGCCTATCGTTTTGGACTGCAGGACCGGCTGGCCCCGGATACGCCGTTGGCGCGGGTGTTTTGGCCGCGCACCCGCATCGTGATCACCGAGGAGACGGTTCGGCTTGTCGACGCCGAGCGACGCCACCACGAGGCGGTCGGCCAGTTGTTGCGCGACGGTCTGGACGCCACGCCGTCGGCGTCTGCGCTCGATGTGAGGAGCGATCACACCGGCTACCGCGGTCGAGTGACAGCAGCGATCGACGAAATCAACAGCGGCGGCTATCACAAGGTGATCGTGTCCCGCTGTGTCGACGTGCCGTTTCGGCTCGACTTCCCAGCGACGTATCGATTGGGTCGTCGGCACAACACGCCGGCGCGGTCGTTTCTGTTGCGACTGGGCGGTTTTCGCGCGGTGGGTTACAGCCCCGAACTGGTCGCGGCGGTCCGCGACGACGGGGTCGTGATCACCGAGCCGCTGGCCGGCACTCGCGCGCTGGGGCGGGGAGAGGCGCGCGATCGCCAAGCCCGTGACGACCTGGAATCGAACTCCAAAGAGATTGTCGAGCACGCGATGTCGGTGCGCAGCTCGCTACAGGAGATCACCGAGATCGCCGAAGCCGGCAGCGCGGTGGTCACCGATTTCATGACGGTGCGCGAGCGCGGCAGCGTGCAGCACCTGGGCTCGACGGTCAGCGGCCGGCTGTGTACGGCGAAAAACCGGATGGATGCTTTGGAGACGTTGTTCCCTGCGGTCACCGCATCCGGCATTCCCAAGGCGGCCAGCGTCGATGCCATCCTGCGCCTCGACGAACGTCCGCGCACCCTGTATTCCGGTGCGGTGGTGAAGTTTTCCAGTGACGGTGGGATGGATGCTGCGCTGACGTTGCGGGCGGTCTATGAACACGACGGCCGGACGTGGCTGCGTGCCGGAGCCGGCGTCATCGGCGCATCGGACCCCGAGCGCGAATTCGAGGAGACCTGCGAAAAGCTGACGACGCTGGCCCCCTACCTGGTGGCGCGGTCTTAACGAGTTGCGCCTCCTTGCGCGAGCGTGCGTGTCCCCGGCCGACACGCCGCCGCTGTGCCCGTTTTTGCGCACGCTCGGCGCGGATGGGCTCAGGCGTTCTCCATGTAGTCGGCAAGAATCTTGCTGACCAGTGATTCGATTGTCGATTCGATCGACGACGCCAAGGTGGCGGTGACCGAGGCGACGGCCTGGGTGCGGAACCGGACCAGCATCGTGATCAGCTCGGCGATTTCGGTGTCGGCAGGCAGCGCCTCGCCCGGTTTGAGCCGATGAGCGACGTGCTCGGCGCCGGCGCGCACCAGCATCTCGCTGATCTGGTCGACTAGCGGAACGATCTGCTCGTGCAGGTCGATCATTTTGGCCAGATTGACGCCGTAGCTGCGGATCTCGTTGAACGCGTCGATCAGTTTGGGTCGGGTGATCGTGGCCCGCGGGCCGTTGACGCGGATCACGCCCAGGCCCACCAGCCGCTCGAAGGCCGGCGGGTCGTCGATGCGTCGCCGCGCCTCGGCGAGCGGCATTGTCTCGGACTTTTCGGTGGTCCAGGTGCCGACGATCGCGGTCTCCAAACCCAGCACATCGCCGAGGTTCTTGCCTTCCTCCCACGCGCTGAGCATTTCCCGCACGTGGGCGATGTTGTATCCGCGGTCGAGCATCGAGGTGATCAACCGCAGCCGGGTCAAGTGGGTGTCGTTGAACAGCGCGATGCGCCCAACGCGCAACGGCGGCGGCAACAAACCGCGGTCGCGGTAGACCCGAATATTGCGAGTGGTGGTACCGGCCAGCCGCGCCAGGTCATCGATGCGGTATTCCCCGGACACGCCGTAGGGTTGGCGTGCAGCCGCATCGAACAGCTGCGCCACGGCAGTCTCGATGACCTCGCGCGACTGGCGTCGCACCCGTTGGGGCGCCCGGCGCAGGTTGGCCAGTACGCCGGCAATCGTGCCGGCCTCGGCCCGTGGCGCTCGGTCGGGAGCCATCGGCGGATCAGGCCGCGTCGTAGTCGGCGAACCGGAAATCACGCATCTGTCGAAGATACTGGGTGGCGAACCCGGGATACATCGACGCGTTGAACCCGTCCTTGGTCAGATACCAGCTGCGGCAACCGGACATCCAGGTCGTCTTGGTCAGCCGCTTCTGGATGCGTTCGTTGTAGCGGCGCTGCACGTCGGCGCGTACGTCGAGGTAACGCAGGTCGTTGTCGAGGACGGTGGTGATCCCGCGGACCGCGTAGTCCAGCTGTCCTTCGATATACACCAGCAGCGAGTTATGGCCAGGCCCCGAGTTGGGCCCGGTCATGAAGAACAAATTCGGATACCCGTGTGCGCTGGCGCTTTTGTAGGCCTGTGCGCCGTTGGCCCACTCCTGGGTCAGCGACCGGCCGCCCAACCCGGTCACCGGGAACGGCGGACCGGTCAGGTGCACGTCGTAGCCGGTGGCGAACACGATGCAATCCAGTCGATGCTCGATGCCGTCACTGGTGCGGATGCCCGCGGGACTCAGCGTGGCGATCGGCCAGTCGATGAGCTTGCAGTTGTCGCGCTGCAGGGCGGGGTAGTAGTCGCTGGAGACCAGCATCCGTTTGCAGCCCGGCGCAAAACTGGGGGTCAGCTGCCGGCGCAGCCACGGGTCTTTGACGGCCATCCGAAGATGTGCACGCCCCAGCTGCGCCACCAACGAGGTCAGCGGTGTCTTCCACACCAGCGCGGTGGCGCTGGCCTCATGACCCCAGAACAGCGCTTGACGGGCAAGTTCTTGGGCGGCAGGCACTTTCGTGAAGACGGTTTGGACCGCCGCCGGAGTAGCGACGTCGAGGCGGGGCAGCACCCAGCCGGGCGTGCGCTGGAACACCTTGACGAACTCGGCCTGCTTGACCAGTTCGGGGACGATTTGGATGGCGCTGGCCCCGGTGCCGACGACGGCAACGCGCTTGCCGGCGAAGTCGTAGTCATGGTCCCAGCGGGCGCTGTGGATCTTGTGGCCCCGATAGGAGTCGATGCCGCGGATGTCGGGAAAGCTCGAGTCCGGCAGCGGTCCCGACGCCAAAACCACCGTACGGGCACGAAACCGCTTGCCGCCTACCGTGGTTGCAGTCCACACACCGGCGTCGTCGTCGAACGACAATCCGTTGACCTCTCGGCCGAATTCGATACGGCGACGGATGTCGAACCGGGTGGCCATGTCCTCGATGTGGCGGCGGATTTCGTCGGCGGGAGAGTACGTCCGTGACCAGCTGGGGTTTTTGACGAACGAAAATGAGTACAGCAGCGACGGGATGTCGCAGCTGGCGCCGGGATAGCTGGTGTCTCGCCAGGTTCCGCCCACCTCGTCGCTGCGCTCGAGGATCAGGAAGTCGTCGACGCCGGCCTCGGCGAGTTTGATCGCGGCGCCCAGCCCGGTGAACCCGGCTCCGACGATCAGCGTCGAGTAGATGTGGTTGGGAGGCACCGGTTACGCCGCCGGCTCGTGGGTGAGTTCTCTTACCCAGGTTGGTACCGCCGGCAGCAGGGGCCGTGGATACCGGTCGGAAAGCCACACCATGGAGTTGGCCAGCAGGTGGTAGGGGTGGCGCGGATTCGTGACCACGCCGGCGTAGCGCCGCAGAAATCGATAAGTCGGTACCCGCCCGGTGTTCGCGCCGCGGTCGCCGAGCTCTTTGAATCGTTTCACGGCCTTATACAGCCGCTCGGGTTCCATACCCATCGCGGTGATCTCGTTGCGGATTCTGTTGATCAGCGGCGCACCCGTGACGGCGCCGATGATGAGGCCCGGAGTGGCATTGCGACCGACGAAGTCGATCAGCAACCGGCGGACCTTCGCGTGCCCAATCATGTCGAGGACTTCGAAATCGACTACTAGATGGCGTGATTCGTCATTGTTGATCTTCTCGAACACCTGATGACAAACCGGGTCGTGCACCTCGTCGAGGAGGAACTTCAACAGGGCGCCGTCCAGCGCGACTTCGAGCATCGGGATGACGGTGCCAAGCAAAGACAGCGGCATGTCGTCGGCCCAGCGGTCCAGCCAGTCGATGGCCAGCCGGATGTTCACATTCGGCTCGGGAACCTCGCCGTCCTCGAGCATGCCCCAGCGCTTCATCAGCGCCAGTTCGGCGTTGGCGTGGCGTTGCTCTTCGGCATGGAAGTAGCGGTAGATCTCGGCGATGGTGGGGTTGGGCGCCTTCTTGGCCAACGCGGCAAAGCCGCGGGCACCGATGTTTTCGATCCAGCACAGGTCGGCCATGAAAGCTTTGAGCTTGGGCCGGAACTCGTCGCTGATGGTTTCGGCACCGGGCGCGTCCCAATCGATGTCAGCCAGTGCCCATTGCCGGTCCTTGATCTTGGCCAACATCATGTCCATGTCGATAGTCATCTGCGCCGCTCCTTTTCGATCTTCAGTGCAGGCCGCCGCGCGAGACCAGCCCGACCGTTCGGGTGTAGGTCGCCGGGGCGAGACGTTTGACGTTCCAGCCGATCTTGGCGTCCAGCTGCGGCATGCAGTACAGCTCGCCGCGATCGTGGGCATCCAGACAACTGCGTGCGACTTTGGTGGCCGAAAACCCGGTCCAGCGCATCAGTTTGGTCGCCAGCTCGGTCGACTGGGCACTGATGCGGCCGGACTCGACGATGTTGGTCTTGACAAAGGTGGGGCACAGCACCGTGACTTTGACCCCCGCACCGGACAATTCAGCGGCCAGGGTTTCCGACAGCGAGAGGACACCGGCCTTGCTCACGTTGTAGGCGGCCATGCCGGGGGCCGCGCCGAACGCAGCGGCCGAGGCGACGTTGATGATGCCCCGCGGCGTTTTCGAGGGTCCCGCGGCGC
Organism: Mycobacterium kyorinense; assembly: GCF_001672775.1. Classification (GTDB taxonomy): domain Bacteria; phylum Actinomycetota; class Actinomycetes; order Mycobacteriales; family Mycobacteriaceae; genus Mycobacterium; species Mycobacterium kyorinense_A. The sequence goes on along the minus strand of NZ_LZKJ01000147.1, from coordinate 235 downwards.
GCAGGATCGGCGCGAACACATGACAGCCGTGAATCGGGCCCCATAGGTTGACGCCCAGAGTCCAGTGCCAATCGTCCAGGGAGACTTCGCCGATGGGAGCCCCACCGGCGCCGACGCCGGCGTTGTTGATCACCAGGGTGGGCGCGGCGCCGAACCAGGACTCTGACTGCGCCGCGAGGTCGGCCACGTCGTCGATCTGGGAGACATCGCAGCGGTCGGCGGTGGTCACCGGAGC
>NZ_LZKJ01000146.1 GCF_001672775.1 Mycobacterium kyorinense | reverse complement strand
CAAGTGCACGCCTCGTAGCGACAACTGAGGATTTGGCGTGGCGACGCGGCAACAAATGGTTCACTGGGGACACTTCCGCCACGCCAGTCACGCGAGTGGCCCAGTTGTCGCTGGTGGCAGGGTGCCCGGCTCCGAGCGACACTTGGCTTGGTCGCGCAGCGCCAGCTCACGCGTGTGGATTCGGTGCTCAGTGCCACGCGGCATCCAGCCGGGTCCATATCGACCGCGCCTCAGCCGGCGCACCCGGCCGTGGCCCATTTCCCAGCGCAACGCGTCCGAGATGGATTTCGATGTCCGTCCGCCCACGGCAAAACCGTGCTGCGCGAGCGCCTCGGCCAACTCGCCGACGGTGGCGGGCCCATGGCGAAATAACTGCATTGTCAGTACGTAGCGGAGTTCGGTCCCCCGCAGTAGCAGCGACTCATTCATCGGCCGACCGTCGCATGGACGTCCGACAACCCGTTCGCTGTCGCTGATAGGCGGGCACCCCGAAACACCGGGTCAGGCCGTGACAGGTGTGGCAAACCAAGACAGGAGTGGTCAAAGTGACTCCGGCGCCGCGGCGCCACCTGGCCATACGCCGCGTTGTCGCTACGAGGCGGGCACATCGGCACAACCATCCCGGGAGTGACCGGTGTGACGCCTGGGGCGGCGGCTAAGC
>NZ_LZKJ01000145.1 GCF_001672775.1 Mycobacterium kyorinense | reverse complement strand
GCTGCCAGCCGCTGACCGGCCGCTTGGTTTTCGGCCCGCGACGCCGCCACCATGCATTCCAGCAGGTCAGCACCTTCTTCGAACATGCGTTCGATTATGCCACACCCCGGCGACAAGTCGGCCGCGAGCCGACTCCCGTCACTTGGCCAGCTCGTGCCGAACGCGGTCGGCGCGAATTGGGACACCGTTGTGGCCGCCGAGGTCCTGGGCGTAAAGCCCGGTCACATACGCGACGCCACCGCCGTGGATGCCCAGCGCGGTGCGGTCGACGTGGTCATAGGTGTCGGTGTCCTTGTGGTAATTGGGGTCGAACGGCTGGTCCGCGTCACCGCCCCACAGCTTGGCCTGTTCTTCGGACATCTTGGCCTCGGCACCGGAGAACAGTCCACCGGCCGGGATGCCAGCCATCGTGAACCCGTCGTAATCTGACCGACCGTCGAATGCGAAGTCTTGCGGCGTCTTACCGGCCGAATTCAGGTAGGCAGCCAGCGATCGCTCGATACCCGCCGAGCCTTCGGGCACTATCGGCTGGCCTCGCTGGTCCAACGGCAGCGACTGGTCCCCGTCGTAGGTGAAGTAGCCCGGATTGGGCGAGCCGAGCATGTCGAAGTTCATGTACAGCGCAATGTCCTTGAGCGCGTTGGCATCCAGCGACTCCACGTACTTCCGCGAGCCGATCAGCCCGAGTTCTTCTGCGCCCCAGAATCCGAATCGCACCGCGTTGTGCACCTGCGGCGAACTCCCCAGCTGCAGTGCAGTTTCCAGCACAGCGGCCACCCCCGAGCCGTTGTCGTTGATGCCCGGCCCCTCGGGGACGCTGTCGAGGTGCGCACCGATCATTACCACATCGTTGGCCGACCCGGTTTTCGTCTGCGCGATCACGTTGCGGGCCTCGATGTTCTTGGTCTCGGCTTTGAGTTTGACGGTGATCGGACCCGGCCTGGCGCGCAACTCCGCGCCGGCGGCTTTGGTGACACTGACCACCGGGATCTTCACATCGGTCGTCTCGCCCAGCGTCCCGCCCATCTTCTCCTCGAGCACGTTATCGGCGACAATCAGCGCGACGGCGCCGCGCTGCACCACGGCATCCTCCTTCTCCGAAAACGGGCATGTCCCGCGATCCACCAGCACGACCGCACCTTTCACGGGCAGCTTGTCGTAGTCGGAGGCAGTGCAGCCGGGACTGTCGTCGATCGGCGCAGGCACGAGCGGCCCGGTCACGCCGTCGGGTGGAGTGGGCAAGCTGAACTCCAGCGCACGCGCCTCGAAAGTCTTGTCGCCGATCGCCACAGATCCGGTCTCGGCATGGAACACCCGCGCTTTGAATTCTGGGGTTTGCACGTCAAAGCCTTTGTCGCGCAGCTTATTTACCACGTAGTCGATGCTGGCGTCGTACCCCGGAGTGCCCACCGCGCGGGTATTGTCATTCGCCCCGGCGATGTCTTGCAGCTTCTTCAGGTGAGCCATCATCGCGTCGGTGCCGACCCTCTCCCGCAGCGCGGAAGCGAAATTGGCAGCCGACGACGAGACAGCCGGCCTGGAATCCGGTGAGTCCCCGCACCCGCCGATCAATAACGCAACGGCGGCGGTCACAACGAGGATGAGCTTTGGCTTAGTGTCCACGCGCCCACGTTAGCCGCTGCCGACGGCGGTGCGCCTCAGCCGGCGGCAAAGAACGGCGGCAGGATTTCCGTCCGCAGGTTCGTCAGCTCCAGCAGCTCAGCCAGTCGCGCGACCATCGGCTGGTCGGTTCGCAACACCACCTGACGACCGTCGGCACCGGCCAACTGATCGAGGGTAAACAGCTGCCGGTGGGTGACAAAGTCCAGACACTGCGCGTCGACGGTTACCTCGTCAGCGCCGGTTAATGGCCAGATCCGTTGCAGCGCAGCGCTGAACGCCGCATCGTCGGCTGCGTCGATCTCGCCGGCCAACGCGAAATCGATGCCTTGTTCGGCGTAGATGCGGAACCCGGATGCGCCCCGACTGACAAAGGGATGTAGGCAAACCACTTCTTTCGCGGTGTCACCCAAGATCTCCAGGTTGTAGGCGCACAGCGCCGAGAACGGTAGCGCAGTCATCTTCTGGTCGACGAGGTACTCCAGCCGGCTGAATGCTTCGCGTTGCTCCGGTGTGCGGACGAACGCGGCCCCGTCGGCCACTGCCCGGCAACCGCTACACCCCGTCGCGACAATCCGCTGCAAGGCCGCCACTGCATAGGCCACGGTCGCCTCGGGATCCACCACGTCGGTGCCCGGAACAAACCGGTAGTGCTCGTCCACCGGTGTCGCCGAGATCAGGCCGGCCTGGATCGCGTCGGCGAATCCCATCTCGGTCAGCTCTTTCAGCAGCTCGGTGCGGCTGCCGTCGCAGGCATACAGAATCCGTTGGTTTCGTCGAAGGCCGTCGGCGATGTATTCGGCGGCGCGGGCCAAAAAAACCGATCGATCGCGGTAGCCCCAGCCCACGTGCGCGTGCGGACCAAGGCCTGCGACGGAGGCGACGGCACCCTGGCGGCGGGTCATGCCTCGACCAATGGGCGGTCCAGCTGCAGGTAGGCCTGGATCGTCGTGCCGTCCGGTGTGGTGTGAGTGCGCACCAGGTCCGCGATCGCGTTGACGACGAAAAGCCCGTAGGGCCCGGCGTGCCGGGCATTCGGCCGTCGGCGCCCGGCCAGCGGGTCGGTCAGATATCCGATGTCGCGGGCCTCGCAGACCACGTGTCCGGCCTCGTGCCAGAACGCGAGCCGGCAAACCCCACCGCCGTGGTCGAGGCTGTTGGTGGCCAGTTCGGTGGTGATCAGCTGCAGGTCGGCGAGCCGGTCTGAGGACATGCCCAGCAACCGGCCGTATCGCGTGCTGCAGCGGCGGGCGTTGGCCAGATCCGCCGGCTGGCAGACGGTGGAGGTCACCGCAACGGGACTGGTCGAAAGCGGTTGGTTGCACTGAGCCAGGGCGTCGTCGACCGCGTAGTCGGGATTGACCTCAGCTGACCCGTCCTGCCAGATCGTCGGATGGGTGCGCCGCGCGTCCGCCAACGCGCCGTCACCCAACCGCGTCGCGTCGTAGAGGCACACACCGGTCACGTCCTGATCGGCGAGCGCGACATTGACCAGCGCCTCGTGTTGCACGCAGGCCGGGTACTCGACCGCGCTGCGCTCGGGCCAAATCGGCTCGCCGATGATCCGGACCGGCTGGTGCCCGTGCCGTTCCACGAAGGTCGCGAGCAGGCCGATGAGACGACCGGGGTTACGGCCCTCCTCGGTGATGTCGATCATCGTCACTTTCCTCGCCGCTGGGCCCAGCGCGTCGCGCAGCAAACCGATCTTGTCCCCAGGTACGGCGACTAGCACCGGTTGGGCCACACTCAACCACTCGCTGACAAACCGCACCACGGAATCGATATATTCGCGCTCCGAGCAGTAAAAGAGCGCTCCGTGCACCGGCCGGTTCGCGTTATGAGTAGTCGTCATGTCGGGCGGAGGGTACCCACTCACTCCTCCACCCTCACATTGGTCAGCTCGAGCAGCTGGGCCAGCCGGGCGATGACGGGTTGACCGGTCCGCAATACCACCTGCCGGTCTACCGCGCGCGCATGGCGGTCCAAGGCAAGCAGTTGGTGGTGAGTGGTGAAGTCCAAACCGGATGCGTCGACAACCAGAGCGTCGCGCCCCTGCACAGCCAGAACACGCCCGATCGCTGTCACGAAGGTGTCGCTGTCGGTCACATCGATCTCCCCGGCCAACGCGAAACCGGCGTCCTGTTCGGCAAAGAGCCGGAACCCGACGGCACCGCCGCCCACGAACGGGTGCAAGCAGATCAACTCCCCGGCGGCGTCGCGCAGCACGGTCGTGTCATAGGCGCACAGCGCCGAGAATGGGGCGGTCAGCATTTCCCGGTCCAGCAGCTGCTCGTAGCAGGCCAGGGCCTCGCGCTGCTCCGGTGTCCGCGCGACCGGGGTGTCGTCGACTGCTGCGCGTAAGCCGCTGTAGCCGGTGCTGACCGCATGCTCGGTGGCGCCGAGTCGTTTGGCGATCGTGGCGCGCGGATCGACAAGGCCGTCAGAGGTGAACGCAAAGAAATCTTCGGCGGGCGTGACGTGGATCCGCCCCGATTTGACGGCGTCGTCGAAGCCGATCTCAGCCAGCTCTGCGCGCAGCGATTGGCCATCGCGATCCGCGACGTATTCGATGCATTGGTCAGCGGCCAGACCATCGGAGATGTACTCGCCGGCGCGGACGCGAAACTCCTCCTGGCCGCAATAGCCCCAACCCAGGTGTGCAAACGGTCCCAGGCCGGCAGCAGAGGACAGCACGCCGTGGCGGCGCATCAGATGTCCTCGTCGGCGCGCCGGTCGATTCGTAGGTAAGCATGAATGGTCGTGCCGGCCGGGGTGGTGTGCATGCGCACCAGATCCGCGATCGCGTTGACGACGAAGAGCCCGGCCTGGCTCGGCCGATCGCTGCGTGGCGGCCGCCGCCCGGCCAGCGGATCGTCGATGAACCCGCTGTCCCGCGCCTCGCAGACCAGATGGCCGTCGTCCTCCCAAAACGCCAGCCGGCACGCGCCCCCGCCGTGCTGGATGCTGTTGGTCGCCAACTCGGTGATGATCAGCTGCAGATCGGCGATCCGGTCGGCGGACAACCCGAGCAGCCGGCCGTATCGGGTACCGTGCCGCCGCGCCCCGGCCAAATCGCGCGCGACCGAAACGGTGTACGTGATTGCGGCCGGGCTGCGGGCCAACGGTTGGTTGCAGCGCTGCAGTGCGGCGTCGACGGCGAAGCCCGTGCTGGGCTCTTGCGACCCCTTCCGGCGGACCGATGGATGAGTGGCGCGGACGTCGGCAAGCACGCCGTTCTCGTCGTCGTCGAGGAGGGCCGCGTCATACAGGCACAAACCCGCTACCTCGGACTCGCCGAACGCGAGATTCGTCAGGGCTTCGTGCTGGATGCAGGCGCAGTACTCGGCCTCGGTGCGTCCCGGCCACAACGGCTCGGCGATCATTCGAACGGGCCGATTCGGGTGGCGCTCCACAAATGCCAACTCCGCGGCCAGAATCCGTCCGGGGTTACGGCCCATCTCGGTGATGTCGATTAATGTCGCGCCGTCGGCCGTGTCGCCCAATGCGCCACGCAACAAAGCCATCCCGGGCTCGGGTACTCCCACCCACACGGGCTGGTCTGCGCGCACCCCTTCACTGATGAACGGCACGACCGCGCCGAGGTATTCGTCTTGTGCACAATAAAACAACGCCGTGTGGTCGAAGCGGGGCTTTGCAGCCGGATTGCTCATCGTCACGTCAGCGGCTCCGCTCGAGTCGGCCGCCGAATACACGCGACGGCACATGTGGCGTCCGCGATCGCCTACCCGCTGCGGCGGTGCACTAATCAGTGCGTTGCGGCCACGACCAATTCGGCGACCGCGCGCATCCCGGCGGCGTTGGGATGAAACGGTGCCGGACGCCACGGCAGCGGCCATGCCGCACCGACCACCCAGGCGTCAGCCGACCAAGCGTGATGATCCCGGCTGGCCTGGCCGGCGCGCACAATGCCGCAGCCGGTGGCCTGCGCGGCCGCCGCGGTGAGTTCCTCCAGTCGCGCGGCGACGTGGCGGCCGAGATCGGCGTCGACGGCTGAGAGCGGTGCCGCGCGTTGGCCGTTCGGTGGCAGCATCGTCAGATAGTCGACGAACATCACCCGTGCATTGGGGGCGCGTCGGCGGACCGTTGCGCCAACCGCGCGCAGCGAGTCGCCGACTTGGCTGAGCGCTTGATCGCGGGCGCCGCGGTCCAGTAGGGCAGCGATATTCGGCAACAGCCGCGCCACGCGCGGCAGGGATGCGGCCATCAACAGCGGGATGTAGCCGACGTCGTTGCCGCCGATCGTGATCGTGACCAATTGTTCGGAACCATCGAGCGCATCCACCTGTGGTGGTGCGCCACGCTGACGCTCCGCCAGCACATGAGCGGTGGTCGCCCCGGAAAACGTGACGTCGACCAACTCGAGGCCGAGTTGCTCGGCGACGAGGTGCGGATAGTTGCGGGCCGATCGTCCCGATCCCCAGGGCGCGCCTTTGGCGCGCGGCCGGATGCCGGGCCCGGCGGCCATGGAACTGCCCAGCGCCACATATCGTTTCGTCATAGCTCGGGGCTGGATGCTTGCGCCCAGAATCGCTTCGGGATACGCCCGGCATTACGCGCCAGATAGCCCGCGGTGACGGCGGCGGCCATCGCGGCGGCCATCGCGGGCGGGTCTGCGGCCAGAGTCACCGCGGTGGCCAACAACACCGCGTCACAGCCCAACTCCATGGCCAGCGCGGCGTCGCTGGCGGTGCCGATGCCGGCGTCGAGCACCACCGGGACACCCGCCGCGTCGACGATCATCTCGATGTTGTGCGGGTTGGCAATACCCAGCCCGGTGCCGATCGGCGACCCGAGCGGCATCACGGCAGCGCAACCGGTGTCCTCCAGCCGTCGGGCCATCACCGGATCGTCGTTGGTGTAGGGCAACACCACAAAGCCGTCGTCCACCAATTGCTCAGCAGCCCGGACCAATTCGACGGCATCGGGCAGCAGCGTGCGTTCGTCGGCGATGACTTCCAGCTTGACCCATTCGGTGTGCAGCGCTTCGCGGGCCAGTTGCGCGGTGAGCACCGCCTCCGCGGCGCTTCGGCAACCCGCGGTATTGGGCAACGGCGTGATACCCAGCCGGCCCAGCAGGTCGAGCATGCCGGTGCCGCCCTCGGCGTCGACTCGGCGCATCGCGACGGTGGTCAGCTCGGTGCCCGACGCCACCAGCGCTTCCTCCAGCACCGCCAGGCTCGTCGCTCCCCCGGTGCCCATGATCAGCCGGGACGAGAACTCGCGGCCGGCAATGGTCAGTTTCGAGTCAGCCACCCTGCACCGCCGTCACCACTTCGAGTCGCGCACCATCGGAAAGCGTTGTCGCCCAGTCCGACCGCGGCAACACCGCCCGGTCCAGCGCGACCGCGATCCCACGGTCGGGATAGCCCAGCGACTGCAGCAGCGCCGCCACGGTGGTCTGATCTTCGATTTCGACCTGTTCTGCGTTTACAATGATGATCACGAGTGGGCTCCTACCGGAACGAGTTCGGACACAATCTGTTCGGCGGTCCATGGCGCCAGCAGAAAGCCATTGCGGCCATGCCCGGCGGCCACCAGCGTGCGCGCGTCCAGACGGCCCACCAGCGGCAGGTTGTCGGGTGTCATCGGACGCAGCCCGGCGGCGCACTCCGCCAGTTCGTACTCACCCAGCGCCGGGCAGACCGCGCACGCGTCGTCGAGCAGGTCGCGCACACCGGATACCGCCGGGGCGGTGTCGCGACCGTGCTCGTACTGAGTAGCGCCGATCACCACGCCGTCGGCGCGCGGCACCAGATACACCGCCCGACCATGCACCCGGGCCCGAATGACGCGCTGCGGCACCGGCATACAGCCCTTACGCCAGGCCAGCCGTAGTACTTCGCCTTTCACCGGCCGGATCGGCAGGCCCGGCCACAGCTTCGGGGCGTCGATGCCGTTGGCGATCACCACCGCGTCGGCCTCGACGGCGGCCAGGTCGCTCACCGGTCCGGCCCATTGCACGTCGAGTTGCCGGCAGGCCGCTTCCAGGGCATCGAGCACGCCGCGGTTGTCCACCGCCAACTCGGTGGGCGCCCGGAAACCATGCCGAATACCCTGTGCCAGCAAGGGTTCCACGTCGCGGGCGGCCGACTCCCAGATCACCGGGTGGCCCTGCGCCGAGAGCCAGTCCGCGACAGTGTGCAAATCGGCGACGTCGGCGCGGTCAACGGCAACGACCAGTGATTCCCTGGCGGTGATCACCTGCGGCGGTAAACCGTCCAGAAAGCCGCTTTCATGCCAGAGCCGCAGCGACTCCAGGCCGCGTTGCAGCAGCTGTTCTTCGCCGGGCCAGCCTTCGCTGTGCGGGGCCAGCATCCCGGCGGCCACCCAGGACGCGCCGTGCTCGCCGGTGCGGTGTACCCGCACCGACCAGCCGGCCTGGGCCGCCCGGCGCGCCACCGACAGCCCGATGACGCCGCCGCCGACGACGGCCAGCGATCCGAGGTCGGGTGCCATGCTCTGCTCCCTTCGCCGGCATGATCCGGATCAGGTCGAACGGTAAGGGCAGGCGTGCCCACTCTCAGCCCCCGTAATCCTGGGACTCCCGTGATTCGTCAGCTTTCCACGCTAGCCGCTAGCGTCGCGGTGTGCACGAACCTCGTAGCCGGCTGGCCGACGCGCGGCTGTATTTGTGTACCGACGCCCGCCGGGAGCGCGGCGACCTGGCCGAATTCGCCGACGCCGCGCTGGCCGGCGGTGTGGACGTCATCCAGCTGCGCGACAAGGGCTCGGCCGGCGAACAGCGGTTCGGCCCGCTGGAGGCGCGCGACGAGCTCGCGGCGCTGGAGATCCTCGCCGACGCGGCCCGTCGGCACCGTGCGCTGGTCGCCGTCAACGACCGCGCCGATATCGCCCGGGCCGCCGGCGCCGACGTGCTGCACCTGGGTCAAGACGACCTGCCGCTGGCAGTGGCGCGCGACATCGTCGGGTCCGGCGTGGTGATCGGCCGGTCTGCCCACGACTCCGACCAGGTCGCCGCCGCGGTCGCCGAGGAAGTCGACTACTTCTGCGTGGGGCCGTGCTGGCCGACGCCGACCAAGCCCGGCCGCCCGGCGCCGGGGCTGCCGCTGGTCCGCGCGGCCGCCGCGACGGCCGGCGGCAAACCGTGGTTCGCGATCGGGGGGATCGACACCGAGCGACTGGCCCAGGTGCTGTCCGCGGGTGCCCGCCGGATTGTCGTGGTCCGGGCGATCACTGCCGCCGAGGATCCGCGAGCGGCCGCCGAGCAGCTCAGTTCGGCGCTTGCAGCAGCGAGCTGATCCGGTAGCTGAGCTGCGAGGGCGCCTGGTCGGGCAGGCCGGCCGTGCACCACAGGAACACCCCCGCCTCGATCTCGACGGTGCGCGGCAGGTGGCGGCGCCGCTCGTCGCCGGTGCTCAGCGGCACGGTCGCCGGAGCGGTCCGCAGCCGTTGCCAGCTGGCGGCAAACCCTGGATGCAGCGGCAGGGCGGCCACCTCGTCCTCGCCCACCCAGCGCAGCTCGGCGCTTTCCCGGTTCGGCACGGTGTGCAGCAGCTCTCCGGCGTCGGCGATCACGGTGGTGTAGGTCCAGCCGGTGCCGCTGGCGCTGGCCGTGACCAGCGTCGCGCGCACCGACAGCCGCTCACCGGGCAGCCCGGCCTCCTCGAAGGCTTCCCGGACAGCGGCCTGCTCGGCGCTCTCGTGACTGTCGCGTGCCCCGCCGGGCAATCCCCAGGTTCCGCCCTGATGACTCCACGGCGCTCGGTGCTGCAACAACACCGCCGGGGTGCCGTCGGAGCGCGGCGCGCGCAGCAGCAGACCGGCCGCACCGTGGCGGCCCCAGTACGGCACGCCGGTGTCGGAGATCACCCAGCCGTCACCGTCGCCGCGCACGCGTTCAGGATAAGCAGGGGTGTTAAGCGCCGACGTGCCACGCATCGGTACGGCCAACTCTTAGACTTCGCTTATAGAGTTCGTGGGACGCACGTCCTGAAGAATTGGGGTCCGAACCGACGTGACCGTTGAGCTGGCGCATCCGTCGACCGAGCCGCTGGGAGTGCGGTCGGCCACGGAACCGGCCCACCCGCGCTGGTGGTTCATCTCGACGACGCCGGGCCGCATCCTGTCGATCGGCGTGATCCTGGCGATGCTGGGCGGGCTCAGCGCGTTCGCCACCTCGACGACGATCAACCAGCGCCGGCAGGCGATGGCCACCGTGCTGAACCATACCGAACCGCTGGCGTTCGCGGCCGGACGGCTCTACACGACGCTGTCGGTGGCCGACGCGGCTGCGGCCACCGCGTTCATCGCGCAGGCCGAACCGCGCACGGTTCGGGCGCGCTACGAACAAGCCATCACCGATGCCGCGGTCGCGGTGACCCGCGCGTCGAGCGGGCTGACCGACGAGCCGCTGGTGGAACTGCTGGGCCGGATCAACGCCGAATTGGCCGTCTACACCGGGCTGATCGAGATCGCGCGGACCAACAACCGGGCCGGCAATCCGGTCGGTTCGTCGTATCTGTCCGAAGCGTCGGCGCTGATGCAGTCGAGGATCCTGCCGGACGCGCAGCAGCTCTACCACGCGACGTCGGAGCGGGTCGACGCCGAAACCACTGCGTCGACTCAGATCCCGGCGCCGGTGATTCTCATCGTCGTCGCCACGGTGATCTTCGGGGCGTTCGCGCACCGCTGGCTGGCCCGTCGTACCCAACGGCGAATCAACCCCGGACTTGTCGCGGGCGGCCTGGCGATTCTCATTATGGTGGTGTGGGTGGGGACGGCTCTGACGATTTCCACCTCCGGGAGTCGCAGCGCGAAAGACACTGCGGCAGAATCGCTCAAGACCGTCACCAACCTGTCGATCATCGCCCAGCAGGCCCGTGCCGACGAGACGCTGTCGCTGATCCGGCGCGGCGACGAAGAGGTCCGCCAGCAGTCCTTCTATCAACGCATTGACACCATGCACCAGCAGCTCGACCAGTATCTCGCCCGCGCCGACGCCGTCGACAAAACCGACTTGCGCGACGCCGACGAGCTGTTGATCCGCTGGCGCCGGGCCAACGACCGGATCAACTCCTACATCTCGGTGGGCAACTATCAAGCCGCCACCCAGGTTGCGCTCGGCAGCGGTGAGAACGACTCCAGCCCGGCGTTCGACAAACTCGACAGCGCGCTGCGCAAGACCATGGAGCAAAGCCGCAACCAACTCCGCAACGACATCCTCAACGCACGTCGCGGGCTGTCCGGTGCCACAGCCGGCGGCGCGGTGCTCAGCCTCAGCGCTGCCATCGCCGTCGCCTTGGGCCTGTGGCCGCGGCTGAACGAGTACCGATGATGCGGCGATCGCGGATGCTGTGTGCCGCGCTGGCGATCGCCTCCGTGCTGGCCGGCTGCGGCCGCTCGGAGTCCATGGTGATCGCGACGGCGCCGACGCTGCCGCCGCCCACCCCGGCCGGCATGCAGGAGCTGCCGCCGCAGCCGCCGCAATCGCCGCAGAAATCCGGTGACGACTGCAACGTCACCGCCAGCCTGCGGCCCTTTCCCACCAAGGCCGAGGCCGACGCCGCGGTGGGTGCCATCCGCGATCGCGGCCGCTTGATCGTCGGTCTCGACATCGGCAGCAACCTGCTGTCCTTCCGCGACCCGATCACCGGCCAGATCACCGGGTTCGACGTCGACATCGCCGGCGAGGTGGCCCGCGACATCTTCGGCAGCCCGTCCGCGACCGAGTACCGGATCCTCTCGTCGGCCGAGCGCATCACCGCGCTGCAGAAGTCGCAGGTCGACATCGTCGTCAAAACCATGACGATCACCTGTGAGCGGCGCAAGCTGGTGAACTTCTCCACCGTGTACCTCGATGCCAACCAACGCATTCTGGCTCCCGGCGATTCGGCGATCACCAAGCCGTCGGATCTGTCGGGCAAGCGGGTCTGCGTGGCCAAGGGCACTACATCACTGCGCCGGATCCGGGAGATCACCCCGCCGCCGATGGTCGTGTCGGTGGTCAACTGGGCTGACTGCCTGGTGGCATTGCAGCAGCGTCAGGTCGACGCGGTCAGCACCGATGACACGATCCTGGCCGGGCTGGTGTCTCAGGATCCGTATTTGCATATCGTCGGGCCCAACATGGACACCCAGCCTTATGGCATCGGAATCAATCTAGACAACACCGGGCTGGTCCGCTTCGTCAACGGCACCCTGGAACGCATCCGGCGTGACGGAACGTGGAACACGTTGTACCGCAAATGGTTGAACGTGCTCGGCCCGGCGCCGGCTCCGCCCGCCCCGAGGTATCTGGACTGATGAGCACATCCGGTTCAGAACGCGAGCACGTCGGCGACGACGACATCGCCCCCGGCACCCAGCCCGCCGACGCGATGGCCGACTCCCTCCCGACGATGCGGCCGGTGTCCACCCAGGCGCTCTACCGCCCGCATTTCGACGACGACGAGGACGAGGACTTCGCCTCGGATCACACCGTCGACACCGAGCCGCGAGAACGCGTGATGCCACCGACGCGAGTGGTGCAGCCGGTTCGGCGTCTCGGCGGCGGCCTGGTGGAGATTCCGCGGGTACCCGACACCGACCCGCGCGAAGCGCTGATGGTCAATCCGGTGGTGCCGGAGTCCAAACGGTTCTGCTGGAACTGCGGTCGGCCGGTGGGCCGGTCCAGCCCAGATGGCAAAGCCCTGTCAGAGGGTTGGTGCCCATACTGCGGCAGCCCGTATTCGTTTCTGCCGCAACTCAATCCGGGTGACGTCGTCGCCGGCCAGTACGAAATCAAGGGCTGCATCGCTCACGGCGGGCTGGGCTGGGTGTACCTGGCCGTCGACCGCAACGTCAACGACCGCCCAGTGGTGCTCAAGGGTTTGGTGCATTCCGGCGACGCCGAGGCGCAGGCGATCGCGATGGCCGAGCGGCAGTTCCTCGCCGAGGTGGTGCACCCGTCGATCGTGCAGATCTTCAACTTCGTCGAGCACACCGACCGGCACGGCGACCCGGTCGGCTACATCGTCATGGAATACGTGGGCGGGCAGTCGCTCAAGCGCGGCCGCGGTGAGAACCTGCCGGTCGCCGAGGCCATCGCCTACGTATTGGAAATCCTTCCGGCGCTGGGGTATTTGCATTCCATCGGGTTGGTCTACAACGACCTCAAGCCGGAGAACATCATGCTCACCGAGGAGCAGCTCAAGCTGATCGACCTCGGTGCGGTGTCGCGGATCAACTCGTTCGGCTATCTGTACGGCACGCCCGGCTACCAGGCGCCGGAGATCGTGCGCACCGGGCCGACGGTGGCCACCGACATCTACACGGTGGGACGGACACTGGCCGCACTGACGATGAAATTGCGTACTCGCAGCGGTCGCTATGTCGACGGGCTGCCCGAGGACGACCCGGTGCTGACCGAATACGACTCGTTCGCCCGGTTGCTGCGCCGTGCCATCGATCCCGATCCGCGCCGGCGGTTCGCGAGCGCCGAGGAGATGTCCGGTCAGCTGATCGGCGTGTTGCGTGAGGTCGTCGCCCGAGACACCGGAGTGCCGCGGCCGGGTTTGTCGACGATCTTCACTCGCTCGCGCGCCACGTTCGGCGTCGACCTGCTGGTCGCCCACACCGATGTGTACCTGGACGGGCGGGTGCATTCGGAGAAGCTGACCGCCAAGGAGATCGTCACGGCGTTGCAGGTGCCGCTGGTCGATCCGGCCGACGTCGCGGCGCCGGTGCTGTCGGCGACGGTGCTGTCCCAGCCGGTGCAAACCCTGGACTCGTTGCGCGCGGTCCGGCACGGCTCGCTGGAGTCGGAGGGCATCGACTTGTCCGAGTCGGTGGAGTTGCCGCTGATGGAAGTGCGGGCGCTGCTCGACCTCGGCGACGTGGCCAAGGCCACCCGCAAACTCGACGACCTGGCCGAGCGGGTCGGCTGGCGGTGGCGGCTGGTGTGGTATCGCGCCGTCGCCGAGTTACTCACCGGCGACTATGACTCTGCCATCAAGCATTTCACCGAGGTGCTCGACACCTTCCCCGGCGAATTGGCCCCGAAGATGGCGTTGGCCGCCACCGCGGAGTTGGCCGGCGGCGCCGACGAGCACAAGTTCTACGAAACGGTGTGGAGCACCGACGAGGGCGTGATCTCGGCGGCCTTCGGGCTGGCGCGGGCGTTGTCGGTGGAGGGCGACCGGGCCGGCGCGGTGCGCACACTCGACGAAGTGCCGGCCAGCTCACGGCATTTCACCACTGCGCGACTGACCAGTGCGGTGACGTTGCTGTCCGGCCGGTCGACCAGTGAGATCACCGAGGAGCAGATCCGCGACGCCGCGCGACGGGTGGAGGCGCTGCCGCCGACCGAACCGCGGGTATTGCAGATCCGGGCCCTGGTGTTGGGCAGCGCGATGGACTGGCTGGAGGAGCACGAGGCCAGCACCAACCACATTCTGGGTTTTCCGTTCACCGAGCACGGGCTGCGGCTGGGTGTGGAGGCGTCGCTGCGCGGCCTGGCGCGGGTGGCGCCCACCCAGCAGCACCGCTACACGCTGGTCGACATGGCCAACCGGGTTCGACCGCCCAGCACCTTCTAGTTGAGTGTGAATCGTTGGCTTTGAGTGTGAATCGTTGGCGGAATTTCGGCCGAATTTCCGCCAACGATTCACACTCAAAACCGTTAGCGCACAGTCGATGCCCGCGCTTGCAGCGCGCGTCGCACCCGCCGCAGGATATCGACCGGCCGATCTTCGACTACTACTCGGATCACCAGCCAGCCCATGCGTTCGAGCATCTCGAGCCGCCGAATGTCCTTGACGTATTGCGCTCGATCGCTGCGATGGTGGTCGCCGTCGTATTCGACTGCCACCATGTATTCCGGCCAGCCCAAATCGAGGTAGGCCACCGTCAGACCGTCGCCACCAGCCACCGCGATTTGCGTTTGCGGCCGGGGCAATCCAGCGTCGACGAGCAGCAGCCGCAAATAGGTTTCGCGCGGCGACTGCGCCCCGGGGTCAACCAGATCCAACGCCGTCTCCAACCGTCGCAGCCCACGCACGTGGCGATGCTGCTCGGCGACGGCTGCGACGTCGTCTGGTGTGAAACCCGTAGCACGCGCGAGTGCATCGAGTCGCGCCACCGCGGCTCGCCGCGGCTCCCGCCGACCGATGTCGAACGCGGTCCGCGCCGGGTTGGTGACCGTGAACCCGGCCACCTCAGTCACTTCGCCATCGCCCAATACGTCGCGCCGGGTCACAATGCCTTGCGGTGGGCGATTATTGGGATGGATCAACTCGATCGGGATGTCGACATCGATCCACTTGGCGCCGTGCAGCGCCGCAGCGGCGGCTCCCGCGATGACCGCCTTACGATCCGCCCATAGCCAGGCCGCTGCAATGCGCTGCTCGAGCGACACCTGACGGTCCTTCGGCACGTAGACATCCGGGAACACGACGCGATAGCGCGACCGCAGTTGATGCCGGTTCACCACCCCACCCGCCATCGCCGCACTGCCGAGGAAAGGGCTGCGTCCCGTCCCGCACATGCCGGAGGATTGCACGCAGACCCGATGCGGCGCCGACCTCAGTCCACAGGCTCAGCCCGGCGTCAGCTTCACCACCTGATCGTTGCCGTAGTCGGTGACGTAGACGTTGCCCGAGGCATCCACCGCCACTCCCCTGGTGTAGCCGAGATCGCTGGCCGGCAGCACGGTTTGCTTGGTCGAACCGGCCGCCATCTTCACCAGCCTGCTGCCGTCGGTGACGTAGACGTTGCCGGCTGCATCGGCGGCTAAACCGGACGGATCTTTGAGGCTGGTGAACGGCATCACCGTCTGGCCGGCCGCCCCCGCCGCCAGCTTCAGCACCCGATTGTTGCCGGTGTCGACGACGTAGACGCTGCCCGACCCATCGACGGCCACGCCCTTCGGCCGTTCCAGGTCGTTGAACGGCAACACCGTCTGGTCCTCCGACCCGGCCTGCAGCTTCAGCACCCGATCGTGACCGGTATCGACGACGTAGACGCTGCCCGACCCATCCACCGCCAAACCCGCCGGGCGTTTGAGTCCGGTGAACGGCACCACCGTCTGGCTATCCGACCCGGCCGCCACCTTCAGCACCCGATCGTTGTCGGTGTCGGCGACGTACACGCCGCCGTCCGTGTCTACCGCCAAGCCATACGGTTCCTTCAGGCCGGTGAATGGCAGCACGGTCTGGTGGGTCGAGCCGGCCTCCAGCTTCATCACCCGGTCGTTGTCGATGTTGGTGACGTACACGTTGCCCGACGCGTCCACGGCCACACCCTCCGGTCCGGTGAGACCGCTGAACGGAAGCACGCCTGGTTGATACGTCGTCGGTGTGGATCTCGCACCTCGGCCGTGCTGGTCACTGCCCGACGACGCGATCCACCACACCAGCAGGCCGATGACGGTCAACAGCAGCACCACCACCACGATCGCCAGCGGCAGCAGCTTCGGACCCTGCGGCCCGGGCTCGGCGACCTCGTCCGAAGAGAAGTCGAACTCGGGGATCGGCTCCGCGGGCCGATTGCGGATGCGCGCCGGGGGATGGTCGGTGGTGCGACGAACCATCGTCGGTGCGTCGTGCGGCGGCGCCGAGAGCGCATCGCGGGCAGCGCGGGCCAGATCGCCAGCGGTGGCGAACCTCTGCTGCGGATTCTTGGCCATCCCGCGCGCGATCACGGCGTCGAATCGAGGTGGGATGACACGCGGCCGCAGCAGGCTGGGCTTGGGCGGTGCGGCGGTCAGGTGCGCCTTGATCACCTGGCTCACCGTCACCGCGCCGGCAAAGGGGCTGTCACCGGTCAGCATTTCGCACAGCACGCCGGTCAGCGAGTACACGTCGGCGCGGCTGGTCGGCCGCTCGTTGTCGAAACGCTCCGGCGCCGTGTACGCATAAGTGCCCGCCGTCGGCCCCCGTCCGTCGAGTGCTGTGTCGGCGATGCCGAGGCCGAGGAGGTACACGACGTCGTCGCCGGTGACAAGGATGTTCTCCGGCTTGATATCCCGGTGGGTCAGCCGGGCCGCGTGAGCGACGTCGAGGACCGCGGCGAGCTGCTCGACGATCGCCACCGCGCGAGCCGGGGCGATCGGTCCATACATGGTCAGCAGCGACCGCAATGTTTCACCGGATGTCGACGCCGTCGCGATATAGCCCACGCCGTCGGTCTCGCCCCAATCGCGAACCGGCAGGAGGTGCGGATCTGAGAGTCCCGCCACAATCGGCAACTCGCGGAAGAACCGCTCGCGATCCAGGGTGGGCGGCAACACGGTAACCGCGACCGTGCGCTCCCCGGCCGTGTCCGGCCCGGTTTCCACGGCCTGGTAAACCCGGCCCACGCCGGTTTGGCCGAGCACCGCCCGTATCTCGTAGCGGCCGAATCGCGTCCCGACTCGTGCGTCATCGGGCTGCTGCCCCATTGCGTGTCCCCTAAAGTCCCAAGCAATTCCAAACTCTAGCCTTTAGGTACGACGTACCGTCTTAAATCACGCTGAGACAATCGCGGGCGATGGCCAACTCTTCATTAGTCGGAATCACCAGCACGGCAACGGCTGAGTCGTCGGTGGAAATCCGTCGCGCATCGCTGCCACGTTTGTCATTGCGCCGTTCGTCGATCTCGATTCCCAGCGCGCCAAGTCCGATCAGTGCATCGCGACGCACCGCCGGCACGTTCTCGCCGATGCCGGCGGTGAACGTCACCACGTCGGTATGCCCGAGCACCGCCAAGTACGCGCCGACGTACTTGCGTAGCCGGTGCACGAACACGTCATAGGCCAACTGTGCTGTGGCATCGCCGGATTGGATCATCTCCCCCAGCCGGCGGAAGTCGCGCTCACCGGCCAGTCCCAGCATCCCGGAGCGTTGGTTGAGCATCGACTCGACATCGTCGACGCTCAGCTTGGCTTCCCGACACAGATAGCCGATGATGCCGGGGTCGATGTCACCGCTGCGCGTGCCCATCACCAGACCCTCCAACGGAGTCAGACCCATGGACGTGTCGACGGGCCGCCCGCCCGCGATCGCCGATGCTGACGCGCCGTTACCCAGATGCAGCACAATCTGATTCAGCGTGTCCAGCGGTCGGCCTACAAACGCCGCGGCCTGCTCGCTGACGTACTGGTGCGACGTGCCGTGAAAACCATACCGGCGGATCCGCCACTTCTCGGCCAACTCGTGGTCGATGGCGTAGGTCGCGGCTGCCGCGGGCAGGTCGTGGAAGTAGGCGGTGTCGAAGATCGCGACATGCGGTAGCTGCGGCAGCATCTTGCGGGCCACCTCGATACCGCTGAGCGCCGGAGGATTGTGCAGCGGCGCCAACGACGACAAGTCCTGCAGCGCGGCGACCACTGCGTCGTCGAGGATGGTGGGGCGATAGAACTTGGTGCCACCGTGGACAACGCGATGCCCGACCGCGGCCAGTCCGCAATCGTTCAGGTCGATGCCGTCGTCGGCCAACCGGTCGAATGCCGCCCGCAGCGCCGCGTCGTGGTCGGCGACCGGCGACGACGGCTCGCCGATCTGCTCGATGATGCCCTCGGCCAGCGATGTTTCCGAATCGGGTTGGATCAGCTGGTATTTCAGCGACGACGAGCCGGAGTTGATCACCAGCACACCACGCCCGGTCATGTGTCTTGGGCCTGGATAGCAGTGATGGCCACGGTGTTGACGATGTCCTCGACCAATGCCCCGCGGGACAGGTCGTTCACCGGTCTGTTCAAGCCCTGCAGCACCGGACCCACCGCGATGGCGCCGGCGCTGCGCTGCACGGCTTTGTAGGCGTTGTTGCCCGAGTTGAGGTCCGGGAAGATCAGCACGGTGGCCCGGCCGGCGACCGCCGAGTCGCGCAACTTGGTGGCCGCCACCGACGGGTCGACGGCGGCGTCGTACTGGATGGGGCCTTCGACCAGCAAATCAGGCTCCCGGTTGCGCACCAATTCCGTTGCCGACCTGACTTTCTCGACGTCGGCGCCGGAGCCGGACTCGCCGGTGGAATACGACAACATCGCGACCCGCGGTTCGATGCCGAACTGGGCGGCGGTGCGCGCCGAACTGATCGCGATGTCGGCCAGTTGCTCGACCGTCGGATCCGGGACGATCGCGCAGTCTCCGTACGCCAACACCCGATCGGGCAGGCACATCAGGAAAATACTGGACACCGTGGCCACGTCGGGCGCGGTCCGGATGATCTCGAACGCGGGCCGGACCGTGTGCGCGGTGGTGTGCGCCGCACCGGAGACCATGCCGTCGACGTGAGCGTTGTACACCAGCATCGTGCCGAAGTACGACACGTCCTGCATGACCTCGCCCGCCCAGTCGACCGTGGCCCCTTTGGCTTTGCGGAGCTCGGCGTACTGGTGGGCGAACTTGTCGCGCAGCTCGCTACTGCTCGGATCGAGCACCTCGGCGTCGGACAGGTCGACCCCGAGCTCTGCTGCGCGGGACCGGATCTCGGCTTCGTCGCCGAGAATGGTCAGATCCGCTACCCGTCGTCGCAGCAGCCGCCCGGCCGCGTGCAGGATGCGGTCGTCGTCGCCCTCGGGCAACACGATGCGCTTGCGGTCCGAACGCGCTCGTTCCAGCACCTGGTAGGCGAACATCTGCGGCGTGGTGACGGACGGAATCGGAATCGCCAACCGCGCCAACAAGTCCGAGACGTCGACATTGCGTTCCATCAATGCCAACGCGGTGTCGACCTTGCGTTGCGACGTCGCGGTCACCCAGCCGCGAGCTGTCGCGGCGGCGCTGGCCGTTTCGAAGGTGCCGGTGGTGGTCGCGATGATCGGCAACCGCAGCCCCAGCCCGGACACCAGCGCCGCGATCGCCGGATGTGGCTCCAGCCCGCCGTTGAGAATGAGACAGGACAGCGATGGAAAGCCTTCGGCCGCATGGGCGCTGGCCACCGCGAGCACGACGTCGGAGCGATCGCCGGGGGTGATCACCGCGACGCCCTCGGTCAGCCGCTCCAGCACATGTTCGGCGGTCATACCGGCCACCAGCACACCGCTCACTTCACGATCCAGCAAGGCACTGTCCCCGCTGAGCAGTGTTCCGTCGACGGCGTGCTGCATCTCGGTGACGGTCGGTGCGACCAGCAGCGGTTCGTCGGGCAGCACGTAGGTTTGCGGTTCGAAATGCTGCAGCGCCGCAGCCACCGCCGAAACATCAGCCGGCGCACAGCGGTTGGCGACTACCGCCGCGGTGTGAGCATGCTGGGCGGCGAGTTCGGCCAGGCACACGTCGACGACGCGGACGACGTCGTCGGTGGTCCGGTCCTTCGCACGCACGGTCAACACCACCGGCGCCCCGAGGTTCACCGCGATGCGGGCGTTGACCGACAGCTCGGTGGGAGTCGCGACGTCGGTGTAGTCGCTGCCGACGATCACCACCACGTCACACGCATCGGCCATTGCGTGGAACCGTTCGACGATTTCGGCGATCGCGCCGTCGGTGTCGTCGTGCAACTGCTGGTAGCCGACGCCGACACACTGGTCATAACTCAGGTCGGCGGTGGCGTGGGAGAGCAGCAACTCCAGGATGTAATCGCGCTCCGCGCCACCACGAACGATCGGGCGAAACACGCCGACCCGGGCCACCGTGGCCGTCAGCAGGTGCACCACCCCGAGCGCGACCGTCGACTTGCCGGTGTCGCCTTCCGGCGAGGTGATGTAGACGCCGCCCGACGTGGCCACGTCAGCCGAGCCGCCGCAAGCGCGGCGCGAGGTCTTTCTCGAAGAGGTCCAGGAACCGGCGCTGGTCGTGACCGGGCGCGTGGAACACCAGGTGGTTGAGGCCCCAGGTGACGTACTGGCCGACCTTTTCGACGGCCTCGTCGGGGTCCGACGCCACGATCCAGCGTTTGGCGACCTGTTCGATCGGCAGTTCGTCGGCGGCCTTCTCCATCTCGATCGGGTCGTCGATGCTGTGCTTCTGCTCGGCGGTCAGCGACAGCGGCGCCCAGAATCGGGTGTTCTCCAGCGCCAGCTCCGGGTCGGTGTCGTAGGAGATCTTGATTTCGATCATCTTGTCGATGCCCTCGACATTGCGGTCAGCGGCGGCGGCACCCTCGTGCACGGCCGGGATGAGCTTCTCCCGATACAGCTCCTCACCCTTGCCGGAGGTGCAGATGAAGCCGTCGCCGGCCCGCCCGGCGTACTTGGCCACCGCCGGGCCGCCGGCGGCGACGTAGATCGGCACCCCGCCCTCGGGCACGTCGTAGATCGACGCCCCTTTGAGCCGGTAGTAGTCGCCGTCGAAATCGACCCGGTCGCCGCGCCACAACTCGCGCATCAGCCGCACCGATTCGCGTAACCGCGCGAAGCGCTCCTTGAACTCCGGCCAGTCGCCCTCGTAGCCGGTGGCGATCTCGTTCAACGCTTCCCCGGTGCCCACCCCCAGGAAGATGCGGTCCGGGTACAAGCAGCTCATCGTGGCGAACGCCTGGGCGACGACGGCGGGGTTGTAGCGGAATGTCGGCGTGAGCACCGAGGTGCCGAGCGTGATGCGCTTGGTGCGCTCACCGACCGCGGTCATCCAGGACAGCGAGAACGGGGCGTGCCCGCCCTCGTGCCGCCAGGGCTGAAAATGGTCGCTGACCGTGGCGCTATCCATCCCGTGAGCCTCGGCGGCAACCGCCAGATCGACGAGCTCCCGCGGCGCGAATTGTTCCGCCGATGCCTTGTATCCGAGTTTCAGTTCAGCCACGCTGTCGTTTCTACTCCACCCTTAGACTCGCCAACATGGCACCGGCGCTCCCGAGGCTTGTTCCGATCACCGGAACCGTGCATCTCGCCCAGGGCGAGGCGGTCAACTGGCTGCTGGTCACCGACGACACCGGGGTCATGCTGATCGACGCGGGCTATCCCGGTGACCGCGACGACGTGCTGGCCTCGCTGCGTGAACTGGGATATCAGGCCGGCGATGTCCGCGCGATCCTGCTCACCCACGCCCACATCGACCACTTGGGCTCGGCGATCTGGTTCGCCAAAACCCACGGCACCCCGGTCTATTGCCATCCCGACGAGGTGGGCCACACCAAGCGGGAGTATCTGGAGCAGGCGTCGCCGTTGGACGTCGCGCTGCGGATTTGGCGGCCCCGCTGGGCGGTGTGGGCCGCGCACGTGGTCCGCAGCGGCGGCCTGACTCGCGAAGGCATCCCGACCGCGCAGCCGTTGACCGCGGAGGTGGCCGCGGGCCTGCCCGGCAAACCGATGGCCATTCCCACGCCCGGGCACACCGGCGGACACTGCTCGTATCTGGTCGACGGTGTGCTGGCCAGCGGCGATGCCTTGATCACCGGACATCCGTTGCTGGCCCGCAGCGGCCCACAGCTGCTGCCGGCGGTGTTCAGCCACAGCCAGGACAACTGCATTCGCAGCCTGGCGGCGCTGGGATTGCTGGAGACCGAAATCCTGGCTCCGGGTCACGGCGACTTGTGGCGCGGTCCGGTCCGTCGAGCCGCCGAACAGGCCCGCGCGCTGGCCCAAGGCCGCTGAGCGCGGTCACAATTCGGTCACGGTGCACATCACGATTCGTTAAGAGCTCTCACACTTTCGCTACCGCTCTGGTCGATTGCTTACCGAAAACGGCCGCAATTGAGACTTATTTCACGCGCGCGCGCCGGTGCCGCACCGCGGCAGCGCTTTTCGCGGACTTTCACACAGTTGACGCCCTTCGAGCCGCGCGTACTTTGGGCGTCGGGCCATCGCAGCCCCCCGCTTGAGCAGGAGGCGGGCGATCACAAATCACAGCCAATGTGCAATTCGAGGAAACAACCAATGACGAAACTCCGTGGTATGACCGCGCGCCGGCACGCCGCCGGCATCTCTGCTGCCTGCTGCCTTCTCGGGAGCCTGGCTGCAACCACGATTGCGGCGCCGACGGCGTCCGCAGCGCCGGACTGCAGCCCTGCGGGGGTGCAGAACACCGTCAACTCGGCGACCGGATCGGCTCGCCAGTACCTCAACGGCCACCCGGATGCCAACGCCGCGGTGACGGATGCGTTCAGCCGGCCGCGTCCGGAGGCGGCGGCCAATCTGCGCAGCTACTTCACCGGCCACCCGCAGGAATACCACGACCTGCGAGGCATCCTGGCACCGATCGGCGACACGCAACGCCAGTGCAACACCACGGTGCTCTCACCCGAGCTGCAGTCGGCCTACGACGAATTCATGGCCGGCTGAACGTCGAGGTGATCCCGCAGAGTTCGGCCGGTGTATTGGGTGCGGTAGACACCGCGGTCCTGCAATAGCGGGACAACCCGGTCGACGAACTCGTCGAGGCCATGCGGGGTCAGGTGTGGCACCAGGATGAACCCGTCGCAGGCATCGGCTTGCACGTAGCGGTTCATCTCGTCAGCGATCTGGGCGGCAGTCCCGACGAATTGCTGCCGGCTGGTCACGGCGATCACCAGTTCGCGGATGGTCAGGTTTTCTGCCTGGGCACGGTCCCGGTAGAGCTTGGCCACCGCGACTGGGTCGCCGTGCCGCACCCGGCCCTGCGTGATGCCGGTGTCACCGGCTGGTTCGACGTCGGGCAGCGGGCCGTCGGGGTCGTAGGCCGACAGGTCGCGGCCCCACACCTGTTCGAGCATGGCGATCGCGGTCGGGCCGCTGACTTGCTGATAACGGATGTGCCGCGCCTTCTCGGCCGCGTCGGCAGCAGTGTCGCCGAGCACGAAGGTGGCTGCGGGAAACACTTTGAGCGCGTTGGGGTCTCGGCCGGCCGCAGCTGCGCGGCCTTTGACGTCGGCGGTGTAACGTTGCCCGTCCTCCAGCGAGCCATGCAGCGTGAACATGGCGTCTGCGTGCCGCGCCCCGAAGGTTCGGCCTTCCGGGGAGTCGCCGGCTTGCAGCAGCACTGGATGGCCCTGCGGACCGGCCGGCAGTGTCGCCATCCCACGTACATCGAATTGCGGACCATGATGTTCGACGGTCCGGATGCGGCTGGGATCGACGTAGATGCCGGCGTCGATGTCGGCCACTATGGCGTCGGACGCCCAGCTGTCCCAGAATTGGCGTGCAACTGCAAGGAATTCCTCGGCACGCTAATATCGGTCCGCGTGGTCGAGGAATCCGTCACGGCGAAAGTTTGCCCCGGTGAACGCATCTGACGAGGTGACGATGTTCCAGCCGGCCCGGCCATCCGACAGATGGTCCAAGGTCGCGAATTGCCGCGCCACTTCGAAGGGTTCGTTGAAGGTGGTGTTGATGGTGCCGGTCAGGCCGATCCGATCGGTGACGCCGGCCAGCGCGGCCAGTACGGTGAAGGTGTCTGGGCGGCCCACCACATCCAGGTCGTAGATGCGCCCGCGGTGCTCGCGCAGTCGCAGTCCTTCGGCCAGAAAGAAGAAATCGAACAGGCCGCGTTCGGCGGTGCGGGCCAGATGTGTGAACGAGGCGAATTCGATCTGGCTGCCCGCGGCCGGGTCGGCCCACACCGTGGTGTTGTTGACACCCGGGAAGTGCGCGGCCAGGTGAACTTGCTTCATTCGCACAGCCCCCAGCGCTGCGCGATCAGCTCGTGCGAGCGCAGCCGGTCCTCGTGGCGGTGGGTGACCGAGGTGACGACGAGCTCGTCGGCGCCGCTGACCCGCTGCAGCGCCGTTAACCGCTCGGCCACCTCGTCAGGATTGCCGACGAATTGCGTTGCCAGCCGGTCATTTACCACCGCCAGCTGCTCGTCGGTCAGCGGCGGGCAGTCGTTTGGGTCGGGATAGGGTACCGCGCCGTCACCGGCCCGAATCGAGTACACCCACTGCCCGTAACTGGCAGCCAGCCGCCGAGCGGTGGCGGTGTCGTCGGCCACGACGATGTCGGCCGAGATCACCACATAGGGCTTTGTCAGTGTCGCCGACGGTGTGAACGCGGCACGGTAGGCGTCGACGGCTTCCAGCGCAGTGGCCGGGGTGAGGTGATAGCTGGCGACGAAGGGTAGCCCGAGCGCGCCGGCCAGCTGCGCGCTTTTGCCCTTGCTGCTGCCGAAGATCCACGGCGTCAAGCCGATTCGTTCACCCGGCACCGCGTGCACGTCGAATCCCTCAGTCTGGTAGCTACCGTCGAGCATGGCCAAGATGTCGCCGAGTTGTTCGGCGAAGTCGGGTGCGACGGCTTCGGGTTGCTGCAGAAGCGCCATGGTGGCCTGGACGCGTTCTTTGTTGAGCACCGTGCGCAGGTCGAACGGCGGTGGCACCACTACCCCGTCGATCTCGCGCCACTCGCGAGGCAGTTCTACCTTCGGCCGTGGCGTGCGCGGCTTGTTAGTCCTGCGGCGTTGCCCGGAGCGGCCCACGCCGAGATCGATGCGGCCCGGGTGGAAGGCCTCGAGCATCCCGAAGCTTTCCACGACGGCGGCCGCGGTGGTGTGGCTGAGCTGTACCGCTGCCGAGCCGACCCGAATCGTGTTGGTAGCGGCGGCGATTTGGCCGATCAGCACCGCCGGCGACGAGCTGGCGACGGCAACGAAGTGGTGTTCGGCAATCCAGTATCGCCGATATCCCCACCGTTCGGCGTGCTGCGCCAAGTCGACGGTGTTGCGCAGCGCGGTCGCGGCGTCGCTGCCGGCGCTGATCGGCGCCAAGTCGAGGACGGACAACGAGACGTTGGTCACGTGGGCACCGCCGCGTATCGGTTGGGCGCTATCGGCAACCCGAGCCGCTCGCGCAATGTCTCACCGTCCCGGTAACGACTGCGGAACACGC
Source organism: Mycobacterium kyorinense (assembly GCF_001672775.1). Taxonomy (GTDB): domain Bacteria; phylum Actinomycetota; class Actinomycetes; order Mycobacteriales; family Mycobacteriaceae; genus Mycobacterium; species Mycobacterium kyorinense_A. The sequence continues at coordinate 63,324 of NZ_LZKJ01000145.1, read as the reverse complement.
CGCGCTGCTGCAGTAACGGCACTACCGTGTCCACGATCACCGGCAGGTCGACGGCGTTGACGGCCGGTCGCAGTCGCGCCCCATGGACGCCTTGCTGCTGCCAATCCAGTAGTAAGTCCACCAATTCTGCTGCGCTGCCGCCAAATACATGAGCATCCGATCTGAAGTCGGTGTCACCCCCGAAGGCCACCACCACATCGGCGTAGACCTTCAACCGCTGGTCTAACTCGTCGAGAATTGCCCGCAGCGGGGTGTCATCGGTGGGGGTGACGAACACGAGATCAGCGCTGGCGGCTGCGAATTCGTAAATGCGCGAGGCATGGGCCAGTGCGGCCACTACCGGTTGGCCCTGCGGCGGTCGCGGCGTGATGGACGGGCCTTTGACCGCGAAGTATCTTCCGGTGAAGTCGATGTAATGCAATTTGTCGCGGTCGATGTAGCGACCGGTGGCCGCGTCGCGGATCACCGCGTTGTCCTCCCAGCTGTCCCAGAGCCTGCGCACCACCTCCACATAGTCGACGGCCTCGTCGAACAGGTCGCCGGATACCTCGCGGCGGCCGAACAGCGCCGCCTCGTGGGTGGTGGCACTGACTCGCGCCTGCCAGCCGGCCCGCCCGCGCGACACGTAGTCGAGCGTGGCGATGGCCTTGGAGATGTGGAACGGCTCGGTGTGGGTGACGGTGGCCACCGGGATCAGCCCGATGTGCCGGGTCGCCGGTGCGATGCGGGCGGCGACCAACACCGCGTCCCCGCGTCCGGCCAGCCGGCGGGGATCGATTGCTTCACGGCGCCCGGGTTGGGGCATCAGCGTGTCGTCGATGGTGAGAAAGTCGAGCAGTCCGCGTTCGGCGGTGGCGGCCACGTCGGCCCAATAACCGCCGGTGAGCATCGATTCGGCCACCGGGTCCGGGGTGGCGCGCCAGGCCTGCGGGTGCCAGCCGTAGCCGTCGAGGGCCACGCCCAGGTGCAGCCGCTCGGTCACGACAGCTCCTTGGCGAACGCGACCGGGTAGACCGGTTCCGTGGATGGCAGCGGCTCGGCCAGCCGGGTGTAACCCGCGGCGTGATACAGCGCCTCAGCCTCGGGTTGGCGATCGCCGGTCATCAGGTAGATCCGCCGGTAACCGCGAGCGGTGATCGCCGCCTCGAGTTCGGCCAGCAGTGCTGCCGCCAACCCGCAGCGACGGTGTGCGCGGTCGGTCCAAATCCGCTTCAACTCAGCCGTTTCGGCGTCGAAACGACGAAAGCCGCCGCCGGTAACCGGCACATCGTTCAGCACGCCGATCAGCCAACCACCGTCGGGCGGGCTGAATTCGGCTGCGGGATAGTCGCGCAGCCAGGTCAGCACGGCCTGCGGTGCGCCGCCGTAACGCTGGGCGTACTCAGCGGCCAACTCGGTCAGCAGTGGCTGCGTCAGCGGATCGTCCTGGACGACCGGCACGAACTGGAGAGTTTCCGACATCACCTAACTGTCTACCGTGGATCGCCCATCCGCATTCCCGGGTCACGGCACAGCAATGATTTTCAATGTGCGATGTACGCGCAGAAAGTCCGCCTCGTTACGGGTGATGAGCGGAACTCCCAAAGCGACTGCCACCGCAGCGATGAGCAAGTCAAATCGGCGCGGCTTGGGGTTTCGGCCGATAGCCCGGACATTCGCGCACAGTGCGCCATAGACACGGGCGGCGGTCGCGTCGAATGGAATCGGCGCGAATGTGTTGGCGATCCAGTGGTATCGCTGCTCGCGAGCGGCGTTGAGGAGCGGATCGTCGGTGTGCAGACCGTAAGACAATTCGGCGAGCGTGATGGTGCTGACCGCGGCGGTTGCGGCGTGCGCGGCGACGGCATCAGCGGGAAAGTCGATCACGACGGATGTGTCGAGCAATACGCGTTCATGCATTCGGTTACCTGGCGTTGCGCCACGGATCGATGTCGTTGTCATCGACGATGTCATCAAGCGCATGCAACTCCTGAGCGAAATGCTCCGCGTCCCAGACGGGAAGTCCGGCGGCGCCGGCAGTGATTTCCGCTATTGCGACGAAACGTGGCCGCTCGCCTGCACCAGTGCGCTCATGCGGTACCAGGTCCGCCACCGGAACGCCGTTTCTCGTCACCGTGAAGCTGTCCCCGCGCTCGACCCGGCGCATGATCGTGCCGCTGTCGTTGCGCAACTCGCGCTGGCTGATGGTGCTCTTCATGTCGATACTGTAGCACCGATGTGCTACACCGCGTAGCACATAACGCGTCGTCACGCCGCGGAGCGACGCTGCACCACGGTGCCAACCGCCCGCCAGCCCAGCAACAGCACAGCGGTGACCAACGAGGCCACCACCACGAAACTGGCCGCTACCCCGGCCGAGCTGAGCTTGCGCAGCAGCATCCCGACAACGACAGTGCAGGCCCACACGCTTACTCCGGTGGGCACAAGGGCAGTCGGTCGCTGCCAGGCCCGGGACAGCGCCCAGCCCAGGACGGTGCCGCTCAAAAACGGCCAGGCCGTCGCCGCCAGACCGCCAACGTCGAGTCCTTCATCGTGGCTGCGTCGGCCGAGCGCACAGAACACCAGCACACCGAGGACGTCGAGGATCAGCCAACCCAGAGCCCGCGGTACTCGCATGCCGCGACAGTACCGGGCTTGACCGCCACCCAGAATGAATCTAGATTCGTCCAGAATGAACGGCAATTCACCCTACGCAGACATCACCTACGAGATCGACGCCGCCGCGGCGATCATCACGATCAACCGACCGCACCGCTACAACGCCTTCACTGGCAAGACCGTCGAAGAACTCGTCAGGGCGTTCCGCGCCGCGTGGGCCGACACCCGAGTGTCGGCGATCATCCTGACCGGTGCCGGGGACAAGGCGTTCTGCACCGGCGGCGACGTCAAGCAGCGCGCGGAGACCGGTGACTACGGGCCCACCGAGAGCGGCATGTTCGAAATCGGCTACCTGCACAAGCTGATTCGCGACGTGCCCAAGCCGGTGATCGCCGCGGTCAACGGCGTCGCGGTCGGCGGCGGTCATGTGTTGCATGTGCTGTGCGACCTGTCGATCGCCGCGGAGCACGCAACGTTCGGCCAGGCCGGACCGCGAGTCGGGTCGTTCGACGCGGGCTTCGGATCGGCGTATCTGGCGCGGGTGGTTGGCGAGAAGCGGGCGCGGGAAATCTGGTTCCTGTGCCGCCGCTACGACGCCGCCACCGCCGAGCGTTGGGGCCTGGTGAACTACGTGGTGCCCGCCGACCAACTGATGACCGAGGCCAAGGCGATCGCCGCCGAGATCGCCGAAAAGAGCCCGACCGCCTTGCGTTTCCTCAAGCAGTCGTTCAACGCCGACACCGACCACCAGGCCGGGTTGAGCAACATGGCGATGTCGGCGCTGGAGATCTTCGTGCACACCGACGAAGGCCGAGAAGGCGCGCAGGCGTTCGCCGAAAAGCGTCCCGCCGAGTTCGGCCGCTACGTCACGGCCTGAGGAGAAGCCGCAGATGAGCAAGCTCGCACTGGTGACCGGCGCCGGATCGGGTATCGGCAAGGCGATCGCGCTGGGGTTCGCCGCCCAGGGCGACCGGGTGGTCGCCGCCGACCTCGACCAAGCCGCTGCCGAGGCCACCGCCAAGGAACACCCCGAGTTGATCACCGCCCTGCCGGTCGACGTCGCCGACCGCGCACAAGTGGACACTCTGCGTGACCGCACCCACGCCGAGGTCGGTGTCCCCGACGTGTTGGTCAACGCCGCCGGCTGGGACCGAACCGATCAGTTCCTTAATGCCACAACCGAATTCGCCGAAAAGGTGGTGGCGATCAACTATCTCGGGCCGGTGCACATGTGCAGCGCATTCCTGCCGGGCATGATCGACACCGGCGGCGGCGGCCGGGTCGTCAACCTGGCCAGTGATGCCGGACGGGTAGGCAGCGCGGGCGAAACCATCTACGCCGGCGCCAAAGGCGGCGTCATCGCGCTGACCAAGTCGTTGGCCCGGGAAATGGCCCGCCACCAGATCACGGTCAACTGCGTGTGCCCCGGCCCGACCGACACCCCACTGTTCGCGGCGCAACCGGACAAGCTCAGAGAGGCTCTGGTCAAAGCGATCCCGTTCCGCCGACTGGCCCGCCCCGAGGAAGTCGCCGCGCCAGTCCTGTTCTTCGCCTCCGACGCCGCGTCGTTCATCACTGGTCAAGTGATCAGCGTCAGCGGCGGACTTACGATGGCGGGATGATGAGCTTCGACCCGTACGACCCGCTCGGCCTGGATGCGTCGCTGTCCGACGACGAGATCGCGGTGCGGCAGACGGTCCGTGATTTCTGCGCCGAAAATGTCACGCCGTATGTCGCCGACTGGTTCGAAGCGGGGGACCTGCCGGTGGCCCGCGAGCTGGCCAAGCAGTTCGGCGAGCTCGGCCTGCTGGGCATGCATCTCAAGGGCTACGGCTGCGGTGGCGCGTCGGCGGTGCACTACGGGCTGGCCTGCACCGAGCTCGAAGCCGCCGACTCCGGAATCCGCTCACTGGTGTCCGTACAGGGGTCGCTGGCGATGTTCGCGATCTGGAACAACGGCTCCGAAGAGCAAAAGCAGCAGTGGCTACCGGGCATGGCCGCCGGCGAGCTGCTGGGATGCTTCGGGCTGACCGAGCCCGACATCGGGTCCGATCCGGCCGCGATGAAAACCCGTGCGCGACGCGATGGTTCGGACTGGGTGCTCAACGGCCGCAAGATGTGGATCACCAACGGCACGGTGGCCGATGTCGCGATCGTGTGGGCGTCCACCGAAGACGGAATCCGCGGATTCATCGTGCCCACCGACACACCCGGCTTCACGGCCAACACCATTCACCACAAGTTGTCGCTGCGCGCCTCAATCACCTCCGAGTTGGTGCTCGACGACGTTCGGCTCCCCGACGACGCGATGCTGCCGAACGCCAAAGGCTTGCGCGGGCCACTGGCCTGTCTGTCCGAAGCGCGCTACGGCATCATCTGGGGTTCGATGGGCGCCGCGCGGTCAGCCTGGCAATCCGCGCTCGACTACGCCACCCAGCGCACCCAATTCGGCCGCCCCATCGCGGGATTCCAGTTGACCCAAGCCAAACTCGTCGACATGGCAGTCGAACTGCACAAAGGACAGCTGCTGTCGCTGCAGTTGGGCCGACTCAAAGACAGCGTCGGGCTGCGCCCGGAGCAGGTCAGCTTCGGCAAGCTCAACAACACCCGCGAAGCGATCGAGATCTGCCGCACCGCCCGAACCATTCTGGGCGGCAACGGGATATCGCTCGAATACCCGGTGATCCGGCACATGGTCAACCTGGAATCGGTGTTGACCTATGAGGGGACCCCGGAGATGCACCAACTGATACTGGGGCAGGCCTTCACCGGCCTGGACGCCTTCCGATGAGCGCGCTGAGCTACACCAGCGAACACCACCAGTTCCGCGAGTTGGTGCGTGACTTCGTGCAACAGACCGTGCTGCCGGCCCACGAGAGCTGGGAACGGGCCGGGTGTTGGGATCGGTCGCTGTTCACCGAAGCGGGGAAACTCGGGCTGCTGGGCTTTCCGGTGTCCGAAGACCTCGGCGGGCCGGGTGTCCACGACTTTCGCTACCACGCAATCGTTATCGAAGAACTGCAGCGGGCCGGCGCTGCCGCCGAGGCCATCGCGTTCTCGCTGCAAAACGACGTCGTGCTGCCCTATCTCACCGACATGACCACCCCCGAACAGAAGCAACGCTGGCTGCCGGGAGTGGTGACCGGCGAGACCGTGCTCGGCATCGCGATGACCGAACCCGGCACCGGCAGCGATTTGGCCGGCATCCGCACGACAGCAGTACGAGACGGCGACCACTACGTCGTCAACGGCGCGAAAACCTTTATCTCTAACGGGCAGAACGGCGATTTGTTCGTCATCGCGGTACGCACCGCACCCGAAAAGCACAAGGGCCTGTCGCTGCTGGTGGTCGAGCCGGACACACCGGGCTTCAGCCGCGGCCGCAACCTGGAGAAGATCGGCCTGCACGCCCAGGACACCAGCGAGTTGACCTTCACCGACATGCGGGTGCCCGTCGACAACTTGCTCGAGGAAGAGGGCAAGGGCTTCTACCAGCTGATGAGCAACCTTCCCCAAGAACGACTTTCGCTGGGCGTCGGTGCCGTCGGCGCCGCCGAAGGAGTGCTGGCCGAGACCCTGGAGTATGTCCGGCAGCGACAGGCGTTCGGCGCACCGATCGCCGACTTTCAGAACACCCAATTCGTACTCGCCGAACTGGCCACCGAACTCGACGTCGCCCGGACCTATCTCGACGACTGCATCGCCGAACACCTGACTGGTGAGCTCACCACCGCACGAGCCGCCCGGCTGAAATGGTGGACCACCGAACTGCAAGTGCGGGTGGCCGACCGCTGCCTGCAGCTGCACGGTGGCTACGGCTATATGCGCGAGTACCCGGTGTCGCGGGCGTTCGTCGACGCGCGCATCCAGACCATCTACGGCGGCACCACCGAGATCATGAAGACCATCATCGCCAAGGATCTGGGCTTCTGATGGTGCTCGACTACGGCGAGCTGCCGGTCGAGGAGGCCGTGCGCGCCGTACGCGCCAGCTCACGGCGCCGCCAACTGCTCGACGCTGCAGTTACGGTGATGGGCCAGAAGGGCTTTCACCAAATGTCCATGCAGGATTTGGCGGCCGAGGCCAACGTCAGCGTCGGGCTGATCTACAAGTACTTCGGCGGCAAAGAGGATCTGCTGCTGGCGACGATCGTGCGGATCCAGGATGCCTTCCGCGACCAGGTGGCACCGGTCATGGAAGCAGCCGGCGCAGATCCCGCCGAACAACTGGCCGCCGGGATCCGGCGCTACATCGAGATCGTCGACGAAAACCTCGACGCGGTGGTGCTGACCTATCGGGAGAGCCGCACCCTCGACGCGGCCGGACGTGCCCAGATCAAAGAACTGGAGATCGCCACCGCCGCGCCGCTGCGGGCGGCGGTCGAGACCGGTATCGCCGACGGCACGTTTCGCGACGCCGACGTGGATCTGGTGGTCTTCGACATCATGCTGCTCGCCCACGGATGGGCCTTGAAACACTGGCATTTCGGGCCCAACTACAGCCTCGACGATTACATCCGCCTACAGACGCAGCACGTGCTCAACTCGTTGCGGCGTCGAGGCCGTGAATGACCGCCCGGATCTGATGCTCGACGGCGCTGCCGGCGACGAACAACATCTCGTCGCCGGCCTCCAGCACGTCGTCCGGTTGCGGAAGGATGACCTGGTCGCCGCGCAGCACGGTGATCAGCGCGGTGTTCTCGGGTAGCGCCAAGTCACGGACCCGTTGTCCGACGAGCGGGCTGTCCGCAGGGAGCGTCAGCTTTTCCAGGTTGGCCTGGCCCCGCCGAAGCCCCATCAACCGCACCAGGTGGCCGACATCGATGGCGCCCTCGACGCCGGCGACCATCGCCGTCGGGGTGGAGACCGCCACGTCGACGCCCCAGGCATCGGTGAACAGCCATTCGTTGCGTGACTCGTTGACTCTGGCCACCACCCTGTCCACGCCGAACTCGGTCTTGGCCAACAAAGCCGCAGCAAGGTTCACCTTGTCGTCGCCGGTGGCGGTGATGACCACGTCGCACATCTCGATTCCGGACTCTTCGAGCGAAGTCAGCTCACACGCGTCGGCCAGTAACCACTCCGCGTCGGGCACGGCGCGCGGTTCGTAGTGCCGGGGGTCGCGCTCGATCAACAAGACTCTGTGCCCGTCGTCGAGCAGTTCCCGCGCGACGGACCGACCGACAGCGCCTGCGCCGGCGATCCCGATCCGCACCTCTGGTCTCCTCACCGCCGTTGCCGGGGTGGTACTCCGTCAGTACCACAGCATTCACTAGCGTTGGTACTGATTCACCGGCCTGAACGCAACTCCGGTGTCCTTTGCTGCACGCAGTAGGCGGGTTGTTCCGTCGCACGTGCGCAGGCCCGACGAGGATGACATGACCCTGCAGCAGCTGTATGTGGCGCTGCTGATCGGCGGCGTTGTGCTGCTGGCCAGCATCGTCGCCACTCGGTTTGCCGCCCGGGTGGGTTTGCCCAGCCTGTTGCTGTTCCTCGCGGTCGGCGTCGCGCTCGGCAACGACGGGCTCGGGCTGGACTTCAGCGACGTTCAGCTCGCCAGTGACCTGGGCACTGCGGCGCTGGCCGTCATCCTCATCGAAGGCGGTTTGACCACTCGGTTCGCCGATATCCGGAAACTGCTGGCGCCCGCCGGCGTCATGGCCACGCTGGGCGTTTTCGTCAGCATGGTGGTCACCGCTGCCGGTGCGCACTTTTTACTCGGGATCAACTGGCAACTCGCGCTGCTGCTGGGCGCCATCGTTTCGCCCACCGATGCCGCCGCGGTCTTTTCCATCCTGCGGGTCCTGCCGCTGCCCAGGCGCGTGGCGGGGCTGCTGGAGGCCGAGTCCGGATTCAACGACGCACCGGCGGCCATTCTCGTCTTGATGCTCAGCGCCACGCCGCTGACCTTTGCGCCCGGGCCCGCTATCGCCGGGGTGGTGTACGAGTTGATTGCCGGCGCCGCAATCGGATTGGCGTGCGGGCTGGTTGGTGCGATCGCACTGCGCCGCGCGGCGTTGCCGGCCTCGGGCCTCTACCCACTCGCGACGTTCGGACTGGGCATGGTCGCCTTCGCCGCAGCGGGCAGCCTGCACGCCAGCGGGTTCATGGCCGCCTACTTGTCCGGAGTTGTGCTGGCAAACTCCGGGTTGCCGCATCGCTCGGCCACCCGGTCCTTCGCGCAAGGGCTGGGCTGGCTCGCGCAGATCGGCCTGTTCGTTCTGCTCGGCTTGCTGGTGAGCCCGAGCCAACTGGCCGGTGAATTGGTGCCGGCGATCGTCACCGGAGCCGTTTTGCTGCTGCTCGGCCGACCGCTGTCGGTCGTGGCCTCACTCGCTTGGTTCCGGATGCCGTTGCGCGAGCAGGTGTTCCTGTCGTGGGCCGGCCTGCGCGGTGCGGTCCCGATCGTGCTGGCGACGTTTCCGATCGTCGAAGGCGTTGCGGACAGCTACCGACTGCTCAACATCGTCTTCATCCTGGTGGTGGTGTTCACCCTGGTGCAGGGCCCCAGCTTGGGCTGGATCGCTCACTGGATGAGGCTGATCTCGCGCGACGCCACTCGGGAAATCCAGGTGGAAGCGGCGCCGCTGGACGTGCTGGAGGCTGAGCTGTTGACGATGACTGTGTCCAAGGCGTCCCGGCTGCACAACGTTTCGCTTCTGGAGTTGCGGCTGCCCGAACCCAGCGCCATCACTCTGATCATCCGAGACGGCAGCACGTTCGTGCCTCAGCCCGACACTCGCATCGAAGCCGGTGATGAGCTGCTCATCGTCACCACCGCCAAGACACGTGCGTCCACCGAGCGGCGACTGCGGGCGGTCAGCCGCCGCGGCAAGCTCGCGTACTGGTTCGACGAGTACGGCGAACCAGACTGAGACCCGGTTCCACACCGAACTTGACACCTGTAAAGTCCCTGGCCATGGACAACATCAGGGGTAAGACCGTCGTCATCACCGGCGCTGCCCGGGGGATCGGGCACGCCACCGCGAAGGCGCTGCTGGCCCGCGGTGCGCGGGTGGTCATCGGAGACCGCGACGTCGACGTGCTGGAAAAGGCGGTCGCGGGATTGAGCGGCCTCGGTGCGGTGTCGGGCCATCCCCTCGACGTCACCGACCGGGAATCGTTCGCGGCCTTTCTCGACAAGGCCAGCGCCGACGGCGGCGGGCACATCGATGTGCTGATCAACAACGCCGGTGTGATGCCGGTGGGCCCGTTTTTGCAGCAGTCCGCCGAGGCCATCCGCTCTTCGATCGAGGTCAACTTCTACGGCGTGCTCACCGGCTGCCAACTGGTGCTGCCGGAAATGGTCAAGCGCCGCAGCGGCCACATCGTCAACATCGCATCGATGGCCGGCATGGTGGCGGTCCCGGGCCAGGTGGTCTACGCCGGCACGAAGTTCGCCGTGGTGGGACTCACCAGCGCGATGGCCGACGAATTCGCCCCGCAGGGCGTCAACGTCAGCGCCGTGTTGCCGACCTTCACGAACACCGAATTGATCTCCGGTACCGCTACTACCGCCGCGACAAAGCCGGTGCAGCCTGAGGACGTCGCTGCCGCAATCGTCAAGGTGCTCGACAAGCCGAAAGCCCAAGTGTCCGTGCCGGGCTCGTCACGGTTCATCGGCATCATCACCATGTTGCTGCCGTCTCGCGGCCGGCGCTGGCTGGGCAAGAAGATGGGCACCGACACCGTGTTCCTCAACTTCGACACCACTGCTCGCGCGGCCTACGAGGACCGGGCGCAGCACGCGACCGGCGTCGTCGAGCACAAGGACTGAGCGCTGGCCTGACCGGGTGTGTCGGTTTAGCCTCGATGAGGTGAGCCCGCCTGCATCCCAGCGTCACCGTGTCGTCATCATCGGATCGGGCTTCGGCGGCCTGACTGCGGTCAAGGCGTTGAAGCGCGCCGACGTCGACGTCACGCTGGTCTCCAAGACCACCAATCACCTGTTCCAGCCGCTGCTCTATCAGGTGGCGACCGGGATCTTGTCCGAAGGCGAGATCGCCCCGGCCACCAGGCTGATCCTGCGCAAGCAGAAGAACGCCCGGGTACTGCTCGGGGATGTGGAAGCGATCGACCTGACGGCGCGCACCGTGACGTCGAAGCTGATCGACATGCAGACGGTGACGCCGTTCGACAGCCTCATCGTCGCCGCCGGCGCGCAGCAGTCGTATTTCGGCAACGACCAATTCGCCACGTATGCGCCGGGTATGAAGACGATCGACGACGCGCTGGAACTGCGCGGCCGGATCCTCGGCGCTTTCGAGGCCGCCGAGGTCACCACCGACCACACCGAACGGCAACGCCGCCTGACCTTCGTGGTGGTGGGCGCGGGGCCGACGGGCGTCGAGCTCGCCGGGCAGATCGCGGAGCTCGCCGACCGCACGCTGGCCGGGGCGTTTCGCACCATCGAGCCGACCGATTGCCGGGTGATCCTCCTCGACGCCGCCCCCGCGGTGCTGCCGCCGATGGGTGAAAAGCTCGGCCTCAAAGCGCAACGCCGGCTGGAGAAGATGGGCGTCGAGATCCAACTCGGCGCGATGGTCACCGCCGTCGACTATCAGGGGATCGCGGTCAAGGACAAGGACGGCGCCGAGCGGCGCATCGAATGCGCCTGCAAGGTATGGGCGGCCGGCGTGCAGGCCAGCCCGCTGGGCAAGATGCTCGCCGAGCAGTCCGACGGGACGGAGGTGGACCGCGCCGGACGCGTGGTCGTCGAATCCGACCTGACCGTCAAAGGACATCCGTACGTGTTCGTGGTCGGCGATCTGATGTCGGTGCCGGGCGTGCCCGGGATGGCGCAGGGCGCAATTCAGGGCGCGACCTACGCGACCAAGTGCATCAAGCGCGCACTGAAAGACCGCGACGACCCGGCGCAGCGGGCGCCGTTCAAGTACTTCGACAAGGGCAGCATGGCGACGGTGTCGCGGTACAGCGCCGTCGCACAGGTCGGCAAGCTGGAATTCGGCGGCTTCCTGGCGTGGCTGGCCTGGCTGGTGCTGCACTTGTATTACCTAGTGGGACATAAGAATCGGTTCACCGCCGTGGTCGCATGGGCCGTGTCGTTCCTGGGTCGCGGGCGCGGGCAGATGGCCATCACCAGCCAGATGATTTACGCCCGGCTGGCGATGAGCAGGGTGCGTGAGCAGCAGGCGGGCGCGTTGGCGGCGGTCGAACAGGCCGAGCACGCCGAACAAGAGGCGGCGAGTTAAGACACCTGGCCGGTGCTCAGCGTCCGGATCGTTTGAATTTCGCTGCCCTGGAAGGGCTGCCCGTCGGGCCGCAGCAGGTCGTGGAACCACACTTTCGGGATTGACGTGTAGGGGTGGTTCCACGAGTCCCACGGGAAGTAGGTCTGGGTCTTTCCGGCGACCAGACCCCAGTTGAACGCTCCGACATTGTGCTGCTTGGCAATTGGCAGGATCCCCTCGACCGTGCTGCCCTGGGTCCGGGCCATGTATTCGGTGCACAGCATCGGGCGGCCCAGCGGCGCAAGCTCGCCGATCCGGCTGGCGAAGGTCGCCGGCTTGGCATACGAGTGGAAGGTGATCACGTCGGAGTTGTCGAGCTGAATACTGCTGATGGTGCTACGGCGAGCGGGATCTCCCCATTCGCCGTCCCACACGCCGCTGGTCAGTGGCTGGCTGGGCTCCACGGCGCGCGCCCAACCGAAAACCTGGGGAAGCAAATCTGCGACGAGTTCCAGCTTGTCGCTCCGCTCGACGCTGCGATACTGATTCGCGGGATTGTCGGGCTCATTCCACAGATCCCAGCCCAGAACACGATCGTCGTTGCGGAACTGGCTGATCACCCCGGTGACATAGGACTGCAGAACGCGCTGATAGCCGCGGTCATCGAGACGTTCCGCACCCGGGCTTTGCACCCAACCGGAGTTGTGCACTCCGGGTTTCGGTGCATGCTGCCGGCCCAGCCTGGGGAACGGGTCCCAACACGAGTCAAAGAAGACGAAGAGCGGTTTGATGCGATGACGGGCAGCAATGTTGACGAACTGCGCCAGGCGCATTTGGAAGCCGCGAGAATCCTGGGCCCAGAGCTGGTCGTGCAGGAAGACCCGCACACTGTTGAGTCCATGAAACCGCGCCCAGCCCAGTTCGGTGTTGATCCGCCGCGGATCGTAGGTGCCGGGCTGAAACATCTCGAGCTGGTTGATCGCGGTCGATGTGCTGTAGTTCGCGCCGACGGGCCAACCCTGTGCTTGATACCACCGGTTGGCGCGGTCAACTGACCACCGACTCGACTCGCCAGAGGCGCGGGGTGGGTCCGCAGCTGCGTGCGGTGCCTGAGCCATCGCCGCGCCGGCTGCCAGCAGCAGCGGCAGCTTCAAGACGGTTCGGCGATACACAAAATGACGATATGTTGACCAAGGCGGTGTCCCCGGCATTTGGCCCGCGCGCCGCGATAGTTATGCGAGAACTGTTATCTCGTCGACGTCAGCTCAGCGCGCGGTCGAGGTCGGCGATCAGGTCGTTGGTGTCTTCCAGCCCCACCGAGATCCGGATGACCCCTTCGCCGAGGCCGATCGCGGCCCGGCCTTCGGGGCCCATCGCCCGGTGGGTGGTGGTCGCCGGATGCGTGACAAGGGATTTCGCGTCGCCGAGGTTGTTGGAGATGTCGATCAGCTGCAACTTGTCCAACAGGTCGAAGGCCCGCTGCTTGACCACGCTGGCCGGGGCGTCGAGCTCGAACGTGACCACGGTGCCGCCGCCGGACATCTGCCGCTTGGCCAAGTCGTATTGGGGGTGCGATGCCAGATAGGGGTAACGCACCCAGCGCACGCTCGGGTGGCCTTCCAGGAACTCGGCCACCCGCTGCGCCGACGAGTTGGCGTAATCGACCCGAATTGCCAGCGTCTCAAGACCTTTCAGCAATACCCAGGCGTTGAATGCGCTGATCGCCGGGCCGGTGTGCCGCATCAGCTTCTGCACCGGACCGTCGATGTATTCCTGGTCACCGAGGATCGCCCCGCCCAGCACCCGGCCCTGCCCGTCGAGGTGTTTGGTCCCCGAGTACACCACGACGTCGACGCCCAGCGGAAAGCCCTGCTGCAGCAGCGGCGTGGCGAAGACGTTGTCCAACACCACCTTCGCCCCGGCGGCATGCGACATTTCGGTGACTGCGGCGATGTCGACCAGTGACTGCATGGGGTTCGACGGTGTTTCGAAGAACACCGCCTGGGTGGGCACCGACAGTGCCTGCTCCCATTGCGAGAGGTCGTCGCCGTCGACGAACACGGTCTCCACACCCCAGCGCGGCAGGATCTCGTTGCACACCACGAAACACGAACCGAACAAACTGCGGGATGCGACCAGTCGGTCACCGGCACCCAGCAGTGCGCCCAGCGAGGTGAACACCGCCGCCATGCCGGTGGCGGTGGCGAACGCTGCCGGCGCGCCTTCGATCAGCCGCAGCCGTTCCTCGAACATGGTGATGGTCGGGTTGCCGTAGCGGGAGTACACATACCGGTCCACCTCCCCGGTGAACGCCTGCTCGCATGCGGCCGCGGATTCATAGACATAGCCGGAAGTCAGATACATCGCCTCGGCGGTCTCGTGGAACTGCGAGCGCAACATCCCGCCACGCACCCCGATGGTGGCCGGCCCGACACCCTCGGGCAGCGGGGGTGGCGTGCGGATCGAACGGTCGTCGTCGGCGCTAGTCATGACTGCTTCCACGGCAGTCCGATTGCCCGCCAGCCGGTCATGCCGCGGTGGCCGGCCTCGTCGAGATGTCCTTCGAACCCGTCCAACACGTTGTAAGACGGCGCGATGCCAGCCTCGGTGGCGGCCTCCGCCGCGCCGATGGAGCGGTTACCCGAGCGACACAAAAACACCACCGGCCGGTCGTCCCGCGCCGGGACCCGATCCAGCAGTTCGGCAACAAAATCCTCGTTGCGGGTGCCGTCCACGCGGTTCCACTCGATGTACACGACGTCACGGCCGAGACTGGACAGGTCGGCCATGCCGACAAAGCGCCATTCGGCGTCGGTGCGCACATCGACCAACACCGCTTCGGGATTCTCACTGAGCAGCTGCCAGGCCTGCTGCGGCGTGATATCTCCTGCGTAACTCACTCGGAGGAGTCTCTCACGACCCCCAATGCTTGCGCAGGGCGGCCGACGCCTGCCGGGCGCGGTCCCGCGCGGTGTCCACGTCGTCGGCGGTGACAATCGCCACCCCGAGCCGGCGCCGGCCGTCGGCGTCATTCCCGAAGACCCGCACATCGCTTTCCGGGACGGCCAGCGCTTCACGCAGGCCGCTGCCGATGGTTCCGGCCTGCTCGACCGCCTCGGAGTACACGACGTCGGCGGCGCCCGGCGAAATCATGATGGTGTCGGTGCGCAGGCCGAGGATCGACCTGGCCTGCAACTCGAACTCCGACAGCCGTTGCGTGCGCAGCGTCACCAGCCCGCTCTCGTACGGCGAGGCGCTGACGTCGCAGAAGTACACCTCGTCGCCGCGGACCATCAACTCGACCCCGAAAACGCCTCGCCCGCCCAGTGCCTTGACGATGCGCGCGGCGATCGACTTGGCGGCATCCAGCGCGGCCGGCGTCAGATTCTGCGGCTGCCATGACTCCACCACGTCGCCGGTGGTTTCGCCGTGCCCGATCGGCGTGCAGAACTCCACCACCGGACCGGTCGGTCCCTCGCTGCGCACCGTGAGCACGGTGACCCGGAAGTCGAATTCGACGACGGTCTCGGCCAACACCCGATCGGGTGTGCGCGGGCCCCCGGCCGCCACCGCGCGCTGCCAGGCCGCTTCGAGCTCATCCGGTGCGGAGACCACCGTCGCTGCGTGGCCGTCGATTCGCGCGACCGGCTGGACCTGCAATGGGTACCCGGCGTAGTCGGCCACCGCGCGGAGCTCCTCGAGCGATCCGGCGAACCAGAACGGCGCAGTGGGCAGCCCGAGCTCGTCGGCGGCCAGCCGCCGCAGGCCCTCCCGGTCGGCGGTGAGCCGGGCGCTGCGGGCGGTCGGAAACACCTGCGCGAAACCGGTTTCGGCGGCAGCCGTCAACGCGTCAGCAGCGACCACATCGGTCACGGTCACCACGAAACTCGGTTGCAACCGCCCGATTACCGCGGCCAGCTCGTCGGTGTCGGTCAGGTCGACGACCACCGACTCGTCGGCAACCCGGTGCGCTGGCGCGTCGGCATGCCGCTCCACCGCGATCACCTCGGCGCCGAGGCGCTGAAAAACCACCGCCAGCTCCCGGCTGAACTCGCCCGCACCGAGCAACATCACTTTGGTGCGCTGGACGTCATCGGGGCGAAGCGCCTCGTCCTCGACCGGTTCGGCCTGCATGCTGCTCAAGGATAGAGCGGGAATGTAAGCGCTGAACTGGTCGCCGGGTTGCCGGTAGGACCGCTGTCGTGGTGGATGCGGCCGCCGATATCGACCAGCCGACCGCCGCCGCCACCCCAGCGCCGGGCGATGATGTCGGCGGCAATCGACACCGCCGTCTCCTCGGGGGTCCGGGCCCCGAGATCCAACCCGATCGGGCTGGCCAACCGGCTCAGCTCGGCGTCGGTCAGCCCCGCTTCGCGCAGCCGGACCATCCGGTCGTCGTGGGTGCGGCGCGATCCCATCGCCCCGACGTAGCCGACATCCAAGCGCAGTGCCACCTCGAGCACCGGCACGTCGAACTTCGGGTCGTGGGTAAGCACGCAGATCACCGTGTGCCGATCGATGGCACCGGCCTGGGCCTGCGCCGCTAAATAGCGGTTGGGCCAGTCGACGACGACCTCGTCGGCGGTGGGAAAACGCGCCCGCGTCGCGAACACCGGGCGGGCGTCACAGACGGTGACCCGGTAGCCCAGCAGCGAGCCCTGCCGTGCCAGTGCCGCGGCGAAGTCGATGGCGCCGAACACCAGCATCCGCGGCCGCGGCGCGTGGCTGGCCACGAACACATCCATGCCTTCGCCCAGCCGTTGGCCGTCGGGCCCGTAGCGCAGGACCTCGCTACGCCCGGTCGCCAGCAATCCGCGCGCGTCATCGGTGACCGCGGCGTCGGCACGCGCGGTACCGAGCGAGCCGGACACCGCGTCGGGGCGGACGACCAGCCGGCGGCCCAGCCGCGCGGGATCGGGATGGGCGATGACGGTGGCAATCGCCACCGGCCGGTGCGCGTCGAGATCGTCGGCTACCGCGCCGAGTTCCGGAAACGCCTCCTCGGAGATCGCCTCGATGAAGACGTCGATGACACCACCGCAGGTCAGCCCGACGGCGAACGCATCGTCGTCACTGATGCCGTAGCGCTCCAACCGCGGCGTCCCGCTACGCGCCGTTTCGGCGGCGAGCTCATAGACGGCGCCCTCGATACAACCGCCCGATATCGATCCGCTCACCGATCCGTCCGGAGCCACCACCATCGCCGCGCCCGGCGAGCGCGGTGCGGAGTGGAAAGTCCGCACGACGGTCGCCACGCCGGCGGTGCCCCCGGCGTGCCAGATCGACATCAGGTCGGCGAGCACGTCGCGCACGAAACCAACCTACGGCTGGCCGGGCAGCAACCGCACCATCAACGCGTGCACCTCAGCCAGCAGCGTGTCCTCGGAGTCGACGAGCTCCCCGGAGATGAACGCCTTGCGGCCCTCGGTGGAATCGATGCGCGCCCGCACGATCAGCGGGGTGTCGATCGGAGTGACCTTGCGGTAGTCGACTTTCAGGAATGCGGTGCGGCTGATCGGCCGGGAAGCCGCGTGCACCACCATGCCGCAGACATGATCGAAGATCAGGGGCAGCACACCGCCGTGCACGGCCGAGTTGCCGCCGACGTAGTAGCGGCTGAACTGCCCGCGCATTTCGACCCCGTCGGGGTCGAACTTCGACATCGTCCACGGCGGCATCAACAGACTGCCCATGCCCGGCATCGACGGCACCCGGCCCGCTGGCGCCACGCCCTCCGGCGCTTGGAACGGATCGAGCAGCTTGACAAGTTCTTCGGCCCGCTCGGCAGCGCTGTCCCAGGTGTCATCGTCGGGGTCGGTGGACACCGCCAGATCTTGCAGCCGCCGCATCGCGGTGACGAATCGTGCGAAACCCGGCCCGGGGTCGGCGGCCTCGTAACGGGGAAATCCGCCGTGCTTTCCGTAATCGGGGTCGGCCGACTCCGGTTGATCTACGGTCATCGGCGCCGCTCCTGCAAAACATCGCGGCGCACAATGGTCTGGTCTCGGCCCGGACCGACTCCGATGCACGAAACATGCGCTCCGGCAAGATCTTCCAATCGCAGCACGTAGTCACGCGCCTTGGCAGGCAGGTCGTCGAACTCCCGGGCGTGTGAGATGTCCTCCCACCAGCCCGGCAACTCTTCGTAAACCGGTTCGGCGCGGGCCAAATCGCTTTGAGTCATCGGCATCTCGTGGGTGCGTTTGCCGTCGACGGTGTAGCCGACGCAGACCGGAACAGTTTCCAGGCTGGACAGCACATCGAGTTTGGTCAGGAAGAAGTCGGTGATCCCGTTGACCCGGGTGGCGTAGCGGGCGACGACGGCGTCGAACCAGCCACAGCGCCGACGCCGTCCGGTGGTCACCCCGAACTCGCCGCCCGTCTTGGAGAGGTATTCGCCGTTCTCGTCGAACAATTCGGTGGGGAACGGCCCCGAGCCGACCCGGGTGGTGTAGGCCTTGAGGATTCCCAGCACGGTGGTGATCCGGGTCGGGCCGATGCCCGAGCCGACGGCCGCGCCGCCCGCGGTCGGATTCGACGACGTCACATAGGGATAGGTGCCGTGGTCGACGTCGAGCAGGGTCCCCTGCGAGCCTTCCAGTAGCACGGTTTCGCCGGCCTCCAGCGCATTGTTGAGCAGCAGGCGGGTATCGGCGATGCGGTGTTTGAAACTTTCGGCCTGCTCCAGCAGGGTGTGCACGACCTGCTCGGGCTCCAATGCCTTTCGGTTGTAGATCTTGACCAAGATCTGGTTCTTGAGCTCCAGGGCGGCCTCGATCTTGTGAGCCAATTGTTCGGGGTCACGCACATCGGCGACCCGGATGCCCATCCGGGCGATCTTGTCCTGATAGCAGGGCCCGATACCGCGGCCGGTGGTGCCGATCTTCTTGCTGCCCATGTAGCGCTCGGTCACCTTGTCGATGGCCACGTGGTAAGGCATCAACAGATGGGCGTCGGCCGAGATCAGCAGCCGGGAGGTGTCGACGCCGCGGTCCTCGAGGCCTTGGAGCTCGTCGAGCAGCACGCCGGGATCGATGACTACGCCGTTGCCGATGACGTTGGTGACGCCGGGTGTGAGCACACCCGACGGGATCAAGTGCAGGGCGAAGTTCTCGCCGGTGGGCAAGACGACGGTGTGCCCGGCGTTGTTGCCGCCCTGGTAGCGCACGACCCACTGCACGCGCCCGCCGAGTAGATCGGTGGCCTTGCCTTTGCCCTCGTCGCCCCATTGGGCGCCGATCAGGACGATTGCCGGCATGGTTCTCCTGTGAATTGTGGTCCAGCCGGTGACCAACACTATCTCAGCCGTTTGCGGTGAGGCCGCTGAACCGCCCGGCAGCCCGCATCTGTCCGCATCTGACAAACCGCCACTAGCCGTGCCCTGTCGGCGTTACGATCCGCGTCAAGAAAGTTCCAAGACGTCTGCTCGAGACTTTGCCAGCCCCGTAGCACACCTTCACAGGGGAGAGAGCAATGACGACAACATCCCGCCAGCCCGGCTGGTACGACGACCCCAATGACTCGAACGCCCAGCGTTACTGGGACGGTCAAGACTGGACGCCGCACCGTCAGCGAAAGCAGGCCACGCGGCCCGCGGCGCGGCAGCAGCCTCCCCCACCGGAACAGCCGGCCGGCAAGTCCGCGCCGCCACCCACCCAGGAGCAGCCGCCTGCCGCGTCTCGGGTCACGTCCGGCGCCGTCAAGACCGCGGCCATCCTCGCGGGCGTTGCGCTGGTGGTGGTCATTGCGGCGTACGTGGCCGGCCGCATCCAGTTCGGAACGTTTTGGCCGGCCATCCTGATTGTCGCCGCGATCGCGGCGATCATCGCGTTCTTCACGCTGCGGTCGCAGCGATCCGTTGCGTACAAAGCCTTGGTGGTCACCGCGATAGTGGCCGTCGTCGTCGTAGCGATACCGGCGAGCTCGAAAGTGGTCTACCCGGTGTACAGCCACTTCTTCGGCGAAGAGACCGGTCAAGGCGCCCAGGCGGGGCCTGCCGGTACACACCACAAGGGTGCGCGCCATGGAGGAGGAGCACCGACGTCGGGACTTCTGGTGATGTCGAATGACAGCTCGGGCCTCAACTTTGGCTACATTGATCCCGACAGCGGCAAATACGCTGTTGTCTCGACGTTCAAGGCTGGGGGAGCAGGATCGGGAGTGACCAATGCTTTGGAACAGGTATCTCCGGATCTGACCAAATTGGCCACCGTTCAGACAGATGACAGCACCGCGGGCTCGTCAATGAGCTCACCGCCTCGTGCCGGATGGATTGATACCAGCGGCAAATTCACCGCAGTCAGTCCCGCCGCGCCACCGGCGAGCGATTTTCAGCAAAGTCTGCCACCGACCTACAGCTCACCGGTCTTCGACGGAGCGGGAAACTTCTACTACCGGGCAACTCAAGGTAATGGTATAGAGAACGTCCACCTCTACAAGCTGCCGGCAGGATCAACATCGGATCCGCAAGAGGTCACGCCGACGCCCAAAAATGCGGGCACTCCCCTCCGGAACCCAGACGGCACCCTGAATTTCGACTGCCCGGATCTTCCTGGACAGTGGCTCGGGTCCGACAGCCGGATGACGGTCGCCACGACGATCGGTCTTCCCGGAAGCAGCACCAGTTCCTCCTCTGGGTTCGCTATCGTCAAGTACCCCGTCGCCACCAGCGGCAGTGGCTGCCCTACGGTCAACCAAAACAACCAGGACGCCACAAAGGTTTTCGACTTAGGTATCCAAAACGTGAGCCAGCCGGTAGCCAATCCCGACGGCACCAAAATCGCGTTTATCAACACCAACTCGCCGGGCGGCCTGTACGTCGTCGACGTCGGCGGCGACAACAAGTCCAACCGCATCGCCGCACAAAGCGACCTCGATCTCAACCAGATGACGTTGATCGGTTGGAACTAGACCACAATGGATGATCGCTGAACTCGATCGCGAAGCCTCAGGGCTGCGCCAGGAGGTTGCGCGGAATCCATGAATACCGGCGGGAACGCCGCCAGCGTGGCGGTGTTGTTGTTCGGCGATCGTCGTGCCCCCACTCCCCTGCGCAGCCTGACCACCCACCGGGTCACGAGCCCGGCCGACGTGGACGCTGCGGCGAAACCCTGTCAGCGGCTGGTCGTGGTCGGTGCCGATGCCGACCTGGCGACCGTGTTGACCCGGCTGCTGCGCGCCGAGTTGTTGAGCGTCGAGGTGGCCTACGTGCCGCGTCGCCGCACCCCGGCCACCCGGGCCTATCGGCTGCCGGCCCGGTGGCGCGCTGCCCGTCGGGCCCGGCGCGGCACCGCCAAGCGGGTGCCGTTGATCCGCGACGAGACCGGGTCGGTGATCGTCGGGGCCGCCGAGTGGCAACCGGCCGGTGACGCGCAGCTGCTGCACGGCGAAGCCGTCGTCGACGACACCGTGCTCTTCGACGGCCATTTCGGCGGGGCGCGAATCGAGCCGACCGCGACGGTGCCTGGCCTGCGCGCGCGGCTGGCTGGCCGGCGCCGCTGGGTGACCGGACGAGCCGCGCAGCTGGGCACCACCGGCGCCACGGTGATCCGCGACGGGATACCGGCCGCCCGTCCGGTGCGGCGCTCGACGTTCTACCGGAATACCGAAGGCTGGCTGGTGGTCCGGTAGCGTCGTGACGTGAGCATTCGTGGTGTGCACCAATCGGTGCGGCCCAGCCCGATCTTTCTGGCGATCGTCGGTCTGACGGTGCTGGGCGGTGTGTTGGCGTGGCTGGCGGGAGCCAACATCGCACCGCTGGCCTACGCCGGGGTGTTCGTCATGGTGATCGCCGGCTGGGTGGTGTCGCTGTGCCTGCACGAGTTCGGGCATGCCGTCACCGCCTGGCGGTTCGGTGACCACGACGTCGCGGTGCGCGGGTATCTGACGCTGGATCCGCGTCGGTACGCCCACCCGGGACTGTCGCTGGGCCTACCGATGCTGTTCATCGCGCTGGGCGGGATCGGACTACCCGGCGCCGCGGTCTACGTGCGCACCTCGTTCATGACGGCCGCGCGGCGCACCATCGTCAGCCTGGCCGGGCCAGCCGCCAACCTGCTGCTGGCGGTGCTGCTGCTGGGTTTGACCCGCATCTGCTACGACCCGGACCACCCGGTGTTGTGGGCCGGCGTGGCTTTCCTCGGCTTCCTGCAGGTCACCGCGGTCCTGCTGAACCTCTTGCCGATTCCGGGCCTCGACGGTTACGGCGCGCTGGAACCACATTTGAGTCCCGAAACGCAGCGCGCCCTGGAACCCGTCAAAGCGTGGGGCTTACTGGCGCTGTTGGTGCTGCTCATCGCGCCGGTGCTGAACCAGTGGTTCTTCGGCATCGTCTACTGGTTCTTCGAGCTATCCGGAGTGCCCGCGATGTTGGCAGGCGCCGGCGGACAGCTGACCCGGTTCTGGAGCGCGTGGATGTGACCTTGCTATATATGCGTTAACACGCATATATTTCTTGGCATGGGCGCCGCTCACCAACAACTCGACGCCCGGGTATCCCGATTGCTTGCCGCGACGGCTCTGCTGAGCGGCTTCTTCGCCGTCGAGATCACCACCGCACTGGCTATCGGCTCGATTGCGCTGCTGGCCGACGCCGGGCACATGTTGACCGACGTGGTGGCTGCGTTCATGGGGTTGACCGCTGTGCTGCTGGCCCGCCGCGGCAGCTCCTCGCCGCGACGCACCTACGGCTGGCACCGCGCCGAAGTATTCACCGCCGTCGCCAACGCGGCGCTGCTGATCGGGGTGGCGGCGTTCATCCTCTACGAAGCGGTTCGCCGGCTCGGCGACGCCCCGGCGGTGCCGGGCGTACCGATGATCGTGGTCGCGCTGCTGGGGCTGGCCACCAACGCCGTCGTGGCGCTGATGCTGCGCTCGCACGCCGCCCAAAGCCTGGCCGTCAAGGGCGCCTACATGGAGGTCATCGCCGACGCGATCGGCAGCGTGGGCGTGCTGATCGGCGGGCTGGTCACCGTCACCACGCACTGGCCGTACGCCGACGTGGTGGTAGCCGTCGTCGTTGCGCTCTGGGTATTGCCGCGGGCGGTCTCACTGGCCGCCGGCGCGTTGCAAATTTTGTCCGAAGCATCGCCTAGCCACATCGACGTCGAGGAGCTGCGTTCGGCACTGTGCGCCGTCGACGGCGTGACCGACGTCCACGATCTGCATGTCTGGACGCTGGTACCGGGCAAGGACATGGCGACCGCACACCTGACCAGCCACGGCGACGCGGCCCGGGTGCTCGACGAGGCCCGCGCGGTGTTGGGCGCCCGCGGATTGGCGCATGCCACCGTCCAGATCGAGCCGACGGGCGGCGCGGCCGGCTGCGAAGCCAGCTGGTAACTAGCCCAGGCCGAGCGCGGGGCGCACGTTCGGGTCGCAGTCGTCGAGCAAATCACGGCAGCGCACGTACTCGTCGGTCTCGCCGATGACGTCGGCAGCCCGCGCCAGCGCGGCCACGCACCGCAGGAAGCCACGGTTGGGCTCGTGCGCGTAGGGCACCGGACCGAAACCCTTCCAGCCGTGGCGGCGCAACTGGTCCAGACCGCGGTGATAGCCGGTACGGGCATAGGCATACGCGGTGACCGCCTGGTCGTCGGCCAGCGCCTCCTCGGCCAGCACCGCCCAGACCACCGACGCCGTCGGGTGTGCGGCGGCGACAATGGCCGGTTTCTCCCCGGCCAGCAATTCGGTCTCGGCCTCGCTGTCGCCCGGCAGCAGAATCGGGTCCGGTCCTAACAGGTCACCCATGGAGGTCATGACTTCTATCTTGCCGTGGCACCGATCTCGCCGCGGCGTCGCCACACAAACTCGGTCGGGTCGCTAAGCTCCCACATACCGATTCGACTGCGGGGAGGACAGCAGCGCTCATGCCCACGTCACCAGGGCCCGACCGCGACAGCAGGTCGAACAAGGCTGGATTCGATCCAGACGCCGGCAGAGACTCGGCGGGTCCGGGCGCCGATCCCGCCGGTGGGCACGCTGGCTCCGACGACGAGGCCACCGAGGCCTACCGCAGAGCACCGTCGGATGCCGAGCCCGCGACCGAGGTGATCGCCAAAGGCCACGACACCGAGCACGAGGACGCCCAACCGCAGCTTCAGCGCGGTGAACGGCGTTTCACCGCACCGGGTTTCGACGCCAATGAGACCGCAGTCATCGACGCCGGCCCGGAGCCGGCCACCGAGGTCTTCCAGTCGGGTGAGGCACAGCCTGTCGGCCAGACCCGGTCAACGCCGAGAGCTGCTGTGCCACAACTGATTCCGCCGCGTTTGGGGGGCAAGCTGCGTCCGACGAGCCAACGCAGCTGGGGCTGGGTGCTGGCGTTGATCCTGATCATCCTGGCGCTGGCGGCGATCGCGGTGCTGGGAACGGTGTTGCTGACGCACGGAAACAAAAAGAAGGCCGCGTCCCAGGAGGACGAGGTTCGCAGCACCATCCAAAGTTTCGACGTCGCTGTGCAAAACGGTGACCTGGCCGCGTTGCGCGGCTTGACCTGCGGCACCGCACGCGACGGCTATGTGAACTACGACGAGCACGCCTGGGATGACACCTATCAGCGCGTCGCGGCGGCCAAGCAGTATCCGGTGGTGGCCAGCATCGACCAGATTGTCGTCAACGACGGTCATGCCGAGGCCAACGTCACCGCGTTCATGGCCTACGCCCCGCAGGTCCGCTCCACCCGCAGTTTCGACCTGCAATACCGCGACGACCAGTGGAAGATCTGCCAGTCCACCGGCTAGCGGTTAGCCGGACAGCGACTTTCCGGCGCAGTGCAAGTCGTTGCAGGCTTCGATGACCCGCTCGGTCATCGAAGCTTCGGCCTTCTTCAGGTAGCTACGCGGGTCGTAGACCTTCTTGTTGCCGACCTCGTCGTCGACCTTGAGCACGCCGTCGTAATTGCTGAACATGTGGCCGGCGACCGGGCGAGTGAACGCGTACTGGGTGTCGGTGTCGACGTTCATCTTCACCACGCCGTAGCGCAGCGCCTCCTCGATCTCCGACTTCGCCGACCCGGAGCCGCCGTGGAAGACGAAGTCGAACGGCTTGGCGTCGTCGGACAATCCGAGCTTGGCCGCCGCCACCTTTTGGCCCTGGTCGAGAATGTCGGGACGCAGCTTGACGTTGCCGGGCTTGTAGACCCCGTGCACGTTGCCGAACGTCGCGGCCAGTAAGTACTTGCCGTGCTCGCCGTGGCCCAGCGCGTCGATGGTTTTCTCGAAGTCGTCCGGTGTGGTGTACAGCTTGTCGTTGATCTCGTTGGCGACGCCGTCCTCCTCGCCGCCGACGACGCCGATCTCGATCTCGAGGATGATCTTGGCGGCGGCCGCGTCCTTGAGCAGCTGGCGGGCGATGTCGAGGTTCTCGTCGATCGGAACCGCCGAGCCGTCCCACATGTGGGATTGGAACAGCGGGTTCTTGCCGGCCGACACCCGCTCCGAAGAGATCGCCAACAGCGGGCGCACGTAGCCGTCCAACTTGTCCTTGGGGCAATGGTCGGTGTGCAGCGCCACGTTGATCGAGTACTTCTCGGCGATGATGTGGGCGAACTCGGCCAGCGCCACCGCGCCGGTCACCATGTTTTTGACGCCGAGGCCGGAAGCGAACTCCGCGCCACCGGTGGAGAACTGGATGATGCCGTCACTGCCGGCGTCGGCGAACCCCTTGATCGCGGCGTTGACGGTCTCCGAGGATGTGCAGTTGATGGCAGGGAAGGCGTAGCTGTTCTGCTTGGCCCGCTCCAGCATCTCGGCATAGACCTCGGGTGTTGCGATCGGCATGAAACTCCTCCTGAGCTGCGGTGAAGCGGGGCCGGTGGGCGGCTGCACCTGAAGACGTGTCCGCCCAGTATCGCAACACCGCGCAGGCGTCGACAGCCCACCCGGGCCGCGTCTGGTCAGGGGCGCCCCCGGACGCCGGTATCTTGGGTCCTCATGGACACCGCCGTATTGGCCTTGCCCGACCTGATGGACCCGATGTACTGGATCGGTCCGCAGGGCCTGTTCGCGTCGGCGGTCTTGCCCGCGATCCTGCTCATCGTCTTCATCGAGACCGGCCTGCTGTTCCCGCTGCTGCCCGGCGAATCTCTGCTGTTCACCGGCGGTCTGCTGGCCGCGCACGGGACGATGAACATCTGGGTGTTGGCCCCGGCGGTCGCGCTGGTCGCGGTGCTGGGTGACCAAACCGGGTATTTCATCGGTCGCCGGATCGGGCCCGCGTTGTTCAAGCGGGAAGATTCCCGCTTCTTCAAGCAGCATCACGTCACGGAATCGCACGCGTTCTTCGAGAAGTACGGCCCGATGGCCATCATCCTGGCCCGGTTCATGCCGTTTGTGCGCACCTTCACCCCGGTGGTCGCCGGTGTGTCCTACATGCACTACCCGACGTATCTGGCGTTCGACATCGTCGGCGGCATCGCCTGGGGTGGCGGCGCGACGGTGGCGGGCTACTTCCTGGGCAACGTGGACTTCGTCCACCGCAACTTGGAAGCGATCATCCTGTGCATCCTGTTCGTGTCGCTGTTGCCGGCATTGATCGCGGTCGGGCGAAGCTATCTGAACCGCCGCCGGGCAGCCAACAGCGACCCCGAGCAGCTCACGGTGCCCGAGTAGCCGTTAGTCCAGCGCGACGGTGAAGTCGCAGCCGGTCTTGGCGCGCACGTCCTCGACTGTCACTCCGGGATGCAGTTCTGTGAGGGTCAGCCCCCGGTGGGGTTCGACGTCGAAGACGCACAGATCGGTGATGATCATGTCCACGACGGCCTTGCCGGTGATCGGCAGCGTGCATTGCTTGAGGATCTTCGGGCTGCCGTCTTTAGCGGTGTGATCCATCACCACGATCACGCGCTTCACGCCGGACACCAGATCCATTGCGCCGCCCGGCCCTTTGACCATCTTGCCCGGCACCATCCAGTTGGCCAGATCGCCGTTCTCGGCCACCTCTAAGCCACCCAGGATGGACAGGTCGATGTGACCCCCGCGGATCATCGCGAAGGAATCGGCGCTACTGAAGAAGCTCGATCCGGGAAGAGTGGTGATGGTCTGCTTGCCCGCGTTGATGAGGTCGGGGTCTACCGCATCCTCGGTCGGGTAGGAGCCGATTCCCAGTAGCCCGTTCTCCGATTGCAGCGTCACGCTGATCCCCGACGGAATGAAATTGGCTACCAGCGTGGGAATTCCGATGCCCAGGTTGACGTAGTAGCCGTCGCGCAGTTCCTGGGCGGCGCGCTGGGCCATCCGCTCGCGGATCGGGCTGTCCTGCTTGAGTGCGGAACCGCTTGTCACCGTGCGGAATTCGACGCGCTTCTCATAACTGGGTCCTTCGATGATGCGGTCGACGTAGATGCCGGGGGTGTGAATCTGATCCGGATCCAAGTCACCGACTTCGACGAGTTCTTCCACCTCGGCGACCGTCACCGCTCCACAGGTGGCGATCATCGGATTGAAGTTGCGCGCAGTCTTGCGGTAGACGAGATTGCCTGCCGTGTCGCCCTTCCACGCCTTGACGATGGCCACGTCGGCGCGAATGCCTTCTTCCAGAACATATTCGGTGCCGTCAAAGACCCGGGTATCTTTGCCCTCGGCAAGGTTGGTGCCGAAGGCGGTGCGGGTGTAGAAGCCCGGAATGCCTGCCCCGCCGGCGCGCAGTTTCTCCGCCAGTGTCCCTTGCGGGGTGAGAGCGAGGTCGAGTTCACCCGACAGCACCTGGCGCTCGAACTCCTTGTTCTCGCCGACGTAGGACGCGATCACCTTTTTCACCTGCCGCGCCTTGAGCAGCAGGCCCATACCGAAATCGTCCACGCCGGCATTGTTTCCGACGATCGTGAGGTCCTTGACACCGCTGTCCACCAGAGCCTGGATCAGGTTCTCCGGAATACCGCACAGGCCGAAACCGCCTGCGGCTACGGTGATCCCGTCCTTCAGCAGGCCGTCCAATGCGGTCTCCGCGTCGGGATGGACTTTAGTCATCAGGCATTCCTTCCTACTGCGCTGACTGCGTGGGCGGCCTCCATCAGCATCCAGCCGGACAACTGCACCGACAGGTCGCGCTCGGCGACCTCAGAACCGGTCACCGCGCCCTCGACGAACTCGGCCTGCTTGCCGACCGTCGACGGCAGGTCGGCGGTGCGATCCCAGAACGGTCCGAACAGCGGCAGCCCCTGCACGGACTGCCGGTAGTCCCAGGCCGATTGCGCGGAGTCGAGCACCAATTCGCGCGCGGTGTCGCGGGCCGCGACGTCCTCGACCGATTCGCCCGGCAACGTGGTGGCGACCAGCGCCAGGTAGCGGGCGGTAATCCCGCTGAACAGTCCCCCGTCGCCGCCGCCGGCGCCGTTGATCACCCCCGCCGGCGCCATGTGCTCGTTGACGGCGTTGACCAGCCGGTGCACCCGCGGCGCGTGTCGCGGATCGCCTGTGCGCGCGGCCAATTCGGTTTCCAGTCCCAGCACCACGCCCTGGCAGTAGGTGTACTGCGCGCGAACCAGGGAGCCGGCTTTGATGCCGTCGAACACCAGGTGTGTCTCCGGGTCGATCAGTGTCCTGTCGATCCAGTCGGCCATCTGCTGGGCACGTTTGAGCCGGTCGCCGTAGCGGGCCAGAAAGATTCCGGCGGGTCCGTTGCCCGGGGCGTTGAAGAACTGGTCCTGTTTGCGCCACGGGATGCCGCCGCCGTCCTCGGGCACCCAGGCTTTGACGAATTGGTCGGTCAGTGTGTCCAGTGCGCGATGGCGGTCGATGCCGGCCAACCGGGATGCCCGCTCGAGCGCCAGCGCCAGCCAGGCCATGTCGTCGTAGTAGTCGTTGACCCATCGCCCGATGTTGCGCAGCCGGTGTGAGCGGATCTGACGTTTGATCTCTTTGTGCCGCTCCGGAGTTGGGTCGCGTAGTTGGGCGTCGACCAGACAGTCCAGCAGGTGGGCCTGCCACCAGTAATGCCAGTGACCGAACAGCCGGTCACGTCGCAGCGGCGGCCAGGCCACCACGCCCAACTGGGTGCCCGGCAACGCCCACAGTCGCCTGAGGTGCCGCGCGGTCACCGCCGCTTCGGCGCTGCCCGCCCGGTTGGCCCATAGCTGATCCATATGCACTTGATCCTAGGTTGACCAGGCTTTGGCGACGTCTCCGTGCTGGGTGATCCAGGCATGCATGGCGATCCCGGCGGCCACCGCGACGTTGATGCTGCGGGTCGAGCCGAACTGAGCGATCGAGACGGTCAGCGCCGCGCCGGCGCGGGCGTCGTCGCTGATGCCGGGCCCCTCTTGGCCGAAGACCAGCAGGCAATCGCGCGGCAGCGGCGTCTGCTCCAGCCGGGCGGCGCCGGGCACGTTGTCGACGGCTACCACGGTCAGCCCGGCGCCGGTAGCGAACTCCAGCAGGTCGGCGATGTGGTCGTGATGCGACAGCCGCTGGTAGCGGTCGGTCACCATGGCACCGCGGCGATTCCACCGGCGGCGGCCCACGATATGCACGGTGTCCACCGCGAACGCGTTGGCGGTGCGCACCACCCCGCCGATGTTGGCGTCGTGGCCGAAGTTCTCGATCGCGATGTGCAGCGGGTGTCGGCGCTGGTCGATGTCGGCGATGATCGCCTCCCGTGTCCAGTAGCGGTAGGCGTCGACGACGTTGCGGGTGTCGCCGTCGCGCAGCAGCGCCGGGTCGTACCGCGGATCGTCCGGAAGGTCGCCTTCCCACGGGCCCACGCCCGCGTTGGGTGCGCCCCATTCGGTGGGACCGGGCTCAGTCACGGCGTGGTCCAGACCGCGGCGTGGGTGCCGACCACCGCGACGGTCGCGTACAGCAGCGCCTGGTTGATCTCGCCCTGGGTGCACAGCGACGCGTCGACGTGGACGGCGTCCAGCGACGCCTCGGGCAACAGCAACACCGACGACCCGTACGCCGCGCAGGCGGCGCTGAGCCCCGGCGCGGGCAAGGTTGGGGTGGCCAGCAGCATCATCGGTCCGCCGCGGGCGGCCGACTCCTCGCGGTAGCGTGCCGCGACGGCGTCGGCGACCAGGCCCAGCAGCATATAGCCGTTGCCGGTGAATACGGCCGGGTCGCCCAGCGACTCTTGACTGAGTTGGGTGCCGTCGGCGCGCCAGGCCGACACGCTGGTGGTCTTGACCACCATGCCGATGTCGTTCTCCTTGGTCGGCAGCATGCCCACCGGGAACGTCGCCGGATACGCCGCCGCGGTGCCGGCGATGCGGTCCCGCGGCGAGTACATGTACACCCCACGCACCGCGCTGCGGTCCTTGAGCGGGCCCAGGCACACCGTGCCAGTCAGCCGGTCCGGCGTGGGCGCCGAGAGATGCTGCACTACAACATTTTTCGCGCCTTCACAGCTACCGATTCCGGTGGCTTCCATCGGGTGAGCCAGCGCGCCGTAGAGCCCGAAGCGAAGGTCTTCGGGTTTCGCGTGCGCTGCGGCCGGGTCGGCCGGGGCAGCGTCGACGTCGACCAGAACGTAGTCGGCGCTCCAGCGCAGATTCGACACGGCGACGTTCCAACCCAGCACTGCCAGCGATTCGCCTAGCCGGGCAGGCTGCGCGCCGTAAACCCGATCGTCGTGAGCCGCACCGGAACAGGCTGAAACCAGCGCCAGCGTCGTCACTATTGCGATCAGAGCCCGCACGATGTTCAGCGCAGCCCCAGATCCGCGAGATTCAGCACACTGCGGTAGGGCAAATCCTCGGCTTGAATGGCTTCGGCCGCGCCGGTGTCTCGATCCACCACGGTCGCTACGCCGACCACGTCGGCACCGGCGTCGCGCACCGCCCGTACCGCAGTCAGCGCCGAAGCGCCGGTGGTACTAGTGTCCTCGACCACTAGCACCCGGTGACCGGAGATGTCGGGGCCTTCGATAAGGCGTTGCATGCCATGGGTTTTCACCGACTTGCGCACCACGAACGCGTCGATCGGGCGTCCCGGTGCATGCATGACGGCGGTGGCTACCGGGTCGGCGCCCAAGGTCAGACCGCCAACGGCCGCATACTCCCAGTCGTCGGTGAGTTCGCGCATCAACCGGCCGATCAGCGCGGCGGCGCGGTGGTGCAGGGTGGCCCGGCGCAGATCGACGTAGTAGTCGGCCTGCTTCCCCGAGGACAGCGTGACGCGGCCGTGCACCACCGACAGTCGGCGCACCAGGTCGGCCAACTCGTCGCGCTCGGCGGCCTCAGGTGCGGCCACGGCCCCGCCCGAACACATTGGTAAAACCGCGGACCAGGCTTCGCGGCGCCATCCGCCCGGCCGTGGTGAGCGCCTTGTACTGCAACCCCGGAACGCTGATCACCTTGCCGCGCGCGATGTCGGCCAGGCTTTCCCGGATCACGTCGTCGACCTCGAGCCACATGAACGACGGCATCGAAGCCATGTCGATGCCGGCACGGCTGTGAAATTCGGTGTGTACGAAGCCTGGACACACCGCGTGTATCCCTACGCCGGTGCCCTTCAGTCCACCGGCCAGCCCTTCGGTGAACGACACCACCCAGGCTTTGGACGCCGAGTACGTCGACCCGCGGCCCGACACCAGACCGGCGACGCTGGCGACGTTGATGACGGTGCCCGACCCCGCATCGATCATGGCCGGCAGCGCGGCGCGGGTCAGCTGCATCACCGCGGTCACGTTGACGTCCAGCTGGGCCTGCAGCAGCGCGGGATCGGCGGTCCAGAATTCGCCGGAGGTGCCGAAGCCGGCGTTGTTGACCAGTACGTCGACACCGGCAGCCAGCCGCTCGGCGACTTTGCCGCGGTCGGCGGCGTCAGCCAGGTCGGCCGGCAGCACCTCGACGTTGCGGCCGCCTTCGTCGCGCAGCTCGGCCGACAGTTGCTCCAGCCGCTCAGCATCGCGGGCAACCAGGACCAGGTCGTGACCGTCGGCGGCGAAGCGGCGCGCGAATCCTGCGCCGATCCCCGATGTGGGCCCGGTGATCAGGGCGACGGGCGACGGCATGACCGACAGCGTAGCTGCCGGGTATCAACGCTGATAATGCGTGGCTTGGTAGCCGTTGCGGTCCGGCGGCGGGCGACGGACGGCCTCGTCGGGTGCCCGCCGAGCGGGTTCGGATCGCCCGGCGGCTTCGGCCCGCTTGGGCGCCGCCTCCGCGCGGGCGGTCGGGGCCAGCGGGCGACTCGGCGCCGCGTTACGGCGGCCGGCCGACGGGGTCAGCGCGGCCTGCTTGGGCACCGGCGGCAACACCCGCAGCAGGTCGTTGAACTGGCGCACCGTGCGCAGGCCCTCGTCCCACTGGGCGCGGGTACTGGCGATCGGCATGCTGACCAACGTCCAGTTCTCCTCGTTCCACATGATCTCGGCGCAGTCCGGTGCAGTATGGGCGAAAGTGACCATCCGCCGGTCGCATGCGCGGCGGGCTGCGTCGAGGTTGGTGGAGTACACCATTCGCGGCCCGATCGCGCCGAGCAGCCAAATGTCGTTCTCCCGCGGCTCTTTCAGCCCTTTGAGCCGGACGTCGACCACGACGTTGGTGCCCACCTTGCGGTGCAGCGCGATCACCGTGGCGACTTCTTCGAGGTCGAAGATGAACACCGCTTCGCCGCGGATCTGGCCCAGCACCACGTTGCGCGCCGGGATGTCGCCGACGGTCGACATCACGCCGCGCTTCCAGCGCTGGAGGATGTCGGTGGATTCGGGTTCGTAGTCGAATCCGTGCGAACGCGCCCAGGATCTGCGGCGTCGGCCACGCCCGCGGCGTCGATCGATGTCGACGTACAGCAGCACCACCGCGCCGACGAAGCACAACGCGGAGAGCGTGAACCAAAGCGGGACCATCGCACGTAGCCTACTTGCTTTTCGTGGAGAATCACGAATGCTTGCAGGTCACAACCCCGTCACGCCTCCCAGTGCCGAACGTCGACTTGTTGGGCGATTTCTGGGGAAATATCCACAACAAGTCGACGTTCGAGCGCGGCTCATCCGAGAATGAGGGCCTCGCCGTCGGGGCTGACGTTGACCGGCACCGTGTCGCCGTCGTGGACCTCGCCGGCCAGCAACATCTTGGCCAGCTGGTCGCCGATGGCCTGCTGCACCAGCCGCCGCAACGGACGCGCCCCGTAGACCGGGTCGAACCCGCGCTGCGCCAGCCACCGCTTGGCCTGCAGCGACACTTCCAGCTGCAGCCGTCGCTGCGCCAGCCGCTTGGCCAGCTGCTCGAGCTGGATGTCGACGATGTGCACCAGCTCCTCGGGGTTGAGGCCCTCGAAGATCAGCACGTCGTCGAGCCGGTTGATGAACTCGGGCTTGAAGGTCGACCGCACCGCGGCCATCACCTGCTCCTCGTTGCCGCCCGACCCGAGGTTGGACGTCAGGATCAGGATGGTGTTGCGGAAGTCGACCGTGCGGCCCTGCCCGTCGGTGAGCCGGCCCTCGTCGAGGACCTGCAACAGCACGTCGAACACGTCCGGGTGGGCCTTTTCCACCTCGTCGAAGAGCACCACCGTGTAGGGCCGGCGGCGCACCGCCTCGGTCAGCTGACCGCCCTGGTCATAACCGACGTAGCCCGGCGGCGCCCCGACCAGGCGGGCCACCGAGTGCTTCTCGCCGTACTCGCTCATGTCGATGCGGACCATCGCCCGCTCGTCGTCGAACAGGAAGTCGGCCAGCGCCTTGGCCAACTCGGTCTTGCCGACGCCGGTGGGCCCGAGGAACAAAAACGCCCCGGTGGGCCGGTTGGGGTCGGCGACCCCGGCCCTACTGCGACGCACCGCGTCGGACACCGCCTGCACCGGCTTGCGCTGACCGACAACCCGCTTACCCAGCTCGTCTTCCATCCGCAGCAGCTTGGCGGTCTCGCCTTCCAGCAGCCGCCCGGCCGGGATGCCGGTCCACGCGCTCACCACGTCGGCGATGTCGTCGGGCCCGACTTCCTCCTTGAGCATGACGTCCTCGCGGGCCTGCGCGGACGGCAGCGCCGCGTCGAGTTTCTTCTCCACCTCGGGAATGCGGCCGTAGCGCAGCTCGGCGGCCTTGGCCAAGTCGCCGTCGCGTTCGGCGCGGTCGGATTCGCCGCGCAGGGTGTCCAGTTGCTCCTTGAGTTCGCGGACGACGTCGATGGCGTTCTTCTCGTTGTGCCAACGGGTGGTGAGCTCGGCCAACTTTTCTTTGTGGTCGGCCAGTTCGGCGCGCAGCTTCTCCAGCCTTTCGCGCGACGCCGCGTCTTCCTCTTTGGCCAGTGCCATCTCTTCGATCTCCAGCCGGCGGACCAGCCGCTCGACCTCGTCGATCTCGACGGGCCGCGAGTCGATCTCCATCCTCAATCGACTAGCGGCCTCGTCGACCAGGTCGATGGCCTTGTCCGGCAGGAATCTTGCGGTGATGTAGCGGTCGGACAGGGTGGCCGCAGCCACCAGCGCCGAGTCGGTAATGCGCACCCCGTGGTGCACCTCGTAGCGGTCCTTCAACCCGCGCAGGATCCCGACGGTGTCTTCCACCGACGGTTCACCGACGAAGACCTGCTGGAAGCGGCGTTCCAGCGCGGCGTCCTTCTCGATGTGCTTGCGGTATTCGTCGAGCGTGGTGGCGCCGACCAGCCGCAGCTCGCCGCGGGCCAGCATCGGCTTGATCATGTTGCCGGCGTCCATCGCCGATTCGCCGGTGGCGCCGGCGCCGACGATCGTGTGCAGCTCGTCGATGAACGTGATGATCTGCCCCGCGGAGTTCTTGATGTCGTCGAGCACCGCCTTGAGCCGTTCCTCGAACTCGCCGCGGTACTTGGCGCCGGCCACCATCGAACCAAGGTCCAGCGAGACGACGGTCTTGTCGCGCAGGCTCTCCGGCACGTCGCCGGCCACGATGCGCTGGGCCAGGCCCTCGACAATCGCGGTCTTGCCGACGCCCGGCTCACCGATGAGCACCGGGTTGTTCTTGGTCCGACGGCTCAGCACCTGCACGACGCGACGGATCTCGTTGTCGCGACCGATGACCGGGTCGAGTTTGCCTTCCCGGGCGCGCGCGGTCAGGTCGGTGGAGTACTTCTCCAGCGCCTGGTAGGTAGCTTCGGGGTCGGGGCTGGTGACCCGGGCGCTGCCGCGGACCTTCACGAACGCCTCACGCAGAGCCTGCGGGGACGCGCCATGACCGCTCAGCAGTTTGGCGACCTCGGAGTCGCCGGTGGCCAGCCCGACCATCAGGTGCTCGGTGGAGACGTATTCGTCGTCGAGTTCGGTGGCCAGCTGCTGGGCCGTGGTGATCGCCGCAAGCGATTCGCGGGACAGCTGCGGCTGCGAGCTGGCGCCGCTGATCTGCGGCAGCCGGTCGAGGAGGCGTTGAGCTTCGGCGCGGATGGTGGCGGGCTCGACGCCGACAGCCTCCAGCAGCGGCGCAGCGATCCCGTCGTTCTGCGTCAGCAGCGCCAACAACAGATGAGCGGGCCGGATCTCCGGATTACCTGCGGCGGAAGCCGCCTGTAACGCCGATGTCAGCGCCGCTTGTGCCTTGGTTGTCGGGTTGAAAGAGTCCACAACGGCCTCCTTTTGTGGTCAAAAAGGGGTTGGCAAAATGCTTGTCGCGATGTTCAACGCCGTCAAGGTTGAGTCTGTTCCGCTCAAGTCTATCGGGATGCTGAGCGGGGGGCTAACGTGCTGGCGTGACAGGCAGCTGGGGTTCGGCCCTGACCGGACTGCTTTCCCTGGCGCTGGTGATCAGCCTCTCGCCTCTGTCGATCATTCCCGCTGTGCTGGTGTTGCACACACCCCGACCGCGAGCGACTGGCCTTGCGTTTCTCGGTGGCTGGCTGGCGCTCCTGGCGGGGCTGACGGCGCTGTTCGTCGCGGTGTCCGGGCTGCTCGGCGGGCTGCGCGAGTCGCCACCGGCCTGGGCGTCGTGGTTGCGGATTGTCGTCGGCTCAGCACTGATCCTCTTCGGCGTCTATCGGTGGCTGAGCCGCCACCGCCACACGGAGACGCCGCGCTGGATGCGGTCGCTGACCACGCTCACACCGCTGCGGGCCGGAGTGACGGGAGCGGTGCTGGCGGTGGTGCGGCTCGAGGTGCTGCTGATCTGCGCGGCAGCCGGTTTGGCGATCGGCAGCGCCGGGCTGGGCGCCACCCGGGCATGGATCTCGGCGGTGTTTTTCGTCGCGGTCGCCGCATCGTCGGTCGCAATCCCGATACTGGCCTACGCCGCTGCCGGGGAGCGCCTTCACGATCCGCTGAGCAGACTCAGGGACTGGATGGAGCGCCACAACGCCGCGATGCTCGCGGTGATCCTGGTTGTGATCGGTTTGCTGGTGCTCTACAAGGGACTCCACGCGCTCTAGGCCGACGCTTTGGTCACCTTGTTCGCCGAGGCGACGACGTGCCTAATCAGGCCTAAAATCGTCGGCCGTGGGCCTAGACGACCGAGATGCGCTGCAGGTGTTGCACGCCGCGTTCGACGGAGAGGCCCAATCCGACGCCGACGGGCTGGTCGGCCAGTTCTATGCCCGCTGGTTTGCCCTCGACGTCGCACTGCGCGATTTGTTTCCGCCGGACATGGCCGGGCAGCGGGCCGCGTTCGCCCACGCGCTGCATTGGGTTTACGGCGAACTGGTCGCGCAGCGCGCACAGTCGCCGGTGGCGTTTTTGGCTCAGTTGGGCCGCGACCACCGCAAATACGGCGTCATCCCCAAGCACTATGAGACGTTGCGGCGCGCGCTGTATTCGACGCTGCGCGACAGGCTGTCCGACGCCTGGACCGACGCCGTCGACGAGGCCGCCCGCCAGTCGCTGAACCTGATCACCGGGGTGATGAGCGGTGCCGCCGACGCCGACGAGGGCCCCGCCTGGTGGGACGGCACCGTGATCGAACACCTGCGGGTGTCGCGCGACCTGGCGGTGGTGCGGTTGCAGCTGGACCGCCCGCTGCACTATCACCCCGGCCAGTACGTCAACGTCGCAGTCCCGCAATGCCCGCGGCGATGGCGGTACCTGACCCCGGCCATCCCGCCGGAGGACAGCGGCGCGATCGAATTTCACGTCCGCGCCGTGACCGGCGGCCTGGTCAGCACCGCCATCGTCGGCGAAACCCGGCCCGGCGACCGCTGGCGGCTGTCCAGTCCGCACGGCGGGATGCACGTCGACCGCGACGGCGGCGATGTGCTGATGGTGGCCGGCAGCACCGGCCTGGCGCCGCTGCGGTCGATCGTGATGGACCTCGCGCGCTTTGGGCAGAATCCGCGCGTGCACCTGTTCTTCGGCGGCCGCTACCCGTGCGAGCTCTACGATCTGCCCACGCTGTGGCAGATCGCGGCGCACAACCCGTGGCTGTCGGTGTCCCCCGTGTCGGACTACGCCGGTGACCCGGCTTGGGCCGCCGACTACCTCGACGTGACCCCGCCGCGCGGCCTGCATGTGCGCCAAACGGGCCGACTGCCTGACGTGGTGACCCGATACGGCGGCTGGGGCGATCGCCAGATCCTGATCTGCGGTGGGCCGGACATGGTGCGCGCCACCAAGGCGGCGCTGATCGCCAAGGGCGCCCCGCCCGAGCACATCCAGCACGACCCGTTGCACAGCTAGACCCGCTGCGGCATAGGCTGGCGATCGTGCACATCGTCACGCTGCACGACCCGTCGTCACCTGTGCAGGCGCAGTTCGTGCCCGATGCCGGGATGATCGGCGTCTCGCTCACCGACTCCGGTGTGCAACTGCTCGGCCAGCGCCGCGGACTGGACGCCTACGTCACCGACGGCAAGACGATGGGCATCCCCGTGCTCTATCCGTGGGCGAATCGATTGGGGGCCAACACTTATCGCGCTGAGGGCGAGACGGTCACATTGGTGCCGGGCAGCAACAGGGTGCGGCCCGACCCGCACGGACTGCCGATCCATGGCGTGCTGGCGGCCTATCCACGCTGGCGGGTGGTCGCCGAATCCGAGAACGAGCTGACCGCCGAGGTGGATTTCGGCGCGGATCCCGAACTGCTGTCCAGTTTCCCGTTCCCGCATCTGCTGGCGTTGACCGTGCGGCTCTCGCAGCGGACGTTGACGCTGCGGACGGCGATCACGCCGACCGGAAACGCCGCCGTGCCGCTGTGTTTCGGCTTTCATCCCTATCTCCAGTTGCCGGACGTGGCGCGCAGCGAGTGGATTATCGAGACCCCGCGGCTGCGACACTTGCATCTCGATGAGCGCGGTCTGCCCACCGGCGAGTCGTCACTGCAGCCGGCCCACGAAGAAGCTCTGGGCGACAATACATTTGACGACGGCTATGACCAGGTGGCCGAGGGCGCGGTGTTCGCCGTCTCGGGCGGGGGCCGACGCATCGAAGTGCACTTCGAGCTGGGCTATCCCGCGGCGCAGATCTTCGCTCCACCCGGCGAGGATGTGGTGTGCTTCGAGCCGATGGCCGCCCCGACCGATGCGCTACGGCGTGGCGGCTACCGGGTTGCGCAGCCGGGCGACTCGGCGATCGCCCAGTTCTCGATTCGGATCTGATCGCGAAACAGAAGCCAGGGTCGTAGAGCAGCGAAAATCACAGCCGTGGCTTCTGTTTGGCAAGAGAGCAGGCGTCAGCGCGGGCGGCGGGGTTGCCAGACCACCACCGCGGTGCTCTTGGGCACCACGGCGACATCACGCCGCTGATTCGCCCGCAACACCTCGATCTCGGCGGCCATCTCGCTGAGCCGCGACTGCAACGCCTCGACTTGATTGGTCAGCTCGATAATCCGTTTGATGCCGGCGAGGTTGACGCCTTCATCCTGGGAGAGCCGCTGCACCTCACGCAGCAGCTCGACGTCGTGCTGCGAATACCGCCGTCCGCCACCGGAACTGCGCTGCGGGCTGACCAGTCCGAGCCGGTCGTAGGTGCGCAGCGTCTGCGCATGCATGCCGGCCAGCTCGGCGGCCACCGAGATCAGAAACGTGCGAGCGTCTTGTTCCCTGGGGTTCTTAGCCATCAGCGGTTACCTGCCCATCCGGCCCGCGGGTCGAAACCGCTGGACCGCTCGGCGGCGGCGTAGGCCTCTAACGCATCTTGGGCGTCGCCCTCGAGGTTCGGCGGGACAGCGACTTTGACAGTCACCAGCAAATCGCCGCTGCCGCCGGCGCGCTTGGGCACCCCGCGCCCACGCACCCGCAGGATGCGGCCATCGGCGGTGCCCTTGGGCACCCGAACACCGACCCGTCCGTCCAGCGTCGGCACCGAAAGCGTGGTGCCCAACGCCAATTCGGAGAAGCTGACCGGAATCGTCACGGTCAGGTCATCGCCGTCGCGGCCGAAGACATTGTCGGGCCGCACATGCACGGTCACATACAGGTCACCCGACGGGGCGCCGCGCAACCCGGCCTCCCCCTGGCCGGCCAACCGGATGCGTTGCCCGTCCTCCACGCCCGGCGGGATCCGCACGTTGATGGTGCGGGTGCGGGTGGTGACACCGGTGCCCTTGCACTCGTCGCAGGGGTGCTCGATGATCGAGCCGCTGCCGCGACAATCGGTGCAGGGTTCGGAGAAGCCGAACGCGCCCTGGTTGCGGTTGATCACGCCCGAGCCGTTACAGGTGGCGCATACCTTCGGGCTGGTGCCCGGGCGTGCGCCGCTGCCATGGCAATTCGTGCACGGCGCCGGGCTGGTCAGCCGCAACGGCATCGCCACACCTTTAGTGGCTTCCAGGAAGCTCAGCTCGGCTTCGGTCTCCAAGTCGTTGCCACGCCGCGGCCGGCTCGGACGCGGGGCGCCGCCCCGGCCGAACAAGCCGCCGAACAGGTCACCGATATTGGTGCCGCCGCTGCGCCCGGCGGCGTCGAACAAATCGTTGAGATTGAATTCGGCGCCGTCGCCGCCCACGTTGAAGCCGCCGCCGAAGTCGCCGCCGTTGAACCGGCGACCGAACCCGCCGCCCGCGAACAGGCGGCGGGTTTCGTCGTACTCTTTGCGCTTGGCCTGATCCGTCAGGACTTCCTTGGCCTCGGACACCGCTTTGTAGCGGTCTTCGGCCGCCTTGTTGCCAGGGTTGCGGTCGGGATGATTCTCGGCGAGCAGCTTGCGGGCCACCCGCTTGATTTCATCTTGGCTGGCGTCAGGAGAGACGCCCAACTCCTTGTAGAAGTCCTTTTCGACCCACTCCCGTTGGGCCATTTCGCGTCACCCCCTCTCACCTTTCTGCATTTGTCTCGTCGTTAATTCTCCGTTGGTTCTGATTCTGCGGTCTGCTCGGCGTTATTGGCGTCGTTATCGGCGGTGTCGGCTGCCTCTTCCGGGAGGGTGTCAACCACGCCGACCATTGCGTGCCGCAAAATCTGGTCACCGAGTTTGTAGCCCTGCCGCATGACGTTGCCGATCACCGGCCTCGAGCCTTCGCCTCCGTCGCCTTCGTGCTGGACCGCCTCGTGCAGCTCGGGGTCGAAATCGTCGCCCTCGGCACCGAACGCCGCCAGGCCAAGCCCGGTCAGCGTGCTGGTCAGCTTGTCGGCGACCGACTTCAGCGGACCGGACTCCAGATCACCGTGGCTGCGTGCCCGGTCGAGATCGTCGAGCACGCCCAGCAATTGGCTGACCACGGTGGCCTTGGCCCGATCCGCCGCCGCCTGCTGGTCGCGCAGCGCCCGCTTGCGGTAGTTGGCGAAGTCGGCGTGTGCCCGCTGCAGATCGGCGGTCAGCTCGGCGACTTTGTCGGCATCGGCCGGCCCTTCGGACCCGGCGGCCTCCGGTGGCGGCCCGCTTGGGGCCGCACCGGAAGCCACGTGTCGTACCTCGCCGGTCTCGGGATCAACCCGCCGCTTGTCGGTGACGGTTACCGGTTCGTGTGGGTTGCCTTCGGTCACTTGGCCTCCCGGTCATCATCGACCACCTCCGCGTCGACGACGTCATCGGCTCCGCTCGGGCCGGCCTCAGCGCCGCCGCCGGCAGCCTGCTCGGCTTGGGTGGCCTCGTAGATCGCCTGGCCCAGCGCTTGAGACTCCTGGCCCAGCTTCTCCATCGCGGCCTTGATCTCCCCGATGTCGGTGCCTTCCAGCGCCTTCTTCGCCTCGCCGATCGCCGCGTCGACCTTGGTCAAGGTGTCCTCGGGGACCTTGGATCCGCCCTCGGCCTCGCGCTGGTCCTTGACGAACTTCTCCGTCTGGTACACCAGCGATTCGGCCTGGTTACGGACGTCGGCCTCTTCGCGACGCTTGCGGTCCTCATCGGCGTGCGCTTCGGCGTCCTTGATCATCCGGTCGATCTCCTCCTTGGAGAGGCCGGAGCCCTCCTGGATCTTGATCGTGTTCTCCTTGCCGGTGCCCTTGTCCTTGGCGGTGACGTGCACGATGCCGTTGGCGTCGATGTCGAAGGTGACCTCGATCTGCGGAACACCGCGCGGCGCCGGCGGAATTCCGGTCAGCTCGAAGGAGCCGAGCAGCTTGTTGTGCGAAGCGATTTCGCGCTCACCCTGGTAGACCTGGATCTGCACCGACGGCTGATTGTCGTCGGCCGTGGTGAAGGTCTCCGACCGCTTGGTCGGAATCGTGGTGTTGCGCTCGATCAGCTTGGTCATCACGCCGCCCTTGGTCTCGATACCGAGACTCAGCGGTGTGACGTCAAGCAGCAGAACGTCTTTCACCTCGCCCTTGAGCACACCGGCCTGCAGCGCGGCACCCACCGCGACCACCTCGTCGGGGTTGACGCCCTTGTTGGGCTCCTTGCCGCCGGTCATCTCCTTGACCAGTTCCGACACCGCGGGCATCCGGGTGGACCCACCCACCAGCACCACGTGGTCGATCTCGGACACCGCGATGCCGGCGTCCTTGATCACCGACTGGAACGGGTTACGGGCGCGGTCCAGCAGATCTTGGGTGATCTTCTGGAACTCCGCACGGGTCAGCTGCTCGTCGAGGAACAACGGGTTCTTGTCGGCGTCGACGGTGATGTAGGGCAGGTTGATCGAGGTGCTGCCAGACGACGACAACTCGATCTTGGCCTTCTCGGCCGCTTCCCGCAGCCGCTGCATGGCCATCTTGTCCTTGGTCAGGTCAATGCCGCTGCTGCCCTTGAACTTGTCGACCAGCCACTCGACGATCCGGTC
Source organism: Mycobacterium kyorinense (assembly GCF_001672775.1). GTDB lineage: Bacteria > Actinomycetota > Actinomycetes > Mycobacteriales > Mycobacteriaceae > Mycobacterium > Mycobacterium kyorinense_A. The sequence continues at coordinate 21,548 of NZ_LZKJ01000145.1, read as the reverse complement.
GTCCCAGTCGTCGCCGCCGAGGTGGTTGTCACCGGAAGTCGCGCGGACCTCCACGACCCCCTCGCCGATCTCCAGCAGTGAGACGTCGAAGGTGCCGCCGCCGAGGTCGAACACCAGGATCCGCTGCTCCTTCTCGCCCTTGTCCAGGCCGTAGGCCAGCGCGGCGGCGGTCGGCTCGTTGACGATCCGCAGCACGTTCAGCCCGGCGATCTGGCCGGCCTCTTTGGTGGCCTGCCGCTGAGCGTCATTGAAGTAGGCGGGTGTCGTGATCACCGCGTCGGTGATGTCCTCACCGAGGTAGGCCTCGGCGTCGCGCTTCAGCTTCATCAGAACCCGGGCGCTGATCTCCTGCGCGGTGTACTTCTTGTCGTCGATCTCGATCGACCAGTCCGAGCCCATGTGCCGCTTGACCGACCGGATGGTGCGGTCGACGTTGGTCACGGCCTGGTTCTTGGCGGGCTGACCGACCAAGACCTCACCGTTGCGGGCGAACGCAACGACCGATGGTGTGGTCCGGGAGCCCTCGGAGTTGGCGACGACGACGGGGTCGCCGCCCTCCAGAACTGCGACGACGGAGTTGGTGGTCCCGAGGTCGATACCGACCGCACGAGCCATAGTGAATCCTCCCTGATTATCGAGCTTTGCCAGTTGCACTACACTGAGTGAACCTCGCTCAAGACTGCCTCCGCTGCCACGGCGCTGTCAAGCCAAATATTGAGTCTGGTTCGCTCAAGTTGTCGATGGGGTCAACGGCAGCGGTTGCCGGTTTGTTCCCCCGACCGCCGTCGACGAGTTAGCCGCGCTGTCGGCCGGCGCCGTCGGATACTTCCCCCAACCCGTTGCACGGGTACCCCGGCGTCACCGCATTACGCCCGGTCACGACAGCGCACACGCGTCGAATACCAATAATTGGTACAGTGCGCTCGTGGGTAAGAACACGTCCTTCTCGCTCGACGAGCATTACAGCGCCTTTATCGACGGCGAGATCGCAGCAGGCCGCTACCGGTCGGCCAGTGATGTTGTCCGCTGCGCGTTACGGCTGCTCGAGGACCGCGAAACCCAGCTACGGGCGCTGCGCGATGCCCTTGAGGCCGGCGAACGCAGCGGCACCTCGACACCTTTCGACTTCGACGACTTCCTCGACCGCAAGCGGGCCGAGGCCCCGCGCGAGGGTTGAGTAGCCGATACCTGCTCTCCCCTGCCGCGCGAGCAGACCTGGAGCAGATCTGGGACTACACCAACGACCGTTGGGGTGTCGACCAGGCCGAGGAGTACCTGCGCGAACTTCAACATGCCATCGGCCGCGCTGCGGCGAATCCGCTGATCGGCCGAGCCTGCGATGAGATCCGACCCGGCTATCGAAAGCTCGCCGCCGGATCACACACGCTGTATTACCGAGTGACCGCCGAAGGCGTCGTCGACATCGTGCGCATCCTGCACCAAAGGATGGACGTCGACCGCCACATCTGAGCTTCTAGGGCCGCATCACGTAGGCGCCGTCGTACGCCTTGACGTGCTGCCAAACCCGGTCAAAGCGGTCTGCATCCACAACAGGCCTGCGCACCGCCGATAGCGCCCATTCCTGTTGTGCCGAAGTCGAACTCGGCTTGCCATGCAACGCGACGCCATGCGCGGAGAAGTCGCGGATCTGGACGTCGAAGATCTGGTCCACCAACTCATGATCTAGCCCGATCAGATCGGCCTGTTCGAGAATCAGCTGCCCGTAGACAACGAGGGTGAACAGGTGACCGACAACGAGGAGAAAGTCGAGGTCGCGCATCTGGTCTGGGTCGGGCGCAGCGGTGGCCAGCAGTTCCTTCAACGCCCCGGCCTGCTCATAGAAGCGAGCGACATTCGGTACATCCAGGAACTTTTCGTAGCTGGGGGCCCAATCAGCGAATTGCACCTTGGACGCGCCCCGGGCCGGGCCTTGCGCCCAGAAGAACACGTCATCGGCCGGGTCGTTGCGGGTACCGATCTCGGGATAGTCGGCGGGGTTGAACATGTAGTTGGGCATGAACTTTAGGATCTGCGCCACGTTGACGTGCACCGTACCTTCGAGCCGCGGCAACGCACCGATCAGCCGCGCGACCTGGCAGAAATAGGTATTCTTCTCAAAGCCCTTGGCAGCCAGGATATCCCACAGCAGGGTAACGACGGTCTCGCCCTCCGACGTCACCTTGGACTTGGTGACCGGATTGAACAGTAGGTATCGACGGTCGTCGCGGCTGGCGCTGCGGAAGTAGTCGATCGCGCGGTCGCTGAACAGCTTCATCGCGACCAATCTCGCGTAGGCCTCGACGAAGCTGGCCCGCACGTGCGGGAAGTCGGTGACCGGGTTGCCGTAGAGGATGCGGTTGTTGGCGTGCGTGATCGCCTCGTAGAAGGCGTGCTCGCACATGCCGATTGAGCCGCTGCACAGGTTGAACTTGCCGACATTGACGGTGTTGAGTGCGACCGAGAATGCGTCGGGTCCGGCGCACAAGATGTCCTCCTCGTGCACCGGGTAGTCGTTGAGCCGGAAATTGCTGACGTACATCTGGCCGTGCACGACGTTGCCGATCAGTTCGTAATTCTCGTGCGTGCTGTCGGCGACGAACCATACGTAGCCGTCGGCTCCGTCGACGTCGGCCCGGCGCGAGAACACCGACACCATGCCTGCGACGTTGCCGTTGCCGATGTAGTACTTCTCCCCCGACGCCCGGAAGACGACCCCCTCGTCGTCATCGCCGGGTGTCAGCACCATGTCGGTGTTGTAGATGTCCGCGCCGTGCTCGCGCTCGGAGAGCGCGAATGCCATCACGCCGCCCGCCTCGAGTTGCTCGGCCGCGCGCTCCTTGGCCTTGATGTTGTCGCTCTGCCAGATCGGCCCGAGGCCCAGGATCGTGACCTGCTCGGCGTACCAGTAGGCCAGCCCGTAGAACCCGAAGATCTCGCTGAGCGCCGCATTGCGCGAGGTGTCCCACCGCTTGTTCGGGTCATCACCGCCATACTCCGACGGCGTGAGGAAGGTCGCGAAGATTCGCTCTCGCTTGATCAAGTCCAGGAAGTCCGAGACCCATACGGCGTCCAGATCGTCCTGTAGGAGCTTTCGCTTGCCGCGCCCTTCGAACCAGTCGATCACGGCCCGGAGTTGACGCCGCGTCTCGGGGTCGAACTGGCGGGGGTCGTAGACGTTCGGGTTGAACAACAGTCCGGTGGACTTCGCCATGGCGTTTGAATCTAGCAGTCGGTAGCGCCGAGACGATCGAAAACCGCAGCTCAGCGAATGCCGGACCATCCAGGCGGGGCAGTCGGATACCCTTTCCCCCAGCCCGTTGCACGGGTAGCCCCGGCGTCGCCGTGTACGCCTGATCACGACGATAGGAATCCCGATGCCACCGCTGCCCGACGCGCCTACGCCGGCAGTACGCGAGACGGCCCCGGACTTTTTGACTCGTGAAGACGCCGGGTATCACAAGGAGCTGCGGCCGCGGCAGCTGCAAATGATCGCGATCGGCGGCGCCATCGGAACCGGCTTGTTCCTGGGGGCGGGCGGACGGCTGGAGTCGGCGGGGCCGGGGTTGTTCCTCGTCTACGGGATCTGCGGGGGCTTTGTGTTCCTGATCCTGCGCGCACTGGGCGAGCTGGTCCTGCACCGCCCCTCGTCGGGATCGTTCGTCTCCTACGCCCGCGAATTCTTCGGCGAGAAGGCGGCCTTCGTCGCCGGCTGGATGTACTTCCTGAACTGGTCGATGACGGGGATCGTGGACTCCACTGCGATCGCGAATTACTTCCACTACTGGACGGCGTTCCACGTGGTCCCACAGTGGACTCTCGCGCTGATCGCGCTGGTGGCGGTGGTGTCGGTGAACATGATTTCGGTGAAACTCTTCGGTGAGCTGGAATTTTGGGCCGCGCTGATCAAGGTGGTCGCGCTGATGACGTTTCTGGTCGTCGGGACGGTGTTTTTGGCCGGGCGCTACCAGGTCGACGGCCAGGACACCGGGCTGAGTCTGTGGTCCGAGCACGGCGGGTTCCTGCCGACCGGTCTGCTGCCGCTGGTGCTCGTGACGTCTGGAGTCGTATTCTCCTATGCCGCAGTCGAGCTCGTCGGAACCGCCGCCGGTGAAACGGCCGAGCCCGAGAAGGTCATGCCCCGTGCCATCAACTCGGTGGTGGCCCGCATCGCGATCTTCTACATCGGGTCGGTTGCGCTACTGGCGCTACTGCTGCCATACACCGCCTACAAAGAACACGAAAGCCCTTTCGTCACCTTCTTTTCCAAGATCGGCTTCGGCGGCGCGGGGACCCTGATGAATGTGGTGGTCTTGACCGCGGCGTTTTCCAGCCTGAACGCCGGACTGTATTCGACGGGCCGGATTCTGCGCTCGCTGGCGATCAACGGCAGCGGCCCCAAGTTCACCGCGCGGATGTCGAAAAACGGTGTGCCCTACGGCGGTATCCTGCTGACCAGCATGATCGGACTGTTCGGCGTCGTGCTCAATGCAGTCAAACCGGGCCAGGCCTTCGAAATCGTGCTCAACATCGCGGCGATGGGCGTGATGGCGGCCTGGGCCACGATCGTGGCGTGTCAGCTGCGGCTGCACCGGGCAGCGAAGGCAGGCACGATGCAGCGGCCCAACTTCCGGATGCCGTTGGCGCCCTACAGCGGCTACGCCACATTGGCGTTCCTAGCGGCCGTACTGGTGCTAATGATGCTCGACCATCGGCGCGGCCACTGGATCATTGGCACGCTGGCGGTGGGGATCCCGGCCTTGATCGGAGGCTGGTATTTGGTCCGCCACCGGGTGATGGCTACCGCTAAGGAGGGAAACCAATGAGCCGCAACCGATATGCGGCCACGCCTCCGCTCTACGGAATGGCGATGGTCTTCCTCGCGATCGCGATTGTCGCCGTCACCGCGTATCTGCACGCCGGCTGGTGGTCGATTCTGGGCTACGGAGCCGCCGCGGTGATCGCGGTGACGGGTTTCGCGCTCGCCTTCCGCGACTTCTCATAACGGCAGGTTGTAACAGAGCGAGTGCTCTGTTACGGTGTGCCGATGCCCCGGCCTCGCGTGTATGAACCCGATCGGGTGCTCGATGCCGTCGAGTCCCTGGCGGCGACCTACGGTTCTGCCGCGGTGACGATCCGCGCAATCAGCGCTGCCGTCGGGGTTTCCAACGGCGCGGTGTATCACACGTTCGGGTCACGCGCCGGCCTGATCGGCCAAGCGTGGTTGCGCGCAGGACGGCGATTTCTCACGGAGCAAACCACATCGGTCGATCGGGCACTCTCGGCTGCGGGTCCACAGGCCGCAGTGGAGGCGGTAGTGGCCGCGGCCGAAGTGCCGGTGGTATTCGCCGAGCAGTATCCGCATTCGTCTCAGCTATTGATGTCAGTGCGTCGTGAAGAGTTGCTGAGCCAGGACCTGCCCAACGAGATCGCCACTGAACTACGTGATCTCGAGCAACTGCTCGTGGGTTTGATGATCCGGCTCGCGGCCGGTGCGTGGGACCGCAAAGACGCCGCCGCCGTAGACACCATCACCACATGCGTCGTCGACCTGCCGACCGCCATCCTGTTGCGCCGTGACCGCCTGGGCAACACCACAGCACGTGAGCATTTGCGCGCGGCAGTACGGGCGGTTCTAGCGGTCGGGCCACCGCCGCATGGGAAGGGAAAAAGCCGTGGGAATTAGCCTGAAGTATGACGGAAAGATCGCCGTCCTGGACCTCGGCGACGGCGAAAACCGGTTCTCGCCAGTGTTTCTCGACGAGATGAACTCCCACCTGGACGAGATCGTCGGGTCCGGTGCAGCTGGCCTCGTCACCACAGCGGCCGGCAAGTTCTACACCAACGGTCTGGACCTGGACTGGCTGGCCGCCCATGGCGAGCAGACCCAGTGGTACGTCGGGCAGGTCCAGGCCATATTGGCCCGGATATTGACGCTGCCCGTTCCGACCGCTGCCGCTATTGTCGGCCACGCATTCGGCGCCGGAGCAATGCTGGCTCTGGCACACGATTTTCGGGTGATGCGGGCCGACCGCGGCTACTTCTGTTTTCCCGAAGCGGATATTCGCATCCCGTTCACGCCCGGGATGGCCGCACTGATCCAGGCCAAACTCACCCCGCAGGCGGCGGTCGCCTCGATGACCACCGGTCGGCGCTTCGGCGGTGACGACGCGGCGAGCCACGGCCTGGTCGACGCGACCGCAGGCGAAGGTGCGGTGACCGCCGCGGCGGTTGACCTGCTGCGGCCACTGGGCGGGAAGGATCCCGGCACGCTAGGGGCGATCAAGCAAACGATGTTCGGCCCCGCCGCGGAGGCGCTGATCGCGGATGCCGCCGCATCGTCGGACTAGCTGGACATTGAGTGTGAACTCAGGGATGGCTGGGGGCGAAAATCCCGCCCGCGTTTCACACTCGAATCCCACGTTTCACACTCGACACTGGTGCGTCGTCCTCCTCCGGGTCGTCCCAGAGCAGCAGTTGGCGCACCGCGGGCCGTGATCCGTACGGCTGCAACATCTGACTGGCCGGCCGTGGACGCACCCGCTGCGGCCACCAGAACCAGCGCCCCAGCAGCGCTGCGATGGACGGCGTCATGAAGGAGCGGACGATCAGGGTGTCGAACAGCAAGCCCAGCGCGATAGTGGTGCCCACTTGTCCGAGAATCACCAACGCACTGAAGGCGAATGACGACATCGTGGCGGCAAACACCAGCCCGGCGGTAGTGACCACCGAACCGGAGCCGGCCATCGCGCGGATGATGCCCGTCTTCAACCCGGCGCCGATTTCTTCTTTGAACCGGGAGATCAGTAGGAGGTTGTAGTCGGATCCGACTGCCAACAGCAGGATGACGGCTAGCGCCAGCACAACCCAGTACAACTGCATACCGAGGATGTCCTGCCACACCAGCACGGACAGCCCAAAGGATGCGCCCAACGACAGGGCCACCGTGCCCACAATGACGATCGCGGCGACGAGGCTTCGGGTGATGATCATCATGATGAGCAGGATCAGGCTCAGCGCGGCGATCCCGACGATCATCAGGTCATATTTGACCGAGTCCTGGATGTCTTTGTAGGTCGCGGCGGTTCCCGCGAGATAGATGTGGGAGCCCTCCAGCGGCGTTCCCTTGACGGACTCTTTCGCCGCATTTTTGATGGCGTCGATATGCGAGATGCCCTCGGGCGTCGCGGGATCCCCTTCATGGGTGATGATCATTTGCGCCGCTTTGCCATCCGGCGACATGAAGAGTTTCAGACCTCGCTTGAAATCGGGGTTGGAGAACACCTCGGGCGGCAGGTAGAAGGAGTCGTCGTTTTTGGCTTTGTCGAAGGCTTGCCCCATTGCGGCCGGGTTGTCGTTCGCGAAGGCCGACTGGTTGTTGATCCCGGAATTGGTCGCGTAGTTGGACAGCGTCAGCTCGAGATTCGTCATCTGGCTTTGGATTTGGGGCGGAATCAGCGCCACCAGTTGCGGCTGCAGGGCATCCAATTTGTCCAATGACGCGGTGATGCTTTCGAACTGTTCAGTGAGTTCGTCGATGCCGTCGATGGCATCGAAGACGTTCCTCAGTGCGAAACAGACCGGGATGTCGTAGCAGTGCTTTTCCCAGTAGAAGTAGCTGCGAATGGGTCTAAAGAAGTCCTCGAAATTCGCGATCTTGTCTCTCAGGTCGGTGATCGTGCCGATCGTGTCGTGAAAGCTTTGGGTCTGTTCGTGGGTCGCCGCGGCTGTCTGCTGCTGAAGGGCATACTGCTGCTGCAAGATGTCGATCGTCTTTCTCAGCTCGCCGGCCTGTTTGAGTAAGTCGGCCGCCCGGTCCTTTTGGTATTTCAGGTTCATCACCTGACCGACGCTTTGCTGGCTGAGCTGAAACGGTATCGAGCTGTGGTCAAGCGGCGTGCCCAGCGGCCGGGTAATCGCCTGCACCTTCGCGATACCCGGGGTGTGGAAGACGTTTTTGGCGATCCGTTCCAACACGAGCATGTCGGCCGGGTTGCGCAGATCGTGGTCTGCCTCGACCATCAGCAGCTCGGGATTCAGCCGCGCTTGGGAGAAATGCCGCTCTGCGGCCGCGTATCCGATCTTGGCCGGGGTCGCGGCCGGTAGGTAGGGCTTGGAATCGTAACTCGTCTTGTATCCCGGTAGGGCGAGCAGCCCGACAAGCGCGACCGCGATAGTCACCACGAGGATAGGCGCCGGCCAGCGCACGATCGCGGTGCCGATGCGCCGCCACCCCCGCGTCCGCATGGTGACCCTGGGTTCGAGGAGACCGAAGCGACTGCCCACCGCAAGCACGGCGGGCGCCAAGGTCAGCGCGGTCATCACCGAAACCAGCATTCCCACCGCCGAGGGAACGCCCATCGATTGGAAATAGGGCTGCCGGGCGAACGTGAGGCAATACACCGCGCCGGTAATCGTCAGGCCCGAGCCCAGCACGACGTGGGCGGTGCCGTGAAACATGGTGTCGAAGGCGGTTTTTCGGTCTTCGCCGGCTCCGCGCGCCTCGTGATACCGGCCCAGGACAAAGATCGCGTAGTCCGTGCCGGCGGCGATCGCCAGCAGCGTGAGGATGTTGACCGAGAACGTCGAGAGTCCGATCAAGCCGTAATTCCCCAGCACGGCAACGACTCCCCGCGCCGCGGCGAGCTCGACCAGGACCGTGACGAGCACCAGCATGGTGGTGACCACGGAACGATAAACCCAGAGCAACATCGTCACGATCACCACGAACGTGATGAGCGTGACCTTGAGGATGCCTTTGTTGCCCACCTCGAACTGATCGGTGATCAGCGGTGCCGCGCCGGTGACATAAGCCTTGACGCCCTTTGGCGCTGGTGTGTGGTCGACGATGTCGCGCACCGCGTCGACGGACTCGCCGGCCAACGCGTCGCCTTGATTACCGGCCAGGTACACCTGAACCAGCGCGGCCTTGCCGTCGTTGCTCTGCGAGGCCGACGCCGTCAGTGGGTCGCCCCAGAAGTCTTGGATGTGCTCGACGTGCTTGGTGTCCTGCTCGAGCCGATGGATCAAGGTGTCGTAGAACCGGTGGGCGTCGTCGCCGAGGGGCTTGTCGCCCTCCAGCACGATCATCGCCGCGCTGTCGGAGTCGAATTGTTCGAACACCTTGCCGATGTGCTTCATCGCCTGCAGCGCCGGCGCGCTGGGGGAACTCATGCCCACCTGATGCGCCTTGGCCACGGTCTCCAGGTTCGGTACCGCGATGTTGGTGAGGGCAGCCACGCCGACCCACAACAGGATGATCGGTACGGCAAGCCGGCGGATGGTATGCGGCACGAAGCCCCGCGGGGCGCGGTGGTCGCTCATCCGGATTTGTCGAGGCAGTAGGTGTAGGCGTTCACTTCGTTGACGGTCCTCTCGTCCTTGACCTCGTCGTTGATGATGATTCGGCAGCCGAGCGTGCTGCTGTTGCCTTGCGCTGTCAGGTTGGCGATGACCGCGGGGTCGGTAGTGATGTCCTCGTATTTCCACGGCAGCGGAGCGCGGTCGACGCGCTGCGGCACCGCGTGGATGTCTTGGTAGTTGATGGTGGCCACCGCTCCCGGGTCGCCGAAGACCTCGTAGACCACACGCTTGGGGTTGAACGGAACGCTGTCGTTGAGGACGCCAGTCGGAGTGGACGTGTCGTTGTGCGAGCCGAAGATGCCGTGCAGCCGATACACGCCGAACCCCGCGAGCGCCACCACCGCGACGGTGACCAGCACCATCCACCAGCGCCTGACCAGGTCGAAGACTGAACGCCGCTTCACCCGTTGGCCTTTCGATCACCGGTGACGCCGAGGTCATCGTCGCTGTATTGGGCAGGAAACCTAGGAGAACAGTACGGTACCGGACCGGACTGCACAAGAGACGCTGCCGTATACAGTTCGGAGGTCGGGCAAGGTCGCCCTAGCGGGTCAGGCTGGGCAGGATGACGTCGTCGACGAGGGTTTGCACCGTCTGCGGGCTGGCCGGCCGGTCCTGGACGACCGACCGGAAGATCAGGTAGCCCGGCAGCAGATCCCACAGTTCGTCATTGATGGCCCCCTCGGCGATCTCACCGCGGTCGACGGCCTGCTGCAGCACGTGACGGACGAGGGCCTTCCGTTCGTCGACGAATTCGCGTTGTAAGACTTCGTTGAGCGCCGGGTTGCGCGACGTCTCCACCAGCACCGCGCGAATGGTGCTGGCATGGTGGCGAGTCTCCTGGGCGACCAGCTCACCCAAGCGCAGCAAATCGCCACGCAGCGTGCCGGTGTCGGGCGGAACGGCGACCTGGCGGATCCCCTCGATGAGCGCGGCCAACACCAATTCGGCTTTCGACGGCCAGCGCCGGTACACGGTGGCCTTGCTGGCTCGGGCGGTGGCGGCGACAGCATCCACCGTCAGTCGGTCATAGCCGTGTTCCTGCAGCAGTTGCAATGTCACCGTAAGCAACTCGGTTTCGCGTGGCGACCACGGCGAGGGGTCCGCTGCGCAGTCGGCAACCTGGGTCACAGCGCCCACAATAGAGTCCCTCATTTAGTACTGTCCAGTACCGTACCGGCGGGTTCAGGCGGCTCATCAATATCACGGCCGCTGGCCAAGTCGCTGCAGTCGACATTCTCGACATCCGAGCGGTCGCGCAGGTAAGCGCCCGCGCCCTGATCGCCGGTCAAGCGGGCCAGCACCTCGGGCCAGTGCCGGCGCGCGATGACGACGGGGTGGCCGGGGTGGCTGCCGAACGTCGCGCGCGCCAGCCCACCGCGAGATGCCAACGCCCGCTGCAGGACTCGGCTCACTACGTCGGCTCCGACATCGGGGGTGTCGACGACGTGCAGTGCGGCGTAGTCGGCCCCCACGCGATCGGCCGCGGCCAACCCGGTGCGCACCGCTGCGCTCAGCCCGTCCTGCCAGTCATGCGCGGTAACCGCGGTGGCATCAGCGGGGGCCGGCACCTCGGCGGCGCCGAGCACCACTACCACGTCGTCGCATCCCCCGTCGCGCAGCGCCCGCACCGCGATCTGCAGCCAGTCGTCGACGAGCACCTTCGGCTTGCCGTAGCGCCGGCCGGCGCCAGCGGCCAGCAGCACCCCGACAGTCCTGATGGCGCCGCTCGCCCCCGCAAGCGGGGAGACCCCCGCCTCGTCGCTGCCTTCTCTATCGTCGTCGGCGCGTCTCATGGCTCCACGTCGTGGTGGATCCGGCCGTCGACCTCGGTCAGCGGTCTCCCACCGCCGCCCCAACAGCGGGCGATGACCTCAGCGGCGATCGACACCGCAGTTTCTTCCGGGGTACGAGCACCGAGATCCAGGCCGATCGGGCTGGCAAGCCGGCCGAGCTCGGCCTCGGTCAGTCCGGCCGCACGCAGTCGCTCCAGCCGATCGTCGTGGGTGCGGCGCGAACCCATCGCACCGACATAGCCGACGACGGGCAGCCGCAGCGCCACCTCGAGTAGCGGTACGTCGAACTTGGGGTCGTGGGTCAGCACACAGATGACGGTTCGCGCGTCGATGCCCCCCTTGGCGGCCTGCGCGCGCAAGTAGCGGTCAGGCCAGCCGACGATGACGTCGTCGGCGGTCGGGAATCGGGCCCGGGTGGCGAACACCGGGCGAGCGTCACACACCGTGACCCGGTATCCAAGGAAGGCACCCTGCCGTGCCAGCGCCGCCGCGAAGTCGATCGCGCCGAAAATCAGCATCCTTGGCGGCGGCGCATGGCTGGCCACGAACACCTCCATGCCGACGTCCTGGCGTTCGCCATCCGGTCCATAGGTCAGCACACCGGTGCGTCCGGCGACCAGCATGCCGCGGGCGTCGTCGGCGACGGCGGCGTCGGTACGCGCTGAGCCCAGCGAGCCGTCGACCGCGTCGGCGGTGATGACCATCCGACCGCCCAGCCGGCCGGGGTCGGGATGGGCGATCACGGTGGCCACCGCGGTCGGGCGGTGGGTGGCGATGCGATCGGCCACCATCTGCAACTGCGGAAAGGTGTGCCGGGAGATCGGCTCGGCGAAGATGTCGATCTCCCCGCCGCAGGTCAGGCCGACAGCGAACGGATCGTCAGCGCTGATGCCGTAACGCTGCAGCTCGGGCCGCCCGGCGCGGGCCACCGCGGTGGCCAGTTCGTAGACCGCCGCCTCCACGCAGCCACCGGACACCGACCCGGCGACCGTTCCGTCCGGCGCAACCATCATCGCCGCACCCGCCGGCCGCGGCGACGAGCCCAGCGTGCGCACCACGGTGGCGACGCCCGCGATGCCGCCGGTTCTCCAGACAGAGGTCAACTCCGGCAAGACGTCACGCACGATCACTCCGTGGCACCCGGGCTATCGACTGTGATAACCGCACTCTCATATAATGGCATTGCACTTCTCATAATGCGATAACCTGCTGAATCGAGATGGAGCGATGGCATGGCTGACCTGGCGCAACGGACCGTCGCCCCTCGATACGCCGGCACTCGGGTACATCGGGTCGAAGACACCCGGTTGCTCACCGGTCGGGGCACCTTCGTCGACGACGTCTCGCGGCCGGGCATGCTGCACGGCTGTTTCGTGCGCAGCCCGTTCGCCCGCGCCCGCATCAACAGCATCGACACCTGCGCGGCGCTGGCACTGCCCGGCGTACGGGCGGTGTTCGTGGCGACCGACCTCAACCCGTGCGTCAAGGAAGCCTGGCACGCGGTAGCCGGCAAGGACGTCCCCGACACACCGCGCCCGCCGCTGGCCGAAGGCGAGGTCAAGTTCGTCGGCGACCCCGTTGCCCTCGTCGTCGCCGAGAACCGGTATGTCGCCGAGGACGCGGTCGAACTGGTCGAGGTCGATTACGAGCCACTGCCTGCCATCGCCGACTTCACCGCGGCGCAAGGCTCCGACGTCGTGGTCCACGAGGCGTATCCCGACAACGTCGCCGGCGGCATGGCCGGAGCGCCGCCGGACGAGGAGACCTTCGCGGCCGCCGCGTGCGTGGTCTCCGAAAACGTCTATCAGCAGATCTATCTGCCGGTGCCGATCGAGACACGCGGCATCGTCGTCGAATGGTCTTCTGCGGCAGACGAACTCACCGTCTGGGCCTCCACTCAGACGCCGCACGAACTGCGGGCATTCGCCGCGCGCCTGCTGGGCATCCCGGCGCAGCGGGTGCGGGTCATCATGCGCGACACCGGCGGCGGCTTCGGTCAGAAGGTGGTGCCGATGCGCGAGGACATGTGCATCATGCTGGCCGCGCGCAAAGTGCCGGCGGCGCTGAAGTGGATCGAGGACCGTCGTGAGAACCTGATGTCGGCCGGGCAGGCACGCCACGTGAACGGCAGAGCCCGAATGGCTTTCGACGACGACGGCACCCTGCTGGCCGCCGACATCGACTTCGCCCAGGACATCGGCGCCTATCCCACCCCCTATCCGGTGTTGACCACCGCCGCGATCGGCATGTTCTTCCCCGGTCCCTACCGAGTACCCAAGGCCAGCTTCAACTACAAGACGGTGTTCTCCAACACCGCCGGCCTGGCGGCCTACCGCGGGCCGTGGCAATACGAAACGCTGGCGCGGGAGATCCTGCTCGACATCGCCGCCCGCAAGATGGACATGGATCCGGTGGAGTTGCGGCGGCGCAACATCCTTCGCGGCGACGAGATGCCCTACTTCAATCCCAACGGCATGCCGTATGACCATGTCGCGCCGGCCGACACGTTCGAGCAGGCGGTGAAGATCCTCGACCACGAAGGCTTCCGCAAAGAGCAGCGCGAGGCACTGGCGCAGGGACGCTATCTCGGGCTTGGGTTTTCGGCCTACATCGAGCCGACCGGCGCCGCCACCGGCCACCTGGCCACCGAGGGCGCGACTATCCGCATCGAGTCGACCGGCAAGATCAACGTCTACGTCAACGGCGGCTCGACCGGTAACAGCATCGAGACCACCGTCGTCCAGTTGACCGCCGACGCGCTGGGCGCCGACATCGCCGACGTGGCGTGCATCCAGGGTGACACCGCGGTCACGCCGTACGGGGCGGGTACCCAGGGCAGCCGCAGCGGTCCGATGACGGCCGGGGCGGTCAACGAGGCCGGCGGCATGCTGCGCGCGCAGGTGGTGGCGATGGCAGCGCATTATCTCGGCGTGGCGGAAACGGATGTGGAACTGGCGAATTCACGCGCCACCGTGCACGACGATCCCGAGAAGAGCGTGAGCTTCGCCGATCTGGCGTACCGGGCCTACTACGAGCCGCAGCAGTTGCCGCCGGGGACGTCGGCGTCGTTGGAGGCGACGGCACGGTTCACCTCGCAGGCGCCGATCCACTGGGCCAATGCTACGCACGCCTGCACCTGCGAGGTCGACGTGGAGACCGGGCACGTCAAGCTGTTGCGCTACATCGTCAGCGAAGACGTCGGCCCGATGATCAATCCCAATGTGGTGGAAGGCCAGATCGCCGGCGGGACGGTGCAGGGCATCGGCGGAGCGCTGATGGAAAACCTGGTCTACGACGTCGACGGCAACCCGTTGTCGTCGACGTTCGTCGACTACCTGTTGCCGACGGCCACCGAGGTGCCGCCGATCGAGTTCGGCCACGTCGAAATTCCCGGCCCCGGTGTCGGCGGCTACAAGGGGGTCGGCGAGGGCGGGGCCATCGGATCGTCGCCGGCGGTGATCAACGCAATCAACGACGCGCTGGCGCCGTTGGGTGTAACGCTGACTCATCTGCCCGCCAGCCCGGCGTCGATCGTTTCGCTGCTCGAGCAAGCTCACGACAAGTAAGGATCCCGAAGTTGGAGCTCAACAACGAATTTCGTGTCGCGGTACCGCCGGCCAAGACCTGGGAGGTGCTCACCGACGTCGAACGGGTCGCCCCGTGTCTGCCCGGCGCCACTTTGTTGAGCGTCGACGGCGACGAGTTCACCGGCGCGGTCAAGGTCAAGGTGGGCCCAATCACCGTGTCGTACCAGGGAATCGCCTTCTTCCAGGAAAAGGACGCGGCCGCCCAGCGGGTGGTGCTCAAGGCCAACGGCAAAGAGACCCGCGGCAACGGCAACGCCGCCGCGGTGGTGACCGCGCAGCTCAAAGACGAGGGAGGGGCGACCGCCGTCGTCATCACCACCGACCTGACCATCTCGGGCAAGGCGGCACAGTTCGGCCGCGGGGTGTTGGCCGACGTGTCGAGCAATCTGATCGCCCAGTTCGCCAAACGGCTCGAGGCCGATCTGCTCGGCGACCAAGCAGGCGCCGAAACATCCTCGGCGGTAACGGTATCCGCGCCGCCGGTGCAGGATGCCACAAGCGACTCGGTCGACCTTCTCAAGGTGGTCGCGCTTCCGGTGGCCAAGCGGGCCATGCCGGTGCTCGCCGGTCTTGCCGCGGGCACGGCGCTCGGGTTGCTGCTGGGCCGCCGGAACCGGCGGGCGCATGCCCATCCGGTACTGGCCGAGGATCTGCAGGCCGCCTTGGTCCGGCTGCTGTCATGAAAGCCGCCCCGTTCGCCTATCACCGCCCCGAGTCGGTCGAAGAGGCGGTCGGTTTGCTCGACGAATACGGCGACGCGGCAAAGATCCTGGCCGGCGGGCAGAGCCTGGTGCCGATGCTGGCGATGCGGCTGACCTACTTCGAGAATCTCGTCGACATCTCGCGGGTCGACGAGTTGGTGGGCATCGACCTGTGCGGCGACGAGGTGCGGATCGGTGCGGCCACCCCGCACGCATTGGTCGGAATGGACGACGAGGTCGCCGATTCCGTTCCGCTGCTCACCCGTGCCACGCCGTTGATCGGACACTTTCAGATTCGCAGCCGCGGCACCCTGGGCGGTTCGATCGCCCACGCCGATCCGGCGGCGGAATACGGCGCGGTGGCGTTGGCGCTCGGCGCGCAGATGGAGGCGGTGTCGTCGACGGGCAGCCGGGAGATCGGCGCCGACGACTTCTTCACCGGGCTGTGGGAGAACTCGCTGCAGTCGGGCGAAATTCTGACCGCCGTGCGCTTTCCGGTGTGGGGCGGCCGGTCGGGTTTCGCGATCGAGGAGTTCGCCCGCCGCCACGGCGATTTCGCGATCGCCGGCGCCGCGGTGGCGGTCCAAGTCGACGGCGACGACCGGATCAGTCGGTGCGGTATCGGGCTGCTTGGGCTGGGCTCGACTCCGGCGCGGGCGTCGGCGGCTGAGCAGGCGGTGCTCGGCCGTCCCGTCGACGACATCACACCCCAGCAGATCGGTGAACTGGCCATGGCCGATCTCGACGATGTCCCCGCCGACCTGCAGGGATCGGCGGCATACCGGACCAGAGTGGGCGCGACGATGGTGGGCCGCGCCTGGACCCAGGCGATTCAGGAGGCATGCAATGAATGACTTGCCGGTCCGCGTATCGGTCAACGGGCACCCGACCGAAGCGATCGTCGAGCCGCGGCTGACGCTGGCCGACTATCTGCGCGAACACTGCGGGCTGACGGGCACCCATCTGGGCTGCGAGCACGGCGCCTGCGGCGCGTGCACGGTGCTGCTCGACGGGGCGGCGGTGCGGTCATGTCTGATCTTCGCCGTCCAGACCGACGGCATGGAGGTGACGACGGTCGAAGGCGTCGCGTCCCCCGACGGTGAGTTGTCGCCGGTGCAATCGGCGCTGCGCGAATGCCACGGCCTGCAATGTGGGTTCTGCACACCGGGTTTCGTCATGTCGATTACTGCGCTGCTGCGGGACAACCCGCAGCCCACCGACACCGAGATCCGCGAGGGCCTGTCCGGCAACTTCTGCCGCTGCACCGGTTATCAGGGCATCGTCAACGCCGTCCACCGCGCCGCGGGCCTTTCCTAGCGCGAAAGTGCAACTGGCGACGCGTTTGCCGAGTAAGGCCGTCGCTGGATGCACTTTCGCGGAATTGTGCGGGCAACCTCGCCACAAGGTGCGTCACTGCAATCACTTGCGCCACTTCCTGCGTAGGCTGAGGCCGATATGTCTGGGCGCGGAGCGAAGCTCGGTCTGATCGGCGGGTGGCTGCTGGCCGCGCTGCTGGCCCCCGGCTGCAGCACGTCTACCGACGGCAAGCCGGTGGCGGTCCCCGGCGCCGGGGCGCCCGAACCGTCCTTCCCGACCGCCAGGCCGTCGATGCGGCCGACGGCGAAGCCTTCCGTGCCCAGTCCCTCGCCGAGCCCGACCGCGCCGGGCGGCGCTATTGCGCTGCCGCCCGACCAGAGCGGTTACGTCTTCATCGAAACCAAATCCGGTCAGACACGCTGCCAGATCGCGACGGACAGCGTGGGCTGCGAAGCGCAGTTCACCAACTCGCCGCTCAAGGACGGTGAACACGCCAACGGCGTCAGTATCACCGCCAGCGGCGACGTGCAGTGGGTGCTCGGCAACCTGGGCGACATCCCTGTCGTCACCATCGATTACCGCACCTATGACGCCCAGGGCTGGACGATCGACGCCTCCGAGAAGGGCACCCGATTCACCAACGAGCGCACCGGTCACGGCATGTTCGTCAGCATCGAGCACGTCGACACGTTCTGAGCCGCAGCGCCCGTAGTCTGTCGGGCGTGGACTTCCGCGTTTTCGTCGAACCGCAACAGGGCGCCAGCTACGCCGACCAGCTCGCCGTCGCGCAGACCGCCGAATCGTTGGGCTTCTCCGGGTTTTTCCGCTCCGACCACTACGTGGCGATGAGCGGTGACGGGCTGCCCGGCCCGACCGATTCCTGGGTGACCCTGGGCGGTATCGCCCGGGAGACCTCGACGATCCGGCTCGGCACGCTGGTCACCTCCGCGACCTTCCGGCATCCGGGCCCGCTGGCGGTGTCGGTCGCGCAAGTCGACGAGATGAGCGGCGGGCGGGTCGAATTCGGCATCGGCGCCGGCTGGTTCGAGCGGGAGCACCGGGCCTATGCGATCCCGTTCCCGCCGTTGGCCGAGCGGTTCGCCCGGCTGACCGAGCAATTGGAGATCATCAGCGGACTGTGGACCACACCGGAGGGCGAGACGTTCGACTATGCCGGCGCCCACTACGCGATCAACGACTCCCCCGCCCTGCCCAAGCCGGTGCAACAACCGCAACCCCGGATCATCATCGGCGGGATGGGCGCCAAGCGGACGCCGCGGCTGGCGGCGACATTCGCCGACGAGTTCAACGTGCCGTTCGCGCCGCTGGACACCATCCGTACCCAATTCGATCGAGTCGGCGCCGCGGTGCAGGCAGTGGGCCGATCGGTGGACGCGATGACCTATTCCGCGGCGTTTGTGGTGTGCGCCGGGCGCGACGACGCCGAGATCCGCCGGCGGGCCGCCGCCATCGGCCGTGATCTCGACGAGCTGCGGGACAACTCTCCACTGGTAGGCACCCCCGATGAGATCGTCGACCGGCTGGGGCCGTTCACCGAGATCGGCGTGCAGCGGGTGTATTTGCAACTGCTCGACATATCGGATCTGGAGCACCTGCAGCTATTCGCCGACGAGGTGCTACCCCAGCTGTGACAGTCGTAGGATCGATCCGTGGCCCGCTACGGTCCCCCGGATAACCCCAGCAACCAGCCCACTCAGCGGGCCGACTACGACCCAACCGCACAACAGCCGACCGGGCCCATCGAATCTGCCCAGCTCGCCGAGACTGACACCCCACCAACACCCTGGTATCGCAAACGCTCGCTGTTGGCCGCGTGGGCCACGGTGGTGGCGATCCTGGTCGCGCTGATCATCTACGGGCTCGTCGAACTCTCCACCGGTGGCGGGGGCGCGCCGACCCCGACGACATCGTCGACGTCGACAACGACCACCAGCCCCTCGACAACGACGACCACCACGACCCCGGCACCGTCCAGCTCGAGCGAGCCGCCGCCGCCACCACCGCCGCCGGCTCAGAACGCGCCCGTCCCACGGCAGCCCGCACCGGCTGCGCCGCACCAGCCTCCGCATCTGCCCAAGCTGCCGCCGTTGCCGCATATACCGTCGACGATCACCCTGCCGCACACGGTGATCACCCTGCCGCCGGGCATCTGAGCCGAACGCCAGCGACGGGTCGGCCTTCCGCCCGCGTGGCACCGGTGCTGCTGCGGTGGCCAGAGCTACCATCAGCCACCGTGACAGGCTACGAACCCCCCGGCAATGGCGGCGACGAGCCGACTCAGTACGCGCCCAATTACGGCCAAAGCGGCGACCCGACCCAATACGCCGGCAACTACAGCGAGTATCAGACGGGCCCGGAATACGACGACGGCGGCGCGACCGCACCAGAGCCGGAACCTGAACCCACGCCGTGGTACCGCAAGCCCGCAGCACTGGTCGCTTGGGGTGTGGCGGTCGCCGTTCTCATCGCGCTGATCGTCTGGGGCATTGTGCAACTGGTGAGCGGAGGCGGTACGTCGACCACGACCACGTCGTCGACCACCACCACAACCACCACAGCGGCGCCCACGACCACCGCCGCGCCGGTTGTGCCGCCCAGCACGGCCGCCCCCACCACGACGGCACCGACGAGCACCACCACGACGACCACCACCACAACCACGACGACGACCACGACAACCACGACAACGACGACGACCACCGACACCACAACGACGACGACGACCGCCAGCGCACCCCCGCCCGGAGCGTTCAACGCGCCGTCGGTGATCACCCTGCCGCCGATACCGACGGCAATCACGCTGCCGCCGGGCCTCTGAAGCGATAACATCGCTCGCCGTGGGGGGCAGCGAACCACCTGGCAACGCCGACGACTCACGCTCGAACGGCGATAGTGACGACCTGTTCAGCCGCACCGACGAACCGTCGCCCTGGTTTCTCAAACCCTGGGTGCTAGCCGGCTGGGGCGTGCTGGTCGCGATCCTGATCGCGGTGATCATCTACGGCCTGGTCATCTTGGCCAGCGGTGGTGGCGGCACGCCCGCCACCACCAAGCCGTCACCCACGACCACAACCACGACCACCACGACGACGACCACCACCACCACGGTCAGGACCACCACCACTACCACCACGACGGTCCCGCCGGAGACCACCGAAGAGGAACCGGCACCGCCGGTGACGAACCCACCGGCGACCGAGCAACCGCCGCGCCGTCACTGGTGGCAGGACCTGCCCAACATCCACGTGCCCTCTATCCCCTGAGCCGTTAGCGCCGAGTCCTCCGCGGCCCTAATCCCGGGGCAGCCGGCAACATCGGCCGCATCGGTAAGGTGGTGTCAGCGATCGATTGTGCGGGATCTGCGGCACAGCGTGCGGCGGCATCGGGATCGCGCACCGGAACAAACACGAAGTCCAGCAATGAGTTTGCCACGGTACCCCCTGTTCGGCCGTCGCCACCGAGCCGGGGACTCACAGCAATCCCCCAGCTGTTTCCCATGTTGTCTCGGCCGTAGTTCAGCCCTTCACCGGATTAGACCGCGCCGTAACGGGGGACTGCATATAGGGATCGTGGGGCAGTGCCGACGCTGTGAGCTTGGGGGGTCTCGGCCGTCGGCCATAGGTGGGATACAGAGGTGCGCGATATGAGCGACCCGCTCGGGCTGTCGGTCGGGGTGGCAAACCTGGTGGCAGCGCGGGTGGGCAGCGCGCCGGTGACCCGGCGATCGGTGTTGACGGTCTTCGACCACCGGCCACCCGAGGTCGGTGTGCCGGAGGACAACCCGAAGCTGAACGAACCGGGGCTGATCCTGAGCGGATTCATCGAGCGAGTCGACGACCCGGCGCCGTTCATCGGGCCCGACGGGTCGACTCATCGCAGCGATGTGTTGGCCGCCGAAGCCCTCGATGCGGTGGCTCGCGCCGCCGGCGGCGGCGCTCCAACGGCCGTCGCAGTTCCCGGGCACTGGGGCCAAAACGCGGTCGCTGCGCTGCGCGAGGCAGTGCGCGCCAAGCCCGCGCTGGCCCCCAATGGTGTGATGCCCGCGTTGATTTCCGACGCCACCACGGCACTGGCCGCGCTGTATGCGAAGCCGGGATTCCCGACGGACGGCGTCGTCGCGCTGTGCGACTTCGGTGCCAGCGGCACCAGCCTCACGCTCACCGATGCAGCAGCGAACTTTCGGCACATCGGTGAGACCGTTCGCTACACCGAATTCTCCGGCGACCAAGTCGACCGCGCGATCCTCAACCGCCTGCAGGCCCGCGGCACCGCCAGCAGCGACGCGGTGGGCACCGGGCCGGTCGGGTCCCCGGTCCGCCGCCTCGACGAATGCCGGCGTGTCAAGGAGCAACTGTCCGCGGCGACGGTGGCTGTGGTGCCCGCCGAGATGCCCGGCCTGGGCGACGAGGTGCGCTTCACCCGCGCGGAGCTGGAGGAGCTGATCGCCGGACCGCTCGGCCGGTTCGTCAGCTGCGTCCAAGAGATGTTGCGGCGCAAGGAGATCCAACGGACCCAATTGGCGGCGATCGCGACGGTCGGCGGTGGGGCGTGCATCCCGTTGGTCACTCACCAGTTGGAGGAGCGGCTGCAGGTCCCGGTGGTGACCACGCCGCAACCCACCCTGAGCGCCGCCATCGGCGCGGCGGTCCTCGCCGAGCAGCAATCGTCTGCGGGCGGCATGGCTGCCGCGGCCCCACCGACGGCGGCGGGACCCACCGTCGCCGCCCCGGTAGAACCGCGCGGTTTCGACGAGGTCGAGCCGAGCG
>NZ_LZKJ01000144.1 GCF_001672775.1 Mycobacterium kyorinense | reverse complement strand
TTCGACCGGAACCGACAGTATACAAGCCGTTAGGGAACTGCAATCGTCCGCAGAGCGTGACAGTGTGGAATCGAGTTGCGTCCTTAACAAATGGGGTTGCACGCTTCGCCACACATCCTCCCAACAACGTGCCTCACGTTCTACTAGCCCCCACTGGGAGCAATGCGACAGTCCGGATTTGTTGGAACGGTTCGACGCCGCAACTGCTCCTAAAGGACACGGCGGAGGCCCTCATTGGAGATCGGAGGTGCGTCGGCCCGAGCGCCTCGAGAAGGCGCACCCGTCACTCTCGAGGGGATTAGGCCGCCCCAGTGTCCGTACGGTCGATTTAGCATGGTCTGACGTCGTGTTATTGACACATATCATCCGATAAAGGACCATATATGTATGACTGACATAACCTCGCATGTCGCATCCGGGATCCTGGGTGTGTCGACGCGTGAAGTGCGTCGGTTGGCTGCTGAAGGCAGGATTCAGGGTTCGCGTTACATAGGCAGGACTTTGGTGCTCGATGCAGCGGAAGTGCATCGGCTAGCGCGCGGTCGTAGGCGCCAGGGAAGGCCGTGGTCGGAGAGGGTCGCTTGGGCGGCTCTCAACCTTTTGTCGGGGAAAGAGGCGGGTTGGTTGTCGTCGCCGGAGCGAACGCGATTAATGCATCGACTTCGGAGGGTCACGGTAGAAGACCTTGACCACCTTGCGGCGCATCGCGCCTGGGTAAGGCGTTTTCGCGGTCGGGACTCCACGCTGGATGACCTTGGGTCGTACGTAGTTCCCACGGGTAGTTCAGCTTTAAATGACGCACAGCTGGGGCTGTTGGGGCTGACTAGGGCGACGCGACATCTCGACGGCTATATACCGCTGTCGGAGTTGGAAACATTGCAAGAAAAGTTCGGGCTGGTCGAGGATCCTTCAGGAAACGTGACCTTGCGGGGGGTGAGCGTCGAGGATGCGTTTGAGGACGGCATCACTCCCCGTGCGGCAGTCTTTTTGGATCTGGCAGGTTCTCTTAATACACGAGAAAGCGTCGCGGGATTGCAAGAAGCAGCCACTCTGATTGCCGCTGTGGCGGTATAGCACCCATGGCGACTGCCCCTGACCGTCCGCAATGGTCGATACCGATGCCGACGGGCGGTTGGGGTCCTCCGTGGCCGCAAGCAGTCGAGTTGATTGGGGTCATTTCAGGCGATCGATGGACGCTAATTGGCGGCCTCATGGTTCAGTTGCATGTTGCCCATGCGGGCCTTGCGGTTCAGAGAACGACGACGGACATCGATATGATTCTGCATATCGAGACCGGTGCAATCACCTTCCCCGACGCGAGGAAGGCTCTTGAATGTCTCGGCTACGCAATGCAACTTCCACTTGGGAAAGGGAACCCAGTACATCGATTTGCGCGCGGGCAGGCTGATCGCGTAGACGTGATGGTTGCGGATCATCTCGCGCCAGATTATGTACCAAAAGTGCTCGGGCACAAGGTATTTCAAGTTCCGGCTGGTGCCTCGGCACTACGAAAGACTGTGAACTGTACGATTGAGCGCGAAGGCGAGAACAACCTAACGTTTAGTATTCCTGATGTGCTTGGAGCATTGGTCCTCAAAAGTGCTGCCTACAAGGAGGACTCGCGTGACCGTGATCGGCACTTGGACGATGCCGCATTGTTGTCATGCATTGTCGAAGATCCGTCCCGTGAAGTTGAACGGCTCGACCGCGGCAGTGACAGAGGTCGGATACAGCTACTTGCCGCAGAGCTGAAAGATCCAAGCCACCGGTCGTGGCAATTAATTCCCGAAGAAATACGTGAATACGGAAGAAATGCTCTCGCGATAATGAGCCGACATCCGGCGCCCACTAAACAACCGCGGCGTATGGGCGTAACTAAGGGATGACGTCAGTCGCTATGAATGGCCAGGCCCCTAGCGCCTCCCTGATGATCCGTTGTTACTAGTCCGTCAGCTCCGCGTCTTCGAGTCGGGCCAGACTCGTTCATGAGGTGAATGCGGGAGCCAGGAAACGCTGCAGCACCTGTTGTTCCACGCGACGACTTGCGAGGGGCCAGTAGGCCAGCGATAACACCACCCGGACGATCCACTGCGCGGCTTGGGGATCGTCGTCCGTGATACCGGTGAGCTCGGCGGCAAGATGACTGAGCACCGGCGACGAATGCAACTCGTCCAAATCCGGGCGACTGTTTGGAGTTAACATCAGGCGCCGCAGCGGGTCAGACCTGATCTGCTGCAGCGCCACACTGACAGCGGTGAGGACCCGCTCCGAACCACTCAGCCCGTCGACGGCATGCCGAACCCTATCGATGATCCGCGCTGAAAGGCGGATCAGCACTGCGTCGCGTATCTGGGCTTTACCCCCCGCGTAGCGATAGATGGTGGCTCTTGAACAGTGGACCCGTTTCGCCAAGGCGTCGATGTCGAAAGCATCCAGGCCTTCTCGTACCACGAGGTCGGTCGCGGCGGCATAGATGCGATCGGCCGCAGCGGCTCGGCGGTCGCCACCGACAACCCAGTCATCGCGAGCCATGGCCGCCCACCTCCGTGCACTGTGAAGTACATATCTTCTCAAGTCTGAGACAACCTTGACACTATGTCTCACCGATTTCCACTGGTGGCTTCGGCTCTGATGAGACAGTCCCAGCGCGAACCCTGCAGCGGGGTTTGCAACTTCGTGGACTCCGATTGACGCAGGACGCCGTTGTCGCTCAGCGTGGAGGAATGACATCGCTGGATGGTGACCTCGGACTGGCGCTGTTTGACGACCAATTCATCCAGAACCCGCACCGGCTCTACGAGCAGATGCATGAGACCGGGCATGTCCATCGCATTGGCGAGTCGGACTTTTACGCCGTGAGTAGTTGGGACGCCGTCAACGAGGCGGTTACCCGCTGCGACGACTTCTCGTCCAACCTGACCGCGACGATGATGTATCAGCCGGGAAGCGCCGTGACCGCTTTCCACGTCGGGGAACTCGGGGGACCCACCCAGGTACTGGCTACTGCTGACGAGCCTGGCCACTCGGTGCATCGAAAGTTACTGCTGCCGCAACTCGCAGCCAAGCGCATCCGCGCCTTCGAACCATTCATCGCCGATACCGCCGCTCAGATCTGGAATACCCATGCGCGACATGGATGTATCGAATGGATGAGCGCGATGGCAAACCGGCTACCGATGATGATCGTTGGCAGAATCATCGGGGTCCCCGCCGCTGACGTCGACAAGCTCATCCAATGGGGCTACTCCGCGACCCAAGTCGTCGAAGGACTGGTTTCCCAAGAACAGATGAACACCGCAGGAATCGCCGTGTTGGAACTCAGCGGTTACATCACCGAACAGTTCCAGCAGGCGGCAGCCGATCCACACGACAATCTGCTGGGCGACCTCGCGAACGCCTGCGCCGCCGGCGAACTAGACGACTTGGCAGCTGTGGCCATGATGATCATCCTCTTCAGTGCAGGCGGCGAATCCACTGCCTCTCTCATCGGTTCTGCGGCATGGGTTCTCGCGACACAGCCAGACATCCAGAGGCAGGTGCGCGACCAACCCGAACAGCTCGGGGCGTTCCTCGAAGAAGTACTGCGCTACGACCCACCCTTCCGGGGCCACTATCGACACGTCGTCAACGACACCGAACTGTGCGGCGTCGAACTACCCGCGGACTCGCGGCTGCTCCTGCTGTGGGGAGCAGCTAATCGAGACCCGTCACACTTCGACGATCCCGGACAGTTTCGACTTGACCGGCCTGCGGGCAAGGGTCACATCAGTTTCGGCAAGGGAATCCACTTCTGCGTTGGTGCGGCGCTCGCCCGGCTGGAGGCGAGGATCGTGGTAGGCCAACTCCTCGAGCAGACCTCGAACATCGCCGCCGCCGACGTCGGCACGTGGCTCCCAAGTCTCCTGGTGCGACGTCTCGAACGCCTACAGCTTGCGTATGAGTGAGACGCGCGACGGGTCAGGGATGGGCGACGAGGTACGTTTCGTTGTCCAGTCCGGCGGTGAGTTCGTCGATGTTAAACGGGCGGTCGAGGCGCGCGCGGAGCGTGGCGGGATCGACGAGAAGACTGATTTCAGCGGTCTGGTGTGCAACCAGGCGTCCGATCAGTGGATAGATCCGACGCATGATCGCTCGTTCAGCGGTAGTGCACCGTGAGGCGCAGTAGCCGACGTGTCCTACCTCGTCGATGAGGATTTCGCTGTAGAGGCGCTCGACGCGTTCGCAGACATCCGGCTCGTCGGCGAACAATTCGATCCCGGCGCGGCGCAGTTCGTCGAACATCACGCAGCCGGCCATCTCCGCCGCGCCGACGAACAAGATCCCAAGTCGCTCAGGGAGAAAGACGCCAGTCTTGACGAATTGGCGCATCACGAACGGCGGCGGCACCACTTGGAACGTCAGGTCGAAAACGTCTAACACGTACGCGAGAAGCCGGGTGTGGTAATGCTCTTCGAGTTCGAGGTACACCCGCTCGGGCGGCAGCTCCTCGTCGCTGTTCATTCCATAGGTTTCGCCAAGCCCCACGCCGAACCGCTCAGCTTGGTTCAGTTTGGCGGTGGCCAACAGGAACAGCATCTTGCGGTCCAAGCCTGGTTCGGGTTTTCGGCGGCGCAGGTTTCGCAGGAAAATCGCTCGGTCAGCGGGATGGCCTGAACGCACTGGATGGGTTTCAAGGTGCCTGAAGAACTGCTCGCGGTTTTCCAAGCGTCTATTGAGCAGGTCAGCTTCTCCGTCGCGCCTGCGCAGGAAGTCCCGGTAGCCCTCGATACCTGTGGTGGTCATCGCGTCTCCATTCCTTTGACCATCGTTGTCACGTAACGGCTCAGCACCGCATCCGCAGTCGCAGAGTCCTGTACGCCGGTTGCAAGTAGCGCGAATAGCCCGGCCAGGAAAAACACTCCAAGTTCATCTGCGTGCGCATCCGAGTGAACCCGCCCCGCTTGTTGCGCTGCGGTGATAGTCCCGATCACAAACTGCGCCAACGGGTGTTCTGCTACTTCGTCTTCCACGGGCCGGGTCGAGGAGAAGTGCAAGCCCAGCATGTCGCGGAAGACGACGGGCCCCAAGCGGCGTTCTGCTGCCAGGACGTGACGCACCAACTGCAGAAGTATGGACATCAAGTCGTCGTCGTCGTTCAGCGCGTCGCGTAGTTCGACGACGATCTGGGCCTGTTCGTTTCGTTCCAGTTCGACCAGGACGTGTTCCTTGGTCGGGAAGTGGAAGTAGAACGTTCCGCGCACCACTCCGACAGCGTTTGCGATGGCAGTGACGTCGGCGGCGGCCAAGCCCGAGCGACCGATTTCGGCCAGTGCGGCATCGAAGAGACGGGCCCGGGTTTCGAGCCGTCGGGCTTCCCTTGCGCCACCAGACGAACCTGCTGCCGGGTTGGCGCGCAGCGACGGCATACGAGGACCGTATACCCGTCGCTGACGGTCGTCAATGACGGCCGTCAATGAAAGGGGCGACTACGCGGGCAGTGACGACAGTCATAGATCACCGCATCATCATCCCCGACTACAGCGGTTTACCAGCCGTCACGAACTGCAACGCCCGCTGCGCCTGCTGCTCGACGTCGACCAACCCGGCCGTCGTGAAAATGTCGACGAACTCGTCGCGGCCGAACATGCGCACCCCGATCACGCTGGCCCCGGCGTCCAACGCATGTCGGAGCGGTGCGGTTTGCCCCGCATAACTGGTGAGGATCGCCACGCGTCCGCCCGGCCGCAGCACCCGCAGCATTTCCTCGGCGACTCGAAACGGTTCGGGCATCAGATACAGCGCACCGAAACAACAGACGGCGTCGAACGTTTCGTCAGCGAACGGCAACGTGCGGGCATCGCCGCGGACATAGCAGGTGCCCGGCCCGTGGTTGTCGAGCACCGCGCGGGTCAGCATCGGTTCGGAGATGTCAAACCCGACGGCTAGGCCACCGGCGGGCAGTCGCCTCGCCAACTCGCCGGTGAAATTACCTGGGCCGCAGGCAACGTCGAGCAGTCTCTTCGCTGACGACAACTGCAAAGCCGCGGCTGCGCGGCGCTGCTCGGCGCCGGTGGTGATCCCGCTGGCGACATAGAACGACACCGGCCGCCACAGTCGTTCGTACACCGTCGCGACGAAGGGGCTGTTCATCGCGCGCTGGGCAAACGTGGGCACCGGGGCGGCTGTCGATTCCCCCAACACGTCGAGGAAGCCATGGCGCTCCGACGCGGGCCGAGTCAGCAGATCGCGGGTCGCGGTGAGCGGATCGTCGCTGACGTCCATCAGATCAGGCCAAGCGCCAGCATGGCGTCGGCAACCTGGGTGAAGCCGGCGATGTTGGCTCCGGCCACATAGTCGCCGGGCTTGCCGTATTCATCCGCGGTGGCCAGGCACCGGTCGTGGATGCGGCGCATGATCTCGGCCAGGCGTTGTTCGGTGTCTTCGAACGTCCACGAGTCGCGCGACGCGTTCTGCTGCATCTCCAGCGCGCTGGTGGCCACGCCGCCGGCATTGGCCGCCTTGCCGGGGGCGAAGACCACGCCGGCTTCGGCGAAGAGTTTGACCGCGTCGGGAGTGCAGGGCATGTTGGCGCCCTCGGCGACGATGCGACAGCCACCCTTGATCAGCCGGGCCGCATCCGAGCCGTTGAGCTCATTTTGGGTGGCGCTAGGCACGGCAATGTCGCAGGGCACCTCCCACACCGACCCGCCGCCGACGAAGTGTGACTCGCCGCCGCGGGACTCGGCGTAGGCGCTGATGCGCTCCCGGCGTACTTCCTTGACGTCTTTGAGCAACTCGAGGTCGATGCCCTTGTGGTCGACGATGTACCCGGAGGAATCCCCGCAGGCGATCACGTTGCCGCCGAGTTGATGGATCTTCTCGATGCCATAGATTGCGACGTTGCCCGACCCCGACACCACGACTTGCTTGCCGTCGAAGGATTGATTGGCCGCTTTGAGCACCTCGTCGATGAAGAATGCGGTGCCATAACCGGTGGCCTCGGTGCGCACCTGCGAACCGCCCCAGGTCACCCCTTTACCGGTAAAGGTGCCGGATTCGTAGCGGTTGGTGATGCGCTTGTACTGCCCGAACAAGTAACCGAGTTCCCGGCCGCCGACGCCGATGTCCCCGGCCGGGACGTCGGTGTATTCGCCGATGTGACGGTAGAGCTCGGTCATGAACGACTGACAGAAGCGCATGATCTCGGCGTCCGAGCGGCCCTTGGGGTCGAAGTCCGACCCGCCCTTACCGCCGCCGATCGGCATGCCGGTCAGCGCGTTTTTGAAGGTCTGCTCGAATCCGAGGAACTTGATGATGCCCAGGTAGACCGACGGATGGAAGCGCAGGCCGCCCTTGTAGGGGCCGAGCGCGGAGTTGAACTCGACCCGAAAGCCGCGGTTGATCTGCACGACGCCGGCGTCGTCGGCCCAGGGAACGCGGAAGATGATCTGCCGTTCCGGCTCGCACATCCGCCGGATGACGGCAGCGTCGGCGTACTGCGGGTGCTTTGCCACCACCGGCCCCAGGCTGCTGAGGATCTCGTAGACGGCCTGGTGGAATTCCGTCTCGCCCGCGTCACGGCGTAGCACTTCGTCGTAGATGTCGTGCAGCTTTTCGTCCAGCACCGTTAAAGGTTATCGGTCCTTGCCGCGGCCCGAACTCGCGCCATAACCTGGGCAACAATTGCGCCGCGACCAGGGGTGTGCGAACTGGCGCACCGGACAGGGGGCGAGAAGTTCATGGCCACCGAGGCGACGGCGTTGCGCGCCGACGAACTCGCGGCCATGGAGGTCTTTGCCGGCTGCCCGGTCGAGGACTTGATGCCGTTGGCCGCCAGCCTGCAGCCCCTGCACGCCGCCGCCAACCAGGTGCTCATGCAGCAAGGTGAGCAGGCGGTCTCGTTCCTGCTGATCTCCACGGGTGCCGTCGAGGTCAAGCATGTCGGCGACGACGGCGTCACGACCGTCGAGGAGGTCTCCGCCGGCATGATTGTCGGAGAAATCGCCCTGCTGCGTGACATCCCCCGTACGGCCACCGTGACCGCACTCGAACCGCTGACCGGGTGGATCGGCGACAACGATGCGTTTGTCCGAATGGTGCACATTCCCGGTGTCATGGAGCGGCTGGTCCGCACCGTGCGCCAACGGCTGGCCGCATTCATCACGCCGCTGCGAATTCAGGTCCCCGACGGCACCGAACTTCTGCTTCGCCCCGTGCTGCCCGGCGACAGCGAGCGGACCATGCAGGGACATGTCCGGTTCTCCAGCGAGACGCTGTATCGGAGGTTCATGTCGCCTCGGCTTCCCAGCCGGGGGTTGATGGACTACCTGGCCGAGGTCGACTACGTCGACCACTTCGTGTGGGTGATCACCGACGCCGACGGCTATCCCGTCGCCGACGCCCGCTTCGTCCGTAACGACGGCAATCCCGCCGTCGCGGAGATCGCCTTCACCGTGGCGGACGCTTACCAGGGTCGCGGCATCGGCACGTTCCTGATCGCGGCACTATCGGTCGCGGCGTACGTCGACGGTGTCGAGAAATTCACCGCCCGGGTGCTTGCCGACAACGTGCCGATGCGGACCATCATCGACCGCTACGGCGCCTTCTGGGAACGCGACGACGTCGGCGTCGTCACTACCGTCATCGACGTGCCCGACCCGAGCGACCTGCCGCTTGAATGCGACATGATCAGCCACCTCAAACGTGTTGCCCGCCAAGTGATCCGGGCGGTCGGCTGAGAACTCAAAACGGTATCTGGTGCGCAGTGAACTGTGCGGTGACATTGCCGATCAGCGAGTGATCGTAGGGATCGATCGCCTGCGGCTCGGCCCCGTCGGTCAAGTCCAGTCCGTCCAGTTCCACCCAGATGGTGTTGGGGCTGGTCGACAGTTCGAAAACATACGTCCGGTGGGTGTGGTCGGTGACGGTCCGGTATTCGGTGTTGTAGATGCCGAACTCGCCATAGGGCGCGCCGAAGGGCACGGAGACGTTCCGCATGATCGCCATCACGGACGCCACTGCCTGGCGCTGGTCTTGCGGTTCGGGTAACAGCGCCGAGTAGTACGCGGCACGTTGGAATCGGTCGACCGGGTTGACGTTGCCGGGCAGCGGCATATCCCGACTCGGATGGGAAAAGTCCTGCTGTTCCAAGAGCGCCAGCTGCTCGTCGTAGCTTGGGTCGTTGGTCATCAACGTGTACTGGCGGCCGTGGTGCACGACCTGCTTACCGTCGGCGAATTCGATGATCGCCGAGTCGCCCGAGGCGTCCTCGATGGCGAGATGGATGGTGGCGTCGCGGCCGTGGGCGCCGACCATAACCAGTTGAACACCGTCCATCAAGCTCAGCGCCTCGGCGACGGTGGCGGCCTGGTCGAGCAGATACTGCACCCACAAACCGGTCTGTAGCCCCGGTCGGGACGCATCCCGCTCGCCGAAGCTGGTGGACTTCAGATACAGCCCGTGAGCACCGAGCCCACGCTCGTTGACGCCGTCGATACTGCCGATGCCATAGACCGTGGTGACCACACTGCCGTAGCGGCTGGTCCAGTGCAGCGCGTTCTCGTCGACGATCGTGGTGCCGGCCAGCGCGCCGCCATCGCGCTGCCGTCCGCGGGGGAACGCCACGATCAGCGGCTGGGTTGATTCCGGCCAGTCCATACTGCGTCCGGTCAAGACGGCGAGCTCGTT
This sequence comes from Mycobacterium kyorinense, assembly GCF_001672775.1. Taxonomy (GTDB): domain Bacteria; phylum Actinomycetota; class Actinomycetes; order Mycobacteriales; family Mycobacteriaceae; genus Mycobacterium; species Mycobacterium kyorinense_A. The sequence continues at coordinate 78,118 of NZ_LZKJ01000144.1, read as the reverse complement.
GGTGTTCCACAAGACACGGGTGCACATGGCCGAACCATATCTCTTCAGCTCTGGTATCAACGTCGCATGCGGCGGGTGTGGATCGCTGCGGCGGCGGCCGTGTTGACCGCGGCCTGCGGCCACTCGCCGGGCCCCGGGCCGGCGCCGTCGGCGAGCACGTCGACTCACCCGATCAATCCCGCCAACATCAAACGGGTGGGCCGGGAGCTGCCGTCCGGCTACGAAGTGCGCGGCGTTTCGGATATCGCCGCCCCGCCGGCGATCTGGGGCCTGGCCGCAAAGTGGACCGCCGATCCGGCGCGCTGTGGCGCGCTGGCAGACCCGGTCGACGGTCACTTTCAATCCGCGCAGGGCGTGTCGGGTTCCGGCGCCGGCGGCATCATCTACGCGGTGGTCACCGCGGCACCGACGCATCTGGATCCCGCGTTGGTGGCTGACTGCCCGCATTGGACCATGGCCAACCGGCGCGCCGTCGCTCGTGTCCATCTCATCGCGGCGCCTGACGTCGATGGCGCCGCGACCCTGGGCATGGCGAGCGAAACCACCACATCGGTCGAAGGCGGTAATGAAATCAGCTCGGGGACAACGACGTTCGCCGCGTATCTGGGCGACTACTATGCATTCGCCGCGGTGGTGACCGACCCGGGGTCGCCGCATCCGTCGCTGACACCGCAGACGGCTGCCGACCTGCTGGTGAAGACCGTGTCCGCGTTACGCAGCTGATCGCGGTGAGTTAGATTGCCACCGTGATGCGCTTGGCGATGGCAATCGGGTGCGTGTGCTGGCTGGCCGCCTGTGGATTCGGCGAGCCCGCCACCACCTCGGCCGACATCACCAAGGTATCCCAAGTGAAGTCGAGCTTCGGTCCTGATTTCCAGGTCAAGGATATTCCCAAGACAGGGATCGACCCCAAGCTGCTGTCCTCGCACAAGCTGCCTGAAGGACTGCAGTTCAAACCCGCAGACTGCGCGAAATTCGTGGTAGGCCAACAGATGCCGTCTGGGCTGCAGGGCAACATGGCGGCGGTGTCGGCAGAGGGCAACGGCAACCGGTTCATCACGATCGCCTTGCAGACATCCCAAGCTCTGCCGTTCAACGACCCGGGAAGAAACTGCACGAAGGTTGAATTCTTCGGAGGCCCGGTGCGCGGTTTCGTCGAAGTTGTCGACGTGCCGCAGATCGACGGGACGCGCACTTTGGGAGTACACCGCAAGGTCCAAACCGTGGCCGACGGCCAGCCCCGCACCGGCGAGCTGTACACCTATTCGGCGCATTTCGGCGACTACCAGGTCATCGTGACCGCCAACCCGCTGGTCGTACCGGACAAGCCCGTCGCTGCTGTGGACACCGAGCGCGCGCGTGACCTATTGGTCAAAGCGGTTGCCGCCGTCCGGAGTTGAGCTAGCGCACGTCGCGGGGCCGAAACTGGATACTGATTCGCGGGCCCGCGCAGCGCGATGTCTTGGGCACCGAGTGCTCCCAAGTCCGCTGACATGATCCGCCCATGACCAGCAGATCGCCATGACCCTGCGGTAGCCGCAGCGACGGCCCGCCGCCACGCGGCCGCATCGCGAACGTGCGGATAGCGCCGAGGCTGACGATCGCCACCATGGTGTCTTCTGCGCTGCTGCGCCCGATGGTGTCGCCATGCCAGGCAACGCTGTCGGACCCGTCGCGGTACAAGCACATGCCGACGGTGGTGAACGGCTCGCCCAACTCACCGGCGTAGATGTCGTTGAGCCGGCGCCGCAGGCGTGCCAGCTGAGGGTGCGGCGGATCCTCGACGGCGAGGTCATGAAAGCTGACCAGTCGCGGCACGTCGAGCACCTGGTCGTACATCCGGCGGCGTTCGGCACGCCACGGCACCGCGGCCATCAGCTCGTCGAACAGGTCGTCGGCATCGGTCAGCCAGCCCGACCGGATGTCGATCCAGGCGTCATCCCCGAGCGCTCTGCGCTCGTTGCAGTCGAACAGCGACTCCTGTACCGGTATCGCCACGGCTACGAGTTTATCGCACGCGCGTTCGAAGGCTATTGCAGGCGGACCGGGCCTGGTCCTTGCTCGGCGAGCACGTCGCCCGGATTGGACAGCGCACAACTGTGCAGGCTCAGGCAACCGCATCCGATGCAGTCGGCGAGATTGTCGCGCAGCCGCTGCAGGTGCAGGATCCGGTCGTCGAGGTCGGCGCGCCAACCGGCCGATAATCGCGCCCAGTCCTTGCTGGTGGGCACGCGATCGGTGGGCAGCGTGGCCAGCGCCTCTCGCACCTTGGCTAGCGGGATGCCCAGTCGTTGCGACAACCGGATGAATGCGACGCGGCGCAGGGTGTCCCGGCCATAGCGGCGCTGATTGCCCGAGGTGCGACGGCTGGTGATCAGTCCCTGCCGCTCGTAGAAGTGCAGAGCCGAGATCGCGACGCCGGCTCGGGCAGCCAGTTCACCCGGTGACAGCTCCCGCGCGTCCATACCTAAACATTACTTGAGGTGTGGTTTGGCGTTACGGTGCTAACTGTGAGTGTCGGCCAGCTGGGCTGCAATTCGGAGACAGGGACGTTGCGGACGGTCATCCTGCACCGGCCCGGTGCCGAACTGCGTCGGCTCACGCCGGGCAACAACGATCAGCTGCTGTTCGACGGGCTGCCCTGGGTCGCACGCGCGCAAGAGGAGCACGACGCGTTCGCCGAGCTGCTGCGGTCGCGGGGCGTCGAAGTGGTGCTGTTGTCCGATCTACTCACCGAAGCTCTGCACAGTGGTGCCGCACGGATGCAGGGAATCGCCGCTGCCGTTGATGCTCGACGGTTGGGTTTACCGCTAGTACAAGAGCTTTCGGCCTATTTGCGTGGGCTTGAGCCAGGTGCGTTGGCCCGTGTGTTGATGGCCGGTATGACCTTTGCCGAGTTACCGCCGGATACCCGGTCCGATGTGTCGTTGGTGCGCCTGATGCATCACGGCGCCGACTACGTCATCGAGCCGTTGCCCAATCTGGTGTTCACCCGCGATTCGTCGATCTTCGTCGGGCCGCGGGTGGTCATCCCGTCGTTGGCGCTGCCGGCGCGAGCCCGCGAGGCATCGTTGACCGACCTGATCTATGCCCACCATCCGCGGTTCACCGGGGTGCGGCGCGCCTACGAATCGCATACCGCGCCGGTGGAAGGCGGCGATGTGCTGCTGTTGGCACCGGGCGTCGTCGCGGTCGGGGTGGGGGAGCGGACCACGCCGGCGGGTGCGGAAGCCTTGGCGCGCAGCCTGTTCGACGATGACCTCGCCGAGGTGGTGCTGGCGGTACCGATCGAACAGAAGCGCGCGCAGATGCACCTCGACACGGTGTGCACCATGGTCGACACCGATGCGGTGGTGATGTACGCGAACGTCGTCGACACGCTGTCGGCGTTCACGATTGCCCGCACACCCGATGGTGTGAAGATCTCCGAGGAAGCCTCATTCGTCGATGCCGCTGCTGCGGCGATGCGCATCGACAAGTTGCGGGTGATCGACACCGGCTTGGATCCCGTGATCGCCGAACGCGAGCAGTGGGATGACGGCAACAACACCTTGGCTTTAGCGCCCGGTGTCGTCGTCGCCTATGAGCGCAACGTGCGGACCAATGACCGCCTTGAAGAGGCGGGGATCGAAGTGCTCACCATCGCCGCCTCCGAGTTGGGCACCGGCCGCGGCGGGCCGCGTTGCATGTCCTGCCCGGTCGCGCGCGACCCGCTTTGAGTTCGTTTACCGCGAGACAGAAGCCACGGCTGTGCTTTCAGGCCGCTTCGCGACCCTGGCTTCTGTTTCGCGGCGGCAACGGATACCCGCGGCGGGCAAGAGCGTTTCGTGCCCGCTTGATGATGCCGTAGGGCCGATCCTCCTTGATCACTTTGATCACATGCCAACCCAAGCCGCCGCACATCTCCGCTCGCCGGATGTCCTTCACATATTGTCGTCGGTCCGTGCGATGGTGGTCACCGTCGTATTCGAGGGCCACCATCGGCTCTTCCCAACCCATGTCGAGATAGGCGACGGCGTCGCCATCGGACACTCGAATCTGCGTTTTAGGCCGGGGGAGTCCAGCATCGATCAGCAGTAGCCGCAGCCAAGTTTCCTTTGGCGATTCAGCACCGGCGTCCATCAGGCTGATCAGTGGCCGCGCGCGTTTGTTCCCACGTGCACCGGAATAGCGATGGATCAAGTCCGTCAGATCCGCTTGGGTGATGCCTGTTGCGTGGGCCAGCGCGTCAAGGTAGGCGACGGCCATGGTGCGCCGAAGGTATCGAGCCAGGTCGTAGCCGGCTCTCGCCGGCGTGGCAACTGTCAATCCTCTAACAGATGTCACCTCGTCGGCCTGGAATCGCTCATCTCGAACGATGGTGCCGGGAGGATAATGGTTGTTCCGCCAAAGCAACTCGACCGGCGCGTGCTCGTCGACCCATCTGGCGCCGTGCAGGGCGGCCGCCGCCCGTCCGGTGATCACGGCCCGACGGCCCGACCACAGCCATGCGCCGGCCGCCATGTCCTCTAACGATCGACACATTTCTTTCGGGATGTAGATATCCGGAAAGATGGGCCGGAAGTTCCACCGCAATTCGCCGCGGGTCAACGAGCCGCAGCGCAACGCCTCACTTCCGATGAAGGGTGCACTCATGCGCGTGATCATGGCCCCAATTACCGACGCCGTGCCGCCAGCCAGAAGCCAGGGTTGTGGATAACGCCAATGAGCAGCCGTGACTTCTGTCTCGCGGCAAAGACCACTAGCGCCAACTGGGCAGCCAGATCTCCATGTTCCACGTGGACTGTGAAATCGGCTGACCGGTGAGCACCGGAAATAGCCACGCGAAGTTGGTGAGCACCAAAGCCACATAAGCCGATACGACGATCAGGCCGAGCACTCGGCGCTCGGCACCTTGACGAGGTTTGTACAAGATGTCACCGAGAACCAATGCGATAGCCATGACCAGAAACGGCGCCATCGTGGCGGCGTAGAAGAAATACATCTGCCGGTCGATGTCGGCGAACCACGGCAGCCAGCCTGCGCAGTAGCCGACCAGCACCGCGGCATAGCGCCAGTCGCGCCGCACCAGCATTCGCCACGCCGCATAAAAGAGCACCGGCACCGAAAGCCACCACATCGCAGGAGTGCCGACCAGCATCACCGCCTTGACACACGACTGCGCGCCGCAACCGGGGACGTTCTGTTGATCGATGGCGTAGAGCACCGGTCGCAGCGACATCGGCCAGGCCCACGGTTTGGATTCCCACGGGTGGTAGTTCCCGGCCGAATTCGTCAGCCCGGAATGGAATTGGTAGGCCTTGAACGTGTAATGCCACAGCGAACGGATGGCATCGGGCATCGGGAAGGATGCCTCGGGGCCGATCGACTGGCCCACTTCGTGGCGGTTGATGGCAGTCTCGGAGGCAAACCACGGCCCGTAGGAAGCCAGATACACCGCGAACGGAATGACCAGCAGCGCATACGCCGTCGGAGCCACGTCGCGGCGCAAAACCCCCAGCCACGGCCTCGGCACCCGATAGGCGCGGCGCGCGGCGACGTCGAACGCCAACGACATCAACCCGAAGAACATCACGAAGTACAGGCCCGACCACTTTGTGGCACAAGCCAATCCGAGCAGCACGCCGGCGCCGAACCGCCACCAGCGCACACCCAGCCGCGGTCCCCACATCGTCTCGGCGCTGCGGCCCTCGAGCAAAACGATGTGCATGCGTTCGCGAACCTGGTCACGGTCGACGATCAGCGCGCCGAACGCCGCGACCACGAAGAACGCCAGAAAGCCGTCCAACAGGGCGGTCCGAGACGCCACGAAGCTGACACCATCGGCGATGAGCAGCAATCCGGCGATCCCGCCGACCAACGTCGAACGGCTGATCCGCCGCACGATCCGCACCACCAACGCCACCAGAAGCACTCCAAGCAAGGCTCCGGTGAACCGCCAACCCACCCCGTTGTAACCGAAGACCGCTTCACCCAGCGCGATCAGTTGCTTGCCGACCGGCGGATGAACCACCAAGCCGAACCCCGGATTGTCCTCGACGCCGTGGTTGTGCAGCATCTGCCACGCCTGCGGCGCGTAGTGCTTCTCGTCGAAGATCGGGGTGCCGGCATCGGTAGGCGAGCCCAGATTCACAAAACGCGTCACCGCCGCCAGCGCGGTGATCGCGGCAGTGACCGTCCAGCCGTGCAGGCGGTCGACGGGCCCGAAATCGGCCACCGGCATCAGCGGGCCGGGGCTGACGACGGGAACTGTCCGCTCGGCGGCGACGTCGACGGGCGGGGCGGTCGTCACAAGCACCGATCGTAGGCTGTGGCCCATGACCGCTGGCCGACTATTGCTGGGCGCCACCCCGCTGGGCCAGCCGTCGGATGCCTCCCCGCGGCTGATCGCCGCCCTGGGTTCTGCTGACGTGGTGGCCGCCGAGGACACCCGTCGGGTGCGGACGCTGGCCGGGGCGCTCGACGTCCGCATCGCCGGCAAGGTGGTCAGCCTCTACGACCAGAACGAGGACACCCGGGTACCTGCGCTGGTCGACGAGATCACCGCCGGCGCGACGGTGCTGGTCATTAGCGACGCCGGGATGCCGGTGATCAGCGACCCGGGCTACCGGTTGGTGGCGGCGTGTGTCGAGGCCCGCCTGGACGTGACGTGTCTGCCCGGGCCGTCGGCGGTGACCACCGCGCTGGCGGTGTCGGGGCTGCCGTCGGACAAGTTCTGCTTCGAAGGGTTCGCCCCGCGCAAGCAGTCGGCGCGGCGATCCTGGTTAGCGTCGCTGGCGCAGGAGCGGCGCACGTGCGTGTTCTTCGAGTCGCCGCGGCGTCTGTCCGCCTGTCTGCACGACGCCGTCGAACAACTCGGCGAGACACGGCGGGTGGTGGTGTGCCGCGAGCTGACCAAGGTGCACGAGGAAGTGGTGCGGGGGACACTGGCGGAGCTGGCGGCCTGGGCGGCCGACGGCGTGCTGGGCGAGATCACGGTGGTGCTGGCCGGCGCACAGCCACGCGCAGACATGCCGGCCCTGGTCGCTGAGGTGGAAAGCCTGACGCGCCAAGGGATTCGCGTCAAGGATGCGTGCGCGCAGGTCATTGGCGAGACGCCGGTGTCACGGCGTGAGCTCTACGACGCGGTCCTGCGGTCGAGAGGCTGACAGGATCGGTGCTGCTTTGTGCAGGCACTCGTCCCACTCCGCGTCGGCGTCGGAATCGGCGGTGATGCCACCGCCCGACCCCAACACCGCGTTGCCGGCGGTATCGAACTCGACGGTGCGGATCGCAACGTTGAGTTCGCATCCGGCTACCGGCGACGCCAAACCCACTGTGCCGCAATAGACACCGCGCCGCGACGATTCCCAGTGCGAAATCAACTGACGGGCTCGCAGTTTCGGAGTACCGGTGACCGAGGCGGGTGGGAAGGTGGCGTCCAGCAGCGCCGGCGTCGGCAGGTCGACGGGCACCATTGCTGAGACCGTGGACACCAGATGCCACACGCCCGGCGCGGGCCGCACTACCAGCAGCTCGGGCACGGTGACCGTTCCGGTGACCGCCACCCGGCCCAGGTCGTTGCGAACCAAATCGACGATCATGATGTTTTCCGCCACGTCCTTGACCGAAGCCCGCAGCGCCGACGGCGGGGCGTCCAACGGCAGCGTGCCCTTGATCGGACTCGAGGTCACGACGGCACCGCGCCGGCACAGGAACAGCTCCGGCGACAGTGACGCCACCGCGCCCCACGGCCCGGCGAGATAGGCCGCCCGGCCCGGGTCCATCTGCTCGACGGCGTTGGCGAAGAAGTCCAGCGGTGCCCCGCTGAGGGAACCGGTGAATTGCGTGCACACGCACGCCTGATAGACCTCCCCGGCGCGGATGGCCTCCAAGCAGGCCAGCACTCCGGCGCGGTGGGCGTCGCGGTCGCCGGTATCCCAATCGATTCGGCAAGTCCGCGGCGGCACGGGCGTGGCCAGTGCCTCCGCCAGCCATCCCGGCATCGCCGCCCCCGACAGGCTCTCGAACCACCACTGCCCGCCGCGATCACAGCGCAACACGCAGTCGGTCCACCCGCCCGCCGCTTCAGGCACCCGGGACGGCGGACCGTCGGCGCCGGGATCGGGGTAGGACAGGTAGCCGATCCAGCCGCCGCCCACCGCGGCGGTGCCGGAGCCCGGACGAACGGCGAACGCGTCAACGGCGTCGACCGGCCGCACCGACACGCTGGGCGCAAGCACTGCCCGCGACCCGAACCAGTCACCGGTCAACGCCGCCGGTGGCGGAATACCGCGCCGCTGGGCGGCCTCGCCGACGGCGCGTAGCACAGCGGCTGCGCCGCCGAGATCGCCGAGCCGGTCGATTCGCATCAACCCAGCTTTGCAGACGCTCAGCCGCGGCTGATCTCCTGTGGGGTGGTCAGCCTGGTCAGCTTGTCGGGGTTGCGCATCGCGTAGAAGTTGGTGATCTTGCCGTCGATGATTTCGACGGTGAACACACCCTCCAGCTGGCCGGCGCGGTAGAGCAGTACCGCGGGCGCGGCGTTGCACACCACGGTTTCCACCCGGACATCGGGGACCTGCATGCCTCGGCCCACCAATCCGACGACGGCCCTGGCGACCTTCTCGGCGCCGACCACCGGACGGCGAGCCGCGCTGGCTTTGCCGCCACTGTCGGCGGTCCAGGTCACATCCGGCGCCAGCATCGACATCACGGCTGTGACGTCACCGGTAGAGGCTGCAGCCATGAATTCTGCGGTGATACGCGCGTTCTGCTCCGGGTCGACCGGAGTGAAGCGCCGGCGGCGAGCCTGCACGTGTTCGCGGGCTCGGTGGGCGATCTGTCGCACAGTTGGCGTGGGTTTGCCGACCGCATCGGCGATTTCGGCGTAGTCGAAGCCGAACACCTCTCGCAGCACGAACACCGCGCGCTCGTCGGGCGTCAGCGTCTCCAACAGAACCAGCATCGCCATCGACACCGATTCAGCCAGCACCACGTCGGCTGACGGATCCTGTTCGTCGAGCAACAGCGGCTCGGGCAGCCACGGGCCGACGTAATCCTCACGGCGCCGGGCACCGGCCCGCAGCGCATTGAGCGCCTGCCGGGTGACCAGCCGGGCCAGATAGGACTTCGTGTCGCGCACGGTCGACAAGTCGACGTCGGCCCATCGCAAATAGCTGTCCTGCAGGACATCGTCGGATTCGGTTGCACTGCCCAGGATTTCGTAGGCAATGGTGAACAGCAACGGCCGCAGCAGGGTGAACCGTTCGGCGTGTTCGGTGGGCGCGGCGGTCACGATACCGTGACCGCCGCATCCGCGATTTGCTGCGGGCGCTTGCCACCCTTGAGCCAGCGGTACCAGCCGGGTTTGGCGGCCTCGCGACGGATGCCCCAGACCGTGCCCTTGCAGACCACTTCCTTGATCGGCGCGCCGAACCGCCCGCCGATCGCGACGTTGATCGGGGTGTCGTCGAGGCGGGCCAGTTGGACGGTGGCATGCGACCGGCCGAGGCTGATGCATTGTCCGGTGAACGCCTGATTCACCGGCTCGGGCTCGGTGCCCCCGATGCGGCTCAACACAGTGTTGGCAGCTTGGGCGCCGAGCGGGATCGCGGCCTGGCAGCTCATCCGCAGCGGCTTACCCGACGGGGCGGCAGAGTCGCCGGCCGCCACGATCCGGATGTCGTCGACGCTCGTCAACGTCTCGTCGGTGAGCAACCGGCCCAACCCGTCAGTGCGAAGACCGCTGCGGGCGGCCAGGTTTGGCACCCCGAAGCCCGCCGTCCATATTGTGACTGCGCTGGGCAGGACGGCACCGTCGCTCAGCACCGCAGCGTTGGGTCGTACTTCGGCGACTACCGCCGTCTCCAGGATCTCGACGCCGAAGCGCGCCAGCGTCTTGGTTACCGAGCGCCGGCCGGCGCGGGCCAAGGACGGCCCTAATACGCCGCCGCAGACCAGCGTCACGCGCCGACCCTGTTCGGCCAACTCAGACGCTGTTTCGATGCCGGTCAAACCACCGCCGACAACGGTGATCCGGGCTTGCGGACCCAGCGCTTCCAGGGCACCGCGTAGCCGTTCGGCGTGCTCGAATTCACCGACAGTGTAAGCGAATTCAGGAGCGGCGGCGGTGCTGCCGACGGCGTAGATGAGGTAGTCGAAGTCGAGGGTGGCGCCGGAGGCCAACGCCAGCGTGGAATCGATGGTGTCGATCCGCTCGGCGGTGTCGACGACCAGTTGCACGTGCTGGCCCAGCATGGTGCCGTAGTCGACGGTGGCGGCGTGCGTACCGGCGACGAGCTGGTGCAGCCTGATCCGCTCGACAAACATCGGGCGCGGATTGACCAGGGTGACGTCGACGTCGGCACGCACCCCCAGGTGGTTGGCCGCCAGTGATCCGGCGTATCCGCCGCCGACGACGACGACGTGGGTGCGCTGCTCGCTCATAGCTGTCTCCTTCTTGCGGGTTGTGCCCTTGAGACACCGCCGGGGCAGCGAACGTGACATCGCGTGACCCAGATCACTCCGGCAGGAAGACGAAGTTGTTGACGTAGACGCCGCGGGCCGCCCATCCGTCTTCCCGGGTGCCGATGTTCGCCGGGTTCTGATGCTGTTCGGGGTCGAAGTCCTCGACAGAACGACGGACGTCGTCGAGGTCGAAGTAGCCCCGGTAGCCCAGGCCAGCCAGAAATTCGGCGATCGCCGGCACTGCGCCCGGATGGTGGCGCTCTTCGGCCTCCACGACAAGGGCGGGCCGATTGTGTTTGAGCGTGTCGGCGGCGCCCCGCAGCACCGCGAGTTCGTGACCCTCGACGTCGATCTTGATGAATCCGACGTTGTGCAAGCCCAGATCGTCGAGCCGCCGTACCTGGACGCCGACAGTGCGGATCGAACCGTCGGCGTCGGTCAAGGTATTCCCACTGTCGATGGTGCTCCGTCCCGGGTCGGATTCCAGCACGCGCATCGCCATCACACCGGGGCTGTCCGACAATGCCGCCGCCTCGATTCGCACTGCCGCATTGACGGCGTTGAACATCGCTTTGAGGGCACGCGCTTGGGCGGGCCGCGGTTCGAACGCGATCACCGACCGCGATGACGCCAGCATTGCGATGGTGAATTCACCGACGTCGGCCCCGATGTCCACCGAGATGCGATCCGGATCGCAAAGCGACTGCACCAGCTGTATTTCCGGATCGCCCTGGCTAAGGCGTTGCAAAATGGCGTATTTGCGCCGCCAGAACCAGCGTGGCGCTATTGCCTTTGCCAGGGGCGCGAGCCGACGCTTGGTCGATACGACAATGGGCATCTGCGGTGGTCCTCCCTGCAGTTTGCGGAGGACAACCCTAGCCGACCCGAAACGTCTGGCACCAGAACGGCTTTTTGCAGCAGCCGGCTGCGAGGCATTGAGCTCACTAGGGTCTTGTGTTTTTATAAACGCACTAGTTAATTGACATGTGGCGCCACCAAGCTTGTCCGGCCAGATACTTAATTAGACAGGCGCCCAATAGCTCTCAGGCGACCAGGTGTGGCGGCAACCGTCACGCAACGCGCCATACCGGTAGGGAGGACGCGTGGCGCGTAACTTGGTCACAGCCGTTGCCGCCCGGCTGATGATGGCGACCGCTGCCAATGTGCGCGAAGTCAGTGAGCAGGTACTGGCTCACCTTGTTCGCAAGCTCGACGTGGACGCCAGCTTTCTGCGGCACAACGATCATGACCTCCGGGTATCGGAACTGGTCGCAGAATGGCCACCGCGGCCGGTGACCGATCACGATCCGCTGGCCGTAGTGCCATTCAGCAGCGCCGACCCCATCTTCGCGCTGTGCGAAGACGGCAAGAAACCGGTGGTGATCGAGCCGGATCAGAAGGCGCGGGCGTACCGGATCGCCGGCAGCCGCCATGTCGCACCGCCCACCGTGGCCTGCGCACCGCTGATATCCGGGCAAGTGACCACCGGCATGCTGGCGTTCGTCAAATTCGGCCGCAGGAATTGGAAGCCGGAAGAGATCGACACGCTGGAGGCAGTCGCGTCGCTGTTCGCCCATCTTCAGGCCCGCGTGACCGCCGAGGAGCGGCTGCATTACCTGGCCGGCCATGACGACTTGACCGGGCTGCACAATCGGCGAGCCCTGGTTGCGCACCTTTCGGATCGGCTCGCGACTAGAGACCACGGGCCCGTCGCCGTTCTCTATCTCGACCTCGACCGGCTGAAATCGATCAACGACCGGTTCGGCCACAGCGCCGGTGACTGGTACATCCAGGTGTTCGCCGAACGGCTGCGTGCCAGCGTGGGAAGCCGCAACATGATCGCTCGACTCGGCGGGGATGAGTTCGTGATCATCCCGGAACGGTCGATGTCCACCGAGACCGCGGAAGCACTTGCGCGACGGCTTCGGACGATGCTGTGCGACCGGTTGGCGATTGCCGGCGACAGCATCACCTCCACCGTCAGCATCGGGGTGGCGGTCGGGCTGCCCGGCCGCGACGACACCACCGACCTGCTTGCCCGCGCTGATGAAGCCGTCTTGACGGCCAAGCGGGCCGGCGGCAACGACATCGCCGTGTCGAAGGGCTACGCGTCCGCCGAGAACGCGCTGCGCCATGACATCGAACTCCACCTCCAGGGCGACATCGACGACGATGCGTTGGTGCTTCACTACCTGCCGGAGGTCGACCTGTGGAGCGGTGCGATCGTGGCGGCCGAAGCCCTCGTCCGGTGGCGCCACCCCAAGCGGGGTCTGCTGCTCCCCGATGCGTTCATCGGTGTCGCGGAGTCGATGAACTTGGCCGGCGAACTGGGTCGGTGGGTGATGCGCAACGCCTGCGCCGAGTTCAGCCAGTGGCGCTCACGCGGTTTAGGCCAGAGCACCTGTTTGCGCATCAACGTCTCGCCGGCTCAGCTGGTGACCCGCGGCTTCGTCCGCAGCGTCGCCGACGTCATCGACGAATTCGGCATCGACAGCGGCTCGGTATGTCTGGAAATCACCGAGCGCGCAATGGTGCGTGACATCAAAACCACTCGACGCACGCTCGAGGAGCTGAAGGAGGTAGGAGTCCAGATCGCGATCGACGACTTCGGCACGGGCTATGCCGTCCTGTCCTACCTCAAATCCCTTCCGGTCGACATGCTCAAGATCGATACGACGTTCGTGCGTGAGCTCGGCACCAGCCCCACCGATCTGGCGATCGTTCGCGCGATCATCGGGTTGGCTGAGGCGTTCGACCTGCAATTGGTCGCCGAGGGCGTCGAAACCCCGGCTGCTGCACTGACTTTGATGCGCCACGGGTGTCACCGCGCTCAGGGATACCTGCTGTCTCGTCCGATCCCGGCCGAGGCCATGGAATCGCTGCTCGCCACGGGCTGGATGCCGATGCCGTTTTTGGCTGATCGCGAAGCCCTGACGCTGGGCGCGATCTAGTAACGATGATTCGCCGGATCCGTGACATCACCGGAGTCGTCGTGGTGTGCGCGGTGCTGGCCGCAATGGGTGGGTGCGGTGCCGCCCGACGTGACGGTCCGCTGGCTGCCACGAGCGCTCCGCCGATACCACACACCGTGCAGGAGATGGCGAACCCGCTGCGCGGGCAGTACGAGGATCTGCTGAAACCACTTTTCCCCCAAAGCAACCCGGCACAGCGGCGTTACCGGCCCTGGCCCACGTCGTACGACGCCAGTTTGCGCGTGTCCTGGCGGCAGCTGCAGCCGACTGACCCGAACACGCTCGGGCCCGATGCGCCCGATGACCTCAAATACGACTTCAGCCTGATCGACGACACGCTGGCGCAGCTGGCCGGCCGCGGCGTCCGGCTGACGCTGCGGGTGTACTCCTACAACTCCTGCTGTGATGCCGTTTACCCGGACAACACCAACGTCGCGATACCGGACTGGGTGCGCGGGCTGCCCGGAACGACCACCACTTACCCCGCGTCGACGAGCGGCCCCGGCGCGCAAGCGGTTACGCAAGTCGTACCGAACTGGAACAGTCCCGAGTATCTGGCCGGATTCGAGCAGCTGCTGGCGGCGCTCGGCCGCCGCTACGATCGCGACGAACGGCTGAGCGTGTTCGAGTTCTCCGGGTACGGCGACTTCAGCGAGAACCACAACGCTTACCTGCGTGACGCGCTGGGCACGCCGGGGCCGACGCCGGAAGACAGCATCACGGCACTCGGGTATTTCAGCCAGTTCCGCGACCAGAACGTCACCAAGGCCTCCATCCAGCGGCTGGTTACCGCGAACGTCGACGCTTTCCCACACACCCAGCTGGTGGTCACCCCGCAGAATCCGGAGATCGTTCGCGAATTGTTCGCCGACGACGTCACCGAAAAGCTGGCCGCACCAGTGGGCATCCGGTCGGACTGCCTGGGTGTGTATGCGCCATTGCCGGTGTGGGCGGAGTCGGACAAGTCCTACTATGTGCAGTCCGACGACCCGCTGGTCAACCGATTCCGCGAACGGCTGTCCGCGGCACCGGTGATCACCGAGTGGTGTCAACTCCCGGCGGGGACCAACCCCAAGGACTACTACCAGAAGGGCCTGAGCGACGTCGTCAAATATCACGTGTCGATGACGTCGAGCATCAACTTCCCGGATGCGGCAGCGTCCGCTGCCATGGACCCGGCGTTGTACGCACTGTGGTGGAAAGCCAACGTGTTCGCCGGCTACCGGTATTCGGTCGAAGCCAGATCGGGGTCTGAGACGCTCCGCAACGGGGTGGCATCGATCGCAGTCGGCTGGACCAACCACGGCTCGGCCGCCGCCACCGAAAAATGGGTGCCCGGCTACCGCCTCATCGATTCCTCTGGTGCGGTGATCCGCATGCTGCCGTCGACCGTAACGTTGCAAACCCTGGTTGGCGATCACTCCGGCGACGAGCCGGTCCCGGCGTCGACGACCGAGTCGGTAGATGTCGAGGTGGCCGGCTTAGCGCCGGGTCATTACACGTTGCAGGCGGCGGTCGGCTGGCAGCAACACAAACCGGGGGCTTCTCACGTGGTCGACTACCCGCCCATGCAGTTGGCACGGGACGGACGCGACAGCTCGGGGTGGTACCCGGTCGCGTCGGTTGACATCCCGATCAGCGCGCTGAGCACCGCAACCAACCCCTGACGAGTGCGACGTAGGGTTTGCGATTCCCATAGATATTAGACACAATGCTAGGGCATTCGCGTGTACGCGAACTGCGAGAGAGGTTATCGGTGGATTTCCGTACCTTTGCCCGGACAATGGCCAGGCATTGGAAGCTTGTCGCGGGCGCGTTGCTGGCGTGCCTGGTGGGCGCTGCCGCCGTCACGGCCTTCCAGACGAAGAGCTACGAATCGTCGGCCACCATCTTGATCTCGTTCTCCGGCGAAACGAACCTCGGCGACGTGTACCAGGGGACCGAAGCGGTCCAGGAACGGCTGTCGTCCTACGCCCAGATCGCCGGCGGGCACGCGGTCGCGCAGCGCGCGGTCGACGAGTACCACGCCCCGACCACTGCCGATGCTCTGGTGAGCCAAACTCACGTGTCGTTCACGCCGAAATCCATGTTGTTCACCGTCACGGTGCAAGACACAGACCCCAAACGGGTCGCAGCACTGGCCACCGCGATGGCTGACGCGTTCGCCGCGATGGTCCCTACGCTCGGCGCGGACCCGCCTCCGCCGCCGCCTCCAGTTCCGTTACCAACCCCGGTGGCACTTCCTTCCGAGCTGAACAGCGAAGAGTCTTCGGACGCAACGTCCCTCGAGTCGACCCAGCGAGCCGGTGTCGCGCAGCCGGCCCCACTGCCGGCGCCGCTGACGGCACCGCTACCGGTGGTGCGGGCGACGGTGATCGAACGACCCGGCATCCCGGATTTTCCGATCAAGCCCGTGCCGATGCGCAACATGGCCATGGGCCTGGTGGCCGGTCTGTTGCTGGGCATCGCCGTAGCGCTCACTCGCCAGGCCGCCGACCGCACCGTGCGTGACCGCGAACAGCTCGAAGAGCTTTCCGGCGCACCGACGCTGGCCGAATTGCCCGGACGCCGCAGCGGGGCCTTACGATTCGGCGCCGACGGAGCGTTCGACGACGCGATGCGCAGCTTCCGGACCCGGCTGCTGCGGGTGATGGGGCCCGAAGCGCGCCGGGTGCTGGTGGCAGCACCATTCGGCGGCGAGGGCAGCACCACAACCGCGTTGAATCTGGCTCTGTCATTCCTTGAGCTCGGCGAGACGGCGCTGCTTGTCGAAGGTGACGTGCGCCGGCCCGTCCTGGCCGGGTTACTGAACGTCAAGTCGGGAATGAGCCTGGCCAATGTGTTGGTCGATCCTGCCACCGCCCTCGACGCTGTCCGCGCGACACCCGTCGAGGATCTGTTCCTGCTCGCGGCGCGGACTGCTCGCGGTGACGAGACCTTGCCCCGCAGTTCGCAATTGCCGCAGGTGCTGCACGGCTTGTCGACACATTTCGGCAGGACGGTCGTCGACGGACCGCCGGCCCTGGCCACCGCTGACACCGGATTGCTGGCCGACGCAGTAGAAGTCACCGTGCTGGTCGTACGGGCAGGACGCACCACCATCGACGAAGTCAAAGATGCGCTGCATGCGCTGCGCACGGCCGGTACCGACGTCGTCGGCACGGTGTTGACCGATGCCCGGATACCACGGCACACCCGTGCGGCGATTCATGCCTATTGGCGTAAGCCCCACCGGGCCAGGCTGCGCTCGGTGTGATCCTCTACGCCACCCGCCGGCAGCAGCTGGCCATGACTACCGGCATGCGGGCGGCATTTCTGTTCGGCTGCTTCATGTTCGGCGTGTTCTCGGTGCGCAACACCACCCAGGGGGTGTTGCTGATCGGCGCGACCTTCTGCCTGGTGCTGTACTGGACCAAGCCCGAGATGATGGGCTGGGTTGCACTGTTTTTGGGATGTGCGTCGCTACCCCAGGGCCTGCCTCCCGGCAAAGTGATCGGTCCGCTGACCATCTACGGCCACCATGTGCCGTTGCTGCTTGGCATCTGTTACCTGATCCCGATCGTGCGGCTGCGGCTATCCACGTTTGCGCTGCCGTTGATGTTCCTGGGCACCGTTTTCTTCTTTACCGCGGCCGGATTCGCCACCGGCCATGCCCCTGCCGCGGTGCTGCACGAAGCGACGCTGCTGCTGGAAATGGTCGGCGGATTCGTACTGGCGCTGCTCCTGGTGTACGGGGGCTACATCAGCGGAACCGTTCGGGTGGTCGCCGTGACGCTGTGGCTGTCGGCGGGCATATCCGTGCTGAGTTCCCTGCACGTCATCCGCTTGGCCGGCCGGGCCGAAAGCCTGGAAGGAACCACCGGCGCCGCGGAAGCCACCCGGGTGATCACCAACACCCTGACGCCGGCCATCGCCGTACTGGCCACCCTGGTGGCCGCGCAGATCGTGGGGCGGGTGCGGCCCGGGGTTGTTCTCGCGCTGGGCCCCCCTGCGCTACTCATCCCGTTGTTGGCGTTCTCGCGTAACACGCTGATCGCAGTCGGATTGGCGGCCGTTGTCGCCTTCGGCACCAGCAACAGTTGGTCGGCGTTGCGACGCACGGTCAAGCTGACGTCGATCAGTGTGGCGATCTTTGCCGTGACGGTGCCCGGGGCGCTGTTTCTGTTGCAGCATTCAACCGCCGGGGCCTGGCTCGGCGATCAGTTTACCGCGTTCAATCATCGTGTGCTTGGCGGGGTTTCGAGCAGCGCACTGGCCGCGGACTCCTCGACCCAGGCCAGATTGGCCGAAGATGCCAACCTCTACCGTGCGATCGGCCAAGCACCGCTATTCGGTCACGGGCTGGGCTACGCCTATCAGCAACCATTCGGAAAAGACCCCGACGAGTTCACCGCCACACTGGGTACCACCTACTCGCACAACTTCTATCTGTGGTGGCTGTGCAAGGCCGGAGCGGTCGGAATGGCCGCATTCGCGATGTTCGCAGTGGTGCCCGTCGTCCAGGCGCTGCGCCGCGCGTCGGCGCCGGCGAAGATCAGTGCGGCGGTCAGCATTGGACTGCTGGCGATGTGCGTCGTCGACCCCCTGCCTGAGGACCCGGCCAACGCCCTGACGCTCGGCATGGCGTTGGGATCGGCGATGGCGTTCGGGATGTCGCGGTGACGGACATGGCAGACCGGCTGCGGGTACTGGTGGTCGGCCCGGCGCCGGCCGGTGCGCTGAGCAGGGGCGGCATGGCAACCGTGGCTGCGATGATGGCGGCACATCCCGACGACCGATTCGCGGTTACGGTCGTACCGACGTACGTGGACGGTCCGCTGCACCGGCGGCTGGCGACTGGTGTGCGTGGAATGCTCTGCGCCACTTGGGTGCTGTTGTGCCGGCGGGCTGACGTGCTGCACGTGCACCTCGCGCATGGCGGCAGCGTCGTGCGCAAAGCGCTACCGTTGGCTGCGGCGCGGCTGGCCGGTGTTCCCGCGGTGGTGCACGGACACAGTTATGACTTCGGTGGCTGGTTCGACCGCCTGCCGCACGTCGCAAAGCATGTGGTGCGCCGCCTACTGGTCGCCGATCAGTGGCTGGTGCTGGGCAAGCGTCACATCGAGGAATACGCCTACCGACTACAGCTATCCGATAGACGAATCGATGTGTTACCCAACGCCGTTCAGATCCCCGACGTCGCAGTCAACCAATCCGGGGACGAGTCGGTGCATGCCGTGGCTGTCGGGCGGTTAGGGGAGCGTAAAGGCAGCTATGACGTGATTGCCGCCATCGGTGTGCTCGACGAGGCGGTGCGGGCCAGACTGCGCGTGACGTTGGCCGGCGACGGCGACGTCGAGCAGGTTCGAGCCGCGGTCGCCGCAGCCGATTTGACGGGCCGCATCGACGTGCCGGGCTGGATGGACTCGGCGGCGCGAGACGAATTGCTTGGCAGCGCTCATATTTTCCTGCTTCCCAGCCGCGACGAAGGCCTCCCGATGGCGCTCCTGGAAGCGATGGCCTACGGGCTGGTGCCGGTGACGACGACGGTCGGCAGCATCGGCGAGGTCGTCACCGACGGCCTCACCGGTGTCGTGGTGCGGCCCGGATGCCCCGCCGAAATTGCCGATGTGCTAACCGCATTGGTGGATGACGACACGCTACGGGCGCGCCTGGGCGTCGCCGCACGCGGCCGCGCTAGGCACTTCGGGCTGGATGGCTGGTATGAGCGGTTGGGGCAACTGTGGATGCAACTCGCCGGTGATCGGCCAGTACTTCGGTGATGACGTCGATCAGCTGATCGGCAACGCGGTCAACGCTGTAGCGCAGGGTGTAGTGGCGTGCCGCTGTGCTGCCCAGTCGGACCGCCGCAGACGGATCAGCCAGAACATCGAAAGCGGCGGCCAGCCCGTCGACGTCGTCGACGCCGATCGGCGGGCAACCCGGCGGCTGATACTCGGTGAGCCCGCCGATATTCGAGACAATCGGCATGACGCCCAGTTGCATCGACAGCACTTGGACACCGCTTTGCGAGGCACGCCGGTAGTGCGCGACAGAGCCTTTCGCGGCGGCCAGCGTGCTCACCACGTCGGCATAGCGGTACGGCCCGGGCCGCCACCGGATGTGCCTGGGCAGTGTGCGCTGAATCCCGAGACCGTCGCCGATGAGGACCAAATCGTCGCCGTGCCAAGCGTCGCCGGTGACGTGTCGCTGCCAGGCTTGCAGCACCACGTCGAGGTTCTTGTAGGGATTGAGTCGGCCGATCATCACAAAGTCGCGGCGGCCGTCGGGGCGCACGAGGGGCGGCGTCAAAGCCGGATCGAGGTCACTGGTGAGCGGCACCACATGCATCCGGGTGCCGGCCGTGTCGCGCCGGGCGGCGACAGCGCACGCGACGTGCTGGCTGTAGGTGATGGTGGCCGCCGATCCGGCGCCCCAGCGGTCGAACACCGCACGCTCATAGGCCGGACGCTGTTCGACGGCGTCGTGCGGCTGGTCGTCGTGGACCAGCTGGACGCGGGGAGCCCGGCCGGCCAGAGCAATCCAGCGTGGATCGCGCACCAACTCGGTGATCACGACGTCGGCGCTGTACCGGCGGATGCGGCGCCACGCCGCGAACCAGGCCGGCCATGTGGCGGCAGTGCGAAATCGCGGGTCGAGCACCAGCTCGTAATCACGGGCGGTGTCGGACTCCGGGTGCTGGTCGGAGGTCACCAGCAACACCTCAACTCCGCAGCGCCGCAGTGCTTCGGCCTGCACGCGTGCGAGCGGCCGCATCCACGGCGAAAGCCAGAGCACCCGGGGAGCTTTCACAGCACCGTCCAACGTCCATCGAGCTGCGGATAGTGTTGTCGCACCTCGTCGTACAGGTCCGGAAGAGTCAACAGCACGCAATCGGGGTCGGCCGAGATCAGCTCCTGCGGTGAGATGACGGCGATATCGGTTCCGGGAATTCGGCGGCCGTGCTTAGCGGGAGACGCGTCGGCGATCGCTGAGATCAGCCGCTGGTCGATACCGGCGATGCTGAACAGCGAAGCCACGCGTGAGCCCGCACCATACCCGTACACCGAACGTTCATTGTTCGCCTGGGTGGCCAGCCAGCCGCGCAGCCGTGCAACCTGACTCTCGACCGCCAGCTGCAGTGACTCGAGGGCGGTGGCAGAGGTCAGTCTGCAGTCCAGCTCGCGCTTCAGGATCGCCTTCACAGAATGGTCCGGCTCGATGCGGCCGTGCACAGCGGCAACCAGGACGGTGCCGCCGTACAAGTCGAACTCCCATGCCGTCGCCACGCTCATCCCGACCGCATACAGCAGCCGGGTCAGCGTCGTCAGTGAGTAATAAGCGAAGTGGCCGTGACGCAACGTGTTCCACTGCCCCTGGTCGACGATCGTCAACAGTGAGTGAAATTGCAGCAGCAGCACTCCATCGGACGCGGTGGTTGCGGCGCGGAGCTCGAATGCCGACCGCTGGTCCCGCTCGTGCATGATGCCGAACGAGTCGAGCACGACATCCGCGGTTTCGCCGACCCGGAACCCCCGGTCGGCCAGCAGCGGCAACCATGTTCCGCCGTGTGGGCTGCCGAACTCGCGTACGGTGTCGCCCCGCAGCCAGCCCGCTTCGGCGACGTGTCGTACCGCTTCGGCGGCCTGGTCTCTCAGCGCTTGCGGCTCCACGCCGCGTGGCTCGGCCGCCACCGTATCGTCGTACGCTAGTTGGGCAAGCCCGCAGCGCAAGCACAGGTCCATCGCCAACGGATGCGACGACTCCTGCGGGCTCACCGGCATATCCGCGGACGGAAAGTCGTCTGCCGCCGGCACTTTCCCCAGGTCGAGAACGCGCTGCAAAATGCTGGCGCCACAGCCTCGGCAGCGGCTCACGGCGACATCGACCAATGGTGCTTGCTGCCGGCGAAGATAGCGCTGTGCAGTGTCGGAAGCGGGAAGACCAGTTGCCCGCCCCAGTCGGCGATGTAGCCCAGCTGCTCGGTCAGCTCGGTTTCCAGGTTCCACGGCAGCGCCACAACCACGTCCGGTTGGTCCTTGGCGATCAGCTCGGGCTGGTGGATCGGGATCCGTGTGCCCGGTGTGAAGCGGCCGTGCTTGTACGGGTTACGGTCGACGGTGTAGTCGAGCAGATCGCTGCGAATTCCGCAGTAGTTGAGCAGCGTGTTGCCCTTGCCCGGTGCGCCGTAGCCGACGACGTGCTTGCCGTCGGCGCGGCACTGCAGCAGGAACCGTAACAGCTCCTGCCGGACCTCCTCGGCCCGCAGGCGCAATTGCAGATATCCCTGCACGCCATGCAATCCCGCTGCGTCCTCGATGCGCAGCACTTGGGCCACCCGCGCGGTTGGTGGCCCGGCTGCCGCGGCGGGGCGAGCCCACACGCGGATCGAGCCGCCGTGGGTGGGTATGAGTTCGACGTCGACGACAGCCAGCCCCGCTGTGGCCAACGTACGAGTCGCCGAAAGCAGTGTGTAGTACTGAAAATGCTCGTGATAGATCGTGTCGAACTGGCCGAAAGCGATCAGGTTCAACGCGTGGTGCACCTCAATGCTGAGCCATCCGTCGTCGGCGAGCAGTCCGCGCAGGGCCTGGGTGAAGCCCAGCAGATCCGGGATGTGTGCGTAGACATTGTTAGCGACGAGCAGGTCGGCGGGTCCGTGCTCAGCACGAATGGTGCTTGCCAACTGCTCATCTAAAAACGCCGACATCGTCGGCACATTGCGGCCGGCAGCGGCGGCGCCGACATTGACCGACGGCTCGATTCCCAGACAGCGGACGCCGGCGGCTACGGCATGTTGCAACAGGTAGCCGTCGTTGCTGGCGACCTCGACCACGAACGACGTTGGCCCAAGGCTCAGTCGTTCGACGGCTTCGTCGACGAAAGTCTTCGCGTGCCGGACCCAGCTATCGGAAAACGACGAGAAGTAGGCGTATTCGGTGAAGGTGTCTTGCGGTGTGATCAGCGCGGGAATCTGCAGCAGCAGGCAGTTTTCGCACAGCCGCAAGTGCAGCGGAAACGTCTGCTCGGGTAGGTCGAGCTCGTCGGCGGTGAGGAACTTTTCGCAGGGCGGGGTCGCCCCGAGATCCAGGATGCTGACGAGTTGGTCGGAATCACACAGGCGACAACGCATGCAACCCTCGATTCGTAACGTGGTGGCCCGCGGCGCATCCTCGTGAACCAGTTCTCGCCGGACCGGCGCCGATGATCACCACTTCGTACATCACAACACCGCTTCAATCGCTTCGAGATAGCTGTCGGTCATTGCGGCCACTGTGTAGCGGCCGCGCATGCGCTCGAAGCCGCGGCGGCCGATCGCCGCCAACGACTCGGGCTGCGCCAGGATTTGGCCCAACTGATCGCGCCAACCCGCCACCGTCACCGGCTCGACGACATAGCCGGCTTGTCCGTAATCCAGCATTTCGGGGACCGCGCAAACCCCTGAGGCGGCAACGGGAACCGCACGCGCCATCGCTTCCAAAATCACCAGCGGGAAAGCCTCTGAGCGGCTCGGCACACAGAGCAGGTCGGCCTCGGCCAGAGCAGGGCCGGGTCCGGGCGACCAGCCGCGCCACCGTACCCGGTCGCGCAACGCCGTGGGAGTGTTGGCGCGCAGCCGGTCTCGATCGGGGCCGTCGCCGAAAATCGACAGCGTCCACGGCATATCCACCAACGCCGAGAGCGCCTCGATCAGCAGATGGGGGTTCTTGTGTTCGACGATGCGCGAGAGCATCACCAGATGCAGCGGCTTGCCGGGGACGCGGATCCGCCTTGTCGGCTCATCGGGTGTGGTGACACCGTTGGGTGCTACGAAGCTCCGGCTCCCGAGCCGATGATATCGGTTGAGCATGTCCCAATGCCGCTGCGCCAGAACGATGAAGGCATCCGCTCGGCGCATCGCCGCAGTCAGTGGTCGGGAGTAGATGGGCCGGTCCGGTTCCGGGGGGATGTGCGGTGCGACCAACCAGCGCCGACCGCGGCCGGCGGCCCGCCACAACGTCGCGAAGCCGGTTTCGGTGTTGGTGTCGCCGCTGATCACCACCGCCTGCCCGGCGGGGATATCGAGGGCCGGCGCCCACCAGGGTTGACGCACTACACGCACGCTGTGTGGAATGTCTCTGATCAGCGGCCCGAACCGCTGCATGCAGGCCAGGGTGACCGAATAGCCTCGCCGGTCCAATTCGGCTGCCAGCAACGCCTTTTGTCGCTCGGCGCCGCCGTACACCAGGCGGTTGGTGGTGATCACAATCGACGGCCGCGTTGTGCGCCGGCCGCTGCGCAGGGTTCTGCGGACACTACGGTTGGACCGCTGCAACCTGTCCAAAACCGTTGTCCCGGCCAAGTAGACGTCCGCGTGGTGGACGCTGTGTTGGTGTTCGAGTAGCAATGCGGCGTGGCTGCGCAACAGGTCATGGTTGCGGCGCCGTTCGATGGACGAAACCGGGCCACCATGCGTCGCGCCAGGACCGGCGGCTGATGCGCCGACCGCCGGCGACCCGTGGTCGACGCCGATTTCGTCGGCCAGCAGAATCCGCCAACCCGCCGCCCGGGCACGGGCCTGCCAATCGGCTTCTTCGCCGTAGAGGAAGAACTCTTCGTCGAAGCCGCCGATCTCGTTCCAGGCCGCCCGGTTGATCGCCAGGCAGGCGCCCCCGATGTAGCCGTCGATGCTTTCCGCTTCGGCAGGCTGACGAGCGTAGAGGTGTGAAAGTGGCGTGCCACGTAGTGCATTGGAGTAGCCGGCGGCCCCCACCAACGCACGGACCAGTGTCGTGTGGCGGGTCGCCATGTCCCACGCCGCCGGTCCCGGTGCGGCGGTGTCGCGCACCATCGGCGAGACGGCAGCGACGTTCGGTCGGCGCAGCAACTCCCGAGTGCGGGTCAACGGTCCCAGCAGGCGGGCATCGGGATTGAGGATCAACAGGTCGGTGTCGGGCGGGGTGTGTTCCACCAGCGCGTTGAAGGCGGCAGCGAAGCCGAGGTTCACCGGACCGATCACCCAGTGCACGCTCGGGTGGCGGGCAGCGAGTTCTTCACGGCCGGGGTATCCGTCGCCGCTGTTCTCGTACACGTAGATCGCTAGCCCGGCAAGATATTCGCCGATACTGGCGAGGCACTTTTCCAGCAGATCATGGCTCTTGTACGTCACGATCAGCACCGCCAGAGGGCGGTTCGCCGGCAGCGGCGCGGGGTCGCCGTGGGGCCGTTTGAGATATGCCCGGTTGAGTTCGTCAACCATCAGCGCCACTCCTCCTCATCACTTCGTTCTGCATCGTCGCGGCGCGAACCATCAGCGCCACTCCTCCCGCGCATCGAACTCACCGTTGACCAGTCGACCGGGCCCGCGGTCATGCTGACCGCCAGGTACGTCGCGGCGGCCGCGGTAATGACAAGCACCACATGCTGTCCGGTCAGCAGCAACACCGCCACGACGCTGGCCGCTGTGGGAACGAGTACCCGCAGCAGGAACGTCAGCGGTGTGCGGTAACCGCATTGGCGCTGCAGCCACCAACTGGCGACCACCAGGCCGAACAGTTCGGTGCACACCAGCGCCACACCCGCTCCGACAGCACCGAACCTGCTGTCCAGCATGAAGTTCAGGGTCACGTTGACTGCCAGCGTGGCGATCGCCAGCCGAAACAGGAATCCCTGGTGGTGGCAGGCGAACAGGCCCTGACTCAGGGTGCTGGTGACGAACCGCAGCGCTGCGGCGAGAAACAACAACGCCAGCGTCGGCGCCCCGCGGCCGACGAACGCCCGATCGCCGAATAATCCAATCAAGGGTCCGGCCAGTAGTGCTCCGACCACCGCGATCGGCATGGCCACGAAGCACATGAGTTCGACGCTGCGGCGCATGAAGGCGGCGAACGCAACGACATCGCGGGAAAATCGTTCGGTGGCCGTCGACAGCGTCGACTTCAAGAAGAACGTCGAGACGATCGCGGTGTTGCCCGCGATCGTGTAGGCCAGCCCGTACACGCCCACTTCGGCATGAGTGCTCAGCACCGACAGGATCACACCGTCGGTGCGCCAGTAGAGGATTGCCAGTACCGCTACTCCGATGGGCGCCAGGCTTTCCCGAAGTAGATCAGCGACCTCCCTGGCGGAGAAGATCGGTCGCAGTGAGATGTGCCGCGCCGCTGCGACGCCTTGAATCAGCAATTGCAGCGCGGGTGGGATGAGTTGGGCGACCGCGAACCAGATGACGTCGGCGCGTACCGCTATCAAAATGCTGACCATGGTCAGCGTGCCCAGTCGGCCGGCCAGGTCGGAAAACGCCACGGCGAAGAACCGGACGGTGGCCAGAAACACCGGTTCGAAGCGCGTCGTCATCGTCAACATCAGTAGTTGCCCCGAGAGCACGACCAGCATCACCCGCACATCGGCGTCGCGATAGACCAGAAACCCGGACCCGGCGGCCAGAGCGGCCAGTGGAACGCAGCACATCAGCGACAGGCCGCTGTTGAGCCGGACCAGCCGCTCGAGTTCGCCACGGCCCGCGGTGACCCGGCGCACGATGACGGTGCCGATCCCGAGATCGGCCAGACTGCCCCACATTCCGATGAACGCGACCGCGATGGTCAGTTGCCCGTAGCGCGCGGGACCCAGATATCGGGCGGTCATGGCTACCGAGACGACCGATGCCAGCATTCCCAGCGCGCGGCAGATCAGCTGGATCGTAAAAGCGTGAGCGATTCGCGCAGGCGAAGCTTCGGTGTCGGCGCGTAGCATCGGCTCGGGCATAGTCGCTCAGTACGCTCCGTCGCGGCCGAAGACGGCTTTGAGGGTGCGGGCGATAATCAGCAGATCGCCGGCCATTGACCAGTTGTCGACATATGAGAGATCCAGCCGAACGGATTCCTCCCAGGAGAGATCTGACCGGCCGCTGACTTGCCACAGCCCCGTCACGCCGGGTTTTACCAGCAGCCGCCGCCTGACTTCGCCGTCGTAGTTTTCTACCTCGCGTCTCAACGGTGGTCGTGGGCCGACGACGCTCATGTCCTGCTTCAGTACGTTGATGAATTGCGGCAGTTCGTCGATGCTGAATCTTCGCAGGACTCTGCCGACAGGTGTGACCCGTGGATCGCGGCGGATCTTGAACAGCATGCCGCCCACGCTTTCGTTCATCGGCAACAGCCGGTCGAGCTGGGTGTCGGCGCCGTGCACCATGGTGCGGAACTTCAACATCGTGAAAGGCTTGCCGTCCAGTCCGATTCGCTCGGACCGATAGAACGCCGGGCCTCTGCTGGTCAGTTTGATCGCCGCGGTCGCCACGAGGAGCAATGGCAGCGTTGCGGCCAGCGCGGCCAGCGAAAAGCAGAAGTCGAAGATCCGCTTCTCGAACGATTTGGCGCCCTGGTATTGCGGCTTTTCGACGTGCAACAGCGGGAACCCGGCTACCGGCCGCAGAGCCAGCCGGGATTCGGCGACGTCCATGACTCCCGGTGAGACAACGAGATCGACGTCCATGGGCTCCAGCCGCCACATCAACTGCCGGATGCCGCGCGCCCCGAAACGCTCCGTTCCAGTCACGGCAACGGTGTCGGCACCGCACCGGGGTATCGCCGCCAGCGCGTGGGTCTCATCGCCGAGGATCGGGATTTCGCGACCATGCACTACGAGCTTCTTGCCGCGCGACGGTCCATAACCTGGGATGCCGGCGCCGACGACGACGTAGCCGTCCCTGGGATTGCGCATGAGTTCACGTGCCAGATGGGAGACTCCGGGACGGTCGCCGATCGCCACGACCATCGTCTGGTACTTGCCACGCGCCCGCTGACGCGAGATATACCGGCGCCACACGTTGCGGCTCGTCAGCAATCCGACAGTGCCGACTGGCAGTGCGACCGCCAAATACCCTCGGGCCAGGTCGATTTTGGCCAGCAGCGTCGCCATGGCGATGATGCCGAACGTCCAGAATGACGCGCTGGCGATCCGTCGGTACTCGTCGATGCCGGCTCCGATGATGCGGGATGACCTGGTATGAAACACCGCGATCGACGACATCCACAGCGCGGCAAAGAGCAACGAGAACAGCGTCATCAGCTGACCCGGGTAGCCCGACGTATCTGGCGATTCCCCGAACCTGATGTATTGGGCAAGCATGACCGAGGCGAAGACGATGATCGAGTCGGTGATACGCAGCGAGGTGGCATACCGGTGCTGCCAATGCCGAGCGGCGACGCCGGTTGTCGCGGCCGGGCATTGGTCGACCGCCGAGGAATGCGCCCGGCCCGTCAGCGGTTTGGATACCAACGAGGTCATGGCGATCCGCCCGCGGTCTCGGCGTAGTAAGCCCCGGGGTAGCGGATGAGTTGGGCGCGTCCCGCCCGTAGTAACGAGATCGGGCCGTGCACTAGGTAGCGGCGGGCCAACCGCCGCGGCTCGTGGGTTAACCGGAAGAACCATTCCAGGCCGGCATTTTGCATCCAGTCGGGCGCGCGCCGGGTCTGGCCGGCCAAAAAGTCGATCGCGCCGCCGCACACCAGGAAAACCTTTGCCCCGGAGTCGAGTCCGTACTGGTCGACCCATTGCTCCTGACGTGGCTTGCCGAGGCTGACAATGAGGATGTCGGTGCGGGCAGCACGGATGGCCGCGGTGAGCCGGTCAGAGCACGACGCTATCTCTGCCGCCTCCGGCGCCCACGTCCCTGAGATGGCCAGCGCCGAAAAGTGGTCCGCCAGGTAGCCGGCCAGACGGCGATGGGTTTCCGGACTGCCGCCGAAGAAGCCCACTCGTCGACCCGTCGATTCGGCAAGCGCTAATACTTCAGGCAGCAAGTCAGCGCCGGTGATGCGGGGCCACCCACCCGTGGTGAGCAGCCGGCCGCGCCACGCGATCGGCATTCCGTCGGCCAGTAGAAGCCATTCCAATCGCCCGCGGGGCGCCGCAGCGAGTTTTCGAAAATGATGCAGGTGATCGAGGTTTACCGAGCCGATGGCCAAGCCGGCAGCGGAGCTCGATTGCAGCCGCGACTCGATGATCGACAGCACCTCGCGGGCCTCGCGGCGCTCGACGATGCTGCCGCTGACCACCATCCGTACCGTGGCCGTCGACGTGCCGGCCGTCATGGCCGCCCTCTGCGCCTGATCACGATGCCGTGCTCGCCGGGCTGACAAACGGCCAACTGGCGTCCTTTTCGGAGATGACTGTGACCGGTAGCGGCCACGCAACGGCAAATTCCGGGTCGTCCCAACGGAATCCCTGCTCACCGGCGGGCGCGTGGGCGCCGCTGGCTTGATAGAGGACCTCGGTGTCGTCGGAGAGTGTTTGCAGCCCGTGTGCGACGTAGGGCGGCAGGAACAACGCTCGGTGGTTGTCGGCGGTGAGGTGCACCATCACGTGCTTGCCGTAGGTGGGTGATTGAGGCCGTACGTCGACGGCAACGTCGACGATGGCGCCCCGGGTACAGCGCACCAGCTTGGCCTCCGCATACGGTGGCGCCTGGCGGTGCAGACCCCGAAGGGTTCCGCGCGCGTAGTTGTAGGAGATGCTTGTCTGCGCGACAGTCACATCCAAGCCGTATTTGGCGAACTCGTCGACACAGAACGACCGTGAGAAGAACCCGCGATGGTCACGGTGCGGTTCGATGTCGATGATGGTCACCCCTACGACATCAGTGGGTGTGTACTTCACTCAGACCTCCGTCCAGAACAAGCGCTGATCAACCTGCCCGGTCTTGAGCAGGTATTCGATTTGTTTGAGGCGGGTATGGCCGCGGCCATGGAATGTCTCCGGCTCCATCGCGATCGTGTCGAACACCCGATGTAGTTGGGCGGCGCCGGCTGCCACATCCCAGCGCGCACGAAAGTCACCGAATAGCTGGTGGATCTTGCCGAAGGCCACGCGGTAGCTGCGGTTGTCTCCGCTAGGCGAACCGAAAGTGAGGTCGCAGCCGGGAAACTCGGCGCTGACCGCTTCGGCGATCTCACGCACGGTCAGGTTGTTGTCGTCGGTGCCGACATTGACCACCAGGTTGTGTACGGTTTGGCGATCGGCCCGTAGTGCGCAACCGATCGCCTGTGCGATATCGAGAGCATGGACCAGCGGCCGCCATGGCGTGCCGTCACTGGTCATCGCGATGCGGTGTTCGGTCCAGGCGAGTCCTGCCAAGTTGTTCAGCACGATGTCGAATCGCATCCGCGGGGAGGCGCCGAACGCGGTGGCGTTGCGCAGGAAGGCCGGTGAGAAATCGTCGTCGGCCATCGCGGCCAGGTCTCGTTCGACCAGCGCCTTGCATTTGGCGTATGGCGTCATCGGGTTGATCGGACTGGTCTCATCGACGGTGCCCTCGGCGATCCCGTAGACGCTGCACGACGACATATAGATAAACCGGTTGACGCCGGCCTGTTTGGCGCAGTGTGCCAAATGCACGCTGCCGCGATGATTCACATCGAACGTCACATCGCCGATGAGGTCGCCGATCGGATCGTTGCTCAGCTCGGCCAGGTGCACGACAGCATCGAACCCGCGCAGATCGTCGACGGTGACGTCGCGGATGTCGCGCACGACGGTCAGCGGCACAGCGCTGTTCGGGCTGTCGGTGAGGTGAGCCGGGCAGAGCCAGCCGGCCTTGTAGTATCCGGTGTCCAGTCCGACCACATCGTGGCCGTCGTCGAAAAGCGCTGGGGCCACAAGGCAGCCCAGATAGCCTTCGGTCCCGGTGACCAGCACTCGCAATGTCAGTCCCTTCTTTGTCGTGGTGACGCGGCGGCTGGCCGGTTAGTTGGGTGACTGCATGTCGCCGGGTTGGAGCACGGACTTCGTGACGGTGAAGGCTTCGGCGAACCGCGCGCGGCATTGCACGCCGCGAACGCGCAACAGGCCCATGAAGGCCTCGTCGTCGAACCAGTCACGGCCCGATTGCGAGGGATAGCACTCCGTCAGCACCGCGGCTTTCCGGTGTGCGGTTTGAGCGGAAACCGGCACGTACACCGAAGGATTGGGCAAGTCGGACTCCCATTTGAGAATCTCGTAACCGAGGGTGAGGTGGTCGCGAAACTCGGTCGGTATCAACTCGGCAAGCAGCCGGTGATCCTGGTGATGATCGGCGCGCTGGGGGCCCAGCACCAGATCCGGCTGGCAGCCGCGACGGAAATCGGCCAGATGTTGCTTCACCGTCGCCCAGTGTTGGGGGAGCCGGCCGTCCGGCAGGTCGGTCACCGTCAATCGCACGTCGAGCGAGGGACATAGCGCCGCGAAGGCGTTCTTTTCCTCGATCTCGCGCTCACTGCCCCCGCCGGTGAGTACCAGGGCATGCACGACGACATCGGGATTGCGACGCGCGATCTCAAGCAACGTGGCGCCTGCGCCGATGACGATGTCATCACAGTGCGCCCCGATGGCGGCAACCGACGTGAGGTTCGACGGCCTCAGTGAGATCATGCCGTGCGGTCCCGCCGCTGCGGCGGATCCCACACCATCCAGGGCCGGACTCCCCTGTTGTAGTCGGCGTCGAGTTCGGCGCGTTCTTTGAACGTGTCGGCTGGTTTCCAAAAGCCGTCGTGGCGGTAACCGATCAACCGGCCGGTGCCGGCCAATGTCATGCATGCATCGCCGACCAAGTCGCCGTTCTCCGGGATCAGATCGATCACCTCCCGGCGAAGCACGAAATAACCGCCGTTGACCCAAATGGGAAACTTCGTGACCGGGGCGATCTCTTTGATGTCGCCATCGGAAGCGATGTCCACACAGTGGAACGACGATTGCGGCGGGACGATCAGCATCGAAGCCATGGCATCACTGCGGGTGACACGGTTGATGATGTCGTCGAGTGGAGCGTCGGTCAGGACGTCGGCATAGTTCGCCAGGAAATATTCGTCGTCGCCGAGGAATTGGCGCACCCGGCGCAACCGCTCGCCGATCGGCGACTCGAGGCCGGTGTCAACGAAGGTGATCGTCCAATCGGAGATGTCGGAATCGAGCAACTCGACCCGGCCGGCCCGAATGACGAAGTCATTGGACTCGGTCTCGCGGTAACGGAGGAAGAAGTCCTTGATCTTTTCGCCGCCGTAGCCGAGACACAGCACGAACTCCCGGTGTCCGAAGTGTGCGTAGTACCGCATCACGTGCCATAGCAGCGGCCGCGGTCCGACCAGTTGCAGCGGCTTGGGTATGACATCGTCCTCCGCGGTACGCATCCGCATGCCGTAGCCGCCGCAGAACAGCACGACCTTCATGAGGCGGCGATGAGGTGGTTGCGGGCGCGGAAACTGCTGCGCGAGTTGATCTTTGGCATGACTCCCACACTACATACTTTAGGAATGATTTGGAAAGCAATTAGCGACGTATGGTTTGTTCTGTTCAGGCCCAGCTGGAGCCGACGGCGGAGTCGGTGCTGGCCATGTTGTTGCCGGCGGTTTGGACTTTTTGGCCGTGGGCGTTGGCTTGTTCGTAGATGACTTGGAAGTTGCGGCCCAGCTGGGTGATGAATTCCTGGCAGGCCACCGAGCCTGCGCCGCCCCAAAAGTCGCCGGCGGCAAGCACATCGCGGATGATGGCTTGGTGTTCGGCTTCCAGGGAGGCGGCCTGGGCGCGGATCAGCGCGCCGTGGGCATCGACATCGCCGAATTGGTAGTTGATGGTCATGGCGGGTTCTCCTAGCTGCTCAGGATCTGCTGGGATGCTTGTTCTTGTTGCTCGTAGTTGTTGGCGTCGCGGATTAGCCCGTCGCGTACGCCGTGGAGCATGTTGACGATGTTGCGAAACGCGGTGTTCATCTGGCCCATGGTGTCGTAGGAGGTGGCCTGGGCGGTTCCGCTCCAGCCGGCTCCGGCGATGTTTTGGCTCGACGCCCACATCTTGCGGGCTTCGTCTTCGACGGTTTGGGCGTGCACGTCAAAGCGGCCGGCCATGTCGCGCATGGCGTGCGGGTCGGTCATAAACCGAGTGGTCATGGAACTCTCCTTACGGTGTGGCCATCGGAACAGCTTGGGCCGACGGGGTTTTCATATGACACCGCCGTAGCCGGCGGAAGGCGGTCGGGCCATGACGGTGTGCACGAGCCCATATTTGGGACCGGGGGTCGCGGTCGCCCCGACGGGCATTCCGCGCGGCAAGCCGCCTAATAGGCTCGGCGGTGCCGCGGCTGGGGCGCCCGCGCCGATGCCGGACACCGGGGTGCCCACAGATGTCAGCGTGCCGGTCTGGACCGCCGCTGCCCAGGTCTGCGGCACCGACAACGGGCCCAGCGCAGCGGCCTGGCCAACGCCGGCGAAAACTCCCGGAACCGCGGACTCGAGCGCCCCGACCGCGCCTTCGGCGGCCTCCCATGCGCCGGCGGTCGTCAGACCCTGCAACGTTTGCGCCATGCCGAGCACGCTGGAGAGCGCGTAGAGCGGCGTCGCCGACACCATCAAATAGCCCGGCAGCAAGCTGGGCCACTGCTCGGTGATTCCGGAGAGCCCCGTCGACCCGCCACCCAGCAGTGTGCCCCACGGGGTGGTGACCTCGGCGGACGTCGCGGTTGGGGAGGCAGGCGATGAAAGTTGCTGGAGTGCATTGGGAATCGAGGACACCAGCGACGACAGCGAGGACTGCTGGGTCGTGGCGGTACCGGTGGCCTGGGCGACCGCAGTGCCCTGCTGGGCAACACCCACCGGATTGGTGGTCTGCGGTGGTGACGTGAACGGGGTCAGCTTCGAAGCGGCGGCGGAATTTGCGGCGTAGCCGTACATCGCTGCGGCGTCCTGGGCCCACATCTCCCCGTATTGGGCCTCCACAGCTGCGATGGCCCCCGAGTTTTGACCGAAGAAGTTCGTCGCCATCAGCGAGATCAACTGAGCTCGGTTGGCGGCAACCACTCCGGGCGGCACCGTCATGGCAAACACCGAATCGTAGGCGTCGGCCGCCGCCCGCGCCTGGCTTGCCGCGTGCTCGGCCTGCGCGGCGATCGTGGTTATCCACGCCGCGTACGGCGTGGAGGCGCCGGCGATCGACGCCGACGCGGGCCCCAGCCACGGTCCGCTGGTCAGTCGCGAGATCACGGTGTAGTACGACGACGCCGCATTCTGCAATTCGGCCGCCAGCCCATCCCAGGCCGTCGCGGCGAACAGCATCGACTCCGGGCCCGGACCCGCATAGATCCTGGCGGAGTTGATCTCTGGTGGCAGGCCACCGAAGTCCAGTCCGAGCACTACCGGCTCCCTAGCCGGCCGAGGCCGCGTTCGCGGCGTCGGTGGCCGCGTACGACTCTGCGCTAATGCTCAGTGTGTTCACGAACATCTCGTGAATGGCCTGGGCCTGTGCGCTGATGGCTTGGTACATCTGCGCGTGCGCAGCGAATTGCGTCGCGGTCAGGGCCGAGACCTCGTCGGCGGCCGCCGGGACCACCCCGGTGATCGGGGCGGCCGCAGCCGCGTTCTGGGTGCTGATCGCGGCGCCGACGTCCTGCAGCTTGCCGGCCGCCGAGGCCAACGCCGCCGGCTGTGTGGTCACGAACGACATCTGCTTCTCCTAACGGAAGGCCGCTCGCTGGCGAGGCGGCGGCCCGCGTGATCTCATGCGCGCCGGTCAAGACTTCATGCGAACAGACCGACAATGGGTTGCAGAGCAATAGTACATACTTTTTGAATGATGTAAACCCGAAACACTTACTGATGGTATCCGCATTTCGGTGGCAGATGACTTAAGCTTTACGAACGCGGCAGTCGAGCAGAGGCTGCTACGCCTGCAGGCGGCTCTGTTCGAGGGAGAAGTCGCACCGTGATGCCGATGACCGCAATGACCACTCCGGGCCCGTACAGCGCCGATGTCGTCGTCCGGTCGCGACTCGGCGCAGTCCAGCGTTGCGGGGCCGGGCGATGAACGAACCCACCGACAGCCGGGCCGATACCACGCGGCAACAGATTCTGCGCGCCGCCGCGCACCAATTCGCCCGCCGGCCGTACCACGAGGTCGGACTCGACGACATCCTGGCCGACGCCGAGTTGACCAAGGGCGCAATGTATTTCCACTTCCGGTCGAAGCACGCCTTGGCGTTGGCCATCATCGAAGCGCAAACGGTGGCGGCTACCGCCGCCATCCAGGACTTGCTCGGGCGCAAGCTTTCTGGTCTGGAAACTCTTGTCGACTTCATCTACCTGATCGCGGTTCAAGACCTCGCCGAGGACAGAGCTCGCGCGGCTTTGCATCTGCTCGAGACGGTCGGCCGGGCCGAAGAATTTCAAACCAGACTGCAGGATGGCTGGATCGAAAGCATTGCGCTGGTTGCCGAGCGTGCCATCGGCGAGGGCGACATCATTAAAGACTGCGATCCGCACGACGTCGGGCGTCTTCTCGTGTCGCTGTATCTGGGGATGCGCTATACCAGCAAGCTGGACAAAGCGGAGCGCTTCCTTCTGGACCTCGAGAAGTCCTGGGCGCTTGTGCTGCCCGGCATCGTCCACGCCGACCGGATAAGTTACTTTCGCCAATTCATCAGGCGGCGTACGACGCTCGCAATCAGCGCTGCGGGCCAAGCGGCTGGCGGTGGATGATTTCCGGGACCGACACCCGGATGCACGATCGCGGCCAACGAACCAGCGACTGTTAGGCTTGGCGCGCTGGCCGGAAATGTGAGACGCCGAGGGTCCGGAGTCTAAGCAAATCAACGGAACTCCGGAGGTGCAGGGCGATGGCGCGCCAGATTCGATCGGAAGCCACCCGGCGGAAGATCATCGACGCCGCGATTGAGGTGTTCGGCGAGGTCGGTTATGCCGCGGCCGGTTGGGCCGCGATCATCGAGCGGACCGGGATGACCAAGGGCGCCCTCTATCACCATTTCGACTCGAAGGAATCGCTCGCGTCGGCCATCATCGAGGAAGGTTCGGGGACCGTGCTCACGGCGTTTCGCAGCATGTGTGGATCGTCTTCGCCTGCGTTGGAGAACATGATCCACGGCACGTTCGCCGCCACCGAGCTGTTCTCGTCGGACAAAGTAGCCCGCGCAGCCGAACAGCTGACCTTCGCCGTGAGCGGATTCAGTGCGGCGGCCGCACAGGTGTACACGGACTGGCTGGACGCGATGGCCGCCCAGGCGCAACGGGCGATCGGCGAAGGCGATCTTCGCGACGGTCTGGTTCCCGAAGCGGTCAGCGAGTCGATCGTCACTGCCATGTTCGGAACTCGGTTGTTGGCCAAGTCGATACCCGGCAGGGACTTCGCCGGGGGACTCAATCGCATGTGGGAGCAGCTGTTGCCGGTCATCGCAGCTGATGCATCGCTGCCTTATTTCCGCGAGTTTCTGGCGCGCGAGGCGTTGCGTCAGTAGCGCGGTCCAGCGCCCTGGCTCATTCACGAGATCAGTCAGTTTCGCCCCTGCAGGATTCCTTCGATGTTGCGCTCTGCGAGTGCGGTAATCGACATGAACGGATTGCAGCCGAGGTAACCGGGCAGCAGCGAGGCGTCGTTGACATAGAGGTTGTCGTACCCCTTGACCCGCCCATAACTGTCGGTCGCCGTCCCGCGAACACACCCGCCCATCGGGTGGACCGTGTTCGGCGCGAAGATGTTTCCGTCGAAAATGTCGTCGCGATAGTCGACGCCGTTGGCCTGAGTCACCTTGTCGAAAACCACCCGCGCTTTCGCGCACAAGTGCTCGGTATACCCTTCGGGCCAGTCGATGCTGATCGAGTCCGAACGACGGTCGTAACTGATCTCGGCGCGGTCCCCGGTCTTGACCATCACGTAGTAACCCAAGGTGAACGTTTCGACCGGCAGCGGGAGCGAGAACATGCTGGCGTACACCGGGTTATCGGGATCGGCACGCCCATCAAGGTTGATCATGCCCATGAGCGATTGTTCGGTTCCGGCGGGGTCGCTCTCGTTCAGGGTGTGGGCCACCATGATGTCGCCGTTGTTTCCATAACCGCGGCCGATTGCGTCGCTCAAGTCGGGTAGCGTCCCGGTATCTCTGGCCCGCAGTAGGAGTTTGGTGGTCCCGAGGACGCCGCCGCTGAGGAAGAGCTGGTCGCAAGCGAATTCGTCACGACCGAGTTCGTTGCCCCAACGGTCGATTTCACGGGTGGCGACCACGTACTCGCCCGAGCGTTCGCGCCAGATGTCGGTCACCTCGGTGAGGGGTTTGAGGCTAACTTTTCCGGTGGCCAGCGCGTCGCCGATATAGGTCTGGTCGACGCTGCCGAATCGACCGTTGTTATTGCCGTACTGTTGCTCGAATGCCAGCGCCGAACGTTGAACCTGGCCGGCCTCTTCGTATTTGATGTAGGGGAAGGAAAACGCACTGCCGTTGTAGTCGACCGGATACCCGGCTGCCGCCGCGTACTGCCTGCCCACCCGTGCGTACTGGAAGCATGGCGTCTTCTCGAACCACCGCATGTCGCGATAGTTGATCAACAGCGTGTCCCTGGCGCGTTGCATATAGGTGCCCAGGAATTGGGCGGGGTCGATGTCTGGAAAGGTTTCCCGGACTTGTGCCGGTGTCGGGATCGCGGCAATGGCCGCGTTGATCATGGACCCGCCGCCAACGGCGATGCCGCGGAATACATTGTGGGACCCGTGGACGACCTTGTCGCAGATGCCGGCCTGAACCGGCTGCGGCGAGGGCATATGTTCGGCCACCGAGTCGATCGAGACGCCGCGGAATGACGGGACCAGGCTCGGTGGATGTTTGGTGAACCAGCCCGCCCGGGTGTCCGGCGGTAACATCTTCGAAAATCGCCGGCCGTCCTCGTCACGGGTATCCCAGAGCCGGCCTTGTTCCAAGATCAACGTCTCGATGCCCGCTTGGCCCAGCCGCAACGCCGACACCCCACCGCCGTAGCCGCTGCCCACCACAATGGCGGGGTAGTGCCGTCGCGAAGCCGTTCGCTCGCGGGTCAATTCGAGCCCCACGGCGCTGGCGCCGGCCGCTGCGGTAGCCAACGCACTGACACCCAGAAAACGTCTGCGCGACATCACCACTCTGCGGCTCCTTGACGTGCTCTGATGGCCATCACCGGCGTGGACCGACTGTGTCGCTGCCCGACCGCGCGCCGCGATAACGCCAGGACAGGACGCCCGACAGCAGAACTCCAAGCCTTCTTAGACGGTTATACACCGACCAAAGGTATTAAAACAAGAGTTTTGAAGTATGATCAGTCATGCTACGTTCGGAAAATGCACTACCGGAACTCGTCGGGCCTGCGCACCAGGGACCGCCCGGTGCAGGGAAGCGCGCCGACCGGGCGCGATTTGTTCGCGGTCCCGGAGTGGCGGGATCCCAAGCGGTATCTGTGGTTGCTTGGTTCGGTCGTTCCGGCGTTCGTGTACGCGTCGTGGCTGGGCGTCCA
The DNA here is from genome assembly GCF_001672775.1 of Mycobacterium kyorinense. GTDB lineage: Bacteria > Actinomycetota > Actinomycetes > Mycobacteriales > Mycobacteriaceae > Mycobacterium > Mycobacterium kyorinense_A. Next base: position 40,449 of record NZ_LZKJ01000144.1, on the reverse strand, counting down.
GCTAACCGGTTCGGGAGTGTTTTGGTGGTTCGCCCCGATCGTGACGTTCGGAATCATCCCGGTCCTCGACCACATCGTGGGACCCGACGCGGATAACCCCCCCGACAGCACGGTGGCGCGACTAGAGGACGAGCGCTTCTACCGGTGGGCAACGTACCTGTATCTGCCCAGTCAATACCTATCGATCATCTTCGCCTGCTGGCTGTGGAGCGGCGGGGGCTGGCTCACGATGGATGTCGTTGACAAGTCGGGTCTGATGGTGACCGCCGGGATAATCGGCGGGGTCGCAATCAATGTCGCGCATGAACTGGGGCACAAGCGACCGCAGTCGGAGAAATGGTTGAGCAAGGCGGCGCTGGTGCAGAGCTGCTACGGACACTTCTTTGTCGAGCACAACCGCGGGCACCACGTGCGAGTCGCGACCCCGGAAGACCCGGCCAGTTCACGGATGGGTGAAAGCCTGTATCACTTCATTCTGCGGTCGGTAGCCGGCGGTGTGCGGTCGGCCTGGGACATCGAGGGCCGGCGGTTAGCGCAGTCGGGGCGGTCACGCTGGACTCTGAAAAACGACGTGCTCAGTGCATGGCTGATGAGCGCGGGACTGTTTGCCGGACTGGTTATTTGGTTCGGCATCGTCGTTCTGCCGTGGCTCGTCGGACAAGCGATACTCAGCTTCTGCCTGCTGGAGATTGTCAACTACATGGAGCATTACGGCTTACGGCGCCAAAAGCTCGCCAACGGGCGCTATGAACGGGTGCGTGCCGCGCACAGCTGGAACAGCAACACCGTCATCGCCAATGTCTGCCTGTTCCACCTGCAACGGCACTCCGACCATCATGCTCATCCGCTGCGCCGATATCAGGCGCTGCGCCACACCGACGAAGCCCCTCAACTGCCCAACGGGTATGGCACCATGCTGCTTTTGGCTATGGTGCCCCCGTTATGGCGTCGAGTGATGGATCCGCGTGTCCTTGACCACTACGGCGGCGACATCCGCTTGGCGGCGCTGAGCCCGCGCCACGAAAGGCAACTGCTGCAACGCTATTCGCTGCGGCCAGAGCACCAGTTCGCCTCGTAACGATGGCCAACTGGTTACGAGACGTCGCGACGGACGTCAATTCATCCCGGTCACTCTCGGGCCGCGCTCGGGCTCGCCGGTGGCGTCACCTGCTCGAGGTCTTTCCGTCCTTTCACGAAATGCGAGTGCTGGACCTCGGCGGCACACCGGAGTCATGGCGGATGGCACCGGTTCGGCCCAAGGCGATCACCACGGTGAACCTTTTGCCGTTGGAGTCATGGACTTCCGACATCGTGGCGGTCCAAGGCGATGCCTGCGACTTGCCGAGTTCGGTGGCCCGGGACCGCTTCGATCTTGTTTTCTCCAATTCCCTGCTCGAACACGTGGGCGGCCATGTGCAGCGCCAGCGGCTCGCCGGCAACGTCCATTCCCTCGGCGATCGGCATTGGGTGCAAACGCCGTACCGCCATTTCCCGATCGAGCCGCACTGGCTGTTTCCCGGCTTGCAGTGGTTGCCCTACGAGGCACGGGTACAGATCTCTATGCGCTGGAACCGCGGTCACGTTCGCACGCATACCCGCGAAGAGGCTGAGCAACAAGTCGACGAGGTTGAGCTGATCGGCATTTCGCAGTTGCGGCGATACTTTCCGTCATCGACGCTCTGGTACGAGCGCTTCGCCGGGCTGGTCAAGTCGTTGGTGGCCGTCCAATGCTGAGGGCCGGTGTGCGGTGGTCACGCGGTCGGCTCTGACGATCCGGGCCGGTATCCCGGCCACCTCGACGTCGTCGGGCACCGACTTGGTGACAACTGCGCCTGCCCGGATTCCGACGCGGCTGCCGACATCGGCGCCGAGGATCATCGCGAGGGGATAGATATAGACGTCATCGCCGATGACCGGAATCTTGCCGTTGGCTTCGCCGATAGTCACGCCCTGGTGGATTCGGCAGTTGGCGCCGACCCGTGCCCGGCAGTGCACCCATACCGGACCGGGATGTGCGATCGACAGCCCCGGGCCGAATACGTTGCGGGAAATGTAGAAACCAAACCGTTCACCTAGCAGCTTGGTGCGCAGTTGGAGCCACGCGGCAACGAACCGCCCGAGCGGTGTTCGGGCCGTGTTGGACCAATACTCGGATTTGCGCAGCAGACGCTGGAAATAGGCGGGCCGTTCCAAGAGGCGATAGCGGAACCTCCAGCGTTCCAATCCGTTCGCGCGCAAGTCCGCAGCTAGGTAATCCTTCAGGTCCTGACGGGTCCTGATCACTCGCCTACCATACTGTAGGTATCCGAATCAGGCTAGAGGTACACCAGTAGTTTGCACCCCGCCCGTCAGCCCGCACGCCCGTATTCGGGTGACTGGCGTCAGGCGCACGCGATGGCGGTGATCGGTCGAGTGGTGCTCACAATCCGGGCGGGCATGCCGGCCACCTCGACGTCGTCGGGCACTGACTTGGTGACGACTGCGGCGGCGCGGATTCCGACGCGGCTGCCGACGTCGGCGCCGAGGATCATCGCGCAGGGGTAGATGCAGACGTCGTCGCCGACGACGGGGATTTTGCCCTTGGCTTCGCCGATCGTCACGCCATGGTGGATGCGGCAGTTCGCGCCCACCCGAACCTGATAGTGGACCCAGATCGCGCCGGCGTGCGCGATCGAGAGGCCCGGGCCGAATACGTTGCGCGGGATCATGAACCCAAGTCGTTCGCCCAGCAGCTTGGTCCGCAGCCTGAACCAGGCGGCGACGGCGCGGGCGACCGGCGTTCGGGCCGAATTCGACCAGTACTCCGACTTGCGCAGCAAGCGCTGGAAGTAGGCCGGGCGCTGGGTGAAGCGGTCGCGGAACCGCCACCGCTCCAACCCGTTTGCCGTCAAGTCCGCCGCCAGGTAAGCAGTCAAATCCGCGCGAGTCCTGATCACCTGAACACAGTACTACGAGTTAGGCAAATCCCGTGGGTTTCATACTTTCGGTCGGCTAGTGAGGTGTCTGAGCGGCGCTGTCAGCGCTCGTCGACCCAGAGTTGTTCGGTCAGGTCCTGGAATGTCGCCAGCGCCACGTCGTCGTCGGCGCGCAGCAGCGCGGACTTACTCATCAGCGCCCGGACCGTCGAGCCGTCGCGGTGGGCAAGTTCGACCACCATGTTCGCCAGCGCGTGGACGACGGAGAGGGCGGATTCGGCGGCTGGCGCCGTGTGAAAGATTTGCGGGAACTTCAGCGACAGAACCTCCTCGGGGTCGTAACCCAGCATCTCCGCAAAGGCGGTATTCGCGAACAGAATGGTCCCGTCTTGCATGACGGCGAGCACCGGAACCGGGATCCGCTCCAACACCACCGACGCGGGCAACTGGGTCAAAGTGACCGCCGGTGATTGACTGGGCCAGTTTCGTCGCCGCTCCATTCGCCGATTATCACCCACCGCCCAGCGGCGAACTATCACGAAATTGTTGGCACAGCGTCAGTAAGCCACCGCGGCGATCGCTTTCGATGTCGAACGACGCGGCGTGGCCTCAACGCCCGGCGGACTCCGTGTCGTTGGAGGTTGGCTCGCGGTCAGCCGGTTGATATCGCGGAAACACGCCAGTGGGCGAGGGCAACACCGTGCCGGGCGCCAGCCGGGTGTCGATCACGTCGAACGTTCGTTGATCGGCGGGCTGGCCGAGCAAATCGAGCAACCTGGCCGCCGACTGCGGGAGCACCGGCTGAATGAGTAACGCCGCGATTCGCACCGCCTCCAGCGTGGTGTAGAGCACGGTGCCGAACCGAGCCTGATCGGCCGCGGCCTCGCTTTTGCGCAGCACCCAGGGCTGCTGAGCGGAGAAATAGCGGTTGGCGGCGCCCAGCATCAACCAGATCGCCTCCAACCCTGAATGCATTGCCTGCGCGTCGAATTCGGTGCGCACCCGGTCAAGCAACGCATCGGCGTTGGCCAACAGTTCGGCGTCGTCGGCGGTGAACTGGCCCGGCTGCGGCACGATCCCGTCGAGGTTCTTGGCCACCATCGACAATGATCGTTGCGCCAGATTGCCCAACTCATTGGCCAAATCGGCGTTGATCCGGGTGATGATCGCCTCGTCGCTGTAGCTGCCGTCCTGGCCGAACGGTACTTCGCGGAGCAGAAAGTAGCGCACCTGGTCGACACCGAATCTTTCGACCAGCTCGACCGGGTCGATCACGTTGCCGACCGACTTGCTCATCTTCTCGCCGCGGTTCAGCAGGAACCCGTGCGCGAAAACCCTTCGGGGAAGCTCGATTCCGGCCGACATCAGAAACGCCGGCCAGTAAACGGTGTGAAAGCGAATGATGTCCTTGCCGATCATGTGCAAATCGGCGGGCCAAAAGCGGCGAAACATCTCACCTTCGGTGTCGGGATAACCCACCCCGGTCAGGTAGTTGGTCAGCGCGTCGACCCAGACGTACATGACGTGGTCGGGATGCCCGGGCACCGGCACACCCCAGTCGAACGAGGTGCGGGAAATCGACAGATCGCGCAATCCGCCCGACACAAAGCTGACCACCTCGTTGCGCCGGACATCGGGGCCGATGAAATCCGGGTGGGCTTCGTAGTGCGCCAACAGTTTGTCCGCATACGCCGAGAGCCGGAAGAAGTAGGTCTGCTCCTCGGTCCAGGTCACCGGAGCGCCGGTTTCGGTGGCCACCCGAGTGCCGTCGTCGACAAGCACGGTCTCCGACTCGGTGAAAAACCGTTCGTCGCGCACCGAATACCAGCCCGAGTAGACGTCGAGATAGATGTCGCCGGCGTCGACCATCCGCCGCCAGATGGCCTTGGACGCCTCGTGGTGATCGGCGTCGGTGGTGCGGATGAACCGATCGAAGGAAATGCCGAGCTTTTCCTGCAACCGCTGAAAGACATCGGAATTGCGCCGGGCCAACTCGGCGGTCGGAATGCCCTCTGCCGCCGCGGTCTCGACCATCTTGAGGCCGTGCTCGTCGGTTCCGGTCAGGAAGCGCACGTCGAAACCGTCGAGTCGCTTGAACCGGGCGATCGCATCGGTGGCGATGTACTCGTAGGCGTGTCCGACATGCGGCGCGCCATTGGGGTAGGTGATCGCCGTGGTCACGTAGTAGGGCCTCATCGGCTTTCACCCTATTGTGTGCGGATGGGTTCCCGACGTCCGCCGCCGCCGGCCCCGGAGCCGTTGAGCCCGTTGGTCGACGCGCACACCCATCTCGACGCGTGCGGGGCCGACAATGCCGAAGCGGTGCGCGCGATCGTCGACCGTGCCGCCGCCGTCGGGGTCCAAGCGGTCGTCACGATTGCCGACGACATGGATTCGGCACGCTGGGTGACCCGGGCCGCCGAGTGGGACGAGCGGGTCTATGCCGCGGTGGCGCTGCATCCCACCCGCGCCGGGGCGCTGACCGACGCGGCCCGCGCCGAGATCGAGCGGCTCGCCGCCCAGCCCCGGGTGGTGGCCGTCGGCGAGACCGGCATGGACCTGTATTGGCCCGGCCGGCTGGAGGGCTGCGCGGAACCGGGCGTGCAGCGGGAGGCGTTCGCCTGGCACATCGACTTGGCCAAGCGGATCGGTAAACCGCTGATGATCCACAACCGTAACGCCGACGCCGAGGTGCTCGACGTGCTGGGCGCCGAGGGCGCACCCGACACGGTGATCTTCCACTGCTTCTCGTCCGACACCGCCATGGCACGGGCCTGCGTCGAGGCCGGCTGGCTGGTCAGCCTGTCCGGCACGGTGAGTTTCCGTAATGCGCGTGACCTGCGAGATGCCGTCGAAGTGATCCCGCCCAGCCAACTGCTGGTGGAAACCGATGCGCCGTTTCTCACACCCCATCCGTATCGGGGCGCGCCCAACGAGCCGTATTGCTTGCCCTACACTGTGCGAGCGTTGGCTGAACTGGTGGACCGGCCGGCCGAAGAATTGGCCCAGGTCACCACGGCCAACGCGCGTCGGGTTTACGGCCTCAGTACTTAAGAGTCCGGTAAGAGCCCGGCGCCGGAGTTGCTCAAAGGAGGCCGGTTCGTTACCGTCTTGTGATCGTACGGTGGGGCCCTGAGTGGCCCCTTTGTTATGTCACTGGGTTGTTGCTGAAGGTAACGCTGAGGTCGGGAATTAATAGACATTGAACGTACTCACCAGACTGCACCAGGCCCCCTCGCCGATTCTGCGACTTCTGGTCGCCGCTCTACTGGTGGTATTGAGCATCGCCGGAGGCATGGCGGTCGCCGCCTACAAAACCGTGACGTTAACCGTCGATGGAACCGCGATGACGGTGACCACGATGAAGTCGCGGGTCATCGACGTCATCAAGGAGAACGGCTTCGAGGTCGGCGAACGCGACGACCTCTACCCGGCCGGCGCCGAGCAGGTACGCGATGCCGACAACATCGTGCTGCGCCGCAGCCGGCCGCTGGAGATCTCGTTGGACGGCCAGGACACCAAGCAGGTGTGGACCACCGCCTCCACCGTCGACGAGGCGCTGGCCCAGCTTGCGATGACCGACACCGCGCCGGCCGCGGCCTCGCGCGGCAGCCGCGTTCCGCTGGCCGGAATGGCGCTGCCGGTCGTCAGCGCCAAGTCGGTGGAGATCGACGACGGGGGAGCCCTGCGCAATGTGCACCTGGCCGCACCCAACGTCGGCGAACTGCTGGCCGCCGCCGGTGCACCGCTGGAACAGAGTGACCAGGTCAGTCCCGGCGCAAGCACGCCGGTGATCGACGGCATGCACATCCAGGTGACGCGTAACCGGATCGAGAAGGTCACCGAGCGGGTTCCGCTGGCTCCGGAGGCGCAGCGCATCGAGGACCCGGAGATGAACATCAGCCGCGAGATCGTCGAGGACCCGGGTACGCCGGGCGTCCAGGACGTGACGTTCGCGGTAGCCAAGGTCAACGGTGTCGAGACTGGGCGGCTGCCGGTCGCCAACACCGTGGTGACACCCGCACGCCAGGCCGTGGTGCGTGTCGGCGCCAAACCGGGGACCGAGGTTCCCGACGTCGGCAACGGATCGATTTGGGATGCCATCGCAGGCTGTGAGGCCGGCGGCAACTGGGCGATCAACACCGGGAACGGCTACTACGGCGGCGTGCAGTTCGACCAGAGCACCTGGGAGCGCAACGGCGGCCTGCGGTATGCGGAGCGCGCCGACCTCGCCTCCCGCGAAGAGCAGATCGCGATTGCCGAAGTGACGCGGGCGCGCCAGGGTTGGGGAGCGTGGCCGGTGTGTAGCGGACGAGCGGGTGCGCGCTGACCATCCGGCTGCTCGGGCGGACCGAGATCAGGCGGCTGGCCAAAGAACTCGAATTTCGGCCACGGAAATCACTGGGACAAAACTTCGTCCATGACGCCAATACGGTGCGCCGGGTAGTAACGGCGTCCGGTGTTCACCGCCACGACCATGTGCTGGAGGTCGGGCCCGGACTCGGGTCGCTGACCCTGGCATTGCTGGAACGGGGCGCGGCAGTCAGCGCAGTGGAGATCGACCCGGTGCTGGCCGAGCGGCTGCCCCAAACGATCGCCGAGCACTCGCACAGCGAGATCCACCGGCTGCACGTCTACAACCGCGACGTCTTGTCCGTCGGCCCCGCCGACCTGCAAGCCGAGCCGACCGCGGTGGTGGCCAATCTGCCCTATAACGTCGCCGTCCCGGCCCTGTTGCATCTGCTTGCCGAATTTCCGTCCATCCGCACCGTGATGGTGATGGTGCAAGCCGAGGTGGCCGAACGGCTGGCCGCCGAGCCGGGCGGCAAGGACTACGGCGTGCCCAGCGTGAAGGTCCGCTTCTTCGGGCGCGTCCGCCGCCACGGCACGGTGTCGCCGACGGTCTTCTGGCCGATCCCGCGCGTCTATTCCGGGCTGGTGCGTATCGACCGGTACGAAACGCCGCCCTGGCCTACTGATGCCACATTCCGTCAGCACATCTTCGAGCTGATCGATATAGCGTTTGCGCAGCGGCGCAAGACCTCTCGCAATGCCTTCGCCGAGTGGGCGGGTTCGGGCAACGAGTCGGCGAGCCGGCTGCTGGCCGCCAGCATCGACCCGGCGCGCCGGGGCGAAACGCTGACGATCGAGGACTTCGTGCGGTTGTTCCGGCGGTCCGGGGAAACCGACACCGGCCGGAGCGCACCGCACCGGCACGCGCCGGCCAGCTAGCCGTCGACAGCACGGACGACGTGCTCGACCATTTCCACACAGGACCGGTAGCGCACCTCGGGATCGCGCGCCATGGCTCGGGCGACCACCGTGTCGAAGGCCCGTGACGCCCAGGAAGCCCTGCTGGACACCCGCGGCGGGATGCCACGCAAGTGCGCTCTGATCAGTTCAGCGGAGGTGTCGGCGCTGAATGGCGGTGCGCCGGTGAGTAACTCGACGACCGAGCAGGCCAGCGCGTACTCGTCGGTGGCGGCCGTCGGCGCCTGACCGCGCAGCACCTCGGGGGCGGCATACGACAGAGACGCCTGAATGTCTTTGGGCCGACGAAAGACGTCGTCGACGACCGCGTGTGCCACGCCGAAGTCGATCAAACATGCGCCGTCACGTGAAAAGTCCTTGGCGACAAGGATGTTCGCCGGTTTGACGTCGGCGTGAACGATACCTTGGCGGTGCACATAATCCAACGCGTCGGCGATCTGCGCCAGCGCCGCCAGCTGGTGGTCCAGCCGCTGCAACGCCGTGGACTTGCCGCCGTCGACGAACTGCATCGCCAGCCAGAACGGCCCCTGCTCGTAGACCGTGACGATGTGCGGATGACGCAGCCGGTGTGCGAATTCGAATTCGCGGTTCAGGCGGGCCAGGTCTGCCGGGCTGCGATGGTCGGCGCGCAGCACCTTGAGCGCCACCACCCGCTCGGGGGTCTTGCTGGGGTGGGCCCGATACACCGTGGCGTAGCCGCCGCGGCCGACTTCCCGGTTGACGACGTAGCCGTGGAGCTGCTCGCCGGCCTCAACCATGCCCACAGCGTAGGTTCCGGCGATAGTCTCGTGCGGTGCCGTTGGACGGAAACACCGCTGCTCAGTGGGTGCCTACTGGCTCGGTGACGGTCCGGGTCCCCGGGAAGATCAACCTCTACCTGGCCGTCGGTGACCGCCGCGGCGACGGCTATCACGAGTTGACGACGGTATTCCACGCCGTCTCCCTGGTCGACGAGGTCACGGTGCGGAACGCCGATGTGCTGTCGCTGGAGGTCTCCGGCGAGGGCGCTGACCAGTTGCCGGTCGACGAGCGCAACCTGGCGTGGCAGGCCGCCGAGCTGATGGCTGACCACGTCGGCCGGGCCCCCGATGTCTCGATCGCTATCGACAAATCCATCCCGGTGGCCGGCGGCATGGCGGGCGGCAGTGCCGACGCCGCCGCGGTGCTGGTGGCCATCAACGCCCTGTGGGAGCTCGGCGTGCCGCGCCGCGACCTGCACACGCTGGCCGCAAAGCTGGGCAGCGATGTGCCGTTCGCGCTGCACGGCGGCACCGCGTTGGGCACCGGCCGCGGCGAGGAGCTGGCGACCGTGCTGGCCCGCACCACGTTCCATTGGGTGTTGGCGTTCGCCGACGGCGGCCTGTCCACCCCAGGGGTGTTCGACGAGCTCGACCGGCTTCGGGACGCCGGGTCGCCGCCGCGGCTCGACGAGCCCGGGCCGGTGCTGGCGGCGCTGGCCGCCGGCGACCCCGAGCAGCTGGCGCCGCTGCTGGGCAACGAGTTGCAGGCGGCCGCGGTGAGCCTGGATTCAACGCTGCGGCGTGTGCTGCGCGCCGGCGCGGAGGCGGGCGCGCTGGCGGGCATCGTGTCAGGCTCCGGACCGACGTGTGCGTTCCTGTGCCGCTCGGCTCCCGCAGCCGTCGACGTGGGCACCCAGCTGTCCGGAGCCGGCGTGTGCCGCACGGTGCGGGTCGCAAGCGGGCCAGTACACGGCGCCCGGGTGGTGCCCGCGCCCGTCAGTGAGGTGTGACACCTCTTTGACGTCCACGTTTGGACGTTACTTAAGAGGAGTTTAAGATGATCGGCGGTGACGAATAGCGGTCCAGAAGCGCGCCCGATTCTGTCGCCTGCCGAGCGGCTGGGCAGGCGGTTTTTGAGTCGACGGCCACGGCGTGTCCTTGTCGACGCCGCGTCGTTGCGCGAGGTTACTGATTCATCACCGCTTCGAGACAGAACCGCTCCCCAATTGTGTATGCGCGCCTCCTGTGCAGTACCCCGTAACAGGGGCAACCTGAAATCCAGGGACGTTGCGCTGGAACCGAGGAGGTTGTCGTGAGCAGGTTTACCGAGAACTTGTTCCGTAACGCTCACGAGAGCACGAAGGGCATGGTGACCGGCGAACCGCACCAGCCGGTCCGGCACACCTGGCTCGAGGTCCATGAGCGGTCCCGCCGAGTGGCCGGCGGCTTGGCCGCTGCCGGGGTCGGCCACGGCGACGCGGTCGGCGTGCTGGCCGGCGCGCCGGTGGAAATCGCGCCGACCGCCCAGGGGCTGTGGATGCGCGGCGCCAGCCTGACCATGCTGCACCAGCCCACACCGCGCACCGACCTGGCGATCTGGGCTGAGGACACCACCACCGTCATCGACATGATCGAGGCCAAGGCCGTCGTCGTCTCCGACCCGTTCATGGCGGCCGCGCCGGTGCTGGCCGAGCGCGGTGTCACGGTGCTGACCGTCGAGCAGCTGCTGGCGTCGGACCCGATCGACCCGATCGACACCGACGAAGACGATCTGGCGTTGATGCAGTTGACGTCCGGCTCGACAGGGTCTCCGAAGGCCGTCCAGATCACCCACCGCAACATCTACTCCAACGCCGAGGCGATGTTCATCGGCGCCAAGATGGACCCCAGCGGCAACGACGTGATGCTCAGCTGGCTGCCGTGCTTCCACGACATGGGCATGATCGGCTTTTTGACCGTGCCGATGTACTTCGGCGTGGAGCTGGTCAAGGTCACCCCGATGGACTTCCTGCGCGACACGCTGCTGTGGGCCAAGCTGATCGACAAGTACAAGGGCACGATGACCGCCGCGCCCAACTTCGCCTACTCGCTGTTTGCCAAGCGACTGCGCAAGCAGGCCAAGCCCGGTCAGTTCGACCTGTCGACGCTGCGGTTCGCGCTGTCGGGAGCCGAGCCAGTCGAACCCGCCGACGTCGAGGACCTGATCGATGCGGGCAAGCCGTTCGGCTTGCGGCCCGAGGCGGTCATGCCGGCCTACGGGATGGCCGAAACGACGTTGGCGGTGTCGTTCTCCGAACTGGGCGACGGACTGGTCGTCGACGAGGTAGATGCCGATCTGTTGAGTGCGCTGCGCCGCGCGGTGCCTGCCAGCAAGGGCAACACGCGCCGGTTCGCCTCGTTGGGCCCGCTGCTGGAAGGGCTCGAGGCCCGCATCATCGACGAGGACGGCAGGGTGCTGCCGCCCCGCGGCGTCGGGGTGATCGAACTGCGCGGGGAGCCGGTGACGCCGGGTTACATCACGATGGGCGGGTTCATCCCAGCGCAGGACGAGCACGGCTGGTATGACACGGGCGACTTGGGTTACCTGATGGAGAACGGGCACATCGTGGTGTGCGGCCGCGTCAAGGACGTCATCATCATGGCCGGGCGCAACATCTATCCGACTGACATCGAGCGTGCCGCCTGTCGAGTCGACGGTGTTCGTCCGGGCTGCGCGGTGGCCGTGCGGCTAGACGCCGGGCATTCGCGGGAGACGTTCGCCGTCGCGGTGGAGTCCAACGCCTTCGAGGATCCCGCTCAAGTGCGCCGCATCGAGCATCAGGTGGCCCACGAGGTCGTCGCCGAGGTCGATGTGCGGCCCCGCAATGTCGTGGTGCTTGGCCCCGGGACGATTCCGAAGACCCCGTCGGGCAAGCTGCGGCGGGCCAACTCGGTCACGCTGGTCACCTAGCGCCTTTTGCGCAGCTTCTGCGCGAGCGTGCGTAACATCTGCGCGTGCGTGCGCAGCTTCTACGCGTGCGTGCGTAGCTACTGCGCGAGCGTGCGCAAATCCGGTAATTGATGCGGCGTGTCGACCGGGGACACGCACGCTCGGCGCAAGGGGGTCGCCCGCAATTACCAGGCGTGGACGACGTTTTGGGCCGGCTCCAGACCCAACTCGAGCAGCAGCTCGGTGGCGTCGGCGGCCTGCTCGCAAATCGTGGGAACCTCCGCCCGTTCGGCGGCGGCGAAGTTCTCCAACACGAAAGCCGCCGGGTCCTTGCGGCCCGGTGGGCGGCCGATGCCGATCCGCACCCGCTGAAAGTCCTTGGTGCCCAGCGCCGACGCCACCGAGCGCAGCCCGTTATGACCGCCCTCGCCGCCGCCGATCTTGAGCCGGATCCGGCCGAAGTCCAGGTCGAGGTCGTCGTGGACGACGATGACGTCGCGCGGCGGCACGGTGTAGAACTTGGCCAGCGGGCCCACCTGGCGGCCTGACTCGTTCATGTAGCTGCGCGGTTTGGCCAGCACGACCGAACGCCCACCGAGCCGGCCGGTGCTGATCTCGGTGCCAGATTTCTTGTGCGCCTTGAACTTCGACCCCAGCCGCGCGGCGAGCAAGTCGGCAACCATGAACCCCAGGTTGTGCCGGGTCTGGGCATAGTTTGGTCCGGGGTTGCCGAGGCCGACCACCAACTGGGGCCCCCGCGCAGCTGGGGATGGCTCGGCCATCTGTTATTCGGACTCGGGCGGCGCCGCCTCGGCGTCGGCAGCCTCCTCCGCCGGCGCCTCGCCCTCCGCGGCCGCGGTCACCTCGCCGGCACCCTCGCCTTCGAGTTCCTCGGCGGTCGGCGCGTTCACCACGTTGACGACCAGCATCTCGGGGTCGGACACCAGGCTGACGCCCGACGGCAGGGTGATCTGTCCGGCGGTGAACTGGGTACCCGGTTCGACGCCTTCAACCGAGACCGACAGCTGCTCGGGGATCGACAGCGCCTCGGCCTCGATCTCGATGGTGCTGGTCTCCTGGGTCACCAGAGTGCCCGGCGCCGCCTCGCCCTCGACCTCGACGTTGACCTCGACGACAACCTTCTCGCCGCGGCGCACGACCAGCAGGTCGGCGTGCTGAATGGTGCGGCGGATCGGGTGAATGTCCAACGCCTTGGTCAACGCCAGCTGCTCTTTGCCCTCGATGTCCAGGCTCAGCACCGCGTTGGTACCGGCGTGCCGCAGCACCGCGGCGAAGTCGTGTCCGGGCAGCTCCAGGTGTTGCGGCTCGCTGCCGTGCCCGTAAAGAACTGCGGGAATCTTGCCGTCGCGGCGGGCCCGTCGGGAGGCGCCTTTGCCGGTCTCAGTGCGTACCGAAACGCTGAGCTGGTTGGCGGACGAAGTCGCAGATTTAGCCATGGGTGTCGCTCCTGTGTTGGTCGGGGCACGGCCAGCATCGCGACAACCGGAATGTCGGTCCCCGTCGATAACGGCGGCTTGCCAAAATGCCCTGCCACCCTCGCCGTGACGCCCGGCCAGGTTAGCGCATCAGCACCTCAGAGCGGAAATTTGGTGTCCGTGAGCCGCTCGGACAGCTCCCACAGCTCGGCGGCGGTGTCGGCGCGTTTGGCCAGCGGGCTGCGGCCGACCGGCCGGGTCGAGCCGAACATGCCGAACCGCGGCCCGACGAAGGTGTCGCCCGGCAGGTCCTGAGACGCCGCGTACAACGTTTGCCGGGCGCCGAAGTCGGCGTCGGTGGCCAGCAGCCGGGTAGCCCGCGACACCACCGCGTCATTGAGCTTGTTGCCGGAGTGCCCCTGCAGGTTGGTGTGCGAATAGCCCGGGTGGGCGGCCAACGCGCGCACCGACGACCCGACCGACTCCAGACGCCGCTGCAACTCGCTGGTGAACAGCAGGTTAGCGAGCTTGGCCTGGCCGTACGCGCGCGACGCCGAATAAGGGCGGGCGGTCCAGTTCAGATCCGTGAGGCTGACGCGCCCCATCCAGTGCATGATCGACGACACCGTGACCACCCGGTCGGTGAGCTTGGGCAACAGCAGGTTGGTCAGTGCGAAATGGCCCAGATGATTGGTGCCGATCTGGCTCTCGAAACCGTCGGACGTCACCGCATGCGGGGTGGCCATGATGCCGGCGTTGTTGATCAACACGTCCACGCCGTCCACGCCGTCGGCGAAATCACGCACCGACCGCAGCTCCTGCAGGTCCAGCTGACGCACCTCGACGTCCCCGGTCATGTCCCGCGCGGCCGCCTCACCCTTGCCGGTATTGCGGACGGCCAGAATGACCTGAGCCCCCACCCGGGCCAGCTCGCGGGCGGTCACCGCGCCCAGGCCGCTGTTGGCGCCGGTGACGATGACGGTGCGTCCGGTGAACGACGGGAGGTCTGCGGCGGTCCAGGCAGTCATGGCAGTCAGACTAATGGGCAGCCTGATGCGCAGCGCCCGCTACTTGGCCGCGACGGTGAACCCGCGGATGATCTCCTCGATGCCGCCGGCTTGCGCGACGGCTTGGTCGGCCAGGCTGGTCACCGTGAGTTGCACGAGGTAGTGCTGAGACTCGGGTGGCGATCCGGTGGCGACGACGACGCGGTTGAAGGTGTGCAATCGCCTGCCGTTGAGGTCGTAGCTGCCCTGAATCATCGACGAGGGGAAGCCGTGGAAGTCGGCGCTGGATGCGTCGAGTTGTTTGAAGTTCTGCGCCAGCACCGCATCGGCATTGGCATGCTTGGCCACTTCGTGGGCGTCGAAATCACCGGTCAGCCTGGAGACCACCAGCATCGCGTTCGGAAGGCTGCCGTCCTTGGCGATCATTTCCGTTTCCGGCGGGATGGCGGGGTTGGTGTACTTCTCCCACCCCGCCGGGATGGGCATCGACACGGTCAGGTCGGTCAGCGCATCGGGCGCCACCCGTTGCTGGCCGATACCGGAGTCCTCCAGGTACGCCGAAAACGGGACGGGCGGCTCGGCGGGAGCATCCGTGGTGGTGGTCGTGGTCGTCGTCCAGATCGACTGGTAGTCAGGCGTTTCCGGTCCACAGCCGGCCGTGACCAGCATGACTGCCGTCGCGAAAGCCAAACGTCTCACAGAATTTCGCGGACCGCGTCGATCGGCCGTCCGAGCCGGGTGCCCTTGGCGGTGACCACGAACGGCCGCTGGATGAGGATAGGGTGAGCTGCCATGGCATCGAGCAACTCGTCGTCGCTGACGTCGTCGAGGCCGAGCTGACGGTACACGTCTTCGTTTTTCCGCACCGCGTCACGCACGTCGATACCGGCATCACGGATCATCGTGGCCAGATCGTCGCGACTAGGCGGGGTTTTGAGATATTCGATCACCGTGGGATCGATCCCGTTGTCGCGCAACAATTCCAAGGTCTTGCGAGAAGTCGAGCAGCGCGGGTTGTGATAGATCACACCGTCAGGCATCTATGCGTCTCCATCGAAAAGCCCTGTGACCGAACCGTTCTCGAAGACAGCTCGAATCGTGCTGGCCAGCAACGGCGCGATGGACAAAACGGTCAGCTGACCGAAACGCTTGTCCTCGCCGATCGGCAGCGTGTTGGTGACGATCACTTCGCGGGCACCGCAGGCCGCCAGCCGCTCCGACGCGGGCTCGGAGAGCACGCCATGGGTGGCCGCGATGACGACATCGCCGGCCCCGTCGTCGTGCAGCAGCTTGACCGCTCCCGCGATGGTGCCGCCGGTGTCGATCATGTCGTCGATCAGCACGCAGGTTTTGCCCTCGACATCACCTACCACCCGGTTGGACACCACTTGGTTGGGCACCCGGGGGTCACGGGTCTTGTGGATGAAGGCCAGCGGGACGCCGCCTAGTGAGTCGGCCCATTTCTCGGCGATGCGCACCCGGCCGGAGTCGGGGGAGACCACGACCATGTCGCCGCCTGGGTAGTTGTCCTTGATGTATCCGGTGAGCAGCGGCTGGGCCCGCATATGGTCGACGGGCCCGTCGAAGAAACCTTGGATCTGATCGGTGTGCAGGTCGACGGTCACGATCCGGTCGGCGCCGGCGGTTTTGAGCAGGTCGGCGACCAGGCGCGCCGAAATCGGTTCGCGGCCGCGGTGCTTTTTGTCCTGCCGCGCGTAGGGGTAAAACGGTACGACCGCGGTGATCCGCTTGGCGCTGCCCCGCTTGAGCGCATCGATCATGATCAGCTGCTCGACCAGCCACTGGTTGACCGGCGCCGGGTGTGATTGCAAGACGAATGCGTCGCAACCGCGCACCGACTCGTGGAACCGCACGAAGATCTCACCGTTGGCGAAATCGCGGGCGGTCTGCGCCGTGACGTGGACGTCGAGCTCCTTGGCGACCTCGTCGGCCAGCTCTGCGTGAGCTCGACCCGAGAAGAGCATCAGATTTTTGCGGTTGTCGGTCCAGTCGTGGCTCACGTGGTGCCCCCGCCGTTCGGATCGAGATGACTGCCTGATGGCTGGCCTACATATATTAAGGACAAAATCGCCCGGTCTGGCGCCGGGGTGACATCAGGAAGGTTCACCCGGCGGCTCCGGCTCGGTGGCGGCGCGCGCCTTGTCAGCGGCGTGCGCGGCGGCGCTGCCTGGGCGCTTGCGCTGCACCCAGTCTTCGATGTTGCGCTGCGGGCCCGCCGACACCGCCAACGCCCCCGGTGGGACGTCGTCGCGCACCACTGTGCCAGCTCCGGTGTACGCGCCGTCGCCGACGGTGACCGGCGCGACGAACATGGTGTCCGAGCCGGTGCGCACATGCGAGCCGATTCGGGTGCGCTGCTTGGATTCGCCGTCGTAGTTGACGAACACGCTGGATGCGCCGATATTGCTGTGCTCGCCGATGTCGGCGTCGCCGACGTAGGTCAAGTGCGGCACCTTGGTGCCGGTGCCGATGGTGGAGTTCTTGGTCTCGACGAACGCGCCCAGCTTGCCGTCGGCGCCGAGCACCGAGCCCGGCCGCAGGTAGGCGAACGGGCCGACCGTCGCGCCGTCACCGATCGCCGCCGACGTGGCGTGGGTGCGGATCACCGAGGCGCGCTCGCCGACGGTGACGTCGGTCAACGTGGCGTCCGGGCCGATGACGCAGTGCCCGCCGACGCGGGTCTGGCCGCGCAGTTGGGTGCCCGGCTCGATGACGGTGTCGCGGCCGATGGCCACGTCGATGTCGACCCAGGTGGTGGCCGGGTCGACGACGGTGACGCCGGCCCGCTGATGGGCGGCCACGATCCGGCGGTTGAGCTCGGCGGCCAGCTCGGCGAGCTGGACCCGGTCGTTGACGCCGGCCACCAGCGTGCTGTCGTCGACATGGCGGGCGTGCACGGCCTGACCGTCTTGCCGCACGATGGCGATCACGTCGGTGAGATACAGCTCCTGTTGGGCGTTGTCGGCGGACAGTCGGCCCAGCGCCGACCGCAGCGCGGCGACGTCGAAGGCATACACCCCGGCGTTGACTTCGCAGATCTGCTGCTGCGACGGCGTGGCGTCGGCCTGTTCGACGATCGCAATGACCTCGTGGTCCTGGGTGCGCAGGATGCGGCCGTAGCCGGTAGGGTCGGCAAGCGTCGTGGTCAGCACGGTGACCGCCGCCGGGTGGGAGCCGTGCGCGGCGACCAGGTCGGCCAGCGTCTCGGCGTCCAGCAGCGGAATGTCACCGGAGGTGACCACCACCACGCCGCCGAAGTCGGCGGGTAGCACCGACAGCCCGCAGTGCACCGCATCTCCGGTGCCCAGCTGCTGGTCCTGCAGCGCCACGTCGACGGGACGTCCCAGCGTGTCTGCCAGCTCGGCGACGACCGGCTCAATGCGCTCGTGGTCGTGGCCCAGCACCACGACCAGATGCTGCGGCGCCAGCTTGGTGATCGCCTGCAGGCAATGCGCCAGCATGCTGCGCCCGGCAATGGGATGCAGCACCTTCGGAATATCGGAGCGCATCCGGGTACCGGCTCCCGCGGCCAATACCACTACGGCGGTGTCAGCCCGGCTCGTCATAGGCACTCCTGCCGCGAGTGTGCGTGTTTGTCCGTCGCCACGCCGTCAAGCGTGTCATTTTGTGCACGCTCGCGGCAAAAAAGGAGCAAAGCCAAGCTCCGTCGCCAGGACTCGAACCTGAACTCTCAGAACCAAAATCTGATGTGCTGCCGATTACACCACGACGGACTGTTCGCCAGCGACGACTCTAGCCCGACAACGATGCAGAGCGCGAAGCGCGATGAGGTGGGGGTACCCCCAGCCGCAAAGCGGCAAGGGGGCGAGCCGGGCAATTCGACTAATGCAAGCGGATAGGCTGACAGACGTGGCAGCGCCGGATAAGGAGGTGCGCGCGCCGCGCGCCAGGATGACCGGCAGCGAGCGCCGGCACCAGCTGATCGACATCGCCCGGTCTTTGTTTGCCGAGCGCGGCTACGACGGCACCTCGATCGAGGAGATCGCGTTACGCGCCAACGTGTCCAAACCAGTGGTCTACGAGCATTTCGGCGGCAAAGAAGGGCTGTACGCGGTGGTCGTGGACCGGGAGATGTCGGCGTTGCTGGATGGCATCACCTCGTCGTTGACGAACAACCGGTCGCGGGTGCGCGTCGAACGGGTGGCGCTGGCGCTGCTGACCTACGTCGAGGAACGCACCGACGGCTTCCGGATCATGATCCGCGACTCGCCGGCCTCGATCAGTTCGGGCACCTACTCCAGCTTGCTCAACGACGCCGTCAGCCAGGTCAGCTCGATCTTGGCCGGCGACTTCGCCCGGCGCGGCCTCGACCCTGACCTGGCGCCGCTGTATGCCCAGGCGCTGGTCGGTTCGGTGTCGATGACCGCGCAGTGGTGGCTGGACACGCGTGAACCCAAGAAGGAGGTCGTCGCCGCGCATCTGGTCAACCTGATGTGGAACGGCCTGACTCATCTGGAAGCCGATCCGCATCTGCAGGACGAATAGGGCGCCCGTAGCCGCGTCGTGTGGTGGCGGTCACGTCGGTTGCCCAGTGCCGCAACGTGAATCGAGCGACGCATAGAATGGCGGAAATCATGGCACCACTCCCTCTGATCGCTACGCATTGCATCGTCGTGGCGCGATCATGACCGTAACCCCGATCGCGGGGCTGGTGGAGTTGGCGCTCACCGCGCCCACATTTGTCCAACTCATCGAGCACGCCGCCGACCGACCCGCTGACTTGACGCTGGTCGGCCCGGCCAGCGCGCGAGTGTTCGTTGCCGGTGCGCTGGCGCGCGGCGGTCCGCTGTTGGTGGTCACCGCTACCGGCCGCGAAGCCGACGACCTGACCGCCGAGTTGCGTGGCGTCTTCGGCGAGGCGGTGGCGATGTTCCCGTCGTGGGAAACGCTGCCCCACGAACGGCTCTCACCGGGCGTCGACACCGTCGGCGCGCGGTTGATGCTGCTGCGCCGGCTGGCCTACCCTGCCGACAGTCGACTGGGGCCGCCGCTGCAGGTCGTGGTCACCGCGGTGCGCTCCCTGTTGCAACCGATGACCCCGCAGCTGGGCCGGCTGGAACCGCTGAGCCTTGCTGTTGGCGACGAGGTCGACTTCGAAGGCGTGATCGCCCGGCTGGTCGAGCTGGCCTACACCCGCGTCGACATGGTCGGCCGGCGCGGGGAGTTCGCGGTCCGCGGCGGCATCCTCGACGTCTTTCCCCCGACCGCCGAGCACCCGGTGCGCGTGGAGTTCTGGGGTGACGAAGTCAGCGAAATGCGGATGTTCGCGGTGGCCGACCAGCGCTCGATCGCCGAGATCCATGTCGACAGCGTGACCGCGGTCGCCTGCCGCGAACTGCTGCTGACCGAGGACGTGCGGGCCCGGGCCGCCGAGCTGAGCGCCCAGCGGCCGTCCGCAGAAAACGCGGTAACCGGCAGCGTCGGCGACATGCTGGCCAAGCTGGCCGAGGGCATTCCGGTCGACGGCATGGAGGCGCTGCTGCCGGTGCTGCGGCCCGACGACTTGACGCTGCTGACCGACCAGCTGACCGACGGCACTCCGGTGCTGGTCTGCGACCCGGAAAAGGTCCGCACCCGGGCCGCCGACCTGATCAAAACGGGCCGGGAATTTCTCGAAGCGTCCTGGTCGGTGGCCGCGCTCGGGGCGGACGCTCCCATCGACGTCGAGCAGCTCGGCGGATCGGGTTTCCGCGAGCTCGACGAGGCGCGGACCGCCGCCCGGCAGGCCGGCCACCCGTGGTGGACGCTGAGCCAGCTGTCCGACGAGTCGGCGATCGAACTCGACATCCGCTCGGCGCCCTCGGCCCGCGGCCACCAGCACGACATCGACGGCATCTTCGCGATGCTGCGCGCCCACGTGGCCACCGGTGGTTACGCCGCCGTCGTCGCACCCGGAACCGGGACCGCCCACCGCGTCGTCGAGCAGTTGGCCGAATCCGACACGCCCGCAACGATGTTGGAACCGGGCGCGGCGCCGAAGCAAGGCGTCGTCGGGGTGCTGCAGGGCCCGCTGCACGACGGGGTGGTGTTGCCCGGGGCCAACCTCGTCATCATCACCGAAACCGACCTGACCGGAAATCGGGTGACGGCCACCGAGGGCAAACGACTGGCGGCCAAGCGGCGCAACGTGGTCGACCCGCTGGCGCTGACCGCCGGCGACCTGGTGGTACACGACCAGCACGGCATCGGGCGGTTCGTGGAGATGACCGAGCGCACCGTCGGCGGCGCCCGGCGCGAATACCTGGTGCTGGAGTACGCCTCGAGCCGGCGAGGTGCCGACAAGCAGACGGACAAACTGTTCGTGCCGATGGACTCGCTGGACCAGCTGTCACGGTATGTGGGCGGGCAGGCGCCGGCACTGTCGCGGCTGGGCGGCAGCGACTGGGCCAACACCAAGACCAAGGCCCGTCGCGCCGTCCGCGAGATCGCCGGCGAGCTGGTGTCGCTCTACGCCAAGCGGCAAGCCGCGCCCGGGTACGCGTTCGGGCCGGACACCCCGTGGCAGGCGGAAATGGAAGACGCGTTCGGGTTCACCGAGACCGTCGACCAGCTCACCGCGATCACCGAGGTCAAGGCCGACATGGAAAAACCGGTGCCGATGGACCGGGTGATCTGCGGCGACGTCGGCTACGGCAAGACCGAGATCGCGGTGCGGGCGGCGTTCAAAGCCGTGCAGGACGGCAAGCAGGTCGCGGTGCTGGTGCCCACCACGTTGTTGGCCGACCAGCATCTGGAGACATTTCGGGAGCGGATGGCCGGCTTCCCGGTGACCGTCAAGGGGCTGTCCCGGTTCACCGACCCCGCCGAGTCGCGCGCGGTAGTCGACGGCATGGCCGACGGCAGCGTGGACATCGTGATCGGCACCCACCGGCTGCTGCAGACCGGCGTGCGCTGGAAAGACCTGGGTCTGGTGGTCGTCGACGAAGAACAGCGGTTCGGCGTCGAACACAAGGAACACATCAAGAGCCTGCGCACCCACGTCGACGTGCTGACCATGAGCGCCACCCCGATCCCGCGCACGCTGGAGATGAGCCTGGCCGGCATCCGGGAGATGTCGACGATCCTGACCCCGCCCGAAGAGCGCTACCCCGTACTGACCTACGTCGGGCCGCAGGACGACAAGCAGATCGCGGCCGCGTTGCGACGCGAGCTGCTGCGCGACGGCCAGGCCTTCTATGTGCACAACCGGGTCAGCTCCATCGACCAGGCGGCCGCGCGGGTGCGAGCTCTGGTGCCGGAGGCCCGGGTGGTCGTGGCGCACGGGCAGATGCCCGAAGACTTGCTCGAATCCACCGTGCAAGGGTTCTGGAACCGCGAACACGACGTGCTGGTGTGCACCACGATCGTGGAGACCGGGCTGGACATCTCCAACGCCAACACGCTGATCGTCGAGCGCGCCGACACCTTTGGGCTGTCGCAGCTGCACCAATTGCGTGGCCGGGTCGGGCGCAGCCGGGAACGCGGCTACGCCTATTTCCTGTACCCGCAGCACGCCCCGCTGACCGAGACCGCCTATGACCGGCTGGCCACGATCGCGCAGAACAATGAGCTGGGCGCCGGGATGGCGGTGGCGATGAAGGATCTGGAGATCCGCGGGGCGGGCAACGTGCTGGGTGTGGAGCAGTCCGGCCACGTCGCCGGAGTGGGCTTCGACCTGTATGTGCGGCTGGTCGGCGAGGCCGTCGAGGCCTACCGGGCCGCGGCCGACGGGCAAACGGTCACCACCGCCGAGGAGCCGCGCGACGTGCGGATCGACTTGCCGGTGGACGCGCATCTGCCGCCGGACTACATCCCCAGCGACCGGCTGCGCTTGGAGGGCTACCGGCGGCTGGCCGCGGCCGCCGACGATGCGGCGATCGATGCCGTCGTCGAGGAGCTGACCGACCGTTACGGGGCGCTGCCCGAACCCGCGCAGCGGCTGGTGGCGGTGGCCCGGCTGCGGCTGTTGTGCCGCGCCGCCGGCATTACCGAAGTGACGGCCGCCTCGGCGGCGACGGTTCGGTTGTCCCCGTTGACGCTTCCGGACTCCGCTCAGGTACGGCTGGCGCGGATGTATCCGGGCTCGCATTACCGCGCCACGACGTCGACGGTGCAAGTCCCGATTCCACGCGCGGGCGGCGTCGGCGCCCCACGTATCCGTGACGTGGAACTGGTCGCGATGGTGGCCAAGCTGGTCGCGGCGCTCGATGGAAAACCGCAGGACAAAGTTGGTATAACGAATGCCGTGGCGACGAGCGGGGAGAGCGGCGCATGACTGTCGTCTTGGTCGACCCGCGGCGCCCGTCACTGGTCCCGGTGGAAGCCATCGAGCTGCTCATGGGCGAGGTGCAGTACACCGAGGAGATGCCTGTCGCGGTGCCCTGGACGCTGCCGACTGCGCGGCCCGCGCACACCGGTGACGACGCCCCGGTGTTGCTGTCGTCGGACCCCGAGCATCCGGCGGTCACCGCCCGCTTAGCCGCCGGTGACAGGCTGATATCGGCTCCTGATCAGCAGCCCGGCGAACGGCTCATCGATGCGGTCGCCATGATGGACAAGCTGCGCACCGCCGGACCGTGGGAAAGCGAGCAAACCCACGACTCGCTGCGCCGGTTTTTGCTGGAGGAGACCTACGAGCTGTTCGACGCGGTGCGCAGCGGCAACGCCGAAGAGTTGCGCGAGGAACTCGGCGACGTGCTGCTGCAGGTGCTTTTCCACGCCCGGATCGCCGAGGATGCGCCGCAACACCCGTTCGGCATCGACGACGTAGCCGACACCCTGCTACGTAAACTTGGTAATCGCGTACCGGGAGTGCTTGCCGGAGAAACGGTTTCGCTGGACGAGCAGTTGGCTCAGTGGGAAGAGGGCAAGGCTTTAGAAAAGAAGGGTAAGCCGCGGAACTCCGCGATGGACAATGTCCCCACCGCGCAACCAGCGTTGGCGCTGGCGCAGAAGGCCATTCAACGAGCCATCCAGGCGGGTTTTCCCGCCGACCTGATTCCGGAAGCGATCACCTCGATCACCGTGACCGGCGATGCGGATGCCGAAAATGCGCTGCGCGCTGCGGTTTTGGAGTTCATGGATACCGTTCGCGATGCCGAGAAGTTGATCGTCGCCGAGCGCCGGGGAGCAGACGTTCCCGAAGAGCTCGATGTCACACCGCTTGGCGCGATCACCGAGGAGGAGTGGCGGGCGTTCTGGCCGCCGTCGGACGCCGTAGAAGCCGCCGCTGAAGCGGACATCGAACCCGGCGAGTCGGACCCGGAAGACCGAGACCCGGCCGACCAGCGCGATAGCGTGGAATCGGAGTAGCCAGCGCGGGTAGGACGCGGCGACGCGGCGACGTAGTCGCTTCCCGTGGGACCATGGCTGGGAAAGATGATTTAGGGGAGTCTAAGGGGAGTTCCGTGTCGCCGGTGCGTTGGCTGCGGGCGGTCGCTGTCGTGGGGGCGACCGCGCTGCTCCTGGCCTCCAGTTGTACCTGGCAGTTGGGCACACCGATCCCCAAGGGCGTGCCGCCCCCGGCCGGGGATCCGGTGCCGTCGGTGGACACCCACGCCAAGGGTCGACCCGCCGACCAGCTCTACCACTGGGCGGCCGAGCGGGCTCCGAAGCTCGACATTCCGGTCGTCGCGCTGGAGGCATACGCCTATGCCGCGCGGGTCGCCGAGGTGGAAAACCCCAAATGTCATCTGTCGTGGACCACGTTGGCCGGGATCGGTGAAATCGAGAGCCATCACGGCACCTACCGGCGCTCGCGGGTGGCCCCCAACGGCGATGTGCACCCACCGATTCGCGGGGTGCGCCTCGACGGCAGCGGCGGAACCCTGCACATCGTCGACAGCGAGGCGGGTGAGCTCGCCGACGACGACGGCGTGGTGCGGGCGATGGGTCCGATGCAGTTCATTCCGGAGACCTGGCGCCTCTACGGCGTGGACGCCAACAACGACGGGATCGTCAGCGTCGACAATATCGACGACGCCGCGCTGTCGGCTGCCGGCTATTTGTGCTGGCGTGGAAAGGATCTCGCCACGCCCCGGGGATGGATCACCGCGCTGCGGGCTTACAACGATTCCGATCCGTATGCGCGCGCGGTACGCGACTGGGCCACCGCCTATGCGGCAGGTCACCCGCTCTGAGCCAGGCTTTAGGCTTAGACCCGGTCTGTCGCCTTTACCAGCAAGGAGAACCCAGTGCCCATTATCGAGCAGGTCGGGGCCCGCGAGATCCTCGATTCGCGCGGCAACCCGACCGTCGAGGTCGAGGTTGCGCTCATCGACGGGACATTTGCGCGGGCAGCGGTACCCTCTGGTGCGTCCACCGGAGAGCACGAGGCCGTCGAGCTGCGCGATGGCGGTGACCGGTACGGCGGTAAGGGTGTGAAGAAGGCCGTGCAAGCTGTCCTGGACGAAATCGCGCCGGCCGTCATCGGCCTGAACGCCGACGATCAGCGGCTGGTTGACCAGGCGCTGGTGGACCTCGACGGCACCCCGGACAAGTCGCGGTTGGGCGCAAACTCGATCCTCGGCGTGTCGCTGGCCGTGGCCAAGGCCGCCGCCGATTCCGCCGAGCTGCCGCTGTTCCGCTATGTCGGCGGTCCCAACGCCCACATCCTGCCGGTGCCGATGATGAACATCCTCAACGGCGGCGCGCACGCCGACACCGGGGTGGATATCCAGGAATTCATGGTGGCACCCATCGGCGCTGCGAGCTTCTCCGAAGCGCTGCGCTGGGGCGCGGAGATCTACCACGCACTCAAGGCCGAGTTGAAGAAGCAGGGCCTGTCTACCGGGCTGGGGGATGAGGGCGGCTTCGCCCCAGATGTCCCGGGCACCAAGGCGGCGCTCGATGTCATCGGCCTGGCCATCGAATCCGCCGGCTTCAAGCTCGGCCCCGATGTGGCGTTGGCCCTCGACGCGGCGGCTACCGAGTTCTACACCGACGGCAGCGGTTACGCCTTCGAGAACAACACCCGCAGCGCCGATGAGATGGCTCAGTTTTACGCCGAGCTACTTGACTCCTATCCGCTTGTGTCAATTGAAGATCCGCTGTCCGAGGACGACTGGGAAGGCTGGGTTTCGCTGACCACAGCCATCGGTGACCGGGTGCAAATCGTGGGCGACGACCTGTTTGTCACCAATCCCGAACGGCTGGAAGAGGGTATCGACAAGGGCGCGGCGAATGCGTTGCTGGTCAAGGTCAACCAGATCGGGACGTTGACCGAGACACTGGACGCGGTGGCCCTGGCCCACCACAGTGGGTATCGCACGATGATGAGCCATCGGAGCGGCGAGACCGAGGACACCACGATCGCCGATCTGGCGGTCGCCTCGAGTTGCGGACAGATCAAGACCGGGGCACCCGCGCGCAGCGAGCGTGTCGCCAAGTACAACCAACTGCTGCGGATCGAAGAAGCGCTCGGCGACGCGGCCCGTTACGCCGGTGATCTCGCTTTCCCGCGCTACGTGCTGGACGCCAGATAGCCGATCACGATGCCCGACGCGAAACGGCCTGATCCCAAGCGGCGCTCACGAGCGCCCCGGCCGGGACGGGCCGGCGATTCGGCTCCGGGCCGCCCGCGCAAGTCGGCGGCGGGGCGCCGGGTTTCGAACGGGTCGCGTGCGCAACCTGAGCCGGTCGAGCCGATCCGGCGCGCCATCGTCGCGTCGGCCGAGCAACGGTCCGAGCAGCGGCTGGGCCTGACCGCGCGGCGGGCGGCCATCTTGGCTGCCGTCGTGTGTGTGTTGACGTTGACCATCGCCGGCCCGGTGCGCACCTATTTCGCGCAACGTACCGAGATGAAACAGTTGGCCGCCTCCGAGGCCGCATTGCGCCGCCAAATCGCCACACTCGAGGAGCAGAAAGCCAAGCTGGCTGATCCGGCCTACATCGCGGCGCAGGCGCGCGAGCGGCTGGGGTTCGTGATGCCCGGAGAGGTGCCCTATCAAGTGCAGCTGCCGCCGTCGGCGACACTTCCCACCGAGCCGGGCTCGGAGGCCGCGACCCCGGCCAGCAGCGGCCCCTGGTACACGTCGCTGTGGCACACCATCGCCGACACTCCGCACGGCCCACCGGCACCGCCGTCGCCCGCGCCGCCGGAACCCGCGCCGCCCGGTGGTTGACCGCGCCGACCTCGACGCGGTCGCGCGGCAGCTCGGCCGCGAGCCGCGCGGGGTGATTGAGATCGCTTATCGCTGTCCCAACGGTGAGCCCGGGGTCGTGAAGACAGCGCCGAAACTGCCTGACGGCACGCCGTTTCCAACGTTGTACTACTTGACGCATCCGGTGCTGACCGCTGCCGCGAGCCGGCTGGAGTCGGCAGGGATGATGCGGGAGATGACCGAACAGCTCACGCATGACCCGGATCTAGCCGCGGCGTATCGGCAGGCACACGAGTCCTATCTGGCGGAGCGCGATGCGATCGAGCCGTTGGGCACCACGTTCTCCGGTGGGGGGATGCCCGACCGGGTCAAATGCCTGCATGTGCTGATCGCCCATTCACTGGCCAAAGGCCGCGGGGTCAACCCGTTGGGCGACGAGGCACTGGCGGTGTTGGCCGCCGAGCCGGTGATGGCCGGGATTCTCGACAAGGAGCAGTGGACATGACGAGGGTCGCGGCAATCGATTGCGGTACCAACTCGATTCGCCTGCTGATCGCCGATCCGGTCGACGGGCATCTGCGCGACGTGCACCGCGAAATGCGCATTGTGCGGCTAGGGCAAGGCGTCGACGCGACGGGCGAATTTGCGCCGGAGGCATTGACGCGCACCCGCGCCGCGCTCGTCGACTACGCCGCATTGTGTGCTGCCCACGACGTCGACCGCATCCGGATGGTGGCCACCTCGGCGGCCCGGGACGTCGCCAACCGCGACGTCTTCTTCGCGATGACGGCCGAAGTGCTCGGGGTCAGCGCCGAGGTGGTCACCGGCACGGAAGAAGCCGAGCTGTCGTTCACCGGCGCGGTCGACGAATTAGACCCTGCCGAAGCGCCTTTCGTGGTGGTCGACTTGGGCGGCGGCTCGACCGAGATCGTGCTCGGCGACGACGCCGTGGCGGCCAGCTTCTCGGCCGACATCGGTTGCGTGCGGGTCACCGAGCGCTGCCTGCACTCGGATCCGCCGACTGTCGACGAGGTGGTGGCTGCCCGCGAGCTGGTTCGCGCACGGCTCGACGAGGCGCTGAGCGCGGTCCCCGTGCAGCGCGCCCGGACCTGGGTGGGGGTGGCCGGCACGATGACGACATTGGCGGCCTTGGCCCAAGACATGGCGGCGTATGACGCTGCGACCATTCATCTTTCGCGTGTCCGTATTCAGCGGCTATTGCAGGTCTGCGAGGGGCTGATCGGTATGACGCGCGCGCAGCGCGCGGCGCTGGGGCCGATGCATGCGGGCCGCGCCGACGTGATCGGTGCCGGCGCGATCGTGGTGGAGGAGTTGGCGTTGGCGTTGCGCGAACGCGCCGGTATCCAAGAGTTGGTCGTCAGCGAACACGACATCCTGGACGGCATCGCGTTGTCGATCTGTTGACCCGCGAACGTCGACTTGTCGTGCCGCAGGGGCGCATATCGGCCCAACAACTCGACGTTGGGCGCCGCGCCAAGGTTCACACCTCGAAGCGGTAGCCCATACCCGCTTCGGTCAGCAGGTGCTGCGGCTTCGACGGGTCGTCTTCGAGTTTGCGGCGCAGCTGCGCCAAATAGACACGCAGGTAATGTGTTTCGGTGGCATATGCCGGGCCCCATACCTCTTTGAGGAGTTCCTCGCGACCGACCAGCTTGCCCCGGTTGCGGACCAGCACCTCCAGCATGCCCCATTCGGTCGGCGTCAGGTGCACTTCCGTGCCGTTCTTGATCACCTTCTTCGCCGCCAAATCGACACTGAACGAGGCGGTTTCGACGACCGGTTGATCGGTTTCGGACGCGGCGGCGTTACGGCGCACCGCAGCGCGCAACCGGGCGAGAAACTCGTCCATCCCGAACGGTTTGGTGACGTAATCGTCGGCGCCCGCGTCCAGCGCCTCGACCTTGTCCGACGAATCGGTGCGCGCGGAGAGCACGATGACGGGAGCGCTGAGCCAGCCCCGCAGCCCCGCCAGCACCTCGATGCCGGAGATGTCCGGCAGGCCCAGATCCAGGATCACCACTTCGGGACGGTGTTCAGCGGCCGCCCGCAACGCGCCGGCACCGGTAGAGGCGGTGATCACCTCGTAACCGCGAACCGAGAGGTTGATCTTCAGCGCGCGCAGAATGTGCGGCTCGTCGTCGATCACCAACACGCGGGTCATCGGCGCCGCTCCTGCGGTGCAGCCAGTTCCACGACGACGGTCAGACCACCGCCGGGAGTATCGGTCGCTTGGATGGTGCCGCCCATCGCCTCGACGAAACCGCGCGCCACCGACAACCCCAGCCCAACGCCGGTGGTGTTGTCGTGATCGCCCATACGCTGAAACGCCGCGAAGAGGCCGTCCTCGCTGCCCGCCGGGACACCTGGCCCCTCGTCGATGACATTGATCAGCACCCGCTGGCCCACCTGTCCGGCGTTGACGCGCACGACGCAATTAGGCGCGTAGCGCAGCGCATTGTCGATCAAGTTGGCCAGCACCCGCTCCAGCAGCCCCGCATCGGCCATCACCTGCGTGCCGCCGACGTCGACCTTGACGCGGTCGATACCGGGCCGCAGGAACCCGGTGGCGCCCGCGCCGATACCGACCAGCGCCCGTTGCACGGTTTCCTCCAGATACACCCGCCGCAACTCGGGTCGGATGACCCCGGCGGCCAACCGCGACGAGTCGAGCAGATTTCCCACCAGCGCGGTGAGCTGGTCGATGGACTCCTCGATGGTGGCCAGCAGTTCGGCGGTGTCCTCGGGGGAGAAGTCGACATCACCGGCGCGCAGACTGGACACCGCGGCCTTGGCCCCCGCCAGCGGAGTACGCAGGTCATGGCTGACCGCCGACAACAGCGACCTGCGCAACTCGTCGGCTTGTTCGATGGCTGCGGCTCTGCTGGCCTCCAGCGTCAATTCGCGCTGGCGTATCAGGCCCGCGGCCTGTTTGGCTACCGCCGAAAGTACCCGGCGGTCACGGGCCGCCAGTTTCCTGCCGGCCATCAGCATCCAGAATTCGTTGTCACCGACCTCGATGGCGGTGTCCGCGGAATCCACTGTGCTACAGGGGTTCATGCCCACCGAGGCGATGACGCGGCTATCGGTGCGCACCATGCTCACGGCGCGCTGCGAGTAGGTTTCCCGCACACGTTCCAGAAGTGTTTCCAGGTCAGCACCGCCCAGCACCGATCCCGCGAACAGCGTCAGCAGCTCTGCCTCCTGGGATGCCCGGCCGGCTTCGCGGGCCCGCTTGGCCGCGCCGTCGACCAGAACCGCGATCGCGACAGCAATCACCAGCAGCACCAATTCGGTTACGGCCGCGTCGGGTTCGGCGATGGTGAAGCTGTGCCGCGGCATCGTCAAGTAGTAATTCAACAGCAGACCCGATAACACCGCCGACAGCGCCGCCGGGGCGACGCCGCCCAACAGGGCCACCGCCAGCACGCCGACGAAGAACATCGCGCTTTCCCCGCTGGTGCCCAGGAACGGATCCAGCCAGGCGACGGTGATCGCGCAAATCGCCGACGGCACAACGACGGCCGCCAGCCATGATGCGGCGCGCCGCTGGCGCGGGGAGACCGGTGTCCGGCGAATGCCGAGTTTGGACTCTTCGTGGGTGACGATGTGCACGTCGATCTTGTCGGACAGTTGAATGACCCGCGCGCCGATGCCTTCTTCGACGATGCGCGCCCACCGCGAGCGGCGCGACGTCCCGATCACCAGCTGGGTGGCGTTGATCTGACGTGCGAAGTCCAGCAGCGCGGTAGGGACGTCGTCGCCGGCGACGATGTGCATCGAGGCGTCGAGGCTGGTGGCCAGTTCCCGGATCTTGCTGATCCGCGGTGCCGACGCCCCGGAGAGCCCGTCGCCGCGCAGCACGTGTACCACAAGCAGCTCGGCGGTGGACTTCGTCGCTATCCGGGATGCCCGCCGGACCAACGTTTCTGATTCCGGGCCGCCGGTGACTGCGACGACGACGCGTTCACGCGCCTCCCAGGTGTCAGTGATCCGTTTGTCCGCACGGTATTTGGCCAGCGCGGCATCGACTTGGTCGGCCAGCCACAGCAACGCGAGCTCGCGCAGAGCGGTGAGGTTTCCGCTGCGGAAGTAATTGGACAGCGCCGCGTCGACCTTCTCTGGTGCATACACGTTGCCGTGAGATAGCCTGCGTCGCAACGCTTCTGGTGCGACGTCGATCAGCTCGATCTGGGCGGCTTGCCGTACCACCGAGTCGGGCACCGTTTCCTGCTGGACGATTCCGGTGATCTGGGCGACGACGTCGTTGAGGCTTTCCAGATGCTGGATGTTGACCGTGGAGATCACGGTGATGCCGGCGTCGAGCAGCTCCTCGACATCCTGCCAGCGCTTGTGGTTCTTGCTGCCGGGCGCGTTGGTATGCGCGAGCTCGTCGACCAGGACCACCTCGGGGTGGCGGGCCAACACCGCCGGTACGTCGAGTTCGGGAAAGCGCTTGCCGCGGTAGTCGAGAAAACGGGGCGGGATCATCTCGATGCCCGCAACCAGTTCGGCGGTTTTCCGGCGACCGTGCGTCTCGACCACTGCGCCCACTAGGTCGGTGCCGCGTTCCAAGCGCCGGTGCGCTTCGCCGAGCATCGCGTACGTCTTACCGACGCCGGGCGCCGCGCCGAGGTAGATGCGCAGCTCCCCGCGTTTGCGACGGTTCTCGACACTCACCCAACCATCATCCACCAGTACCGGGATACGTTTGGTCCAGTGCGAGGTTGAGTCGCAGCACGTTGACCCTGGGTTCACCGAATATGCCGAGATCGCGGCCGCTGCTGTTGGCCCTAACCAGATCGCGGATTCGATCCGGCGCGACACGCCGAGCCGCGGCCACCCGTGCGATTTGAATCTCGGCATAGGCAGGCGAGATGTCGGGGTCCAGACCGCTGCCACTTGCGGTGACCGCGTCGGCAGGCACTCGCGGATCACCGGGCGCAACACCACGGACCGGCACAATCTGGCCGGTCGAGTAGTCCTGCCCGGGCTGTGCGCACTGCACAGGAACCCCGGCGTAGCTGCCCATGAAGGGTCGGGCCACGGTCGTGCACGGTTCGTTGACGCTGACCACTCTGGTCGGCGCGATGACGTTGCCCCGCGCATCGCGAGGCCCGATCACCGACAGAACGGCGCCGACACCGCCGGCCGTGCAGAATGGCCGCGACCCGTCCACCGCTTCCTGATCGCCGACCGCCTTGCTGTGCGAGCACACCACGGTGAGCAGGCTCGGCCGCGTCGGGGTATCCACCACGTCTTCGGGCCCCAGATTGCTTGCCCCGCTGCTTAACGGATCGTAACCGGCACCGGCCGCCGAAGGCCGCGACTGAAAGTACTGTGGGAGCGGCCGACCGGCGGCGTCGGTGAACGACTGGCCAATCAGCGCGCTGCCCACCGGCTTTCCGTCGATGCGGATGATCGAGCCCTCCGCCTGCTGGCGCAAACCGGGACACTGTCCGACCAGCCACACGAACAGCGGGTAACCGATTCCCAGGATCACGGTGAACACCAGCAGCGCCCGCAGCGCTGCCCAATGCTGACGAACCAGGACGGAAGTATTCATTGTCAGGCCATTCCCGGAAGAAGTTGGACCACCAGATCGATGAGCTTGATACCGATGAACGGGGTCACGATCCCGCCGAATCCATAGATTGCGAGATTGCGGCTCAACAGTTTCGACGCATGGCTCGGGGTGTACCGCACACCGCGTAGCGCCAGCGGAATCAGGCCGACGATCACGAGCGCGTTGAAGATGACCGCCGAGAGGATCGCCGACTGCGCGCTGTGCAACCGCATCACGTTGATCAGGTCCAGGCCGGGGAAGAGCACCACGAACATCGCCGGGATGACCGCGAAATACTTGGCGATGTCGTTGGCGATCGAGAACGTGGTGAGCGCACCACGGGTGATGAGCAACTGCTTGCCGATCTCGACGATCTCGATCAGCTTGGTCGGATCGGAGTCCAGATCCACCATGTTGCCGGCTTCTTTGGCCGCGCTGGTGCCGGTGTTCATCGCCACCCCGACGTCGGCCTGGGCCAACGCCGGAGCGTCGTTGGTGCCGTCGCCGGTCATCGCGACCAGTCGGCCGCCTTCCTGCTCACCCTTGATCAAGACCAGCTTGTCTTCCGGCGTGGCCTCGGCCAGGAAGTCGTCGACGCCGGCTTCGTCGGCAATCGCCCTGGCGGTCAACGGATTGTCGCCGGTGATCATCACCGTGCGGATGCCCATGCGGCGCATCGCGTCGAACCGGTCGCGCATGCCCTGCTTCACCACGTCTTTGAGGTAGATGACGCCGAGCACTTTGGCTTGGTTGCCGCTTACCTGACCCACCACCAGCGGGGTTCCGCCGGCCGCCGAAATGCCGTCGACGACCTGTCCGACTTGCGGCGACACCGCGCCGCCGTGGCCGCGCACCCATTCCGCGACCGAACTGGCCGCACCCTTGCGCAGCTGCCGTCCGTCGATGTCGACGCCCGACATGCGTGTTACCGCAGTGAATTCCACCCATTCGGCGTTGTCGAGCTCGCCGGGCAACCGGGCCCGCAGCCCGTAAGCGTCTTTGGCGTAGACGACGATAGAGCGGCCCTCGGGGGTTTCGTCAGCCAGGCTGGCCAGCTGAGCGGCGTCGGCAAGCTCCTCGAAGGACACACCGTCGACGGGGATGAACTCCGAGGCCTCCCTGTTGCCGAGCGTGATCGTGCCGGTCTTGTCCAAAAGCAGGGTGTTGACGTCGCCGGCTGCCTCGACCGCGCGTCCAGACATCGCCAGCACGTTGCGCTGCACCAGGCGGTCCATCCCGGCGATGCCGATGGCCGACAGCAGCGCGCCGATCGTGGTGGGTATCAGGCATACCAGCAGCGCCACCAAAACGATTCCGGTGATGCCGTTTTCGTCGAGAGCGGCGGTAGCCCGCACCCCGGGGTTGTTGGCTTTGGAGTAGATCGCCAGCGGCTGAAGGGTGGCTACCGCGAACACGAAGATGACCGTCACGGCGGCGAGCAGGATGTTCAACGCGATCTCATTGGGAGTTTTTTGCCGGTTGGCGCCTTCCACCAGGGCGATCATTCTGTCCACGAAGCTTTGACCGGGCTGTTGGGTGATCTTGACGACGATGCGGTCGGAGAGCACGGTGGTCCCGGCGGTCACTGCCGACCGGTCGCCACCGGATTCCCGGATGACCGGCGCCGATTCGCCGGTGATAGCCGATTCGTCTACTGACGCAATGCCTTCCACGACGTCGCCGTCGCCCGGAATGACTTGGCCGGCCTCGACGACGACGAAGTCGCCCCGCTCTAGCAGTAGTGCGGGGATCTGCTCTTCGATACCGTCGCTGGCCGGTGACCAGCCGACCAGCCGGCGCGCCTGGGTGCCGGCTCTGGACTTGCGTAACGTGTCGGCCTGCGCCTTGCCGCGCCCTTCGGCCACTGCCTCAGCCAGGTTGGCGAAGACCACCGTCAGCCATAACCAGAACACCACCAGCCAGCCGAACCAGCTCGGTTCCCCGACCGCCAGCACCGTTGACCACACGGCGCCGATCTCCACGACGAACATCACCGGGTTGCGCCACAGCGTGCGCGGATCGAGTTTGCGCAGCGCCTCAGGTAGCGACTTCAGCAGCATCTGCGGGTCAAGCAGCCCGCCCTCGACCGGATGGGTCGCCGAATTCCTTGCCGGGACACGCATTTCAGTGCAGCCCCTCGGCGAGGGGGCCAACAGCCAGGGCAGGCAGGAAGGTCAGCGCGACCAAGATGATTGTCACGCCGACGACCAGTCCGACGAACTGCGGCTTGTGGGTGGGCAGGGTGCCGATCGACGCGGGCGTCGTGCCCTGACGAGCCAGCGAACCGGCCAGCGCAAGCACCAGAATCATCGGCAGGAACCGTCCGATGAGCATCGCCAGCCCGAGCGCCGTGTTGTACCAGACGGTGTCGGCGGCCAGCCCGGCGAACGCCGAACCGTTGTTGTTCGCCGCCGAGGTGAACGCATAGAGCACCTCCGACAGTCCGTGCGGTCCGGTGTTGGCCATGGCGGCCCGCTGGCCGGGCAGCGTCAGCGCGGTCGCGGTGCCGAATAGCACGATCAGCGGGGTAATCAGGAAATAGCTGGCGGCAAGCTTGATCTCGCGTGGTCTGATCTTCTTGCCTAGATATTCCGGGGTTCGTCCGACCATCAGTCCGGCGACGAACACCGTGATCACAGCCAGGATGAGCATGCCGTACAGGCCGGAGCCGACGCCGCCGGGCGCCACCTCACCCAGCAGCATGTTGAACAGCGGCA
The DNA here is from genome assembly GCF_001672775.1 of Mycobacterium kyorinense. Classification (GTDB taxonomy): domain Bacteria; phylum Actinomycetota; class Actinomycetes; order Mycobacteriales; family Mycobacteriaceae; genus Mycobacterium; species Mycobacterium kyorinense_A. The sequence continues at coordinate 5,728 of NZ_LZKJ01000144.1, read as the reverse complement.
CCATCCCGCCCAAGCTGGTATAGGAGTCGTGCGCGGAATCGACTGCGCCAGTCGATGTCAGCGTGGTCATGCCGGCGTATACCGCGGAGTCGGGGACGCCGAACCGCTGCTCGACACCTTCGGTGGCGGCGCCTATTGCGGTGGGGACAGTGCCGTGGTGCTGCAGCTGCAACAGCACCACCACGGTGAGGCTGATCGCGGCGATGATCGACATGACCGCGGCGATCGCGTAGCCCTGCTTGGTATTACTCACCAGGCGGCCGAAGGTGCGTGGCAACGAGAAACTGATCACCGACAGCAGGAAGATCTCGACCCAGTTCGTCCACGTGGTCGGATTCTCGAAGGGATGCGACGAATTGGCGTTGTAGAAGCCGCCGCCGTTGGTGCCGAGCGCCTTGATCACCTCTTGGCTGGCTACCGGACCGCCGGGGATGGTCTGCGGCGATCCGGCCAGCGTGGTGACCACCTGGTCGTGCAGATGGAAGTTCTGCACGACGCCGCCCGCCATCAGCACCACCGCGCCGATGACCGCGATCGGCAACAGGATGCGCAGCGTGCCGCGGACCAGATCCACCCAGAAATTGCCGAGTTCACCGGTGTTGCGGCGGGCAAACCCACGAACGAACGCGATGGCCACCGCCATACCGACCGCAGCGGAGACAAAGTTCTGTACCGCCAAACCGGCCATCTGCACCAGATGCCCCTGCGTAGATTCGCCGGCATAGGCCTGCCAGTTGGTGTTGGTGACGAAACTTACCGCGGTGTTCCACGCCAGCGCCGCAGTCATGGGTGTCGCTGGCTCGGCAAGGTGCAGCGGGAGCTTGCCCTGCACGAGTTGAAGGAGGAACAAGAACACGAGGCTGACGGCCGAGAACGCCAGCATGCTCCGGGCATAGGTCGCCCAGCTTTGTTCGGTGGCCGGGTCGGCGCCGATCAGCCGGTAGACGAACCGTTCTGTACGCGAATGCTTCTCGGAGCTGTAGACCCGGTACATGTAGTCGCCGAGCGGCAGGTGGACTGCGGCCAGCGCCACGACCAGCAGCGCGAGAAACAACAGGCCAGCCGTTGCGCTATGCACTAGAACTGCTCCGGAAAGAGCAGGGCCGCAACGAGGAACGCCGCAACGAGCACGGCAAGCACCAGGCCGGTGGCGTTGGTGAGGTTCATCGGCCGTCGACCGCCTTCACCACGAGGCCGAGTAGAGCGAACACCGCGGTGGTTAGCAGCAGGTAGAGCACAACAGACATGTCGTCTCCGTTCACCCAGCATCAACTCGCCCTCGGCGATTAGGGCTGCACCGACGCTAACGCCGCGCCGCATCGAGCGACGGGGTCGTTGACGCTTTCTTTACGCGCGCAACCGCGACGTTTACGGTCTCTGGCGCTAGTCGCTCGGCGGTGCGCTCATGGGAAGGCGGACACGGAAGACCGTTTGACCGTCAGCGGATTCGGCGGTGACCGTCCCATGGTGCGCCTTGACGATCGACGCGACGATCGGCAGTCCCAACCCGTTGCCGGACCCGTTGGACCGCGACGCGTCCCCGCGCACGAACCGCTCGAACAGGTGCGGCAGCAGACCGGGATCGATATCGGGCCCGTTGTCGGTGACGGTCAACTCGACGTACGGCCCGTCTGCGCCCGACGGATGACGTGCGATCGCCGTCGTCACCGTGACTCCGGCAGGCGTGTGCACGTGCGCGTTGCTCAACAGGTTGCTCACCAGTTGATGCAGACGGTGGCGGTCCCCGCGCACCCATACCGGTTCCTCGGGCAAGTCTTTGACCCAACGGTGCGTCGGCGCGGCCACCGCCGTGTCGTTCACCGCATTGATCACGACGTCGCCCAAATCGACCTCTTCGGTGTCTAAATCCTCGCCTTCGCCCAACCGGGACAGCAGCAGCAACTCGTCGACGAGCGAGGTCATTCGCAGTGCCTCGGACTCGATACGGGCCAGCGCGTACTCGGTCGTCGGCGGCAACGCCGAGCTGTCCTGGCGGGTGAGCTCGGCGTAGCCCTGAATCGCCGCCAACGGGGTGCGCAGTTCGTGGCTGGCGTCGGTGATGAATTGGCGCATCCGGCGGTCGGATTCGACGCGGTACCTCAATGCGCTATCGACGTTGTCCAGCAAGCGATTCAACGTGTGCCCGACGATGCCGACCTCATTGTCGGGATCGGTGTCGTCGGGGCGCACCCGCGTGGTGATCCGGTGCTCGTCACCGATGAGCGGCATGGCTGCGACCTCGGCGGCAGTTGCGGCCACCCGGCGCAGCGGACGCAGCGCGTAGCCGACCACCCAGATCGTCAGGATCGCCGTGACCAACAGGGCTCCGGCCAGAAGCGCTGTGGCGGTGACCGTTCGGCGTTCGATCGTACGATTGGTGAGGCTCAGCGACACCCCGACCAGCAGACGGTCCGGCCCGTCGGCGCGGCTGTCCACCCGATAGGAACCCAAGCTGCCCAACTGCTCGGTGCGCGGCGGGCCGTCGGCCCAGGTGTGCGACTCGATGGCGCGAACCACGTCGGCAGGCGCCGGGTGCGGCTCGTCTTCGGAGAAGACCGCCGAGCCGATCACAGTGCCGTTACGCAGCACCGCGATCAGGTTTTCCGGCGTCTGGCCGGTGAATCCCAGCATCGCCGTTTCGATGGGCATGCCGCCGTGCGCGCCCTCACCGCTGCGGTACCGGGCGACCGAATGACTCAGCGCGTCCAGCGATTCGACCACCTCGGCGTCGTTCATCGTCGTGACGTATGCGCGCAGGCTCAACACCGAGACGATATCGACTGCCACCAAAACCACGCAGACAACGGCCGATACGCTCAGCACCAACTGGCGGCGCACGGATCGTGTCCGCCACCACGGCGCGACTCGACGTCGGATCATTCCGGCGATCGCAGCATGTATCCGACACCGCGAACGGTGTGGATCATCGGTTCTCTGCCGGAGTCGAGCTTCTTTCGCAGATACGAGATGTACAAGTCGACGATGCTGGTCCGGCCCGCGAAGTCGTAGTTCCAGACCCGGTCCAGGATTTCGGTGCGGGTCAGCGCGCGACGCGGATTGCGCATCAGGAACCGCAGCAGTTCGAACTCGGTGGACGTCAGCGAGATCAGCGTTCCATCGCGGGTGACCTCGCGGCTGGCACCGTCCAGGGTGAGATCGCCGACGGTCAGCACCTCTTCGGCGGGCGGCGCCAGGTGATTGGAGCGCCGAAGCAGTCCACGCAACCTGGCCACCAGTTCCTCGAGGCTGAACGGTTTGGTCATGTAATCGTCGGCGCCCGCGGTCAAGCCGGTGACGCGGTCCATCACCGAATCACGGGCGGTCAAAAACAGCGTCGGGGTGTAGGCGTCTGATTCACGCACCCGCTGCAGGATCTGCAGTCCGTCCATATCGGGAAGCATGATGTCGAGCACCAGCACGTCGGGGCCGACCTTGTCGAACTTGGCGACGGCCTCCCGGCCGTTGTGGGCAACATCGACAACCCAGCCTTCGTAATGCAGGGCCATCTTGACCAGGTTGGTCAGTGCCGGCTCGTCGTCGACCAGCAAAACCCGGATCGGCGATCCGTCGGCCCGGTTGATCTTGGGCAGCTGCCCGAGGATGGCCTGGCGTGGCCGCTGATCGCGTGCATAACCCGACATTGCGGTCATGTTCCTACATTCTCCCTGGCGCATATGAGGTTGTCACGGAGTTCATAGGGTTCTCACATGTAACCGGCGGCGGCCAGGCCCAGCGCCGACATCGGCAGATATGCGGTTTCTATGTATCCCATCAGCCTACTTGATATGGCTCTTATACGAAAAATACCGTGGTGCATAGCCGTTGAGCCACGAGATGACGCACAGCGAAGTGCGCCAGTCTAATCGTCCGCGCGCGAACAGCTTTGGCATTGACGCTGCGATCAGAGGCGGCCGGGAGCGGCCATTGCCCGCCGTCGTGCAGTTTGCGCGCGGCAAGCCCGCGAGCAGCGGCATGTTTTCCGCTTTCGAGAAAGTTAGGAGAAGTCAATGTCTTTCGCAGCTTTTGTCAATACTCATCCGGAGATGCTGGCCGCAGCCGCCGGCAGCTTGCACGGCATCGGTTCGCAGCTGAACGCAGGCAATGCGGCGGCGGCCGGCCCGACCAGCGGGGTGGTGCCGGCAGCCGCTGATGTGGTGTCGGCGTTGACCGCGGCGCAGTTCGTTGCGCATGCCGGCAGCTATCAAGCCGTCAGCGCCCAGGCGGCCGCGGTCCACGAGATGTTCGTCACCACGCTGCAGACCAGTGCCGCGTCCTATGCGGCCACCGAGGCCGCCAACGCCGCGCGGGTGTGAGCAGCCAGCTAACGCAACGAAAGGGGAGAGGCGATGGATTTCGGCGCGTTCCCGCCGGAAATCAACTCCGCGCGAATGTATGCAGGCCCTGGGCCCGGTCCGATGCTGGCTGCCGCGACCGCTTGGGACGGGCTGGCCGGCGAACTGCAATCCGCGGCAACGTCGTATCAATCCGTGGTCACCGGGCTCACCGGTGGACCGTGGCAGGGTCCGGCGTCGGCGTCGATGGGTGCTGCAGCAGCACCGTACGTGACGTGGATGAGCGCGACTGCCGCCCAATGTGAGCAGGTGGCCAGCCAGGCCAGGGCGGCCGCGGCTGCCTATGAGGCGGCCTTTGCGATGACGGTCCCCCCGCCGGTGATCGCGGTCAACCGAACCCAGCTGATGACTCTGGTTGCCACCAACTTCTTGGGCCAGAACACCCCGGCGATCATGGCCACCGAGGCTCAATACGGCGAGATGTGGGCCCAGGATGCCGCGGCCATGTACGGCTACGCCGCCTCCTCGGCTGCCGCCTCGACGTTGACGCCGTTCCCGCCGGCACCACAGAACACCAACCCGGCCGGGCTGGCTGCGCAATCGGCCAGCGTCGCGAAGGCCGCCGGGACTACGGCGGGTGGCCACGCGCAGGCGATGACATCCTCACTGTCGTCGGTCCCCCAGACACTTCACGGTCTTGCGCAGCCGCTGCAGTCGACGTCATCGACCTCCGGGCTGTCAATGGCGATGGGTACCGGGACATCAGCTGCCTCGTCTGCTGCTTTCACTCCGGCCAGCATGCTGACCGGAATGACGGGCGCGTCAAGCAAAGGAGCCCTCAAAGGTGCGGGCAAGAGCGCCGGGCTGGGCGCGACGGCGGCGGCTGCCCCGGCGGCTGCACTGGGCAGCGAGAACTCGATCGGGCTGGTCGAGGACACGGTCGGTCTGGGTATGGACGGGGTCGGTCTGGTCGGTTTGGACGGCGGTGGCGTTGGTCTGGACCTGATTGGTGTGGGCCTGGACTTCTTGGGCGCCGACGAGTTGACCGAAGCAGGCGGCTTGGGCCCGTTGGGAGTGGGCGGCTTGGGAGTGGGCGGCTTGGGCCACTTAGGTGGCGGCCTGGGTGGGGGCGCGTCGGCCAGCGTGGGTCAGGCGGCGTCGCTCAGCGGGCTGTCGGTGCCGCAGAGCTGGGCTGGAGCCGCTTCCCCGCTGGGGTCGTTCAGCCCGGCCAGCGCCATGCCGTTGCCGAATGCCAACCTCGGCGCCGCTGCTCCGGCTGCGTCGGCAAGCGGACCGGCGATGCCCAAGGTCACCTTCCCGAGCCTGGCTGGACGCGAGACCGATGGTCTGCAACGAATTGGGCTGCGTCCCAACATGCTGCCGCACTCGCCGATGGCGGGATAGCCGCAAAAAGTCGTGGCCCGCACACCCCGGTG
>NZ_LZKJ01000143.1 GCF_001672775.1 Mycobacterium kyorinense | reverse complement strand
GACATGTTCTACAACCTCGGGATCGCCGGACGGGCCATGCGCCGCATCGGCGCCGTCGAGTTCGCGACGACGATCGCACCGGGCCTGCGTGACGTGCTGCTGACCGGCAAGATCAAAGAGTCGGTGATCCGGATGAACAAGGGCACCAAGAACCCGGTGTATGACGCGATCGTCGTCGACGCACCGCCGACCGGGCGGATCGCGCGCTTCCTGGACGTCACCAAGGCGGTGTCCGATCTGGCCAGAGGCGGGCCGGTGCACTCGCAGGCCGATGGCGTGGTCCGGCTGCTGCACTCCGATCAGACGGCTATCCACCTGGTGACGCTGCTGGAGGCACTGCCGATGCAGGAAACGATGGAAGCGATCGACGAACTGCAGGAGCTGCAGCTGCCGATCGGCAGTGTGATCGTCAACCGGAACATTGCGGCCTACCTGCAGCCCGACGATCTGGCCAAGGCCGCCGAAGGCGACATCGACGCCGACGCTGTGCGCGCCGGATTGGCCACGGCCGGAATCAATCTCAGCGACGACGACTTCGCCGGCCTGCTGACCGAGACCATCCAACACGCCACCCGGATCACCGCCCGCGCCGCGGCAGCGGAGCAGCTCGACGAGCTGCAGGTGCCGCGGCTGGAGCTTCCGACGATCGCCGACGGCGTCGACCTCGGCAGTCTTTACGAGCTCTCCGAGATACTTGCCCAGCAAGGAGTTCGATGAGTACCACGCCACCGGCTTTGGATATGGCCACGATCCTTACCGATACCACCAATCGGGTGGTGGTGTGCTGCGGTGCCGGCGGGGTCGGCAAGACCACCACCGCCGCAGCAATGGCGCTGCGTGCAGCCGAATACGGCCGCACCGTGGTGGTCCTGACTATCGACCCGGCCAAAAGACTTGCTCAGGCGTTGGGAATCAACGACCTCGGCAACTCGCCGCAACGCGTGCCGCTGGCGCCAGAAGTGCCCGGGCAGCTTTACGCGATGATGCTCGACATGCGCCGCACGTTCGACGAAATGGTGCTCCAGTATTCCGGACCCGAACGGGCGCAAGCGATTTTGGACAACCAGTTCTACCAGACAGTCGCTACCTCGCTGGCCGGTACCCAGGAGTACATGGCGATGGAAAAGCTGGGCCAGTTGTTGAGCCAGGACCGCTGGGACCTGGTGGTGGTCGACACCCCGCCGTCGCGCAATGCGTTGGACTTCCTGGACGCGCCGAAACGGTTGGGCAGCTTCATGGATAGCCGGCTGTGGCGGCTGCTGCTCGGGCCGGGGCGCGGCATCGGGCGACTGGTCACCGGCGCCGTCGGCTTGGCGATGAAGGCGCTATCGACGGTCCTGGGCTCTCAGATGCTTTCCGACGCCGCGGGATTCGTGCAGTCGTTGGATGCCACCTTCGGCGGCTTCCGGGAGAAGGCGGACCGCACCTACGCGCTCCTGAAGCGGCGCGGCACCCAGTTCGTCGTGGTGTCGGCGGCTGAACCGGATGCGCTGCGTGAAGCGTCGTTCTTCGTCGATCGGCTCTCCGAGGAGCGCATGCCGCTAGCCGGCCTCATTCTGAACCGGACGCATCCGATGTTGTGCTCGTTGCCGGTGGAGCGGGCCATCGACGGCGCCGAGACACTCGAGAGCGCATCAGAGGGTCGCGGCGCTGCCCTTGCCACGGCGGTGTTGCGCATCCACGCCGACCGCGCGGCGATCTCCAAGCGTGAAATCCGGTTGTTGTCGCGCTTTACCGGCGCCAATCCCCACGTTGCGATCGTCGGCGTACCGTCACTGCCGTTCGACGTCTCCGATCTGGAGGCGCTGCGCGCCATTGCCGACCAAATCACAGCGGTAGCCAGCTGACGCGCTAGTCACCGTCCAAAATCCGGACGTCCAAAATCCGGACTTAGCCAGCGCTGCGATGCTTGCGTTGCGCAGCGAAGAAGTCCGCCCAAGACACGACGTCCGGGTGCTGCTTGAGGAGGGCCCGCCGCTGGCGTTCGGTCATCCCGCCCCAGACGCCGAACTCGACGCGGTTGTCCAACGCATCCGCGCCGCATTCCAGCATGACCGGACAATGCCGACAGATCACTGCAGCTTTGCGCTGCGCGGCGCCGCGCACGAAAAGCTCGTCCGGGTCGGCCGACCGGCACAGAGCCTTGGACACCCAGGCGATCCGTGACTCGGAATCAGCCCGATAGACAGAAGGTTGGCTCGGTACCGTGCTCGTCCTGCGCACCGTCGTCCGTGAATCTGCCACCAGCGTTCCCCTTCTCGCCGGCCGCCACGTCGACGGCCCCCGCTCCTTGATACAGATCCCTCTGCGACCTACGCCACACCAAGTCCGTCAGTGTTACCTGTATCTCACTGTCCGTATAAGTTAGGTGGTCAGGTACCAATTGCGCAACAGTCTGATACCGGCTTTTTTGGCACAAGTGTGCCGTCCGATCATGAAACGCCGATTTGTGCTGGTCGTCGGAGCCTGAGGGACACCTGAGAGCGGGCTGATAAGGCGCTGAACTGTTACGCTCGCGCAACTATTCGCACAGACCACTCAAGGTGACACGCGTCGCGGCGCCGCTAGTCTAGTAGCCATGCCAGAGCCCGAGCGACCCCCGACCGCGATGACGGTCGCCAAGCTCGCAGGGTGCTGTCTGCTGGCCGGGGTACTCGTCGCAGCGCTGCTATTTCCACTGGTCGGTGGGGTCGGATTAGCGTCCAACCGGGCCTCGGAGGTCGTTGCCAACGGGTCGGCCCAACTGCTCGAGGGCGACGTGCCGGCAGTGACCACGATGGTCGACGCCAAGGGCAACACCATCGCCTGGTTGTATTCGCAACGCCGCTTCGAAGTACCCAGCGACAAGATCGCCAACACGATGAAGCTGGCAATCGTCTCGATCGAGGACAAGCGGTTTGCCGAGCACAACGGCGTGGACTGGCAGGGCACGCTGACGGGGCTGGCCGGCTACGCCTCGGGCGACCTTGACACTCGCGGCGGTTCGACGATCGAGCAGCAGTATGTGAAGAACTATCAACTGCTGGTGGTCGCGCAGACCGACGCGGAGAAGCGGGCAGCCGTCGAGACGACGCCGGCGCGCAAGCTGCGCGAAATCAGGATGGCGCTCACCCTGGACAAGACCTTTACCAAGTCGGAGATCTTGACCCGCTACCTGAACCTGGTGTCGTTCGGGAACAACGCGTTCGGCGTGCAAGACGCCGCGCAGACCTACTTCGGGGTGAACGCCTCGGAGCTGAACTGGCAACAGGCTGCGCTGTTAGCCGGATTGGTGCAGTCCACCAGCACGCTCAATCCGTATACCAACCCCGACGGCGCACTGGCCCGGCGGAACCTGGTGTTGGACACCATGATCGAGAACCTGCCCAAAGAAGCTGACGCGTTACGCGCGGCCAAGGCAGAGCCGTTGGGAATCTTGCCGCAGCCCAACGAGTTACCGCGCGGCTGCATCGCCGCCGGAGACCGGGCGTTCTTCTGCGACTACGTGCAGGCCTACCTGGCCCGAGCCGGAATCAGCAAGGAGCAGGTGGCCCGGGGCGGCTACCTGATCCGCACCACCTTGGACCCCGACGTGCAGGCCTCGGTCAAGCAGGGGATCGACGCGTCGGCCAGCCCGGACCTCAACGGGATCGCCAGCGTGATGAGCGTGATCAAGCCGGGCAAAGACTCCCACCGTGTGCTGGCGATGGGCAGCAACCGTAGATACGGGCTGGACACCGATGCCGGGGAGACCATGCGGCCGCAGCCGTTCTCCCTGGTCGGCGACGGGGCCGGGTCGATCTTCAAGATTTTCACCACGGCCGCAGCGCTCGAGATGGGCATGGGCATCAACATGCAGCTCGAGGTTCCGGGCAGCTTCCAAGCCAAGGGCATGGGCAGCGGCGGCGCCAAGGGCTGCCCCAAGGAAACCTGGTGTGTGGTCAACGCCGGCAACTACCGGTCTCCGATGAACGTCACCGATGCGCTGGCGACGTCGCCGAACACTGCATTCGCCAAGCTGATCCAGCTGGTGGGCGTGCCGCGCACGGTGGATATGGCGGTCAAACTCGGGCTGCGTTCCTACGCCGATCCCGGGACCGCTCGCGACTACGACCCGGACAGCAACGAGAGCCTGGCCGACTTCATCAAGCGGCAGAACATCGGCTCGTTCACCCTGGGCCCATTCGAACTGAACGCCCTGGAATTGTCGAATGTCGCGGCGACGCTCGCCTCCAGCGGCAAATGGTGCCCGGCCAACCCGATCGACAAGCTGATCGACCGCGATGGCAACGAGGTTGCCGTCACCACGGAAGCCTGCGAGCAGGTGGTTCCCGAGGGGCTGGCCAACACCCTTGCCAACGCGTTGAGCAAGGACTCGCAGGCCGGCGGCACCGCGTCGGGATCGGCAGGCGCCGCGGGCTGGACGCTGCCAATGTCGGGCAAGACCGGCACCACCGAAGCGCACCGGTCGTCGGGCTTTCTGGGTTTCACCAACCAGTACGCGGCCGCCAATTACATCTACGACGACTCGACCTCCCCATCCGACCTGTGCTCGTCACCGCTGCGACGCTGCGGCGACGGCAACTTGTACGGCGGCAATGAGCCGGCCCGTACCTGGTTCACGGCGATGAAACCGATCGCCACCAATTTCGGCGACGTGAAGCTGCCGCCGACCGATCCGCGCTACGTGGACGGCGGTCCCGGTTCGCGCGTTCCCAGCGTCGTGGGTCTCGACGTCGATGGGGCGCGGCAGCGGTTGAAGGAAGCCGGTTTCCAGGTCGCCGACCAACCGACGTCGGTCAACAGCACAGCCAAGTACGGGGAAGTGGTCGGCACCTCGCCGAACGGCCAGACCATCCCGGGCGCGGTGGTCACCATCCAGACCAGTAACGGGGTCCCGCCGGCGCCCCCGCCACCTCCCGAAGGTGCGCCGGTGCCGATCGGCTCGCAGGTCATCGAGATTCCCGGTTTGCCGCCGATCACCATTCCACTGTTGGCGCCACCGCCGGGTGAGCCGCCACCGCCGCCGCCGTAGCAGCGGGTCACCACCAACTGGCCGTGGTGATCGCAAGCGCGGCGAAGCCGGGCGCAGCGGGTCACCACGAACTGGTCTAGCCGCAGTAGGCTTCCGACATGCCTGCCGTTTCATCTCTCCTGAAAACCACAGGCGCTGTCGGGCTCGGCTCGGCCGTCGCCGGGATCGGTTATGCCTCGCTCATCGAACGCAACGCGTTCGTGCTGCGCGAGCTGACCATGCCGGTGTTGACGCCGGGATCGTCGCCGCTGCGAGTGCTGCACGTCAGCGATCTGCACATGCGACCGGGCCAGCGCCGCAAGCAGGCGTGGCTGCGCGAGTTGGCCGCCTGGGAGCCCGACCTGGTCGTCAACACCGGCGACAACCTGGCCCACCCCAAGGCGGTTCCTGCGGTGGTGCAGAGTCTGGGCGATCTGCTGAGCCTGCCGGGAGTGTTCGTCTTCGGCAGCAACGACTACTTCGGGCCGCGTCCGAAGAACCCGATGAACTATCTGACCAACCCCGGTCACCGCGTACACGGCCAGCCGCTGCCCTGGCAGGATCTGCGGGCGGCGTTCACTGAGCGGGGCTGGCTGGATCTGACCCACAACCGTCGCGAATTCGAGGTGGGCGGGCTGCACATCGCCGCGGCCGGCGTAGACGACCCGCACATCGACCGCGACCGCTACGAGACGATCGCCGGTCCGGCCAGCCCGGCCGCCAACCTGCGGCTGGGACTGACCCATTCGCCCGAGCCCCGCGTGCTGGACCGCTTCGCCGCTGACGGCTACCAGCTGGTGATGGCCGGCCACACCCACGGCGGGCAACTGTGTCTGCCGTTCTACGGTGCGCTGGTCACCAATTCGGGTCTGGACCGGTCTCGCGCCAAGGGGGCGTCGCGGTGGGGTGCGACGATGCGGTTGCACGTCTCGGCTGGGATCGGCACGTCGCCGTATGCGCCGGTGCGGTTCTGCTGCCGGCCCGAGGCAACCCTGCTGACGCTGATCGCTGCGCCGACGGGCGGCCGCAACTCGGATAGCGACCGCGGCCGGTCGCAGCCCAGCTATTCGGTGCGTTGAGCCACCCGGCGCGGGTCGCGGCGCACAGCCGACCACGCGACTGGACCGACAACGCGATCCGGCTGATCGAGGCCGATGCACGGCGCAGCGCCGACACGCACCTGCTGCGATATCCCCTCCCGTCGGCGTGGTGCGACGACGCCGACGTCGCGCTTTATCTCAAAGACGAGACGACGCACATCACCGGCAGCCTCAAGCATCGGCTGGCGCGTTCGCTGTTCCTCTACGCGCTGTGCAACGGCTGGATCGGCGAGGACACCACGGTGGTGGAGGCATCCTCGGGGTCGACGGCGGTGTCGGAGGCGTATTTCGCGGCGCTGCTGGGCCTGCCGTTCGTTGCGGTCATGCCGGAGTCGACCAGCGCCTCCAAAATTGCGTTGATCGAATCACAAGGTGGGCGTTGCCATTTCGTGCAGCGATCTAGCCAGGTGTATGCCGAGGCCGAGCGGGTGGCGCGAGAAACCGGCGGGCACTATCTGGACCAATTCACCAACGCCGAGCGGGCTACCGACTGGCGGGGCAACAACAACATCGCCGAGTCGATCTATGTCCAGATGCGCGACGAGAAGCATCCGATTCCGGAGTGGATCGTGGTCGGGGCGGGCACCGGTGGGACCAGCGCGACGATCGGGCGGTACATCCGCTACCGCAGGCACGCCACCCGGCTCTGTGTGGTCGACCCGGAGAACTCCGCGTTCTATCCGGCCTACGCCGAAGACCATTACGACGTCGTCATCAACGCGTCGTCTCGCATCGAGGGGATCGGCCGACCGCGAGTCGAACCGTCTTTTTTGCCCGGGGTGGTCGACCGGATGGTGTCGGTGCCCGATGCCGCGTCGATTGCGGCCGCGCGTCATGCCAGCGCGGTACTGGGGCGACGGGTGGGCGCCTCAACCGGAACCAACCTATGGGGGGCGTTCGGGCTATTGGCCGAGATGGTCGCGAACGGTCGCTGCGGTTCGGTGGTCACGCTGCTGGCCGACAGCGGCGACCGCTACGCCGACACCTACTTCTGCGATGAATGGGTCAAGAGCCAAGAACTCGATCCGGTCGCATTCGCTGCGGTGCTGTCCGAGTTTGAACGCACCTGCCGTTGGGAGTGATCCCACGCCTCTTGAGCTTCGTTCGCCGGAGCTGTCACCAGCAGCCACAACACGCCAAGGGCCAAGAGTCCGCCGAACACCACGGCGCCCAACACCGTCATGATTCTCTCGCTTCCGTTGGACCGAAATCGTGCGCTGATTGGTTTGCTTAACGTTACTGACAGGAAGGCCTATTCCACTGCATCCTGTGTGGCACGTCGCTTGCGAGTCGTAATGTGACCTGCACATCACCAACCCGAGATCCCATCCCGTGCTGTCGACCGCACCAGAATCGGACGTCCAGTGAATACCCATCGTTTGCCGCACCCAATCCACTTTGGCGAGCCGCGGCGGCGGTGCGATACGCTGTCGTGGCTTCATGCGGGGTGTGGCGCAGCTTGGTAGCGTGCTTCGTTCGGGACGAAGAGGTCGTGGGTTCGAATCCCGCCACCCCGACTCGTGTCATCGCAGGTGAGAGGCCCTGACTGGTTGTACTGGTTGGGGCCTTCGTCCTTTCCAGTCCGCAGCTGGTCCGCAGCAGCTTTCAGCGATTGAGTTCGAGCTTCGTCGAGAGCAGCCGAAACCATCTCCAAGTCATCCGGAAACAGATCGGCGTAGGTATCCAACGTGAGGACTGCCGAGGCATGGCCCAGCATGGTCTGCACCGCCTTGACGTTGGCTCCGGCACTGATTGCCAGCGACGCGGCGGTGTGACGGAGATCGTGCGGCGTCACCACCGGGAAGGTCGCATCCGTCGCGACGAGCCGCTTGACCGCTTTGTTGAATACTCGGCGACGCCAGTTCGACACCCTCAGCACTCCGCCTTCGGGCGCGGCGAAGATCAGGTCATCGGGCTTCTTTCCGATCATCGACGCACCCAGTTCGTCAGCGAGGAATGCGGGAAAGGGCACCATCCGCTGCTCGTACGACTTAGGCGATGACCATTCAAGTTGACCTTCGACCTCCGTGACGGATTCACGCACGTGGACGCGACGTCGAAGCATCTTCGCGTCACCGACACGCAACGCTGCCATCTCTCCCCAGCGCAATCCGGTGTAGGCGAGGAAACGCACGACCGTCGCATCGGTCCCGACTTCAGACGCGAGCTGCTCCACCTGTCGGTGCGTCAGATAACCGCGTGGCCGCCGTTTGCGCCGAGGAAGTTTGATTCCGACACACGGATTGCGTGCGATACGGCGGTCCTCGACAGCCATCTCCAGCACCTGCCGCAAGATACCTACGGCATTCTCGATGGTGGCCGCGCCAGCACCGGCAGATGTCAGCGACTGGACCCACGCCCGGACGTCGGTCGTTTGCACGTCGGCGACGGCTACAGCTGACCACCGGGGCTCGACGTACACCGGCCACGTGTATCTCCGCGTCGATGCCGTGGTCTTCTTGAGATGGCTCTGCGTCCCAAGCCATTTCGCGTAGAGCTCGCCGACGCTGACGCGTCCCGCCTTCGGGGCGACGTAAGCGCCCGTCACCTGCATGGCTGTGATCTCGTCGAGCCAGGCCTGCGCATCCACCTTTCGCTCGAAGGACCGTGTGTTCTCCTGACCCTGGTCGTCGACATAGCGTGCCAGCCAGCGACGCCCCTTGCCTGCCCGCGCAGAACGGCCACCGTCTGCACGCCGCCAGCGGTCCTCCACGCCTCCGCGGCGGTTACGTCTTTGCATAGCTGCTCCTCTGCCAACGCCAGTTTGGCACCGACCACCGACAGTCGGTGAGAAGAACCGACCGCCACCAGTTTCATCGTGAATTGCAGGCTACTGGTGGACAGATTGGTAACACCACCAGCAGGGTGGGATCCACACCGAAGAAGTTTGATTTAGGAGGAATCAGATGGAACTGCTTGGAGCTAAACAGGTATCGGAGATGATCGGCGTTCCAGTCGGGACGCTGCGGTACTGGCGCCATTCGGATATCGGCCCGGCGAGCTTCACGCTCGGCCGCCGAGTCGTCTATCGGCGCGACGAGGTACTGCGGTGGATCTCGCAGCGGGAGAATGCAACCCGTCGAGGAGGCGGCGACGCGGCATGACAACCATCCAAGCGAAAAGCCCCGGGGACTAGCCGAGGCTTTTCGTTCGAACCACCCGATCCTCGAACACGGAAGTTCCTCATGAGAATAGCTCGTCATGTCTGCCCGCAGAAGCACCACGGGCAGGAAAGCCTATGAGCGCCAAGGAAGAAGCTGACAAGCGGTCAGTTGCCGCCCGTCTGGTCGGCATGGCGCAGGAACGCTACCTTCTCGGGGTGTCCGAAGACGGCGAAGCATTTGGCGCCGAACGTACGCGTCCGCATATAGCGATGCTCCTTCGCGGCGGCCGAACGGGGCTGCGTGCCGACCTTGCCGCCCGACACTTCGCCGAGACCGGCGCAGTCGCCGGCGGCCAAGCACTCACCGACGCCACGTTGATCCTTGAAGGCCTGGCAGCTGCCCAGCCCCCGGAGAAGCTGCACCTGCGCGTTGCCGAGCACCACGGGGCGAGCTACATCGATACCGGACGTCCCGATGGCAAGGTCATTCGCATCGGCTCAGGCCGTTGGACGATCCTCGACTCCGCTCCGGTGCGGTTTTCTCGAACGCGGCTGACCGCTGCCATGCCCCTACCTCCGGCCAACGGTGATCTGGAACGGCTTTGGGATTTCGTCAATGTCGCTGTCGAAGATCAGCCCGCGTTGCTCGCAGTACTCGTCGCTGCACTGATCCATTGCGACGTGCCGCATCCTGTCTTGGCACTCTTCGCGGAGCAAGGCAGCGCCAAGAGCACGACGACACGCATGCTGGTCGACCTCATCGACCCGTCCCCAGTCCCGCTGCGGCAAGCGCCGCGCGACGCCGACTCCTGGGTGACCGCCGCCTCCGGCTCATGGGTGGTCGCCCTGGACAACCTGTCCGCCATCCCGCCGTGGTTGTCGGACTCGCTGTGCCGCGCCGCCACCGGCGACGGCAACGTCAAACGCGCGCTTTACACCGACGCCGATCTGGCGGTTGTGAAGTTCCGCCGCTGCGTCATCATCAACGGCATCGACGTCGGCGCGGTACGCCCCGACCTCGCCGAGCGACTTGCGACGGTCGACCTGCGACGCATCGATCGTCACATGCGACAACCGGAGGCCACGATGCGACAGAGGTGGCTGGAGTCTCTACCAGGTATTTTAGGCGGGCTCCTCGACCTAGCCTGCACCGTGCATCAGCGCCTGGCGACCATAGTGGTCGACGACGCGCCACGAATGGCGGACTTTGGCCGCACCCTGGCGGCCGTCGACGAGGCGTTGTCGACCCATGGCTTGCGTCGCTACTTGTCGCGCGCCGATCAGCTCTCCGAGGACAGCCTGTCCGCCGACCCATTTATTGAACAACTGCGGCGGCACGCCCGTGAACCACTCGTCGGGAAATCTGGCGGCGACCTGCTGACGATGGTCACCCCGGTCAGCGACCACTGGCGACGCCCCAAGGAATGGCCGAAGAACGGCAGAGATGTCACAGCAAGTCTGAGGCGGCACGCACCGGCGCTGCGGAGCCTCGGATGGGTCATAGATGACGACGGCGCGCGTAACCATCGGAACGTGTTGCTATGGACCATCTATCCGCCATACAAAGATGTGGTG
Organism: Mycobacterium kyorinense; assembly: GCF_001672775.1. GTDB lineage: Bacteria > Actinomycetota > Actinomycetes > Mycobacteriales > Mycobacteriaceae > Mycobacterium > Mycobacterium kyorinense_A. Next base: position 37,970 of record NZ_LZKJ01000143.1, on the reverse strand, counting down.
GCTCAACTAGCCTCGCAATCCTCGCGTCCCTCGCCGCTACCGTCGAGCACCACCACGCTGCGTAATCCTGAGATCGCGGTTGCACCGGTCACCGATGAGAGCCGCGAAGACCTACCCGCGTAGCAGTGCCTGCGTCGTTCTGCGGAATTGCGAGTTGTTCTGTCGGGTCCGGAGGGCATTATCAGGACGTACACGGGAAGGCCAGTTGACATGAATCTCGATAACGATCTGAAGCGGTTGGCCACCGCCGCGGCAACTAATTGGCCGGAGATCGCATTATCGGGGCGTCTCGACGCCGCGATTCGCGACCTCTACCGAACACATCTGCCGTTCCCGCCATCCTGGACTCCCGACGAGCGTGACGAGTTCATCGAGGAGCACGCCGAAATGGACGCGCAACAATTGGTTAGCCGGTTCGACGACCTGATCGACGTCGTGATCGACGGTTTCGGCTGGCAGAACGGCTACTTACCCCATTCCGAGGACGCTTCAGCGATGATCGCTGAAGCGCGAAAGGATGCCGTCTACGAGTTGGAAGCTAGTATCGAGTATCTGTCAGATGACCTCGCGCAGAGGGCAATCCACACCGCAGGTCGGACCGCCGCGAGTATGACCGGGTGCAGTCCCGCCGGACGACGTTCCCGGCGGAGGTCGAGACATACGAGCCGCTGATTCGCCTGAGCTTCTCACCAGCTACGGTGCGGATGAACGGCATTGGACAGATCCCGCGCGGCCGTCAGAGTCGCCCGATCGAGCTTCTTGAGCCGAGCCTGCTCTGCCACACGTGTGAGCACCTCACACAGCACCCCGGCGTCACCCAGCGCAATTCCTACGGCATCCACCTGCACTACAGGCTCGTTCCGTCGGCCTGTCGGCTCAGATTGCTCCTGTGACGCAATGCCTTTCGGCACTTCGACGACACGTATCGGTGCGCCGTAGCGTTGCGCGGCTGTGCGCGCCGCCGACGCGTCTCGACGACACGTGTCCGAGCAATACAGTCGGCGACGGCCACGCCGAGGAGCGACCTTCTCATCAAGCATCACCGCATCGCAGCGGACACAGCGAGTCGGATCGTAGCCACCGCCAACACCTTCACCGGACGAACCCCGTGGTACATCCTCTGGCTGTGGATCGACGCTGACTGAGTCGGTATTCGGATCCACCGCATCAACAGGTCCCGAACTCGCCGCCGCGCAAGCTGTTGAACCCCGTCCACCCTGATCTCCGGTGCGCGCCCGGCGCAGGACAGTCTGAATTTCGCGGACATCCACGCCGACGAGTTCGGCGATCTGCGCATAGGTTTGGCCGCGAGCCCGCATCTGCTCGATGACGGTCTGCATTCCACGGAAGTGACCTGACCGCCTCTTCACCGCATCAGCGCGGATGTTCTCGGTGGCCTGGTCTAAGCGTCTGCGTTCCCAAATATCAACGACGTTAACTCTATGGAGAATCGCCCGGATCTCCTCGGCGCCCGCCGCGTTGGCACGATCACGGCGAGCCCTCTCCTCCTTCTTCTTCAGCTGCGCTTCCCATGCCCGGCGCCGCGCAAGAAGCTTCTCATTCGCGCCCATGTCTGCAACCTACGAACCGGTAGCCGGACAAGTCCACCACCACAGCCACATTCGCGTTGCGATACTTCGGTCGTGAATCTTGATCTCAGGTGAAGTCCATGGAATTAGCACTACTCATTGAGGAAGGGCAGTACTTCACGTAGTCAGATCACGATCCGAGGGCGAAGAGGCGCCGTTCGATCACGTCGGGTTCTGTGGCGAATTCGTAGGCCCAGTCCTTGGCCAGGTCCAAGTAGCGAGTGTAGTGATCACCTGAGGCTTCCCACGGGTGGCCGGTGACCTTGATCAGTCCGGCAATGACGTTGTCGTCCATGATCAGAGGCTGCGAGAGATAAGGTTTCGCGTCGTATCCAGCGAAATACATCAACTTGGTGAAGTACGACGGGCCGAGCCCTCTGACCCACAGTCGCTGGTGTCTACTCAACGCTTTGTACGCACTGATCGGCCCCTCACCGCGTGTAATTTCGATTGCCTGGGTCAGGCGCCCCGCAACATTGGCATCCGCGAACGGCTTCGCCGCACGTGTCGTCGACTGCCCTGGTGGCGCACCCCAGAATGTGATCGCTGCGTGCAACTGCGTGGCCGACCACGGATCGTCGAGTTCGGTTATCGCGCGCCGCGCAATCGCGAATACGACGGCGCGGTCGATGCGAATCCGACCGTCGTCATTTGCCGGTAGACGATCGAGTTCCGGCGGCCACATCCGTTCATCGGGTAGCACTCCCCGGCAGTACTCCGGGTTACGCAGAAATCCTTGGGCAAGAACGTAGTCGTCTCGCGACGGCGCTGCCTGGCCGTCAAACAGATCGGGGACCTGGCCGATCGTCATTGCACCTCCCCTCAAATAGTGACTCCGGTGCGTCGATTTCACATGAGGAGGCGTCCTTCGGAGTTGTACCGAGCAGCAACTCCTCCGTACGCGTATACAACGAGCTGATTGTCATCGACGACTTCGAACGAGTCGAAGGGAGTCGAGTAGTTGACGAGCGTAACTGGGCCTTAAGGATGCTCCTGGATTCGGAAGCAGCGCATTCAGCTGTCGTACTCCACCTGCATGACCGGCCCCTTCCGCTACTGAACGCAATGGTCTCGGACATGGTCAGCGACCGTTGACAGAACAGCGCGATCCAACGGTTTGTATCTAGCTCGTCGGCCGAGCGCCGGTCGTGGGCCTCGACCACCGCGTCGTAAAACCGATTGTGCACCGGCCGCCACCTCCTCCGGATACCCGTTGATCGGCTATGTAGCCAAGCACCGCGGACACGTTCGTCGGTCGGACGGTTACGCCTGATATTGATGGCGCCCCCAGCGGGGTGCGCGCTGAGCACCTCATGGATCGGCGTCGTCGTCGCGGAACTCGTGGGCACTCATTGCCTCCTCGTCCGCCACGCTGCCATACGGGAATGACCTCCGACGTTGTCGCATCAACATCAAGTCCCTGCTCAATGCCCAAATCCACACACCTCTTGCACTCTGGGCCGGTATCGGCCGCTAATCGCCGGACGAAAATCGAGTATGCCCGTCCGCCGGCGCCAGAAATCGCCGAGCCCATTCAACGAGGAACACCGCACCGAGGGCATTGTCGCGGTGTTCGCAACACTCAGCAGCGGCAAAAAGAGCGTCAACTACAACGAGCAACTACGCGAGGACCGCGAGGCTTCATCGCCCTGGTCATCTGATTGGCCGCGCCGCCCGCAGGCTGACGAGCACCTTGACTCCTATCCGCCCGCGGGATCGGCCAAACCTTGGCCGATGTCTGTCTAGACATCTAGACTCAAGCCCTTATGGGAGACGAGGTCGACACCGACGACTTGGTTGGCGCAGCTGAAGTCGCGGCCATACTCCGTCTCTCGCACCCGAACAGCGTTACAACGTACCTCCATCGATACCCCGACTTCCCGAAACCCGTCGTCGACCTCGCGGCGAGCCGTGTTCGCCTCTGGCGACGGCAGGACATTGAGGGCTGGCATCAGCGGAGGACACAGCCATGACCACAACAGAGATAGTCCGAGGTGACCGAAGCGGCGGCGCCACGACGAGCCACACCATCGTCGTGCCCGCCCTCAAGCTTCTCCTTCAAGAGGTTGGTACGCACGCGGCCGCTACCGACTATGAGCAGGCTGTGCTCGAAGACAACGTCCTGGGGAAGGGCACCATCGAGTCGCGTCGACGGACTCTTCGATATCTTCGCGAGCTCTACATCCTCCGAAACGATTCCTTGCTATTTCGGGCACTGAGTGATCTCTGGACCGACGACCCTGCCGGTCAGCCTCTGCTAGCCGGGCTGTGTGCGCTCGCGCGTGATCCCGTGTTCCGGGCAAGTGCTCAAGCGGTCTTTGACAGCGAGCCCGGCGATCCGGTCACTAGTGCCGATCTGGCCGAGACCGTCGGGAAGACGTTCCCGGACGCCTACAGTGACTCGACCCTCGCGAAAGCCGGTCGCAATACCTTCTCGTCTTGGGAGCAGACAGGTCATCTCCGGGCAATCGCGAGGACCGCCAAGGTTCGCCAGCGTGCGACATGCACTCCTGCGACCACGGCATTTGCCCTGTTACTGGGACATCTTGAAGGCCTGTCAGGGGCTGCGTTGTTCGACACCTTGTGGGCGCGCGCGCTGGACCGCCCCAAGGTTCACCTCATCGACATGGCTGCCTCTGCATCGCAGCGGTCGCTCGTCGATTTCCGCCATAGCGGCGGCATCACCGAGGTGGGCTTCACCGAACTACTTCGTCCGTCGGAGGGCCGACCACTGTGAGCCGCATCGATGACCTCATCTCCAACTATGAGCGGTTCGTGTGCCTTCCATGGCCGTCTGGCCTTGCCCCCGCCCAGCGGGTGTGGATGGCCGTCTATGGGCCGGACGATGAGCGCCGACTGCGACTGCACTTGCCGGAGTTTGAGACTGCATCGAGTGCCGCCGGTCGCGAGTGGGCGCAAATCGACATCACGAACGCCTTTGAGGTTTGGATGGCAGCGCACGAATACCGCGATGCGTACTTTGCCAATCCGAAGCTGATCCAGCCCGAATTAGCCGGCTTCATCAATGCTCTTGTCAGGGATGTGCGCGCGCAGCTGGCAGAGATGAGCACACCGAATACCGTTGTCGGGCTGGTGGGGGCAGGAAGTCTCTTCGGTCTTGGTGATCAAGTGAAGGTGTCCGCGTTGATCGGCGGGATTGAAGACCTTATCGCGGGTCGCTTGCTGGTCTTCTTCCCAGGCGAAGTGGATCACAACAACTACAGACTGCTGAACGGACGTGACGGATGGAATTACCATGCCGTCCCCATCACTGCCGACAAGGGGACACTCCTGTGACTTTGACTAACCGCGACGTTTTCGCGATCGACCCGACCGAGCGCGACATTCCCAACCTCGGCGTAGCGAAGGTCAAGAAGCCCGAGGACGATCGCGATTGGGCGACCCTGGAGTGGGAGCTACGTAGCTTCGTCTGCGACGGCGAGTACGAACGCGGGCTGGAACGAATTCTCGATCAGTTTCTCAGCCATCTCAGCCAGGCAGAGCAGCCAGCAGTATGGGTCAGCGGGTTCTACGGCAGCGGCAAGTCCCACCTCATGCGCGTCCTTGAATACCTTTGGCGCGACTATGAACTCCCATCAGGCACATCGGCGCGTTCGCTAACCACGCTCTCATCGGAAATCCAGGCACATTTGAAGGAACTATCCGTAGCTGCCAAACGTGCGGGAGGCCTGTGGTCTGCTGCGGGAACCCTCGGCTCGGGAGCTGCTGGATCGGTACGGCTCGCATTCTTAGGGGTTGTCTTTGGCGCCGCTGGACTTCCGCAACAGTATTCGCCGGCCCGCCTAGCACTTTGGATGCACCAAGAGGGCCTATACAACGACGTCCGAGCAACAATCGAGGCCAACGGCAAGGAATTCGAGCACGAACTTCGCAATTTGTACGTATCGCCTGTGCTTGCCCAGGCCTTGATTGAGGCCGGCGCCAGCTTCGGTGAGAACCCCGCAGCAGTTAGCGCTGCTTTGCAGAGTCAGTTCCCCTTAGTCGACGACGTCACCAACGACGAAACTCTCGACACCTTCGAGGAAGTCCTGCGACTGCAGAGCGATGACGCCGGCAAGCTGCCGCTCACACTCGTCATTTTGGATGAGATGCAGCAGTACATCGAGGATGACAACGTAAAGGCATTGCAGGTCCAGGACCTCGTCGAAGGATGCTCATCACGTTTCAACAGCCAGGTGCTCATCGTCAGTACCGGTCAAGCCGCACTCACGGCTAATCCCACTCTCCAAAAGCTCATCGACCGTTTTCCCGTTCCGGTTGCCCTGTCGGACACCGATGTCGAGACAGTCGTCCGCGAGGTCGTTCTCCGAAAGAAACCCGACAAGGTGGCTGATATCGAAGCGGTACTCGAGCAGGTCACGGGCGAAATCGACCGACAACTCGGCGGCACACGCATCGAAGCCAAGGGCGCCGACAAGGCGACGATCGTTGCCGACTACCCACTTCTGCCGACCCGCCGCCGGTTCTGGGAGAGGGCGCTGCGGGCCATCGATAAGGCCGGCAAGGCCGGGGTCCTGCGTACGCAACTAAAGATCGTTCACGAGGCCGCTCGCAACGTCGCCGACCAACCGCTCGGCACGGTCATCGGCGGCGACTTCGTGTTCCGCTCCGAGTCCGCCAGCATGCTACAGAGTGGCGTGCTATTGAAGGAGATCGACGAGCTGATCCGCGGCCTCGATGACGGTTCCGTGGAAGGTGTATTGAAGTCGCGGGCCGCTGCGCTGACGTTCCTCATTTCCCAGCTCCCTCACGAGGGGGTTGGCGACACTGGTCTTCGCTCTACTGCGCCGATACTTGCCGACCTCCTGATCGAAGACCTCGCAAGCGACGGCGCCAAGCTGCGTAAGGACGTCCCCCGAATCATGGAGGAATTGGTCGAGCAGGGTCGAGTAATGAAACTCGGCGACGAGTTCCGGCTGCAAACTGCCGAGGGCGCCGAGTGGACTCAGGAGTTCAATCAGCGCCGCACCTCAATCCGCGCCGACGCTGCGCGCATGTCCTCCCTCCGCAACGATTGGCTTCAGCGCGCGGTTGATACGGAGTTGGCCGGGCTGAAGTTGGTCCACGGCAAGAGCAAAACCCCCAGGAAGCTGACCCGGCACTGGGGCGACGACCTTCCGCCGACCGATGGCACTACGGTTCCGGTATGGATCCGCGATGAGTGGGGCATGACCGAGGCCAAGGTCCGCGAGGCGGCAGCCGCTGCTGGCAACGACAGCCCGATCGTGTTTGTGCTCTTGCCGAAAATCGACGCCGAGTCCATCGCGGAGACGCTTGCCAGCTACGCGGCTGCGACCGACGCGGTGAGCCAACGTCCCGAACCGCAGACCGACGAGGGGCGGCAGGCCAAGCAGGGCATGCAATCAAGGGTGATCGAAGGCCAGCAGCGGCTTGACAATCTGTTCGCTACCGTGATCGCCAAGGCGCGGGTATTCCAGGGCGGTGGCAACGAGCTGACCACTGGTTCACTACGAGCCGGCGTCGAAGCCGCGGGCAACCATGCCCTGTCCCGCCTGTTCCAGAAATTCTCCGCCGCTGATGACCCCGGATGGAGCAAGGTCATCGCCAAGGCGCGCGATGGCGCGCCTGACGCGCTCGGAGTAGTCGGCTGGCAGGGCGAGGTACCCGCCAACCCGGTTTGCAAGGAAGTCCTTGCGCGTACGTCTGGTTCCGGCACCAAGGGCAGCGACCTCCAGCGCGATCTTGGCGACGCGCCATTCGGCTGGCCCAAGGACGCGGTCGATGGTGCACTGCTCGCTTTGTTGGCCAGCGGCAATGTTCGCGCCGAAAGAGACGGCCACCGCATCGACGGCGCCAAGGAGCTTCCAGCCACCCAGGTCGGCAAAGCAACGTTCTTCAAAGAAGACGAACCACCAACCAAACACGAGCAGCTAGCTGTGCGGGGACTGCTCACTGCCGCCAATGTCGCCTACACCTCCGGGAAGGAGGGCGCTGCCATTAGTGGGCTCCTGCAGCACCTCCTCGACCTTGCGGCGAGAGCAGGCGGTCTTCCACCGCTACCTGCACCACCCGACACGTCGCACCTGGATGGCCTCGCCGCGCTCGGTGGAAACCAACAGCTACGTGCAGTCGCCCAGCACGCTGAACAGCTACGCCAAAGCCTCAAGACCTGGACAGCTATCGGCGCCAAACGGGGCGACCGGGAAGCATCGTGGCATGTACTCGACCGCCTACTAGTACATGCGTCCTTGCTCGAAATCGCACCATCGATCAAGACGCAGCGTGACGCGATCGAGACCGGTCGCCTACTTATGCAGGACCCGGACCCGGTGGCACCACTGATCAAGGAACTATCCGACGGCCTCCGCACTGCGGTGCTCGACGCCGCGAAGTCAGTTAAAGACGATCACGCGAGAGCCTTAGCCGAGATCGAGGCCTCGCCCGAATGGCAACAACTCGATCCGGCCGACCGCACCCCCATCCTGGAAGGTGCGGGGCTTGCCGCGATAGCCGTTCCGGCGGTCGGATCCGACGATGAGCTGCTCAAAGCACTGGATACGACCCCATTGAACATGTGGGCCGAGCGCCGTCAAGCAATCCCCGCCAAGGTCGCAGCGGTGCGTACTGCCGCAGCCAAGAAGATCGAACCCAAATCCGTCACTGTCACGACACCTGCGGCGACTCTCCGGACACAGGCCGACGTCGAGACCTACCTGACTGCGCTACGAGAGCAACTCCTCCGTCACATCGCAAACGGCGAAACAATCATCATCTGAGGACTCGAAAGTGCCGATACTCACTGCCCGTCAGCGCAACTTCCTCGAAGCCGCCTGCACCAAAGGCCGCCGCGCATCTGAACAAGCGGTCCGCGCCTCACTCACCTCCCTTGCCGTAACCGCAGAGCGTCCCCCGACCCACCTAAACGAGAACGATCGAGAACTCCGCCGCGGGTTACGGGCTAAAGCCCGCCAACTAGGCGACGTCGGCGACAAACTTGACTTACTTGTCGCCGAATGCGCGTACGAGCAATGGCATCGCTTGCTGTTTGCCCGCTTCCTCTCCGAGAACAATCTACTTATCCACCCGGAGTACCAAGCACCTGTCACCCTCGAAGACTGTGACGAACTCGCAGCTTCCCTCGGAGAACCGGACGGCTGGTCCGTCGCTGCCCTCTTCGCCGCTGAGATTGTGCCCGGCATATTTCGCCTTGAGGACCCTTGCGTTCAGTTACGTCTCGCGCCGGAAGGTCGGTTGGCATTGGAGAGCATCGTCGCGGACATACCCGCAGAGGTCTTCGCTGGCGACGATGCGCTCGGGTGGGTCTACCAGTTCTGGCAAAAGGACAAGAAGGAGGAGGTCAACGCCTCGGAGCGCAAAATTGGCGGGGCGGACATCGGACCGGTCACCCAGCTATTCACAGAAAACTATATGGTCCGCTTCCTGTTGGAGAACTCGCTGGGAGCCTGGTGGGCGTCGCGACACCCAAACAGCCCGCTGCTCAAGGATTTCGAGTACCTGCGATTCAATGACGCCGGCAAGCCCGCGGCGGGCACATTCGATAGCTGGCCTGACAACGTTAGCGACGTCACAGTCATGGATCCCAGCTGCGGATCAGGCCACTTCCTAGTCGAGGCATTCGCGATCCTGTGGCGGATGCGAGCGGAGGATGACGGACTCGCTCCGGTCGACGCGCAAGACGCGGTATTGCGCGAGAATCTCTTCGGCCTAGAGCTCGACCCCCGCTGCGTTCAAATTGCCATATTCGCGCTGGCGCTTCACGCGTGGAAGTCGAGCGGCGAGTGGCGTGAGATCCCAGTGCCTAACGTCGCATGTTCCGGTATCCCCGTGAATGCACCAGCCGAAGAATGGCGAGCCTTGGCAAACGGTGATCAACGACTGGAGGACGCCCTTGCACGCTTGCACATCCTGTTTCGAGAGGCCGACACGCTGGGCTCGCTGATCGACCCGAGGCGTTCCGCAGAGATCAGCGATCCGACCGGAACACAAATTTCGCTTGAAGACGTCGACTGGGATGAGTTGCTGCCTTCAGCACAGCATGCCTTAACAATGGAGGGGCGGGATCCCGCGGCGTCGGTCCTCGCCGCAGACGTATCGGGCCTTTGGCGCTCAGCAGAATTACTCACTCGGAGCTTCACGCTCGTCGCGACGAATGTGCCGTTCCTCAGTCGTGGAAAGCAATCACAGGTACTACGGACGTACTGCGACTCGCATCTTGCCGAAGGACGTGGTGACCTCGCGACAGCGATGCTGCTGCGGTGGGCCCGCGTAGCGACGGTGGCGCTAGTTACGCCCCAGAATTGGCAGGAGAAGTCTACATATGAGGATCTGCGGCAATGGGTCTTACGCAGTTGCAGTTACAAGCTTTTCGCGCGGATTGGCAATAACGTCTGGCAGACGCAGTCGAGCGGCCAACCTTTCAAGATGCCGACAGTGTTGTCCGTCATTGAGCGTCAAGAACCGCATGACGGGGCAACCACATCGGTCATCGATATTGGGAACGGATCACTAGCGACGAAGGCTCGGGACCTGGCCAAATCAGACGTCACAGCCTTTGCTCAGAGCGCGCAACAAAGCAATCCCGAGAGTCGGATACTCCCGGTGCCGGTCGCCCCGTCGTCGGTGCTGCTGGGCTCTATCGCGCGGTGCATTCAAGGAACAAGTACAGGTGACACGCCGCGGTATGTACGGAAATTTTGGGAGCTGCCGCATGTCGAGGCACCATGGCATCGTTTCCAGTCCTCGACTGCCATAACCGCGCCATACGTTGGTAGGGAGTCAGTGGTGCGATGGGATGGGCCAGGCGGCGTCGCCGACGAACCCGGCTCCGCGGTCAGAGGAGATGAGGCGTGGGGACATCTCGGCGTGTCCGTGACGCAGATGGGCAACCTCAGTCGGACGCTGTACCTGGGTGATCGATTCGACACAAACGCTGCAGCGGTTGTTCCGCACGACGCGGAGTTGGTCCCTGCGTTGTGGGCATTCTGCACGTCTAATCAGTTTGTCGCCACGGTTCGTTCGGTCGCTTCGTCTACTCAAGTGACCAATGGCGCACTTGAACTTGTGCCATTCGACGTCGATCACTGGCGCAAGGTTGCCGCGGAAAATGGGCAACTCCCGGAGGAAAATTCACAAGATCCGACTCAATGGTTATTCAGGGGCCGACCCGATGCATCGACGGCTCCACTTCATGTGGCCATAGCGCGGCTCTTGGGCTATCGGTGGCCCGAGCAGTTCGAGTCGGACGAACTCAACACCTTCACCGATGCCGACGGGATCGTCTGTCTTCCCTCGGTCACAGGTGAGCCGCCAGCTGCCGAGCGGCTCCAGCAATTGCTTGCCACGGCATTCGGCGAATCCTGGTCCTCTGCCAAACGGAAAGACCTTTTGGAGTTGTCGGGAAGCAAGAAGGACAAGCTTGACGACTGGCTGCGGGATGAGTGCTTCAAACAACACTGTGCTCTATTCGGTCATCGGCCATTCGTGTGGCACATCTGGGATGGCCAGCGCGATGGCTTCGCGGCGCTGGTGAATTACCACCGGCTCGATCGCAAGGTGCTTGAGAAACTCACCTACACCTATCTTGGCGACTGGATCGAACGACAGCGCGCGGAAGTGCGCGACGAAGTGATTGGGGCGGAGGCTCGACTGGCAGCTGCATCGAAGCTGCGAAAGTCGCTCGAACTGATCCTCGACGGAGAGCCACCGTATGACATCTATGTGCGCTGGAAGTCGTTGGCAGAACAGCCGATCGGATGGGAGCCGGACCTGAACGATGGCGTGCGTGTGAATGTGCGGCCGTTCGTCGAGGCGGGGATTCTGCGCTCGCAGTTCAACGTCCATTGGCGGAAGGACCGCGGCAAGAACCCTGATGGATCAGAGCGACTTAATAATTGCCACCTCACGACCGCCGAGAAGCGGGCATCACGAGGTGGTTCTGCATGACAGAGACCGTCCTTGACCGCCTCGGTATTGCACTTGATGACGCTGCGCGCAGCGACAGCAATGTCTTCGACCCACCGGTCGCGATCCTATGGCCGGACAAGGGCAGACAGTGGGAGGGCTCGATTGCACGGCTTCGCCAGCGACGGCAGGTGTTGACCCTGGGTCCACACAATCCATCCTCGGGTACCGGCCCCGCGTATTGGCTTCGATGTGTTGCAGCGGGCACCCTTGAGATCCACGGCCCGGGCGGTCTTCCCGTCATTTACTTGCCGGGAGTCTCCCGAGATGACCTTCGGTCCGTGGCTACGAGTAATCAGGCCCTTGCCCCGCTGGCTCCGTTGCAGCACCGAAGCCAGTGGTTCACACAGTCGAGCGGCAAAGACTGGACCGTACGTGCGCTACTTATTAATCAGGATCGCGGGCTCGGTCTTAGTGTGGCTGGTGACGACTCAACATCACAAGCTCTGATCGCTGGGCTAGGCGACCTAGTGCAACTACCTTTATCGCGCTTGAAGGAACGCTATATCGATGCACCATTTCTCAATGGCTTGCTGAACCCTGATCCGATCCGGCGACTGCTGCAGTGGATCGATGATCCAGTCGCCGTGCGGCAAGAACTAGGCGACGTTGCATGGAATGCTTTTGTTGCACAGTGCGAGTCCGACTTTGACTTCGATCCAGCAACAGCCGGCGTGGTTGAAGCCGCCCGCAAGCTCGGCACCGCGGAAGGCGCTTGGGTGCAGGTGTGGCAGCGCTTCCGAGAAGCGCCGGGCGATTACCCGGGTATCCACCAGCGACTACGGGACGCAAGGCCGATGGAGTTATTCACCCCATCCGGTTTGGCGTGGCCTCAGGACAACGAGGCCGCCGAGGATCAACTTCGAAATCGGCTACTTGATCTGGCATCTCTGACAGCAGCTGGCGCAGCGTCTCAGATTGCACAACTGGAGGACAGCCACCGTGAGCGGCGTGGATCGGTGTGGGCGCAACTAGGGAAATCGCCCCTTGCTTTCGCCGTTGAGCACCTAGCCAACCTAGCTGCAAAATGCACGTCTGCACCGCCGACGGGCAACGTTGAGCAGCTTCGCGGAAGCTACGCGACCGGAGGGTGGACGGTGGATCTTGAAGCGCTGCAGGCGCTCGGCGAGGTCGATCACGACCGAGACATGAAAGCCGTCGCAGCAGCTTTGGACGCGTTGTACAGGCCCTGGGTTGAGGCTGGTGCGAGAGCGCTACAGGATGCCGTGGGCCCCGAAGCGAATTCCGGCACCTATGTAGCGAGCGATGCACCGAATCTCTCGGCGAGCCAAGTCGTAATGTTTGTCGACGGTCTGCGACTAGATGTCGCTCACCTTTTAGCCGAACGACTTGAAGGCGCGGGCGCGAAAGTCGCGATTGATATTGGCCTGGCTGCGCTACCAACAGTCACCCATACATCAAAGCCTGCACTGGTACCAATCAACCAAGCCCTCCTAGGCCCGGGCGCAGCCCTAGACGCATGCCGTGTGTCGAGTGGGGCAACGGCCGGTGTTCAGACCTTGCGTTCATTGCTGGCCGAAGCCAGCGTGCAGGTCCTCACCTCAAGTGATTTCGGCGATCCTGCCGGGCGAGCGTGGACCGAAGCCGGCGACATCGACCGAAAGGGCCACAGCGTGGGCAGTCGGCTTGCCCATGAGATTGAGGGTGAAGTCACGAGGATCGCGCGACGGACTCGCGAACTGCTTGACACGGGGTGGTCCGTCGTCAGCATTGTTACCGACCATGGGTGGATTCTCTTGCCGTCAGGCCTCCCCAAGAACGACAGCCTCCCAGTGGCGGCGACAGCTGTGAAGAAGGGCCGATGCGCTCGGCTCAAGGATGGGGCGTCGGCCGATGTTTCGACCGTCCCGTGGCATTGGGACAACAATGTGCGGATCGCAATTGCGCCTGGTGTTTCATGCTTCGAGGCAAACAAAACGTACGAGCACGGCGGCATAAGCCCACAGGAGTGTTTCGTCCCCCGGCTGACCATCACTGCCTCGGAAGCGGCGACGAGCTCAAGCGCGGAAATCACCAGGATCAAATGGCGCGGACTCACACTTGTCGTCGAGTTCACCGACCTGCCCGAAGGCGCCAAAGTTGACCTCCGCCGGCAGGCAGGCGACGCGGCGTCGAGTATTGCCGACCTTGCTCGATTCACAAGCGGTACCGGAAAGATCATCCTCCTGGTCGACGACGAGGATTTGGAGGGCGCTACGGCCCAGCTCGTAGTCGTTGACGCTGACGGCACCATTCTCCTTCAACGCGAAACCACTGTGGGACAGAACCGATGATCGGACTCGACGATCTAGACACTGCTGCTGCAGAAGCGTTCGACGGCTACCTCGTCAAGAAGGACTTGGCCCAACAATTCCGCGGTCAATACCCCGTCCCGACGTACGTCGGCGAGTTTCTCCTCGGCCGCTACTGCGCGACGACCGACCCCGACGAGATCGCTGCCGGCTTGGAGATGGTGCAACGTTCGATGAGGGAACGCACTGTCCGTGCCGGCGAGGAAGAACTGTTCAAACACCGCGCGCGGGACAAGGGGCGGGTGAAGATCATCGATCTTCTGCGAGCACGTCTTGACGCTCGAAGCGACGCCTATAAGGCAGAGTTACCTAGCCTGCAGCTCAACGACATTCACATCTCGGCCGAGTTGGTCAATGAGCACCAACGAATGCTGACTGGCGGTTTCTACGCCGAGGTCACGTTGGAGTACATCGCCGCGCTTGCCCAGCAACAAGGTGGACAGCCGTTCCGCGTCGAGGCTATCCGCCCCATCCAGATGTCGACCCATGATGCACTCGGCGAATTTGTCTCGGGGCGAAAGCATTTCACATTGGACCAGTGGAGGAGCCTGCTCCTCCGCAGCGTCGGCTTCGCACCAGAACGATTTACGGTTCGGCAACAGGACATACTACTGCTCAGGATGGTTCCCTTCGTCGTCAACAATTACAATGCAGTCGAGCTGGGACCGCGTGGAACTGGAAAATCGCACTTGTTCCAGCAGATCTCGCCATACGCCCACCTCGTCTCGGGTGGCAAAGCAACGATCGCGAACATGTTTGTGAACATGAGCACCGGGCGACGTGGGCTGGTAGCCCAGTACGACGTCATTTGCTTTGACGAGGTGTCGGGCGTCTCCTTCGATCAGAAGGAGGGCGTCAATATCTTGAAGGGATACATGGAATCCGGCGAGTTCAGCAGGGGCAAAGAATCGATCCGCGCCGACGGCGGAATCGTCATGGTTGGAAACTTTGACGTTGATGTGTCGCACCAGCTCCGCACGGGCCACCTGCTGGGGCCACTTCCCAAAGAGATGCGAGACGACACCGCTTTCATGGACCGTATCCACGCGTACATCCCGGGCTGGGACGTCCCGAAGCTCAACCCGAGCTACTTCACCGACCATTTCGGGTTCGTCAGCGACTTTCTAGCTGAGGTCTGGAGCCGGCTCCGTAGGGCACCCCGCCTTGACGCCATCCAAGGTCGACTGGACTGGGGCAATCAGTTGAGCGGCCGCGACCGGAAGGCGGCGAATCACACCGTCGATGGGCTACTTCGACTCCTGTACCCCGATCCAGAGATGGAGGTACCCGCTGAGTTTCTCGCCTGGGCGGCAACCCTCGCCTTGGAGTCACGCCGGCGTGTCAAGGAAGCCCAGGCCTTCATCGGCGCAGACGAATTCGGCCATACGGACCTATCTTTTAGCATTGGCGGCGGGTCAGAGGTCATTGTCTACTGCGATGAGTCGCTTATGCATCGAGCCCAACTCGACCGCGAAAGCCGGGACGGGCAGACCGGTGGCGGCGCAACGAGCAGCGGGCTACTCCCAGCTCCAGAACCCGGCGAAGTCACCTCAAGTGTGCAGGCTCGTGACTACGCCATAGGCGACACGATCGGCGGCCGATTCGAGGTTGATGCGCTACTCGGTAGCGGAGGATTCTCGAAGGTCTACCGAGTGCGCGACGTTGTCGAGGGCGAGCAGCGAGCGCTCAAGTTGTTCGATAGCGCTGCCGGATACGATGCTGTACGCCGCGAGGTCGGTGCACTCCGCAAGGTCGATCATCCGAACGTCGTGAAGGTAATCTGGGCCGACCGCACAGATCACGGCGAGTGGTACCTGATCATGGAATACGTCGACGGCGAGTCCCTAGCTGACTACGTGGACGGAAGTAGGCACCTCCGCGATCGCGAGGCGGTAGACGTAGCGCTGGACGTGCTCGACGCACTGGCCGCATTTCATCCCGACACGGAACGAATAGAAGTGCTTAACCACAAGAAGAGTGAAGGCGAGATCAGCGCCGAGGAGTACGACGAACTGATGTCGCTCCACGAGAAGGCCCTTGTCCATCGGGACATCAAGCCGCAGAACATCATGCTCACACGAGCCGGCGCCAAACTCCTCGACTTCAACATCGCGTCGCGTGTTGGTGACCCGGTGAAGACGGTGTCGGGCACGCCGCCCTATCAACCTCCAGATGCCGACCTAACCCGGTGGGACGTCTCTACCGACCTGTTCGCCGTGGGAGTCACACTCTACGAGTTGCTGTGCGACGGCCAGCACCCTTATCCGCATGCCCGTCCAACATTAGATGCGGACCCACGAGATCCGCGGCAGTTCCGAGGTGACCTCGCTGCGGGCCTCGCAGAATTCTTGGAGAAAGCTTGTGCGCGCGATCGCAAGAACCGATTCCAGACCGCTGCGGAGATGAGAGCCGCCCTCGTCGCGCTGCGCTCGACGCTGTGACCCGCTTCAACGAAAACCGGTCCTAGGACTCAATATCACCGGGAACACGCCACCTCCGCTCGGCCTGGACAGAGCTCTACCGGGATGGGTACAACTCAAGTGGTGGCTATGCAGTAGTGATCTCCGTTGCGATCGGCAGCCCGACTTGGAGAGCTATCGGCGTATAGAGGTCGACTTCCTGTTCTGTGGTTCGCAACGACAAAATCAGTGAGTAACGCACCGGGAAATCGCGCCGATCTAGACGTGTGTTGTTTTTCCACCACCCGCCGACCGGATAGACTGCGACAGAATTACATTGCGCCAGTTCGCTTCCCGTCCCCGTCCATTCGTCCTGATGTAACGACCCGAGGCCGCGCTGACGCTCGCCAAGGAACCAGCGATCGGACGTGGTTCCTGCTGAGCCACCATCCTCCCGCGCCTGTGCGTCACGATTGACGCGGTTGATGAACTCTTGTCGGGTCTCAAGCTGACCTTGCAGGTCGAACTGCAGGGAGTGTGAAGCGTAGGCGTAACGGTTGCGCCATCCGCGACGAGAGGCAGACGGCTCGACGAAGTAGGACAGGGTGATCCGTAGCCGCACATCGGCGGCCCCGAGATCTTCGAGCGCCTCGCGCGGCCACGGCAACGTGTGGAGCCGGAACTGTCTCATACGGAAGTCGGCACCTTCAAACGGTACGAATTGGTCTTGTGTGAGTAAGGTGACCGCCCGCCGCGACGAGTTGAGTACCGCTTCTTCTGTCGGTACACCCCAGCCGTAACGCCGTAGTTGTTCGAGGCGCTTCTTCTTCAGCTGCTCGGGCTTGATCCGCCGGTTCATGGCGCCTGTCCACTCCGCTTCGTGGGTCAACAACCCACGAATCGACTCCGGCCAGTAGTCGGGGTATCGGTCCATGGCCAAGGCTGCAAGTCGTGCAGCCTGAGCAGTCGCGGCACTCGTGGCATTCGCGGACGTCAGCGAGATGTCGCTTGTGTTCCCAGTGGAGCGGAGAGAAAGTATGGGAAGTCTGTCCTCGAACATCTGGTCACCGTCGGTGAGGACGTTTCCGCCCTCCATGCAGATGTCCGGCTTGATTGGTGTTTTGCGATGCCTGAACATCATCGACGTTCGACTGTGTGGCGACAACTCCCCCCGCTCTGCCACGGGTTTCCAGCCGGAGTACTGAGGATGCTGAGGAACCCCGGCAAGCTCGGTGTACGCGCCGACCGTCAGCGCGTTCCATGCTTGAGCAGGGTCTTCTATCGCCGCCAGGTCCGAGTTATCGAGGTGGAGGCCAGCATAGGAATCGACGTTGCCAGCCGCTACAACAATGAGCCGGGAGGCCGCGGCATCCGGTTCAGAGATAAGTTGGAACTGGTCACCCTCGCGGTCGGAGTCCGTCCCAACCGCTAGAGCGTCGACTGCTGCCGACCAAAGCGTAGGTTCACCTGGGCTATCTGGCGTACTGCTGAGGGTTAAGGCGAATACGCGCTGACGGCTGCTGGCGATCTCCGTCAGTGCGACCGCTTGGACGGTCGCGCTGCCATAGTCCAGCGGATCCAGCTCCCCCTCTCCGGGTCCCGGTTCCATACGCACCGACTCCAGGCGGTGGCGCAACTGGATCGGATTCACGTCTTCCAACGCAGCATCGAGGTCACCGAACAGAGCAAGCCCGGCCATTGAAGTGCCATGCCCCCGAGGATTCATGTCCGCGCCGGACGTTCCGATGATCGTGTGCAGATCCGACGGTGCAAGCGACGCCGCGAGGAGCACGTGAGTGCGAAGGACACCGGTGTCGAGATGGCATACCGCTGGAGCATCGTCGTCGGCCGGGCTAATGCGCTCGGAGAGTTCGTAAACGTATTCCGCTTGCTCGGTAGCCGAAAGGTCCTCAATCGTCTCGATGAACTCCGGTCGCCGAATCTCTGCCACCGGCACCGCGGTAAAGGGCAGGGGTTCGAGTTCGCTCCAGGTTGCCTCGATCCAGAAGACGGCGCGGTCGCGGAAACGGAATGAACGCGGCCGGATCCGTAGTTGGTGTGCATCGGCGAAGCCGTGGACCGTGTCGACATGATCACTGGCGGTATCGAGCCATAGTTCCCACCAATGCTGCCCACGCTGCGGAGGTTCCCCCTCCGAAGTCCACAGATCAGCCAGAACTGCCGTTCGGATACGGGAGATATTGGCCACCAGATCTTGGTTCTTCGGCTGTCCCCTTTTCGTCGTCTCGGCAAGGTAGTCCTGGAAGAGCTTCATGAACGCAGCACGGTGGCCATCGGAGACCCACACCGTCGCTCGCTCAGGCTCGGTGTCCGTCGCTGCTCGCACTGAAAGGAGCAGCCACCGCGGCTGTTTGGGCACCTTGCGATGCCGGGTCAGACTGTTGAGTGAATCAAGCTTCAGCGGGTACGCCGCACCTTCACCTTCGAGCACGATGATTGTGCCCTGTGCCCGTAGAGCCTCGTCGGAGAGCGCGATCGACGTGCGTTCGGCTTCAGACGCCGTGAACGAGTCCTCGAGTTCGCTATTGAGTGCGGCTCCGTGCGACGCGGCGTCGACGTTGCGCCGCCTAGAACCACCTCCCCCTCCGTCCGAATAGCGGCTGAATTCTTCGGACGCGGAATAGCCCTGAACATAGATATGGTCGTATTTTTCTCCCCCGCCGGCCTCGCCTCCCTCGTCAGCCAAGTGTTGCCGATCGACGAGCCTTCAATGCCACGATGACGTCCTCTCGCTCCACTTGCTTGCCGCCGCGCATCAGCACTGCCTTGGCCGCAGACTCCACGGCCTTTACAAGGTCAGCATGGCTAAGGCCGCCGGTGTATTTACCGAGGTTGGTCAGATCCGTTTTCGATGCGAGCGAGCCAAGCCGCGCACGCATCACGGTGACGGCTTGACGCGCATCCGGCAGCGAGTAGTCCAGCACCATGTCGAAGCGGCGGAACAACGCCTTGTCCAAGATGGCGCGGTGGTTCGTCGCCGCGATCACGATCGATTCCGGGCTCGAGTTCTCTAGGAACACTAGAAACGAGTTGAGTATCCGGCGCGCTTCACCAACGTCGTTGCCCGAACGATCGCCCCCGAGCGCATCGAACTCATCGAAGAGATAGACAGCTCGTTCGGCTGCCACTGCGTCGAATACCACCCGCAACTTCGCAGCCGTCTCACCCATGAATTTGCTCAACAGGCCATCGAGTCGCACCGTGTACATCGGCAATCCGAGTTCTGTGGCCAGCACCGAGGCCGTCATCGTCTTCCCAGTCCCGGGCGGGCCTTCGAGGAGTAGCCGATGCGATGGCGCGAAACCATGCTCGAGCAGATTCTTCCGCTGTCGTTGCTCGGCGAGGATTTGTTTGATTTGTGCGATGCGCTCCGTCGGGGCAACTAGTTCCCGCAGCTTCACCTGCGGATGGGAGACCTCGACGAGTTCGGTCAGCTCACCGCGAACACGAGGAAGAGCGGTGACGTTAGCCAGTGGTGCGCGTTCGCGCGACGCGTCGACAGCCTTCTTAATGTTGTCCGCAAGGACATGGTGACCCTGTCTGGCCTCACGCGCGGCAATCTGAAGAGCCACGGCATAGAAGGCGGCGTCGTCACCGGATGCGTGACTTCGCACCATCGCAGTGATGTGCTCGCCCAGCCCAGCCATGTCGCCTCCCCCTGAGCTTAGCGCCGTGTCTGGTTGTAGATCGTACGGTGCCGATCCTGGCGCGCTTCAGGTTCGTCGGCTCCAATGTGCAGATCGTTATTTGTTTGTCGGCCTCCGGGTTTGTCGGGCGGAAAGGGTCACGGGTGGCCGAGACCGTTCGACTGCGGGGCGTGGGGGTACCACAGAACCGCGAGGACGAGACTCTTGCGGCGGCGATCGATGTTCCCGTGATCAACTATGGGCTCTCCAAACTGTCAAGCCTGCACTGCTCTATCCACGTCGTCAGGAGACTGAGTGCCGCCAACCGCTCGGCAGCCTCCTGCGCTCGCAGCGGCGTCCGGTCGTGAATGGTCGGGTTACGGATCGCGGCTTGAATCCCGGTTGAGAACCCCAAGAGGCCGCGGTTCATGGATACGACAGTCTGGTCTTGATCGCAGCCCGGCCAGCGCAATCGCGGGGCGCCTGCCTTCGGCGGATTCTGCGAGAAGGCATGCGTAAAGACGTCTTTGTCAGCGAGGTCAGCGCGTCCCGTGAGATGCCGCACATAGTCAATTACGGCGCCTACAGCGGATGACACCGCTTCGCGGTACAGCTCGATACGCCACTGCCCTCGCGCGGCGCCCCACACAAGGGGATGTATGTCCTCGATGCTGATATCTGCGGCGACGTCGACACGTTCAGCCATCGCTTCGAGGATGCCAATGGTGTGCTCAGAAGTGGCGAGGATGTCGTCCGGCTGTACCTCCGAGTTCGACTGCGTGACTGTAATCCACACCTCGAACGGGTTCACCGGGCCGCCGAATCCTGGCCGTGATATCCGCACGCCCGTGAGGTCCGGGATGTGGGCTACCCGACCAGCCGTCAGCGAGCATCGAGCTTTTGCGGCAACCCAGTCATCATCGGATACGCCGCTGTCACGGATTACGGCAGGCAGGCTGGCGTAACTGGCCATGACGTCGGCCGGCAGATTTGGGCCGGCGACCGCTCGGAGGTCAGCGGTGAACTGGCAGAGTTCGAGCAACGCACTGAACGCTCGCTCGAACTCGCGCACCTGCTCGGCCATCCGTCGCAGATACCGCGGATTCGATTTCAGATCGTCATCGTCACCCACGCGCGCAGCTCACGGCCCAGTCGCGTACGTCGCGTTTGCGCGCACATTCTCGGAATACATCGATCCTCCTGCCCTGACCGCTGGTCCGCAGCCAGTCCGCAACAGGTCTATCAACAGCTACCGACAGCCAACACCCTCAACGCAGTTGAGCTGCGGATTCTCACACAACCAACACAGCAAACTCACTCAAACGGCCTGGTGGCTTCGTTCGGGACGAAGAGGTCGTGGGTTCGAATCCCGCAACCCCGACTCATGTGGTCTAAGTCGACCGCCTCTTGGGTAATCACCTTCCTGTTACCTGCTGCCTAAAACAGGAATGGGGTGTGCGATGGCAGGCGCGTTGGTTGCCGACTTCGTGCTGGAACGGCTGCGCGACTGGGAGATCGAGAAGGTTTTCGCCTACGCGGGCGACGGAATCAACGGTCTGCTCGCGGCTTGGGGCCGCGCGGACAATAAGCCGAAGTTCGTGCAGGCCCGCCACGAGGAGATGGCCGCGTTCGAGGCGGTCGGCTACGCCAAGTTCTCCAACCGGCTCGGCGTATGCGCGGCGACATCGGGCCCAGGCGCCATCCATCTGCTCAACGGCCTCTACGACGCCAAACTCGACCGGGTACCGGTACTGGCGATCGTCGGGCAGACCAACCGCAGTGCGATGGGCGGCTCCTATCAGCAAGAAGTCGACCTGATGAGCCTGTTTAAGGACGTGGCCAGCGAGTACATCCAAATGGTCACCGTGCCCGAGCAGCTTCCCAACGTCTTGGACCGGGCCATCCGCACCGCCGTGACGAAGCGGACGGTGACGGCCGTCATCATCCCCGCGGATGTGCAGGAACTCGAATACTCCCCGCCGACCCACGAATTCAAGATGGTCCCGTCAAGCCTGGGGTTCGAGTGGCCTGACGTCGGACCCTCGAAGGACGGGTTGCAGCGGGCCGCCGAGGTGCTCAACGCCGGCGAGCGTGTCGCCATGCTCGTGGGTTGCGGTGCGAAGGGAGCGGTCGACGAGGTGACCGAACTCGCCGACTTGCTCGGAGCCGGTGTTGCCAAGGCATTGCTGGGTAAGGATGTGCTCTCCGACGAGCTGCCTTGGGTGACCGGCTCCATCGGGCTGCTGGGCACGCGTCCGAGCTGGGAGTTGATGCGCGACTGCGACACTCTGCTCACGATCGGATCGAGTTTCCCCTACACGCAGTTTTTACCGGGCTACGACCAGGCGCGCGGTGTGCAGATCGATATCGACCCGGCGTTGATCGGCATGCGCTACCCCAACGAGGTGAACCTGGTGGGCGACGCGGCGGCGACGGTGCGCGCGCTGCTACCGCTGATCCAGCGCAAGTCCGATCGGTCCTGGCGCGAAACGGTCGAGAAGAACGTCAAGCGTTGGTGGGAAACCATGGAGATGGAAGCCAACGTGGCCGCCGATCCGATCAACCCGATGCGGCTTTTCGCCGAGTTGTCACCGAAGCTGCCCGACAACGCGATCGTCACCGCCGACTCGGGGTCGTCGGCGAATTGGTATGCGCGCCAACTGAAGTTCCGCGGCAACATGCGCGGCTCACTGTCCGGCAATCTGGCCACGATGGGTCCCGGCGTGCCCTACGGGATCGGCGGCAAGTTCGCCAACCCGGATCGGCCCGTCATCGTCTTCGCCGGCGACGGCGCGATGCAGATGAACGGGATGGCCGAGTTGATCACGATCGCGCACTACTGGGAAGAGTGGAGCGATCCCAGGTTGATCGTCGCGGTTCTGCACAACAATGACCTCAACCAGGTGACGTGGGAGATGCGAGCGATGGCCGGTGCTCCGAAATTCGCTGTGTCGCAGACGCTTCCGACGGTGGATTACGCGTCCTTTGCAGCCAGCTTGGGTCTGGCGTCGGCGACGTTGACCGATCCCGATCAGATCGCATCGGCGTGGGATCAGGCACTGCGGGCGGATCGCCCGACGGTGCTCGACGTGCACTGCGACCCGAACATCCCGCCGGTGCCGCCGCACGCGACCTTCGATCAGATGAAGGCCGCCGCCACCTCGGTGCTCAAGGGCGACGAAGACGCCTTCGGCATGCTCAAGGAAGGCATCAAAGTCAAGGCCCAGGAGTTCATCCCGCGCCGCCGCAAATAGCGTGAATCAGAAGGGAGGCGGGTCGTTACAGGCGGCGATCCGCTCAGCTTCTTGCACCGCTTCAGCAGCAAGGCGGGCTTCATTGATGCCGCGCTCGTGTGCGATGCGGGCGGCACGCTCGTCAGCTCTGGTACGGCAACGCGTCGGCATCATCAGGCCCCGGTTCTCGCACGGCGATGCCATCGATGTCTGCAGCGCTAATGCTCCTGTCGGATCGGCCAACACCGGAAACAACAGGGCGCCACCGGGTTTGGTGGTGTAGATGTGGCCCGTGGGAGCTGTCCACTCGACGGTGCCATCGGGGTACTGCCGGTCGGTCCAGCCGCCGCGGCCGGTGTAGAACGTTTTGAGTAGGTGATGGTAGCGGCAGAGCAGCTTGAGATTCGAGGGATGTGTGGGGCCGTTCGGGTACGGAACCGTGTGGTCGACGTCGCACACTTCGGCCGGCTGATCGCACCCCGGGAATCGGCACGTGAGATCCCGCAGTCGCACGAATTCCGCCAACGCCGCGGACGGTCGATAATGCGGCTCGGGATCAGCTGAGGGTTTCACCAGTGGCTTGATCTTGGCGGTGGTGCCCACCTCGCGCAGCACGGGCGCCGACAGCGGGCCGTAACCGGGCAGATAGCCCGGCGCTTGCGAGTCTCCATTAATCGTCACCTGCTCAGCCAACACATGGATGATCACATCGGTGGCCGGCCGCCGTTGGGCCGCTGAGCAATCCGGCGAACCACACTGACAACGCAATGTCTCCAGTCCCGCGGCCAACGCGCCGAGCCCATCGGCGCGGCGCTGTTTCTTGGTGCGCGGATCCGCCGGACAGACCGTTGCGGCTAGCGCATCGAGTTTCCGGTCTAATGCCGCGCCATCGGTTGCGTGTAGTTGCGCCCACACGCCGGCCAGCCCGGGCTCAACCGGCCCAATCTCGACATAGCGCTGCTCATTGCGATGGCTTGGCTGCTTAACGCCGGCCGGGTCGAAGCGGGCAACCCACATGTCGATGCGCTCAATGAGCTTGGGTTCAGAGAGCCGCATCCACTTGGGTCCATGCCGAGCGATCGCGGCGTCCAGTTTGGCTATCAATACGGGGTCGTCAACCAGTTCGGTGCGGCCGACCACCGCGGCCATCAGCCGGAAATCGATGTCTCCCCGCGCAAAGACTTCAGCGAGTCGTGGCAGGCTTTCATGCAGCACAATCGCGTAGCGCAACCGCCCGCGGGCTCGTCCTCTGCTGATCCCCAACGCCGCAGCCACTTCAGCAACGACGTTTTCGTAACCATCGATGGCCCAGTTTTATCGATCGACATCGTCGTCGGGCGCGCGACGCTCATAGAGCTCACCGACGGCCGCCAGTTCCCGCGCGCACATCGCGTTCTGCCGGCGGGCAGCAGCTGTGATGGCATCCACCACTCCAGCGTCATCGACCCCAGCAAAAGCCTTTGTGAGCTGGGGCACCGCTTGAATATCGAACATATATTCGACTATAAGCGGACCCTACGACACACCTCGCTGACGCGGTCCGCCGGTCTGTGTCGACGATCCGCTCAGCTGTCGTGCGGTATTCACCAGCCCGACCATGCTGAACGCCTGCGGGGTGTTGCCGACCAGCCGTTGCGCACCGGTGTCGTACTCCTCGCTGAGCAGCCCGACGTCGTTGCGCAGGTCTAGCAGCTTCTCGAACAGCTCGCGGGCCTCGTCACCGCGGCCGATACCGTGCAGAGCATCAGCCAACCAGAACGTGCACGCCAGGAACGTGCCCTCGGTGCCGGGTAGGCCGTCGACGCCGCCGTCGGCGTCCGGTCGATAGCGCATCAGGAATCCCTCGCTGGACAACTCGCGTTGCACGGCATCGACCGTGCCCACGACCCGCGGATCATTCCACGGCAAGAACCCGACGCGCGGAATCAGCAACAGCGCGGCATCCAGACCCTGAGAACCGTAGAACTGCGTGAAGGTCTGCCGTTCCGCGTCGTAGCCGTGCTCACAGACGTCGGCATGGATGCGGTCGCGCAAGTCGCGCCATGTGTCGAGCGGGCCGTCGAGGCCCTGCGTTTCCACGGTGTGCACAGCCCGGTCGACACCGGCCCAGGCCATCACCTTCGAGTGCACAAAATGCCGCCGGTCGCCGCGCACTTCCCACAGGCTGGAATCTGGCTGGTCCCAATTGCTTTCGAGAAAATCCAGCAGCGCCAGCTGAATGTCCCACGCCGAATCCACCGCCTGCATCCCGGTTTCACGAGCCAGGTGCAGCCCGTCGAGCACCTCGCCCCACACGTCGAGCTGGAACTGTCCGGCGGCGTCGTTGCCGATACGTACCGGCGCCGAGTTCTCGTATCCGGACAGCCAATCAAGTGTCAGCTCCGGAATCCGGCGGGTGCCGTCGATGCTGTACATGATCTGCAGCTTCGCTGGATCGCCGGCGACGGCTCGGACCAGCCAGTCCCGCCACGCCCTGGCCTCGTCGACGTAGCCGGTGCCAAGCAGCGCCTGCAAGGTAAACGTCGTGTCCCGCAGCCAGCAGTACCGGTAGTCCCAGTTACGAACTCCGCCAAGTCCTTCGGGCAGCGACGTTGTCGCTGCGGCGAGGATCCCGCCGGTGGGGTCATAGGTGAGCGCCTTCAGGGTGATCAGCGCCCGGCGCACCGCCTCTTCGTACGGCCCGCTATAACTGCAGCGGCCGATCCAGTCCCGCCAGAATTCTTCGGTGTCGCGCAGCGCGCGGTCGGCGTGTGCCCGCACGGCATGCGGGCGGTGCGACGACACGTGAGTCAGCACGAACGGCACCTTGTCGCCGGCTGCGACTTCGAATTCGGCGACCGTGGACATGTGGTCGCCGCGTACGTCGGCCGGCGTGGTCAGGCACAAGGTGTCGGGACCGGCGATGGCGATCAGGCCGTCCTCGCTTCGCCGGATCCAGGGCACGACGTGGCCGTAGTCGAATCGGATCACCAGGTGCATCCGCATCGGCACCCGCCCGGAGAGTCCTTCGACGATGCGCACCACGTCGGCGGCTTCACCGCGCGGCGGCATGAAATCGGTGACTCGCACCGACCCGTCGTCGGTGTCCCATTCGGTGTCCATGATCAGGGTGTCGTCGCGATAGGCGCGGCGCGTCGCGGGTCCGCCGGAGGCTGGCGCCAGTCGCCAGTGACCGGCCGATTCGTCGTGCAGCAGCGCGGCAAAGCACGAACCGGAATCGAACCGCGGCAGGCACAACCAGTCGATGCTGCCGTCACGGCTCACGAGGGCGGCGGTGTGCAGATCGCCGAGCAGGGCGTAGTCCTCGATTCGAGCCATCAGAGTTCGATGACCACCTTCACGTCGCCGTCAGCCGGCTGGAACGCCTCGGCAGCCTTCTCCAACGGGACGCGGCGGGTGACCAAACCTTCCAGCCAGTCGTTGTCGGCGTGGGCCAGCACCTCGGCACCCTGCTGGTAGTGACGCAGGTTGGCGTTGACCGAGCCGACCACCACGTCGTTCTCCAGCACGATGTCACGGTTCACCAACCCGGCGTCGACGTCAATGCTGTGCCCGCCTGACGAGACGCCCGTCAAACAGGTGATGCCGTAGGTTTCGGTGTTCATCAGCGCGCCGAAGACGATGCTGCCCACCCCGGTGGCCTCGATGACGACGTCGGGCCGCACCTGTTTGGCCACCGACTCGATGTCCTCGTGGTGGTAGGTCGCACCGAGTGATGTGACCAGCTTCGGCTTCGGGCCGTCGGTCACCCGGTCCAGCACATGCGTGTCCAAACCGCGCTGCACCCCGATCAGCGCCGCCAACAAGCCGATCGGCCCGGCGCCGGTCACCAGCGCCCGTTTCGGTTCGAACCAGCCGCGGCTGCCGATCCGCTCCACCTGCTCCCAGGCTTTTGCCACCACCGTCGTCGGCTCCAGCAGCATGCCGACCCGCTCCAGCGACGGATCGAGCCGCACCGCGTAATCGGTTTCCACACACCACGCTTGGCTGCCGTAGCCGTCCAGCTCCTTGATGCCGCGCTCGCGGTAACGGCCGTTGCGGCACATGTCGAACTCGCCGTGCGCACACGCACCACACGGCTCGGGGTCGGGGCGGCGCACCACGCCGACCACCAGATCGCCGGCCGAGAAGCTGCTCGAGGCCGGCGCCTGCCGCACCCGGCCGAGCGATTCGTGGCCGAGGACCAGGTGCGACGAGTTGGGCGGCGCCCAGCCGTACTCGCCGGAGACGATCTCTTTGTCGGTGCCGCAAACGCCCATCGCAATGCCGTCGACCAGCAGTTCGCCGTCGGCCGGGGTGGGGTCGGGCACGTCGGACACGCTCAGCGAGCCCTTGTGGCCCGGCTGTACGGTCAATGCGCGCATGTCACCTCCTAGGTTGGTCGTGCGACGCAGTACTACCCCGTCGACGGGCCTGTTATGCGGCCGCGTCGTTTGGCCGGCGGGTAAATCGGGGTAAACCCCGGCGTGACCCAGGCAGAAGCAATGGTCGAACCCCGATTGCCCGCCGCGCATGGACCGCTGTCCATGGCTGTGCGGCGCACACTCACCGAACCGGCGCCGCGGGACCAGCTGGTCCGCGTCGGAGCGTCGGTGCGGGAATCGGATCCCTACGGTCTGGACCTGCAGTTGGCGCTGTACATGTGCTACGAGCTGCACTACCGGGGCTTCGCCGGCGTCGACCCGACCTGGGAATGGAATCCCGGGCTGTTGCACCTGCGCGGGCAGTTGGAGCGCGCGTTTCTGGCGGCAGTGCAGCGAGACGTCGGTCCGATCGAGCCCGACCACACCGCGGCAGCCGAAATGGACGCCCTGTCAGTGGAATCCGTCGACGGCACTGGACCGTCATATTGGCTGCGTGACAACGGAACCTGGGCGCAGATGTGCGAATACTTCGTGCACCGATCGCTGTATCACCTCAAAGAGGGCGATCCGCACGCCTGGGCGATTCCGCGTCTGACCGGCCAGGCCAAGGCCTCGTTCGTGGCGGTCGAATTCGACGAGTACGGCGCCGGGCAAGGGCCGCGAGTCCACCAACAGCTGTTCGCAGACCTGTTGACCGCCGCGGGTCTGGATGCCACCTACTTGGCCTACCTGGACGCGGTTCCGGCCGAATCGCTGACGGTGGTGAACCTGATGTCGCTGTTCGGTCTGCACCGCCGGTTGCGCGGCGCGGCCATCGGGCATTTCGCGTCGACGGAGATCACCTCGCCGCCGGGATCGCGCCGACTGGTGGAGGCGCTGCAGCGACTCGGCGCACCCGCGGAGTGCGTGACGTTCTACAGCGAGCATGTCGAGGCCGACGCGGTGCACGAGCAGGTGGTGCGCCTCGACGTGGTCGGCGACCTGGTCGCCCGGGAGCCACAGTTGGACTGCGACGTGGTGTTCGGGATCCGCGCCCACGCGATGGTCGAAGACCGTCTCGGTGACGCGATGGTGGCGGCGTGGAAAGCCGGCGAGAGCTCGCTACGCCGTCCGCTCGGTTGAGGCTGAGGTTGACTGCGTCCGGCGGCAACGCCGGTGGCTGGTGTCGCACAGCGGGTAGTTCTTGCTGCGCCGGCAGGTGCAGACGGCCACCATGAACCGATCGGACTCGACGACATCGCCGCCGGGCATCTCGATTCGCACCGGACCGGCGATCAGCACCGGCCCGTTGGGTATCACCTGCACCCGAGTGCCGCCGGTCATGGCTTGTCCGCCCGGATCACGACGAGTTCCTCTTGGCGGCAACCGCGTTGGATGCGACCGGTGTCTTCTAACCAGCCTGCCCGGGCCGACATCACCGGCCCGAACGGGATCCATTGGGAGGCAATGACTCGCGCGTTCAAGCCGGTTGATCGCAATCCTTCGAGCGACTGCTCGACGCCCGACAAGCTGGAGTGCACCAGCAGCATGGAGCCGCCGTCGCACAGCAGCCGCGACGCCGACTCACACAGCGGATCGAGTATCAGCCGGCCGTCCACTCCGGCGTTCCACGCCCATTCGGGGCCAGCGCTTTTCGGGATCTCCTCGCTGTCGCCCGTCGGCGGGGTGGCCACATAGGGCGGATTGGACATGATGACCTCGAAGGGCGCGCAGCCGAGCGCACCGATCCAGGAACCCTCCCGCACGTCGACGTCGACGCCGGCGTGCACCGCATTCCCGCGCGAACACGCCACAGCGTGGGGACAAATGTCGAATGCGGTCACGCTGGCTGCGCCCAATTCGGCAGCGGCGATCGCGATGTAACCGCTGCCGGTACACAGATCCAAAACACGACGTCCCGGCACCAGCGCGGTGGCTTCCATGGTGTCGACGAGCAGTTGCGAGTCCTGTTGCGGCGGATAAACGCCCTCAGCCGCCAGGACATCCGTTACGGGCGGCGCCAAGTAAGAAGTGGTCACCTGCGGCCTTTCGACACGTCACCACGGCGATCGCGGCTGGCGTGACTATGCCCCCAAACCACGCTGTTGAAACCAGGATCAATCAGGCGCTCGTCGGGGCGTGAGCGAACTTCTCGACAATCGTCGAGCAGAACGCCTCGAGATCCGACGGTGAGCGACTGGTGATCAGGTTGCCGTCGACGACGACTTCCTCGTCGACGACATTGGCGCCGGCGTTGCGCAGATCGGTACGAATGCTCTGATACGACGTCAACGTGCGCCCCTTGGCCACACCGGCCTCCACCAATGTCCACGGGCCGTGGCAGATCGCAGCGACCGGCTTTCCCGATGTCACGAAGTCCCGCACGAACGACACCGCCGCCTCGTCCATCCGCAGCTTGTCCGGGTTGACGGTGCCGCCGGGCAACACCAGCGCGTCGAAATCGTCGACCGACACGTCTTTGACCGCCCGGTCGACGGGAAATGTCCCCGCCGGCTCCAAATCGTGGTTGCGGGCTTCGATTTCGCCGGATTTCAGCGACAGCAGCTCGGTTCGCGCTCCGGCGTCTTCCAGAGCCGCGCGCGGCTGTTCGAGTTCGACCTTCTCTACGCCGTCCGCCGCCAGGAAAGCGATCTTCTTGCCTTGCATTTCATCATGTGACACAGCGGTTCTCCTTTGTCGTCTTAGGGTTTGAGCACGACCTTGGTGCAGTTGTCGCGTTTGTGTTTGAAGATCTCGTATCCGTGCGGCGCCTCGTCGAGCGACAGCCGGTGGGTGATCAAGAACGTCGGATCGATCTCGCCGTTACGGATCCGCTCGAGCAGTGGTCGCATATACCGCTGCACGTGGCACTGTCCGGCTTTGATGGTCAGTGACCGATTCATGATCGCCCCGATCGGGAACTTATCCATCAGCCCGCCGTAGACCCCGACGATCGAAATCGTGCCGCCGTTACGGCAACTCATCGCCGCTTCCCGCAAAGCGTGGGGCCGTTCGGTTTCCAGTCGAGCGGCCTGTTTCACCCGGTCGTAGGCATCCACCACGGTGGAGTCGTTACGGGCCTCCAGGCCAACCGCGTCGATGCAGTGGTCGGGCCCGCGCCCGGCGGTCATGTCGCGGAGCTCTTCGAGCACCGCCGTCTCGGCGAAGTTGAGCGGTACCGCTTGTAGTTCCTCAGCCAGCTCCAGTCGATACGGAACACGGTCAATCGCAATGACTTTCGATGCACCCAGCAGGTAGGCGCTTGCCATCGCGAACAGACCTACCGGGCCGGCGCCCCAGACGGCGACCACGTCGCCCGGCTTGATGTCACACATCTCGGCACCCATGTAGCCGGTCGGGAAGATATCCGACAAGAACAGCACCTGTTCGTCGGTCAGGTCATCCTCGATCTTCAGCGGTCCCACGTCGGCGAACGGCACCCGCGCGTATTCCGCTTGCCCGCCGGCGAATCCGCCCAGCATGTGCGAGTACCCGAACAGTCCGGCAGGTGAATGACCCATCAGCTTCTCGGCGATGCCCGCGTTGGGGTTCGAGTTCTCACACAGCGAGTACAGGTCGCGTTCACAGGCCGAGCATGCACCGCATGCAATCGGGAACGGCACCACCACCCGGTCACCCACCGCCAGTTTCGTGACAGCTTTGCCGACGTCGACGACTTCGCCCATGAATTCGTGCCCGAGGATGTCGCCGTGCTTGACGGTCGGGATGTAGCCGTCATAGATGTGCAAGTCGGAACCGCAGATTGCCGTCGAACTGATGCGCACGATCGCGTCGCGTTCGTTGAGGATCTTCGGATCGGGAACCGACTGCACTTCCACGCGGTTGCGGCCGGCCCACACGGTGGCCTTCATCGGGCCGCCCCCTTCGGCTGTCCGCTCTGCTGATGCATTTGCCTGCGCGATGAAGTGCCTTCCGGCGATCCGTCGGAACGCATGACCTGCCCGGTCTCCAGAATCTGCTTGAAGCGACGAAGGTCGTCGTTGACTTGTTGGTCCGGCGACTCGCCGAATACGGTTGCTGCCGCCTTGGCCAGCGCGCCGCCCGGCAGGCGATAGCCCATCGTCACCCGCACCTCGGTGTCGGTGCCGCCCGGCGCGGGTGTGAACTCGACGCTGCCCCCGTTCTCGATGGTCGAGCCCGGCAGCGACTGCCACGCGATGCGGGTGTCGGGTTCGTCGTCGGTGATCTGCGCGTCCCATTCCACCGACTGGCCCAGGGGCGCGTTGGCCACCCAGTGTGTCCGGCCGTCGGATCCGACGGTCACCGACTTGAGGTGATACATGAACGACGGCAGGTTCTCCAGGTCACGCCAAAACCGGTAGACGTCAGCCGGCGGGCGTCGCACCGTAACCGCGGCCCGCAACGTCTGATGACGCGACCCGTTGGCGTGTCGCCCGCCACTGTTGCGAGTGGTGCGCAGCGCCGCATAGAGATCGGCAGCACCGATGCCGGCCAGTGCGGCGGCCGCAATCGCGCCGCGCTTCCGCCGCCCCGCTCCGCGGTTGGCCACTCCGACGCCCAGCAGCGCCAGGTCCAGGGCGTCGCCGGCGACGCGGGTCCAGACCAGCGGCTCAGGCCCGAACAGCAGCGCGGCGCCGTGCCCGCATTCACGCAAGCCGAGCGCCCGGATCACCGACCGCGTCCGGTCGGTGTCGTCCACGCCGGCCACCGCGGCAACCCGCGCCGGTGCCAGCAATTCACTGAGTCCGAGCGCCAGGCTCGCTCCGCCGAGCCCTTTCACCAGCAGCGCAGTGCTGTTGGCAAACGACGGATTAGTCATCGCCGTCCCCTTGTTTGTCGGCGGCCCGCAGCGCCTCGAGCAACGGCTCGGCGGCTTCTTTGAAGAACGGATCCTGGGCCTCGCCACCGATTTGCACCAGTGCGACGTCGGTAAACCCCGCTTCCCAGTACGCACGCACCGCGTCGACGATCGCGTCGAGGTCCGGTCCGCACGGAATGCTCTCGGCGACGTCCTCGGGGCGGACGAACTGGGTGGCGGCCGCGAAACCAGCCGTCGTCGGCAGGTTCGCATTGACATGCCAGCCCCCGGCGAACCAGCGGAATTGCTCGTGGGCGCGTTCGACCGCGGCGTCGCGGTCGGGATCCCAGCACACCGGCACCTGCCCGACTACCCGGCCGCCGCCAGCCATACCGACCGCCTGGCGCGCCGAGTGCCAGTCGCGGACCAGGTCTCCGCTGGGCTGAACCGCAATCAGGTGGTCGGCGAGCGTGGCGAAGTTGCCGACCCCCCGTTCGCCGGTCATCGCCACCGCGATGCCGATCGGATCGTCAGGCAGATCCCACAGGCGTGCCGAGTCCACCTGGTAGTAGTCCCCGCGCCAATCGACCAACTCGCCACCGAACAACGTGCGGATGATTTCGATCGCCTCGGCCAGCATGTCCTGGCGCTGCTTGAGCGCCGGCCAGCCCCGGCCGACGACGTGCTCGTTGAGGTTCTCGCCGCTGCCCAGCCCGAGGGTGAACCGGCCGTCGGCCAGGATCTGCACGGTCGCGGCCTGTTGCGCGACGACCGCCGGGTGGTAGCGCATCGTCGGACAGGTCACATACGAGTACAGGTCCACCCGTTCGGTGGCGTGTGCCACCGCACCCAGCACTGTCCAGGCGTTGGGGGCGTGTCCTTGCGACGAGAGCCACGGCGAGAAGTGGTCACTGCAGACCTCGAAGTCGAAACCCCGACGTTCAGCCGAAATCGCGTGCCGGACAAGGTCTTTCGGGCCGTTCTGCTCAGTCAACAGGGTGTAGCCGAACCGCGTCATAGAAGACGGGTACCCCAGCACGGCCAGGGCAAACGATCGCCGGTGACTAAAGCCGGTCCTTCACCGCCGCCGACAGTCGGGCTCCGTCGGCCTTGCCGGCCGCGATCGCGGTGGCCGCCTTCATCACCATGCCCATCTGTTTCATGCTGGGCCGCTCGCCGAGCTGTTCGGCCACCTGGGCGACGGCGGTGTCGACGACGTCGGCGAGCTCCCCCTCGGTGAGCGGGGTGGGCAGGTATTCGTCGATGACCCGCGCCTCGGCGTGCTCCTCGGCGGCGAGCTCGCCGCGGCCGTTCTGGGTGTAGATCTCGGCGGCTTCCCCGCGCTTGCGGGATTCCCGGGCCAGGACCTTGAGCACCTCGTCGTCGGAGAGTTCCCGCGACTCCTTGCCGGAGACTTCCTCGCTCTGGATCGCGGCCAGCAACATGCGCAGGGTCGCAGTGCGCAGTTTGTCCCGCGTCTTCATCGCTTCGGTCAAGTCGGCGCGCAGCCGGGATTTGAGTTCGGCCATAGCTGAGACGCTACGCGAGCGGTCTGCCGCCGCGGGACCTTGCGAGACATTGAGAAATACCCCCGTGGCCGACAGGATGGAGCCATGATCGACGACGGCGGCGCCACCTGGTGAGCACGCCACCGCTCGACTACCCCGAATACCCCGAGGGGTGGAACCCGCCGCCAGGTTACGGTCCCCCGGGTTACCCCCCAGCGGGTTATCCGCCCCCGGGATACGGACCTCCGGCCGGCGGCCCGCCACCGGGCTACGGTCCGCCACCCGGCTATCCGCCGCCACCTGGTTACGGGTCGCCACCCGGCTACCCGCCGCCGGGCTACGGGTCGCCACCTGGCTACGGCGCTCCGCCACCTGGCTACGGCGCTCCGCCACCTGGCTACGGCGCTCCGCCACCGGGCTACGGCGCTCCACCACAGTTCCACCCGGGCGGGTTCCGGCCGGGGATTATCCCGCTGCGGCCGTTGGGGCTCAGCGAGATCTTCAATGGCGCGGTTGGCTATGTCCGGGCCAATCCCAAGTCCGCGTTAGGGCTGACGGCGATCATCGTCGTGATCACCCAGGCCATCGCCTTGATGGTCGAGGCCGGTCCGGTTGCCGGCACGAGCCGGCTTGGAACGGCTTCGCCCGACGAGCCCACGGGCGGTGATCTGGCCGCCGGGCTGATCTCGGCTGCGGCCAGCGGCCTCGTCACCTGGCTGGCAGGGGTACTACTCAGCGGCATGCTCACGGTCGTCGTCGGCCGCGCGGTGTTCGGGTCGACGATCACCATCGGCGAAGCCTGGACGAAGATCCGCGGGCGCCTGCCGTCGCTGCTGGGCCTGGCCGCGCTGGAAGCCGTCGGGGTGATCCTGCTCGTCGGCCTGGTGACGCTGCTCATCACCGCCGTGGCCGCCGTCGGCAGCGGTGCCGCGGCGGTCGTTTTCGGCCTTCCGTTGGTGCTGGCCCTCATTGCGGCGCTGGGCTACTTCTATACCGTGCTGTCGTTTGCGCCGGTGCTGATCGTGCTGGAACAGCTGCCCGTCATGGACGCCATCACCAGATCCATTGCGCTGGTGCGCAACAGCTTCTGGCGTGTGCTCGGCATCCGATTGCTCACCTCTGTCGTGGTGTTCGTCATCGCCGGTGCGGTCGCGGCGCCGTTCAACTTCGTCGGTCAGTTGTTGGCCGACCCGTCCAGCGGGCCCACGCTGATCGGTTTGACGGTGGGCGCTATCGGATCGGCGATCGGCCGGATCATCACCGCTCCGTTCAGCGCCGGTGTCGTGGTCTTGCTGTACACCGATCGCCGCATCCGCGCCGAGGCGTTTGATCTGATCCTGCAGACTGGCGCTGCCAGTGGTCCGGCAGCGACACATTCCACCGACTACCTCTGGCTGACCCATCCGGGGATGAGGATCGGCTGAGGATGCCGACCATCGACATCGACCGCGATGCCGCACACGATGCTGCGCAACGCGAACTGGCCAAACCGATCTACCCCAAAGCTTCGCTGACACAACGGTTCCACGATTGGGTCGACGAACTGCTTTTCCGTCTGGTCGAAAAGGGCTCTGAGCTGCCTGGCGGATGGTTCACCATAGCGGTGTTGCTAATCCTGCTGGGGGCGGGGCTGGTGGTCGCAATCAGGGTGTGGCAGCGCATGCTCCGCACGCGCCGCGGGGTTGACAACCCGTTGTTCGACGGCGGCCAGCTCAGCGCTGCCACCCACCGCGCTACTGCGGAACGTCTTGCCGCTGAAGGCAATTGGACCACAGCGATTCGACACCGGCTGCGCGCGATCGCCCGCACACTAGAGGAGACCCGGGTACTCGAGCCCGCTCCCGGCCGCACCGCCAACGAGCTGGCCCGCGACGCCGGCGTGCGCATACCCCAGCTCGCCTCCGAGTTCGCCCAGGCCGCCGCAGCATTCAACGACGTCACCTATGGCGAACGACCCGGAACCTCAGCCGCCTACCAGATGATCGCCGACCTCGACGACCATCTGCGGTCCGGTTCGGCGGGCGGCTCGCCCGCGGCCGATCAATCGGCAGCCCTGGGTCCGTGGGCGGCAGTGCAGTGACGACCACCGGCTCGTCGACGCTGGGCAGACGTTTGCGAACCTGGCGGTGGGTCCTGCTGACACTGGCCGCTGTCTGCGCCGTCGCCGCGGTCGGCACCTACCTGACCGCGCCGCGGCCGGGCGGCCGGATGGATCCGACGGCCACCGGACCGGACGGCGCACACGCATTGGTCGCGCTGCTGGGCGACCGGGGGGTCGACGTCCTCGTCGCCGACACCGTTGCCGATGTCGAAAGCGCGATGCGCTCGGGCACCCTGCTGCTGATTGGGCAGAGCCAGTACCTCACCGACGACACACTGCTGCACCGGCTGGCCGATGTCCCCGGTGACCTGCTGCTGGTGGAGCCGACGTCGCGGGCTC
This sequence comes from Mycobacterium kyorinense, assembly GCF_001672775.1. GTDB lineage: Bacteria > Actinomycetota > Actinomycetes > Mycobacteriales > Mycobacteriaceae > Mycobacterium > Mycobacterium kyorinense_A. Next base: position 1,756 of record NZ_LZKJ01000143.1, on the reverse strand, counting down.
GCGCCGCATTGGCGCCCGACATCCGTAGCGGCGGTGCCGCCACGCCGGAGAGCAAGCCGGATTGCGCGCTGCGCGAAGCGAATAGCGCCGGATCGGTGCAGTTCGGCCCCACCAACACATTCAGTGTTGCTTCAAAAGCGGCCGGCCAGCACGAGATCACCAGCTGCTACGGCGGGGCGCTGGTCCGCTACCGCGACGGTGAACGCACCGTCACCCTGGTGGGCAGCACCGACTTCATGACCAACGGCGGCCTGTTACGCGCCGGCAACGCTGCGCTGGCGATGAACCTCGCAGGCCAGCGCGCTCGACTGGTCTGGTACGCGCCGCAGCGGGTCGAAGGCGAAGCAAATTCCGCAGCAACCATTTTCGATCTGATCCCCGACAACGTCAGCTGGATGGTCTGGCAACTGTGGCTGACCGTCATACTCGTCGCACTGTGGAAGGGCCGCCGGATCGGCCCACTGGTCGCCGAGGATCTGCCGGTGGTCGTGCGCGCGTCGGAGACGGTCGAGGGCCGCGGCCGGCTGTACCGGTCGCGGCGGGCCCGCGACCGCGCGGCGCAAGCCCTGCGGACTGCGGCGCTGCAGCGGCTGTCGCCCCGGCTCGGACTGAGCCCGACCACGCCCGCCCCGACGGTGGCCACGGCGGTCGCGCAGCGCAGCGGGGCCGACGCGAACTCGGTGCGGCATACGCTGTTCGGGCCACCGCCGGCCACCGACACCGATCTGGTAGCGCTGGCCCGGGCGCTCGACGACATCGAAAGGCAGGTCGCACACCTATGACCCAGTCGGCCCCCGCATCCGCGCCGCCCGTCGCTGCCGAATCGGCACGTCAGGCATTGTTGGCGTTGCGCGCCGAGATCGCCAAAGCCGTCGTCGGACAGGACGCCGTGATCAGCGGCCTGGTCATCGCGCTGTTATGCCGAGGCCATGTGCTGCTCGAAGGCGTTCCGGGCGTTGCGAAAACGCTGTTGGTCCGTGCGCTGGCCGCGGCGCTGCAGCTGGAGTTCAAACGCGTCCAGTTCACGCCGGACCTGATGCCCGGCGACGTCACCGGCTCGCTGGTCTACGATGCCCGCACCGCCGCTTTCGTATTCCGGGCCGGCCCGGTGTTCACCAATCTCATGCTGGCCGACGAAATCAACCGCACACCGCCCAAAACGCAGGCCGCTCTGCTGGAAGCCATGGAAGAACGTCAGGTCAGCGTCGACGGCGAACCCCGGGCTCTGCCCGACCCGTTCATCGTCGCCGCCACGCAGAACCCGATCGAATACGAGGGCACCTACCAGTTGCCCGAGGCGCAACTCGACCGCTTCCTCCTCAAACTGACCGTGCCGCTGCCGCCGCGCGACTCAGAGATCGCCATCCTCGGGCGGCACGCGCACGGCTTTGATCCGCGTGACCTGTCGACGATCCGGCCGGTGGCCGGGTCCGCTGAGCTGACCGCCGGGCGCGAGGCAGTGCGCCAGGTAATCGTCGCCGACGAGCTGCTCGGCTACATCGTCGACATCGTCGGTGCCACCCGCCACTCACCGGCTCTGCACCTTGGCGTATCGCCGCGTGGCGCAACGGCGTTGCTGGGCACGGCGCGGTCATGGGCCTGGCTGTCCGGGCGCAACTACGTCACACCCGACGACGTCAAGGCCATGGCCCGCCCCACCTTGCGGCACCGGGTGATGCTGCGCCCGGAAGCCGAACTCGAAGGCGCCACTGCCGACGCGGTGCTCGACGGAATACTGGCCTCGGTTCCGGTGCCC
>NZ_LZKJ01000142.1 GCF_001672775.1 Mycobacterium kyorinense | reverse complement strand
CCACCCTCAAACCGATCGATAAACCACAACCGCTGCTGAGCAAACGACAACGGAACATGCTGCGGACGCGGCATTGGCTCCAACGGTGGAAGTTGGCTTGTTGCTTCGCCGATCCGTGGTGCTAGCTGGGCCACGGTGGGCGCCTCGAACACGGTGCGCACTGAAAGTCCGGCTTGGAGGTGGGTGTTGATCGCGGCGATCAAGCGCATCGCGGTCAGCGAATCGCCACCCAAGTCGAAGAACGAGTCATCAACCCCGACCCGCTCGAGCCCCAGGATCTGGGCGTAGATGCCGGCCAAAATCTCCTCGGTGGGGCTAGCCGGGGCGCGGTAGCGTTCGACATCCTGGTAGTCCGGTGCCGGCAGGGCGCGGGTGTCGAGTTTGCCGTTGACTGTCAGCGGCAACGCCTCGAGCACCATCACCGCAGCTGGCACCATATACGGCGGGAGTCGATCGGCCAGTGCGGTGCGCAGATCGACGGGATCAGCTGTTCCGGTGATGTAGCCCACCAAATGTTTGATGCCGGGCTGGTCCTCGCGAGCGATCACCGCCGCTTGCTCGACCCCGCCCAAACCCGCCAGAGCTGTTTGGATTTCACCGAGCTCGATGCGATACCCGCGGATCTTGACCTGGTCATCAGCGCGGCCCAGATACTGCAACTGCCCATCAGCGCGCCAACTCACCAAGTCCCCGGTGCGATACATCCGCTGCCCGGCCACCTCAGCCCCACCAAACGGACACGCCACAAACCGCGATGCCGTCAACCCCGAACGCCTTACATACCCGCACGCCACCCCACTGCCGGCCACATAGAGCTCACCAACCACCCCGGCCGGCACCGGCCGCAGCCACTCATCGAGCACAAACACCGCCGCCGTCGACACCGGCGCCCCAATCGGTGCTGCTCCCGAGTCGGGCAGCAGTGGTGCGCTCATCGACGCATACACCGTGATCTCGGTCGGGCCGTAGGCGTTGATCACCACCCG
>NZ_LZKJ01000141.1 GCF_001672775.1 Mycobacterium kyorinense | reverse complement strand
CCACCGTGGTGCACGACCGCACGGCAAGCCGGAAAGGCGGCAGCGTAATTCATCGCGCTTACTACCTTGACATGGTCGAAGTGGGGGAGGTTGCTGAAGTCGCTCCAGCCGGCGCAAACCAACGCCCGCTCACCTAACTGTGTGCAGGCGGCGCTGATCATCGCGAGCGTGTCGGCAGGGGATTTGACCGGTGTGCTGCCAAACCCGAAGAAAATCGGCGGTGTCCCCGCGCCAATCCAGAAGGCGATTTCGTCGTCAGCATCTGTGGGCAACTCCATCGTCAGCGCGCCGACAATGGGCCGTTGACCATTCCATTTCGTCCATTCGGCTGCCAGCCCGGGGAAGCAGACCTCGTCGTAGGCCTGGATCTCCAGTGACCCCGCTTCGGTGATCCGCCGTGGCGCGGGGCCTTTGGCCTTCGGCAGACCTAGTTGACGGCGCTGCGCGTCGTCGTACTTCTTCACTCCACGCCAATTCGCCCACTCGAACAGCCCTAGTGCGTAGCGGCCCAACGATGGTGGCAGGAATGGCAGATACTGTCCATTGGCTCGCACCGGGGAGATATGCAGCGTCGCCAGCGGAATGTTGTAATACTCCGCGACGTTGCCGGCGGCGTCCTCGAAATTCACACCCGTGAATAGCACGTCGGCCCCGTCGGCCAACGTCGTCAGCGTCGCGATGATCTCCTTCCAGCTCTGGAGAAACGGCTCCTTGACTTCGCGCCGCAT
>NZ_LZKJ01000140.1 GCF_001672775.1 Mycobacterium kyorinense | reverse complement strand
ACTTCTATTGGGAAAAGCACTGCTATGACATCCCGATCTGCTGGTCGCTGCGCTCGGTGTTCGAAGCCTTCGACAGCGTCGACATCATGACCGATGACATTCAGAACCTGATGCCCGACATGGATCGCCTGGACACGTTGATCCCGCAGATGCTCACGGTCATGCCGCCGATGATCGAGACCATGAAAAGCATGCGGATCATGCAGCTGACCATGCAGCAGACCATGGGCGGGCTGCAGGATCAGATGGAAGAAATGATGAAGAATCAGTCGGCGATGGGCCACGCCTTCGACGAGGCCAAAAACGACGACTCGTTCTATCTGCCCCCCGAAGCCTTCGACAACCCCGACTTCAAACGCGGCCTGAAGATGTTCCTATCCCCTGACGGCCATGCGGTCCGCATGATCATCTCCCACGAGGGCGACCCGGCGTCTCCCGAGGGCATCTCGCGCGTCGAGCCGGTCAAACACGCCGTGCACGAGGCGATCAAAGGCACCCCGCTGGAAGGCTCCAAGGTCTACCTCGGTGGTACGGCGCCGATGTACAAAGACCTGGCCACCGGGTCGGCGTATGACCTGATCATCGCCGGGATCGCGTCGCTGTGCCTGATATTCATCGTGATGCTGATCATCACCCGAAGCGTCATCGCCGCCGCGGTCATCGTGGGCACCGTGACCCTGTCGCTGGGCAGTGCCTTCGGACTCTCGGTGCTCATCTGGCAACACCTCATCGGGCTCAATCTGCACTGGATGGTGCTAGCGATGTCGGTCATCATCCTGCTGGCGGTCGGGTCGGACTACAACCTGCTGCTGGTGGCGCGGTTCAAAGAGGAGATCCACGCCGGACTGAAGACGGGCATCATCCGGGCGATGGGCGGCAGTGGGTCGGTCGTGACTTCGGCCGGCCTGGTGTTCGCCTTCACGATGATGACGATGGCGGTCAGCGATTTGGCCGTCGTCGGCCAAGTCGGCACCACGATCGGCCTGGGCCTGTTGTTCGACACCTTGGTGGTGCGCGCGTTTATGACACCGTCGATCGCCGCGCTGCTGGGCCGCTGGTTCTGGTGGCCGCAGCGGGTACGCACACGACCGGCCAGTGGACTGCTTCGGCCGTTCCCGCCTCGTCCGGTGGTGCGCGAACTGGTCGAACAGCGGCGCTGACCGGGGTAGCCCGCATGCGCGCGTGACCTCTGCCGATCGGGCCGGAAATCACGCGGCGTGCGTTATCCTCTGGCCGTGGCGCAACTGACCTTCCAGCGCGCCCGCACCGCAGCGAAGAAACGCCAGCGTGCGGATGCATTGGTGGAGGCCGCGCGCTCGCTGGCGCTGGAAGTCGGTGTCGCGTCGGTGACGCTTACCGCCGTGGCCGCGCGCGCCGGCATCCACTACTCGGCCGTGCGCCGCTACTTCACCTCGCACAAAGAGGTGCTGCTGCACTTGGCGGCGGAAGGCTGGGTGACGTGGTCGCACACCGTATCTGAGCGGCTGCGCCAGCCAGGCCCGATGTCACCAGCGCGGGTGGCGGAGACGCTGGCCCAAGCCCTCGCCGCCGACCCGCTGTTCTGCGATCTGCTGGCCAATCTGCATCTTCACCTCGAACACGAGGTGGACATCGACCGGGTTATCGAGGTCAAGCGCATCAGCGACGGCGCCGTGATGTCGCTCGCGGATGCCATCGAGCAAGCCTTGCCGGCGTTGGGGCGATCGGGCGCGCTCGACGTGTTGTTGGCGGCCTACTCGTTGGCGGCTCCGTTGTGGCAGATTGCCCACCCACCCGACGGGCTCAGCGACGCCTACGCCGAAGAGACCCAAGTGTCGCCCGAGTGGAACATCGACTTCGTGGCCGCACTGACCCGGCTGCTTACCGCGACCTGCGTCGGGCTGATCGCCCAATCAAGCTGAGCTACTGCTCACCAGTCCCACACGGACATGTCGTTCGGGGGATAGTCCGCGCAATGGTCGGTCTCTTTTGCGACGACGCCCTTGTTGTTGAAGAAGATCTTGAAGTTGTTGACCCATGCCTTGGTCATCGGGTCGGCGACGTCACCCTCGTAGAGGTGGTCGGAGTATTGCCTGCGCTCGGCCGGTGACAGCGAGAAAAACCAGTGCGCCTTGTCCTGAACGGCCTGATGGAAGTTGGCATGGTTGCGGTAGTCGTTCATGTATCGCTCGTAATACACCGGCGCGTAGTCGCGCGCGGCGGCCAGCAGCTGCTCAGGGGTGCAGGTGGTGTTGATGATCCGCCGCGGTATCGGATAGTCCTCGGTGGAATCGGCCGCGGCCACCCGAGGGAAGGCCGTTGCGGCGGCAGCAAGCGCAAGTACCGCGACACCGGCGCGGACCACAGGGCTCAGACGAGAACGAAGCATGCGGACACTATAACGCGCTCGTAACGATCGTGGTTAGTTTGACTTATAATCGACGTCCCGGCTGGGCTGAACCCGCTTCGGCTCGCCGGGCATCTTCGGATAGTTGGGCGGATAAGGCAGATCGCCGAGCCCGCGTTGCTCGTCGGCAGCAGCCATCTCCAGCAGCGGAACGATCGACTGCTCGACCGAATCCATCTGGGCCCACGGGTCGTCGCGGCGGGCCACCAAGTCGGGCACGGTGCCGATGGTGTAGTCGTCGGGGTCGGCGCCGGCAAGTTCGTCCCAGGTCAGCGGCATCGACACCGTGGCGATCGGCGTCTTACGCACCGAGTACGCCGACGCGAACGTGCGGTCGCGGGCGTTCTGGTTGAAGTCGACGAAGATCCGGGCGCCTCGTTCTTCCTTCCACCACGACGTGGTCACCGCGTCCGGCGCGCGGCGCTCGACCTCGCGGGCCAGCGCGATCCCGGCACGGCGGACCGCGATGAAATCCCAGTCCGTCTTGATCCGCACAAATACGTGCACGCCACGGCCCCCGGACGTCTTCGGGTAGCCGACCAGCCCGAGTTCCTCGAGCAGCGGCTTGAGCACATCGACCGCGATCGTGCGCGCCTCGGCAAAACCGGTGCCCGGCTGCGGGTCCAGGTCGACGCGCAACTCGTCGGGATGCTCGGTGTCGGGACAGCGCACCTGCCACGGATGCAGGGTGATGGTGCCCATTTGGGCCGCCCACACGATCGCGGCGGGGTGAGTCACCTTGAGCGCGTCTGCGGTTCGTCCGGACGGGAAGGTGACACGGCAGGTTTCCAAATAGTCGGGATGGTGCTGCGGTATCCGCTTTTGGTAGATCTCCTCGCCGTCGATGCCGTCCGGGAAACGCTGCAGATGGGTGGGCCGGTCGCGCAGCGCGGTCAGCATCGGGCCGCGCGCCACCGCCAGGTAGTACTCGACGAGCTTGCGTTTGGTACCGCCGGAGCCCAGCTTCGGAAAGTAGGGCTTGTCCGGGTTGGTCAGTCGGACCGCGATCCCGTCGACGTCGAGTTCTTCAGCGGCACTTGCCATTACGACTCCAAGACGTCGTAGAGGTCATAGTTGAGCGGCACGTCGAGCTGGTCGAAGGTGCAGCTTTGCGGGTCGCGGTCGGGGCGCCAGCGCACGAAGCGGACGGTGTGCCGGAAGCGGTCTCCTTCCATCTGGTCGTAGGCGACCTCGGCGACCCGGTCCGGCCGGATGGGAACCCAGCGTTTGTCGGCCGCGGCATTCCACCGGCTGGGCTCCCCGTCGTAGACCACGTCGTCGCCGACGCGCAGCGGTTCCAGCTCGGCGAGCAGCTTCAGTCGGTCTTTGGCGGTGAACGACGCGGCGCCACCGACCATGTGCAGCCGCCCGTCGCGGTACAAACCCAACAGGATCGATCCGATGCCTTCACCGCTTTTGTGGACCCGGTAGCCCATTGCGACGCAGTCGGCGTCGCGGGCGTGCTTGATTTTCACCATCTCTCGCTTGCCAGGCAGATAGGGGCCGTCGAGCCGCTTGGCGACAACACCGTCGAGTCCGGCGCCCTCGAATGTGGTCAGCCAATGCGCACCGAGTTCGGGATCTTCGGTGGTGCCGGTGACATGACACCAGTCCTTCGCGTCGACCAGCTCTGACAGCGCTGCGCGGCGAATGCGAAACGGCTCACCGAGCAGCGGCGCCGAACCGGTGGCCAGTACGTCGAAGCCGATGAAGTGCGCTGGCGTGTGCTCGGCCAGCATGTTGATCCGGCTGGCGGCAGGGTGAATGCGCTGGGACAACGAGTCCCAGTCCAGCCGGACTCGTCCGTCGACATCGCGGGGGACGACGATCTCGCCGTCGAGCACGCAGCGCGGTGACACTTCAGTGCGCAGCGCTTCCAGTAGCTCCGGAAAGTAGCGGCCGAGGTCTTTACCGTTGCGTGACTGCAGCATCACCTCGTCGCCGTCGCGGAATACCAAGGCGCGGAATCCGTCCCACTTCGGTTCGTAGGACCACACACCCGGCTCGTCGGGAAGCTTGCCAGCCGCCTTGGCCAACATCGGTTCGATGGGCGGCTGCACAGGAAGATCCACGCCTTCATCTTGACACCACTGGCCGGTGTTTACCGGACGGCGTCAGCGCAGGAAGTCGACGATGTGGCCGGCGAGCTCTTCGCCGGCGTCCTCCTGCAAAAAGTGCCCGGCATCGTGGATCACGGGATGCTCGATGCCCTGAGCACCGCGCATTTCACGCTGAAAGATCGGGGCCATCGCGCCGGTGATCGGGTCGCCGTCGCTGAATGCGACCAGCATGGGTGTTTCACTCGCACACAGCGCCGCCCATGCAGACCGCTGCGCCGGGGTGGCGGGATCGTCGGGTGAGGTCGGGATCAGACCCGGCATGGCGCGCGGCGCGGCGCAGTAGCTGTCGTCGGGAAAAGGGGCGTCGTATCCCGCCCGAACGGCGTGGCTCATCGGCCGACGGCATCCCGACTGCACGAACCCGCCGATGTCCAATTCCGGTTGGTTCTGGATCGCTTCACGGAAGCGCCACCAGACCTTCGGCATCGGGATGTCACCGGTCGGCAGCCCGGTATTGGCCACGACGATGCGGCTGAACCGGTCGGGATGTTCTGCGGCCAGCCGCAGCCCGATCAGCCCGCCCCAATCCTGGCCGACCAGGGTCACCCGCTGCAGATCCAAGACGTCGAAGGCCAGGGTGCGCACCCACTCGACGTGACGAGCGTAAGTGTGGTCTTCGAGCCGGGCCGGCTTGTCTGAACGACCGAATCCGACCAGATCCGGACAGACGACGCGATGCCCGGCTCCGGCCAGTACCGGAATCATTTTGCGGTACAGAAAAGACCACGACGGCTCACCGTGCAGCATCAGAATCGGGTCGGCGTCGGCAGGACCGTCTTGGACCCACGCCATCCGCAGCGTGCCGCCGTCGCTGTCGGGAACGTCGGAATACCGCGGCGGATAAGGGAATTCGGGAATACCGGCAAACCGTTCGTCAGGTGTGCGCAATGTCTGCATGGGTGCGAACATACCGCCGGGTCAGCCGTCTTCGCGTAGGTTCGCCAACGCTGGCTGCGCCATCAGCCGGTCCAGGAACGGCTGTTGGCCCTTGAGTAGCTTGGCTCGTGCTTGTGCCACCGTGAACCAGCCGACCCGGTCGACTTCGGGAAACTCTTTGACTATCCCGGAACCTTTGGGCCACTCCAGCTCGAAGGTGTTGCTGGCTGCCTCGGAGACGTCGAGATCAGCCAGCACCGCAAACGCCGTGACAACTTTGCCGCCGGGTTGTTTCAGCGAGCCGAATTCGATGCGGGTGCCGGTCGGCACCGAAAGCCCAAGCTCTTCGACGAATTCACGCTGTGCCACATCCCAGGGCTCCTCACCGTCGGTGTACTCCCCCTTGGGGATCGACCACGCTCCTTCGTCCTTTCGAGCCCAAAACGGGCCGCCCGGATGCGCGATGAGGACTTCCACCACGCCGCCGCGCACCCGGTACAGCAGCAGCCCGGCGCTCCGCTTGGGCATGGGCGGTTAGGCTCCGACCGCGCGTTCCAAGTCTTTGAGCGCGGATTCCAGGTGGCCGAGCAGCCGCTGCAGATGCGGCACGCTGCGCCGGCAGCCGACCAGACCGAAGTCAAGGTTGTCGGCGTTGTTGACCACGGTGATGTTCAACGCCTGCCCGTCTAAGGCGATCGACAACGGATAGTTGCCGTCGAGCCGGGCGCCCCGCCAGTACATCGGTTCGGTAGGTCCCGGCACGTTCGAGATGACGATGTTGAACGGCGGCGGCGCTGAGCTACCCAGCACGGGGACGACGGCCAGCGCCATCGGTGACATCAGAAACGCCGACAACGCCAACGCCTGCAGCCGCGGCAGGTCGGCGAACACTTTCTTGTTGGAGCGCGTCGACTCGTTAATCGCTTCGAGCCGCTTGGCGGGGTCCTCGATGTCGGTGGCCAGGCTGCACAGGATGGTGCCGACCATGTTGCCGCCGCTGTCGGCATCGTCTTCTTTGCGCAGGCTGACCGGGACCATCGCGACCAGCGGTGTGTCCGGGAGCGCATCCTGGTCGGCCAGGTAGTAGCGCAGCGCACCGGCGCACATCGCCAACACGACATCGTTGAAGCTGACGCCGGCAGCCTGCTTGACGCTTTTGATCCGGTCCAGCGACCACGACTGCGCCGCGCACCGGCGCGCGCCGCCGATCGGCACATTGAGCATGGTGCGCGGTGCGGCGAACGGCAGGGTCAATTGCTGTTCGAGCAGCGCTGCGCGGGCCAGTGATACCGTCGACGGGCCAAGTGCCGCAACCGATCCCGCGAGTTGTGTGATCGTTTGCCAGCGCGACGTGCTGGTCGAGCGCCGTCTGCGGGGCAGGCTCCAAATCGCCCGCATCTCCTGATCGTTCGGGTCGGTGGACAGCGAGCGCTGCATCAACTTCAGCGCGGAGACGCCGTCCACCAACGCGTGGTGGAATTTCGTGTACAGCGCGAACCGGCCGTCGCTCAGCCCCTCGACGAAATGTCCTTCCCACAGCGGACGGTGCCGGTCGAGCAGGCTTCCGTGCAGTAGCGACGTCAGCTCGAGAAGGTCGCGGACCCGTCCTGGCGAAGGCAGGGCTTGGCGCCGCAGGTGATAGTCGACGTCGATGTCGTCCTCGTCGTCGTAGGCCCAGGCGAGATTGGCGATTCCGCCGAGTAGCCGCGCGGGACGCTTACGGAAAGTCGGCTGGAAATCTCTGTTTTCGATGAGCGCCTCGTACACCTCGCGCGGGAAGTCGGGTCCCGCGCCCTCCGGCGGCTCGAACAACGCCAGTCCGCCGACATGCATGGGGTGTTCGCGGGATTCGCCCAGCAAGAATATCGAGTCGGTGGGCGTGATCAGCTCCATCAACCAATTAAAGCGCGGCACCCAGCAGCACCGGGTCCGATTCGGCAGCGCAGCAATGTGGGCCTGAATCCGCGCTGAGCGGTCAGCGCGCCAAACCTTAACGGGCTCAGCGCATCACAGCCCGGGAATGCCGGGGATGCCGGGAAGGCCGGGTATGTGCGGCCCGCCGCCGCCGTGGCCCCCACCGATGCCCGGGATTCCCGGACCGGGAATCTTGGGACCCGGAAGGTTTGGTCCCGGGATCCCCGGGCCCGGAAGGCCCGGACCAGGCAGCCGCGGCGCCGGTATCGGAGGCGCGGGCAGTGCCGGAGGTGGCGGAAGCGCCGGCGGCGGCGCGGGTGCTGCCGGCGCGGGAGCGGGAGCAGGTGCGGGCGCCGCGGGCGCGGGCGCCGGAGCGGCGGGGGGGTGGAAGTCCTCATCGCGCATCCGGGCGGCCCGTTTTGGGCTCGAAAGGACGAAGGAGCG
>NZ_LZKJ01000139.1 GCF_001672775.1 Mycobacterium kyorinense | reverse complement strand
GCGGTGAGCTGGTGTTGCCGTAGAGACCCCAGCCGATTCCGATGCCGAGCAACACGGCGACAACCAGCGCGGCCACCGCGATACCGCGACTGCCGAGCGCCGGGGATTTGGCGAGTGAGGGCAGTTGCACCGGGGCGCTGGCGGTCTGCAGATCACCCACCAACGTGTGCAGATCACCGAGTGTCACCGCACTGGTGGCCGCGCTGGTTGTCGCCGTGTTGCTCGGCATCGGAATCGGCTGGGGTCTCTACGGCAACACCAGCTCACCGCTGAGCTTCACATCGGATCCCGGCGAAAAACCCGACGGCATCGCGCCGGTGGTGTTGACGCCGCCGCGGCAACTGCAGTCGCTGGGCGGGTTGACCGGGCTGATGGAACAGGCCCGCAAGAAGTTCGGCGACACCATGGGCTATCGCCTGGTGATCTATCCCGACTACGCGTCGATGGAGCGCGCGGACCCCAACGAGCCGCGCCGGCAGCTGAGCTACACCTACCGCGGCGGGTGGGGCGATCCGAGCAGTTCAGCCAAAAGCGGTGACGCTGCTCTCGTCGACCTGGGGCAGTTCGACCCGAAGACGACGGTCGGCATCCTGCGGGGCGCCCCGGAAACCTTGGGCATCAAGCAGGCCGACGTCAAGTCCACGTATTTGATCGTGGAGCCCGCGCGCGACCCGACTACGCCGGGAGCGCTGTCGCTGTCGGTGTATGTCTCCAGCGACTACGGCAGTGGCTACATCCAGTTCGCCGGCGACGGCGCCGTCAAACGGGTGAACTACCCATCCTGAGCAGTTGAACGCGGTGCGAACGGCAGCTGGTGTGGTGGCAAATATATCGGGGCGATACTATGGCGCGAAGCTATACCCCGACACATCCAATCGTCGTAACGGCCGAGCAAAGGAGGTGACTCGATGCTGGAGCTTGCCATCCTCGGCCTTCTGCTCGAGTCGCCCATGCATGGTTATGAGCTGCGCAAACGACTGACCGGGCTACTCGGCGCGTTTCGGGCGTTTTCCTACGGGTCGCTCTACCCGGCGCTGCGCCGCATGCAGGCCGACGGGCTGATCGCCGAGGACGCCGCCCCTGCCGGGACACCGGTGCGACGGGCCCGTCGGGTGTATCAGCTGACCGACGCCGGCCGCCAGCGCTTTTCTGAACTGGTCGCCGACACCGGACCGCACAACTACACCGACGACGGCTTCGGGGTGCACCTGGCGTTCTTCAACCGCACCCCGGCCGAAGCGCGGATGCGCATCCTGGAGGGCCGGCGCCGCCAGGTCGAGGAACGCCGTGAGGGCCTGCGTGAAGCAGTGGCGCGGGCCAGCAACTCGTTCGACCGCTACACCCGCCAGCTACACCAGCTCGGGCTGGAATCGAGCGAACGGGAAGTCAAGTGGCTCAACGAGCTGATCGCAGCCGAACGCGTGGCGCAACACCGCGCAGAGCAGTCCTAAAACAATCCAGCAACACCGAAATACCCACGACACAGGGAGAAGTAAGGAGAACGCCCTAATGACTGAGCAAACCGCGGCAGAGGCGTCGACCGAGATCCGGGTCGCCATCGTCGGCGTCGGCAACTGCGCGTCCTCGCTGGTACAGGGCGTCCAGTACTACCAGAACGCTGACGAGGCAGCCACGGTGCCCGGCCTGATGCACGTGCGCTTCGGGCCGTACCACGTGCGCGACGTCAAGTTCGTCGCCGCGTTCGACGTGGACGCCAAGAAGGTCGGCTTCGATTTGTCCGAGGCGATCTTCGCGTCGGAGAACAACACCATCAAGATCGCCGACGTGCCGCCCACCGACGTGGTGGTGCAGCGCGGCCCGACGCTCGACGGCATCGGCAAGTACTACGCCGACACCATCGAGGTGTCCGACGTCGACGCCGTCGACGTCGTCAAGGCGCTGCGCGACGCCAAGGTCGACGTACTGGTCTCCTACCTGCCGGTGGGCTCGGAAGAGGCCGACAAGTTCTATGCCCAGTGCGCGATCGACGCAGGAGTCGCGTTCGTCAACGCGCTGCCGGTGTTCATCGCCTCCGACCCGGTGTGGGCCAAGAAGTTCGCCGACGCGGGCGTGCCGATCGTCGGCGACGACATCAAGAGCCAGGTCGGCGCGACGATCACCCACCGCGTGATGGCCAAGCTCTTCGAGGACCGCGGTGTGCAGCTTGACCGCACGATGCAGCTCAACGTCGGCGGCAACATGGACTTCCTCAACATGCTCGAACGCGAGCGGTTGGAGTCGAAGAAGATCTCCAAGACTCAGGCGGTCACGTCGAACGTGCAGCGCGAGTTCAAGACCAAAGACGTGCACATCGGCCCGTCCGACCACGTCGGCTGGCTCGACGACCGCAAGTGGGCGTATGTGCGGCTGGAAGGCCGGGCGTTCGGTGATGTGCCGCTGAACCTGGAGTACAAGCTCGAGGTGTGGGACTCGCCCAACTCGGCGGGCGTCATCATCGACGCGGTGCGGGCGGCCAAGATCGCCAAGGACCGCGGCATCGGCGGCCCGATCGTGGCGGCGTCGGCTTACCTGATGAAGAGCCCCCCGCAGCAGCTGCCCGACGACGTCGCCCGCACCCAACTCGAACAGTTCATTACCGGTTAGCGCGATGTTGACTCTGCGCTGACCAGACAAGCTACTCGCACTTCTGTCTGGTAGACGCAGAGTCAGTGCCAAAGATGAGCGACGACGAACTGGCCGGACTCTCCGAGTTCGCGCTGCTGCATGAGAACGCCGAACAGGCGGGAGTGACTCGGCGGCTACCGGACGTCCAGCGCGTCGACACCGGCGGCATCAGCGCGCTGCGCTGGGATGAGCGCCCGCCCCGGGTGATCTTCCTGCACGGCGGCGGGCAGAACGCGCATACCTGGGACACCGTGATCGTCGGGGTGGGCGAGCCGGCGCTGGCGGTGGATCTGCCCGGCCACGGCCACTCGATGTGGCGCGACGACGGCGACTACTCGCCGCAGCTCAACGCCGACGCGCTGGCGCCGGTGTTGCGCACGCTGGCGCCACATGCCGAACTTGTCGTCGGCATGTCGCTTGGCGGGCTCACCGCGATCCGGTTGGCGGCGATAGCACCAGAACTCGTCAACGAACTCGTGCTCATCGACGTCACCCCGTCGGCGTTGCAGCGGCACGCCGAGATGACCAAGGAGCAGCAGGGCACCGTGGCATTGATGCACGGCGAGCGCGAGTTCCCCAGCTTCGACGCCATGCTCGAGCTGACCACCGCCGCGGCACCACACCGAGATCCGAAGGCGTTGCGCCGCGGCGTGTTCCACAACTCGAAGCGGCTCGACGACGGCCGCTGGACGTGGCGCTACGACGCCATCCGCAGCTTTCCCGACTTCGCAAGCCTCTGGGACGACGTCGACGCCCTGTCCGCGCCTGTCACTCTGATTCGCGGCGGTGCCTCCGGCTTCGTCAGCGACGACGATGTCGCTGAATTACGCCGTCGCGCAAAGCGGTTTCGCGGCGCGCACGTCGTCGAGAATTCCGGCCACTCCGTGCAAAGCGACCAGCCTCGTGCGCTGGTCGACATTCTGCGAGCCGTGCTCGACGCCCGCTGAGCCAGATGACCAACGTCGATCGCCGCGGTGCTTCGGTCGGCCGGCCGCGTGACGCCTCGATCGACGAGCGAGTGCTGTCGGTGACGCGGGAATTGCTGGCCGAAGTCGGCTGGGACGAGCTGAGCATGCGCTTGGTCGCAGCACGGGCGGGGGTGGGCCGGTCCAGCTTGAACCGTCGCTGGGCCTCCAAAGCGGAGTTGGTGCTGCACGCCATATTGGGCGAAACCCCTGATCTGTCACCATTTTCCGGCACCGACGTGACTGGCTGGCTCGAGTGGGTGGTGCGCGGCAGTCACGAACTTTTCAGCAGAGCCGACGTGCGGGCAGCGGTGCCGGGCCTGCTGCTGGCGCTGAGTGAAAACGACGACCTCCGCAAAACCTTGTGGGCGGAGTTCAGCGGCCCCGCGGTGCGGCTGTTCGCCGAGGACGTGAACGCCACGACGCGTCCCGAACGGCGGCGCGCCGACCTCGACGCCCGGGCGTCGCTGGCGATGGCCGCGGGCGCAGCGCTATTCGTGACGACGATTGCCGTCGAAGACGACTCTCCAGCGCTACGAAACCGGATCGCGCAACTGCTGACGACGGCCATCACCGCGTCCCGCGCGCAATGACTCGACGATCGCGGCTTTCGGGCAGCGCCAAGTGATCCCGAGCTCGCGCAGCGTCTTGCTGTCGTCGGTCGGGGTGGCGGCGGTCAACAGCATCGCCGCCTCGTAGCTCAGCCCGTCGGCGAGTGTCAGGTAGCGGCCGGCCACGTCGGCGAGACGCCCGATGCCGCGAAACACCCTTGGCGACACCGGGATACGTCGCACTCGCCGCCCCAAGCCCGCTTCGAGGGCGTCGATCATATCGTCGAAGCTGAGCAGCTGCCCGCCACACACGTAGCGGCGAGGGCCCTGGCCGAGTTCCATGATCCGCACGTGCACGTCGGCGACGTCACGCACGTCGACCATCTGCATGCCGCCGGGCACGCTCGGCGCGACCGCCCAGCGCACGATCGGCGCCCAGCCCCGCTCGGTCACACCGGGGGCGGTGCCGAACGCGGGGCCGACCACGCTCGAGGGATAGGTGACCACGACCGGCGCGCCGGCGTCCTGCAGTCGCCGGGCGACCCGGTCGGCGTAGCCCTTGGTTTTGGCGTAGGCGCTGCGACCATCGGCTGTCGGCGAGTCCGGCGTGATGATCCCGTTCGGCGGCGGAAACAGGGCACTGTAGCTGCTCACCGATACCACCGGGTCAAGCCCGAGCTCGACAGCGCGGGTGAGAATCGATTCCGTCGCATAGGCGTTGATGTCCCACATCGCTTGGGCTCGGCGTTCATCGGTGCCGACAATGCCGGCCGCATGCAACACGGCATCGGCACCGCCCAGCAATTCGTCGATCGTCGACGACGCCCGAACGTCACCGACGGCTACCGTCACCGGGCCGAGCGTGCGGAACCGGTCGACGACGGCGGCCGGATCGTTCGGTGCCACCAACAGCCTGACCTCGTGGCCGGCCTCGAGCAGCGCACGCACGGTGTGCGCGCCCAGGTAGCCGGTTCCGCCCGTGACCGCAATGCGCACCGATCCGCCTCTCGCCGTGACGGAACCCTCCGCCGTAGTATATTTCGATGCCAATGGTATCGAAACAAGCCTTCACGTCAACGCGGGTGGGCCCGCTGACCCTGAAGAACCGGTTCGTCAAAGCGGCGACGTTCGAGGGCGTGATGCCGCGCGGCCAGGTCAGCGACGCGCTCATCGACTTCCACGTCGAAGTCGCCCGCGGTGGAGCGGCCATGACCACCGTCGCCTACTGCGCAACTTCGCCCGGCGGCCGGGTGCATCGCGACACCGTCGTGCTGGACCGTGATCGCATACCGCAGCTGCGCCGACTGACCGACGCGGTGCATGCCGAGGGCGCCCTGGTCTGCGCGCAGATCGGCCACGCGGGGCTGGTCGCCAACACACTGTCGAATCGGACACCGACGCTGGCGCCGTCGACCCGGCTCAGCGCACCGGCCATGGGGCTGGTGCGGGCGGCGACCACCGACCAACTCGACGGCGTCATCGACGACTTCGCCGCCGCCGCAGCCAACGCTGTCGAGGCCGGCTTCGACGCGATCGAAATCCACATGGGCCACGGTTATCTGCTCAGCTCGTTCTTCAGCCCGAATTTGAACAAACGCTCCGACCGCTACGGCGGCGACACCGTGAGGCGCGCCGAACTGGCCCGTCGGGTAGCCGAGCGCGTTCGGCTCACCGTCGGCCGATCCGTGGCGATCACCGCGAAGTTCAACATGGATGACGGGGTACGTGGCGGCTTCTGGCTGACCGACAGCCTGCCCACGGCACGGCTCCTGGAATCCGACGGACACCTCGATGCGCTGCAACTGACCGGCGGCAGCTCACTACTCAACCCGATGTACTACTTCCGCGGCGATGTCCCCCTCGACGAGTTCATCGCCTCTCAGCCTCGGCTGGTGGGCCTGGGCCTACGGGTTATCGGCCGACGGATGTTCCGCGCCTACCCTTTTGAAGAAGCGTTCTTCTTGCCGCTCGCACGCCAATTCCGGGCAGCGCTGTCGATGCCGCTGATGTTGCTCGGCGGGATCAACCGGCTCGACACGGTCGACAACGCGCTTGACGAGGGGTTCGAGGTGGTGGCCATGGCCCGCGCGCTGCTTCGAGACCCCAACCTGGTCAATCGCTTCCGCGAGGGCAGCGCCCGCGAAGGCCTGTGCATCCACTGCATGAAATGCATGCCCACCGTCTACAGCGGAACACACTGTACGGTCCGCGAAATCGCGAGCGGCCTGCCGACCGGATGAGGGTGAGTTCTACGGTAAGGGAATGACTCGCCCCGTCCGTATCGCCGTGCAACTGCAACCCCAACACGCCCCGCAGTACAGCTACCTGCGCGACGCGGTCCGCCGCTGCGAAGACATCGGTGTCGACATCGCGTTCAACTGGGACCATTTTTTCCCGCTCTACGGCGACCGCGACGGCGCCCACTTCGAATGCTGGACCATGCTGGCCGCCTGGGCCGAGCAGACGTCGCGCATCCAGCTCGGCGCCCTGGTGAGCTGCAATTCCTACCGCAATCCCGAACTGCTCGCCGACATGGCTCGCACGGTCGACCACATCTCTGACGGGCGGCTGATCCTGGGCATCGGCTCCGGCTGGAAACGCAGAGACTACGACGAGTACGGGTACGAATTCGGGACGGCCGGCAGCCGCCTCGACGACCTGGCCCTCGCGCTGCCTCGCATCAAAGCGCGGCTGGCCAAGCTGAATCCGGCCCCTACCCGCGAGATTCCGTTGCTGATCGGCGGCGAGGGTGAGAAGAAGACGCTGCGCCTGGTCGCCGAGCATGCCGACATCTGGCACAGCTTCGCCAATACCGAGAGCTATCCGGCCAAGTCGGCCGTGCTGGCCGACCACTGCAGCACGGTCGGTCGCGCCGCAGACCAGATCGAACGCTCGACGGCGGTAGGCGGCGAGACCGGCCGCGGTGGAGCGGACGAGCTGATCGCCGAAGCGGAGGCGCTGGTCGGCCTCGGTGTCACGTTGTTGACTGTCGGCTGTAACGGGCCGGACTATGACCTGACCGCCGCGGAAACGTTGTGCCGGTGGCGGGATCGCGGGTAGGCCGCTCACAGCGTCGCATGAGAAACTGGCCGGCGGATTCGTCGACGGGAATTGAGCGATGCCCAAGAAGTACGGGGCCAAGGAAAAGGACCAGGTTGTTGGCTACATCCTCAACCAAATCCTGACCGGCAAACTGCGCACCGGCGACCGCGTCGACCGCAACGAGATCGCCACCGAACTCGGGATGAGCCGCGTCCCGATTCAGGAAGCCGTCGTGCAGCTGGAACACGACGGGGTGCTGTCCACCCAATATCACCGCGGCGCGTTCGTCGAACGGTTCGACGAGGACACCATCCTCGAGCATCACGAGCTACACGGTGTGCTGATCGGCATCGCGTCGGCGCGGGCCGCCGCCAACCCCACTCCGCGGATCCTCAACCAGCTCGAGGCCCTGATGCGCACCATGCGCAGCGCGAAGGAACCTCGGGCCTTCCAGCAGACCGCGCGCGAATACCGCCGCGCAATCAACGACGAATACGCCGGCCCCCGGCTCCACGCCGCGATCCGGGCGTCGGCGGGCCTGATTCCGCGGGCGTTCTTGCTCAGCTACCCCAACGTCATCGCAGAGATGTTGCCGTTCTACGAGGAGGAGACGGCCGCGATCCACGGCCGCGACCCCGACGCCGCACGGGCCGCGTGCAGCGGCTGCGCGGCGTTGATGGCGAAAGTCATGGTGACCGAACTCGTTCGTCGAGGAGTGCTGGCTCCGCCACAGAAACCCGTCGTGGCGTTCTGAGCCAGCCGGCCGAACGTGGCCGAACCGATCATTCGCCGATACGTTGCGGGTTATGAATTTCAACGCCGGCTGCGCTGCAAAGCTGTTCGCGCTGATCGCCACCGCACTGCTGGTATGCAGCCTCGGAACGGCCGCACCGGCAGGAGCGAATCCCGACAGGTGTACCCCACCCGGGCTGGAGAGCGCGACCGAGTTGCCTCCGAAATTGGCCACCGCGAAACGCACTCACGAGGACAAGTACACGACCGCCAGCGTCGAACCACTGTCGTCGGTGGACGTCTCGACGCTGGGTCTCATCACGCCGGGCACGCTGACGGTCGGCACCATGTCGGAGTCACCGCCGAACGCCTGCATCAACGCCGCCGGGCAGTTCACCGGTTTCGACAACGAGGTGCTGCGGGCCATCGCCGCAAAATTGGGGTTGCAGGTCCGCTTCGTCGGTACCGACTTCGCCGGACTGCTCGCCCAAGTGGCGTCGCGACGGTTCGATGTCGGCTCGGCGTCCATCATGGCCAGCGAAGCGCGGCGACGGATCGTCAGCTTCACCAACGGCTATGACTTCGGCTATGCCTCGCTGGTCGTCCAGCCGGGCTCGCCGATCACCGGATTCGACGACCTCGCCGCCGGACAGCGGATCGGTGTCGTGCAGGGCACCGTGCAGGATGCCTACGTCACCGAGACGTTGGGTCTGCAGCCGGTGAAGTTCCCCGACATCATCACTGCCTACAGCAGCCTCAAGACTCATCAGATCGACGCCTGGGTTGCGGGTGGACTGGAGGCGATGAACGCGGTGCGGCCCGGCGACCCCGCCGCGATCGTCGCGAACTCGTTCAACGAGGGCGACTTCGTGGCCTACGCCGTCGCGAAAGACAACCGGCCGCTGCTCGATGCGCTGAACTCAGGATTGGACGCCGTCATCGCCGACGCCACCTGGTCGGGTCTGTACTCGGAATGGGCGCCGCGCCCGCTGCCGCCAGACTGGAAACCAGGATCGAAGGAAGCGCTGACACCTCACCTGCCGGACTTCGCCAAGATCGCGGAGCGCCATCACCGACCCAAGGCCGGACCGCCCGCGCCGACGTCCACGCTGGCCCAGTTGCGGGAATCCTTCCTCGACTGGGACCTCTACAAACAGACGATCCCCGTGCTGCTCAAGACGGGGTTGCCCAACACCTTGATATTGACGATCAGCGCCAGTGTCATCGGGTTGGGTGTGGGAATTGTGCTGGCCGTCGCCGGGATCTCGCGGACCCGCTGGTTGCGGTGGCCGGCGCGGGTGTACACCGACATCTTCCGCGGCCTGCCCGAAGTCGTGATCATTTTGCTGATCGGGCTGGGCGTGGGGCCGATCGTCGGCGGGCTGACCAACAACAACCCCTACCCGCTGGGGATTGCCGCGCTGGGGCTGACCGCCGCGGCGTATGTCGGTGAAATCTTCCGCTCGGGCATCCAAAGCGTCGAACCCGGGCAGTTGGAAGCCTCCCGCGCGCTGGGGCTCAGCTATCGGTCGTCGATGCGGCTGGTGGTGGTTCCGCAGGGGATTCGGCGAGTGCTGCCGGCGTTGGTCAACCAGTTCATCGCGCTGCTGAAGGGCTCGGCGCTGGTTTACTTCCTCGGACTGATCGCCGGGCAACGGGAGCTGTTCCAGGTCGGCCGGGATTTCAACGCGCAGACCGGCAGCTTGTCGCCGTTGGTGGCCGCCGGAATCTTCTACTTGATATTGACGGTTCCGCTGACCCACCTGGTGAACTTCGTCGACAACCGGCTTCGCCAGGGCCGCACCGCAGGCGAGCCCGAAGATCCCCTCGACCGGATTGCCTCAACAACCGGGCAGGAGATGACGTGACCGAAAGTATCGAGCGAGTACAACCAGTATCGTTGGCGGGCAAGGACATTCATTTGGCCTTCGGCCCGAACACGGTGCTGCGCGGCGTGGACATCGACGTGCCCGCAGGCAGCACGGTAGCGGTGATCGGCCCGTCGGGCTCAGGCAAGTCAACGCTGCTGCGGACCCTCAACCGGCTCCACGAGCCCGACCGCGGAGACGTCTTGCTCGATGGTCGCTCGGTGCTGGCCGAGGACCCCAACCGGCTGCGCCAACGCATCGGGATGGTGTTTCAGCACTTCAACCTGTTCCCGCACCGCAGCGTGCTGGACAACGTCACGCTGGCGCCGCGCAAGCTGAAGCGACTGCCGGCCGACGCCGCCCGCGAGTTGGCGCTGGCCCAATTGGACCGAGTCGGCATGAAGCACAAAGCCGACAGCCGGCCCGGCGCCCTGTCAGGTGGGCAGCAGCAACGGGTCGCGATCGCCCGCGCGTTGGCGATGGCACCGCAGGTGATGCTGTTCGACGAAGCCACCTCGGCGCTGGACCCCGAGCTGGTCAAAGGCATCCTGGCGCTGATCGCTGACCTCGGCGAAGAGGGCATGACGATGGTGGTCGTCACCCATGAAATGGGTTTTGCCAGGTCAACCGCGGATTCGGTGGTTTTCATGGATAACGGCGCAGTGGTGGAAACCGGGGCGCCCGAGCAGATCTTCGAGGCGGCCACAACCGAGCGGTTGCAACGGTTCCTCTCCCAAGTACTTTGACAGTACAACTGATTTTCGGCCTGCCTGAGGCCCATCAGGTTAGACTGGCGAATTATGGCGGAACGTGAAGCCACCGTGCCCGAAGTGACACAGCTGGCTGAAGGTCTACACCGCACACTGTCCAAACTTTTCACGATCCTCCGTCGCGGTGACCCTTCCGCGGGCGCCGCGACCGCCGGCGAGCTCACCCTGGCCCAGTTGTCGATCCTGGTGACGTTGCTCGACCAGGGTCCGATCCGAATGACCGACCTGGCTGCACACGAACGGGTCCGCACCCCGACCACCACCGTGGCGATCCGCCGACTGGAGAAGGTGGGCCTGGTCAAGCGCTCCCGCGACCCGTCTGACCTGCGCGCGGTGCTGGTGGACATCACCCCTCGAGGCCTGGCCGTGCACCGCGAATCGCTGTCCAACCGGATCGCCGCGCTGGCCGGAATGCTCAGCCAACTCAGCGAATCCGACCTGGACACGCTGACCAAAGCACTGCGACCGCTGGAACGCCTGGCCGGTGGCGAAGCCGCTGACGGTCCAGCCGATACCTCGCCTGCCCGCGAACAGGCGTGAAAGCCGCAGAGCCGCAACACTTTCACTGATATGCCGACCGCACTCATCACCGGCGCCAGCCGTGGTATCGGTGCTGCGATTGCCGAGGCCCTGGCTCCGACGCATACCCTGCTGCTGGCGGCGCGCCCGTCGGCGCAACTCGACGCCGTCGCCCATCGCCTTGCCGCCACAACGTTCCCGCTGGATCTGACCGACACCGACGCGATCGCCGCCGACACCGCGTCGATCACCGAACTCGACGTGCTGGTGCACAACGCCGGGGTGTCGATGCCCGGCCATGTCGGCGATACGACCGTCGACCAATGGCGCACCACATTCGACGTCAATGTCGTTGGCGCAGTGGCTGTTACGTTGGCGCTGCTGCCGGCGCTGCGGCGCGCCCGCGGGCAGGTGGTGTTCGTCAACTCCGGGTCTGGCCGCACCGTGTCACCGGGAATGCCCGCTTATTCGGCCAGCAAGTTCGCGCTTCGCGCATTCGCCGATTCACTGCGCGCCGATGAACCCACGTTGCGCGTCACCACCGTCTACCCCGGTCGCGTCGACACCGACATGCAACGAGACCTGGTCGCATTCGAGGGCGGCGAGTATGAGCCCGGACGCTTTTTGCGGCCACAAACCGTCGCCGAGGTGGTAGCCAATGTGGTGGCCACCCCGCCCGACGGGCATGTGCACGAAGTCGTGATCCGCCAACGCTGAACCATCAGACGACGAGGTTGACCAATCGACCGGCCACCACGATCACCTTCTTCGGGGTGGCCCCGTTCAGAAACGCCTGAACCTTCTCGTCGGCCAGCGCGGCTGCCTCCAGGGTGTCGGCGTCGGCGTCAGCGGCCACCACCACTTTGCCCCGCACCTTGCCGTTGACCTGCACCGGGTATTCGACGGTGTCTTCCACCAGGTACGCGGGATCGGCAATGGGAAATGGTCCGTGCGCCAACGAGGTAGCGTTACCCAACCGCTGCCACAGTTCTTCGCTGACATGTGGCGCCAGCGGCGCCAGCATCAGAACCAGGGGCTCGACCGCCGCGCGCGGCACCTCGCCCTGGTGGGTTTTGGTGAGGTGGTTGGTGTACTCGATCAGCTTGGCCGCCGCGGTGTTATTGCGCAGCGCCGCATAGTCTTCCGATACGCCGGCGATGGTGCGGTGCAGCAGCCGCAGGGTGTCTTCCGCGATGGCCGCATGGTTGGCCACCCGGGTTTCACCGGTCTGCTCGTCGACCACCAGCCGCCACACCCGCTGCAGAAACCGGTGCGCACCGACGACGTCCTTGGTGGCCCACGGACGTGATGCCTCCAGCGGACCCATCGACATTTCGTAGAGCCGCAGTGTGTCGGCGCCGTATTCGTCGCAGATCTCGTCGGGCGACACCGAATTCTTCAGGCTCTTACCGATTTTGCCGAACTCCTGGAAGACCTCGATCTCACCGGCCGGGCCGGGATAGTAAAACGTGCCGTCGCGTTCGATCACGTCGGCAGCGGGCACGTAAAAGCCCCGGGCATCGGTGTAGGCGAACGCTTGAATGTAGCCCTGGTTGACCAGTCGACGGTACGGCTCGCGGGAGCTGACCTCGCCCAGGTCGTAGAGCACCTTGTGCCAAAATCGGGCATACAGCAGATGCAGCACCGCGTGTTCGACACCACCGACATAGAGGTCGACGCCACCGGGGTCGTCGGGACCGTGCTCAGTCGGCCGCGGCCCCATCCAGTAGGCCTCATTCTCTTTGGCGCAGAACCGTTCCGAGTTGTGCGGATCGGTGTAGCGCAGTTCATACCACGAGCTGCCGGCCCAGTTCGGCATAACGTTGGTGTCGCGGGTGTAGGACTGCAACCCATCGCCGAGATCCAGCTCGACGTGCACCCAGTCGCTGGCCTTGGCCAGCGGCGGCGACGGCACACTATCGGCGTCGTCCGGGTCGAACAGCACCGGCGAGTAGTCCGAGACATCCGGCAACTCGACGGGCAGCGCGGCCTCGTCGAGCGGGTGCGGGCGCCCGTCGTCGTCGTAGACGATCGGAAACGGTTCACCCCAATACCGCTGTCTCGCGAAAAGCCAGTCCCGCAGCTTGTATTCGACACGGGTCCGGCCCCGGCCGTCGGATTCCAGCCGGTCGGTGATGGCCTGCTTGGCCGTCGCCACGTCCATGCCGTCGAGATAGCCGGAATTCACCAACGTCCCGTCACCGTTGTAGGCGGCATGTGAAATGTCGCCGCCGGTGATGACTTGCACGATCGGCAGGCCAAGCTCATGGGCGAATTCCCAGTCGCGTTGGTCGTGACCGGGGACGGCCATGATCGCACCGGTGCCGTAGCCGGCCAGCACGTAGTCGGCGATGAAGATCGGCACCTGCTGGCCGCTGGCCGGATTCGTTGCGTAACTGCCCAGGAACACCCCGGTTTTGGCTTTGCTCTCTTGGCGTTCCAGGTCCGACTTTGCGGCGATCGCCTTCCGGTACGACGCGACGGCCTCGGCCGGTGTTGCGGCACCGAATGTCCACCGCGGGTCCACGCCGTCCGGCCACTGGGCGGCGACCAAGCCGTCGACGCGGTCGTGTTCGGGCGCTAACACCAGATAGGTAGCGCCGAACAGCGTGTCCGGGCGGGTGGTGAAAACCTCGATGTCGCCGTTGTCGGTGCCGAACATCGCTGCAGCGCCGACCGAACGTCCGATCCAGTTGCGCTGCATCGTCTTGACCTTCTCCGGCCAGTCCAGCAGATCGAGATCCTCCAGCAGCCGATCGGAGTACGCGGTGATGCGCATCATCCACTGCCGCAGTCGTTTCCGGAACACCGGGAAATTTCCGCGTTCGCTGCGGCCGTCGGCGGTCACCTCTTCATTGGCCAACACGGTGCCCAGCCCCGGACACCAGTTCACCATCGAATCCGACCGGTAGACCAGCCGGTAGCCGTCGACGACATCTGCTCGCTCGTCGGCTGACAGGGTGGCCCAGTCCTTGCCGTCAGCCAAAGTGCGCTCAGCCGAATCGAGTTCGGCGATCAGTTCCGTGACGGGTCGTGCCCTGTTGGCGTCGGTGTCGAACCAAGCGTTGTAGATCTGCAAGAAGATCCACTGTGTCCACTTGTAGTAGTCGACGTCGGTGGTGGAGAAGCTGCGACGGGGGTCATGTCCGAAACCCAGCCGGCCCAGTTGACGCCGAAAGTTGACGAGGTTGGCCTCGGTACGCTCGCGCGGATGGGTGCCTGTCTCCACTGCATACTGCTCAGCAGGCAGACCGAAGGAATCGAACCCTAAGGCGTGCAAGACATTGCGGCCGTTCATCCGGAAGTAGCGCGCGTACACATCGGTGGCGATAAAGCCCAGCGGATGCCCGACATGCAGACCCTGGCCTGAGGGGTAGGGAAACATGTCCTGCACGAACATCTTGTCCTCGGGCACCGGGCCACCATCCGTGGGCGCCAGTGAGCCGACCGGATTGGCCACGTTGAACGTCCCCCACCGGGTCCAATTGTCCTGCCAGGCCCGTTCGATGCGATCGGCCAGCTGCGCGGTGTAGCGATACCGCGGCACGTCGGAGTCCGCGTCGCCTGCGCCGGTCCCGGCCGCGATCGGGGGTTCAGTCACGCCAACAGGGTATAAGGCGCCCGCTGACCGGCACGCCGGCCACGGCTCGGTCTCGGTTACGTTGCGGTGCGATCAGAGCTTCATCCCAGGTCTATTGCGAGCCTGGCGATAGCCGCGTGGCGCTGGTTACATTCGGCCTCTAACCCTGCGTTACCGGGAAGGACCGACGCTCATGATGCAGATCGCCCGTGGCTGGCGGGTTTTGATAGCGGGTCTGGCCGTCGGATCCGCGGGTGTGATGGGCTTGGGGGGCGCGGTCGCGTCAGCAGACCCGCTCTTTCCGCCCCGACCGAACCCGGCACCGGTGCCCGCTCCCCCGGCGGCGACCCAGAACAGTCTCGGCACCCTGGGCTCCGTCGGCAACAGCATGCCCGGTACGGCCCCGGCGCTGTCGCCGCCGCCGGTCTCGTCGCCGCTGCCCGCGGCAGCGCCTGCGCAGGTTCCTGCCGCGCCGACCCAGGTCTCTCCGCCACTGGCCGCCGCGGCCCCGGCACAGCCGTCGCTGCTGCCCGCCAGTTCCGGGACGCTGCGCGACTATTTTCAGGGCAAAGGCGTCCACCTCGAGCCGCAGCAGCCCCGGGGCTTCAAGGCCCTCGACATCACCTTGCCGATGCCGCCGGGCTGGACCCAGGTGCCCGACCCCAACGTTCCTGACCCCTTCGCGGTGATCGCCAACCGCTCCAGCAACAGCCTCTACACCTCGAACGCTCAGGTGGTGGTTTACAAGTTGATCGGCGACTTCGATCCCAACGAGGCGATCACCCACGGCTACGTCGACAGTCAGCAGCTGCCCGCCTGGCAAACCACCAACGCCTCGCTAGGCAATTTCGGCAGCTTCCCATCGTCGATCATCGAGGGAACCTATCGCCAGAACGATATGACGCTGAACACCTCGCGTCGCCAGGTCATCGCCACCTCCGGACCGGACCGCTACCTGGTGTCTTTGGCGGTGACCACGGATGCCGCCCAGGCGGTGGCCGAGGCGCCCGCTACCGACGCCATCGTCAACGGATTCCGGGTGAGCGCGCCCGCCGGGACCGCGCCTGCTGTTCCTCCCGCAGCGCCGGCACAGGCCGCAGCGCAACCCCTTCCCGCACTCCCGACGCTGCCCGGATTGTCGCCCGCCCCGACCCGCTGAGCCCGCTCGGCGGCCTCGTATTGTGGCCCCATGCTGATCGCCGGGGTGCTCTGCGTGGGCGCGGCGACCGTCTGCGCCGCGCTGGGATTGTGGTCGCTCTCTCGGCCGGCCGCCTCCGACGCCTCCCGGCAACTCGCACGCTCGGTGGCGCCGACGCAACTGGCCGCAGCTGTCATGCTCGCCGCTGGAGGGGCGGCGGCCCTGGTCGCCCCTCGGCACGCCGCAGTGCTAGCGGTGCTCGGCATGTGCATCGTCGGCGCACTCGGCACCATCGTCGCCGGATCCTGGCAAAGCGCGCGCTATGCGCTGCGGCGCGACGCCGCCCCGGCCGGCTGCAGCGGTGTGTGCGCGACCTGCACCCTAGGTGCTGACGCTCGTCCCTGCCACTGATCCGCCGTTCCGCGTGGCTTAGTTGCGGCTGACGTCGATCGGGTGGCTGGCCAACAACGCGAGCGGCAGCGGCTGTCGTCGCAGCACGGTGCTCCACAGATCTACCCGGGGCTGAACCAAAACGTCAGACGGCAAGGCCGACAACACAATCCAGTCGTCGCGTTCGATCTCGCCTTCCAGTTGTCCAATCGTCCAGCCGGAGTATCCCGCGAAGATCCGCACCCCTTCCACCAGCGGCGCGATCGAGTCAGGGTCGGCGTCGAGATCGACCATTACCAGTCGGCCCGACACATGGCGTAGTCCCGGCACCCCGTCCGGATCGGCGCCCACCCGCAGCACCGAGAGGCACAGCGCCGCGTCGCGTTTCACCGGGCCGCCGATGAACATCGTCTTGGGTTTGGCGGCCAACTTCGCCCATTGCGGCAACACGTTGTAAACGGCGGTCTCGCTGGGCCGGTTGAGTACCACCCCGAGCGTGCCGCCGTCGTTGTGTTCGACGATGTAGATCACGCTGCGACGAAATGTCGGCTCCAGCAGGTCGGTGTTGGCAAGCAGCAGAGTTCCCGCCCGCACCCGATGCGCGGTAGGAGCGATAAAGTCCTCGGGATCTTCGGGCTGAGCCACCTCACCATCATGGCATCCGCGCAGGGATCCCTGCGGTGAACAAGCGGCGCGCTGCGCAATATTTGTAGGCTGGATTGGGCCTCGAGTTGCGGCCTAGCTTGCCGGGCCGCCCGCGGAAGTAGGTTCTGTGATCCACATGCGCGCACCCGCAGCTGTCTGGCGCTCCGTGCGCAGCCTGCCCGACTTCTGGCGGCTGCTGAAGTTGCGCGCCGTCAGTCAATTCGGCGACGGCCTGTTTCAGGCGGGCCTCGCCGGCGCGCTGCTGTTCAACCCCGAGCGGGCCGCCCATCCGCTGGCGATCGCAGCAGCCTTCAGTGTGCTGTTTCTGCCTTACTCGGTCCTGGGCCCATTTGCCGGTGCGCTGATGGATCATTGGGACCGGCGGCTGGTGCTGGTCGGCGCCAACCTGGGGCGGCTGCTCTCGGTGGTCGCCGTGGGCATCCTGCTGGCCGCCGGGACAGGCGACCAGGCGGTGTTGTGCGGTGCGCTGATCGTCAACGGCTTTGGCCGGTTCGTCTCCTCGGGTCTATCGGCCGCGCTGCCCCACGTCGTGCCCCGCGAGCAGGTGGTGACGATGAACTCGGTAGCCGCCGCGACGGGTGCGGTCGCTGCCTTCCTCGGCGCGAACTTCATGTTGGCGCCCCGCTGGCTATTCGGAGCCGGTGACAACGGCTCTGCCTCGATCATCTTCCTCGTCGTGGTCCCAGTGGTGATCGCGCTGCTGCTGTCGTTGCGGTTCGCGCCGCACGCACTGGGTCCTGACGACACCAAACGTGCCCTCCACGGACCGGTGGCCTACCTGGTCGTCACCGGCTGGCTGCACGGCGCGCGGACGGTACTGGCCCGCCCGACGGTGGCGGCCACGCTCGCTGGGCTGGCCGCGCATCGAATGGCCTTCGGCATCAACACCTTGCTGGTGCTGCTGCTGGTGCGCCACGCCGGCGACACGTCCGTCGTTGGCCTGGGTACCGCGGTGCTGTTCGTGGCAGCGACGGGGACCGGGTCGTTTCTGGCCAACGCGTTGACCCCACCTGCGGTGCGCCGGTGGGGCCGCTACACCACCGCCAACGGCGCATTGGCAATCGCGGCCGCCATCCAGGTCATCGGCGCCACTCTGCATCTGCCGGTGATGGTGACCTGTGGATTCTTTCTCGGGACGGCCGGTCAAGTCGTCAAGCTGTGCGCCGATACCGCGATGCAGGTCGACGTTGACGATGCCCTACGCGGCCATGTGTTCGCGGTGCAGGATTCGTTGTTTTGGGTCTCGTTTATCGCGGCGATCACTGCGGTGGCGTTCGTCGTCCCCGACGACGGACGCGCTCCCGCGCTGGTGCTGGCTGGGACCGCGATTTATCTCGGCGGGCTCGCCATTCATGCCGTCGTCGGTCGGCGAGCGGCGGCAAGCGCCTCGCGCGAAGTGAGCCGCCCACCAGCCCCGTCAGCCGAGGACCAGCCCTCGTTAAGGTATTCGGATGGCCGGCCTTGATTCGATCGTGGCGGATTTGCGCGCCGAAAGCGATGAACTCGACGCGCTGGTAGCGCCGCTTTCCGGTGACCGCTGGGCCGAGCCCACGCCCGCGCCGGGCTGGACGATTGCACACCAAATCGCCCACCTGCTCTGGACCGACCGGGTGGCTCTGACGTCGGTCACCGACGAGTCCGCCTTCAGCGAAATGCTCGAAGCTGCGGCCGCCGACCCGACCGGATTCGTCGACGCTGGCGCCGACGAGCTGGCGATGACGCCGCCCGCCGGACTGCTTGCCGATTGGCGAGGCACCCGGATGC
Organism: Mycobacterium kyorinense; assembly: GCF_001672775.1. Classification (GTDB taxonomy): domain Bacteria; phylum Actinomycetota; class Actinomycetes; order Mycobacteriales; family Mycobacteriaceae; genus Mycobacterium; species Mycobacterium kyorinense_A. The sequence continues at coordinate 32,723 of NZ_LZKJ01000139.1, read as the reverse complement.
GGTTGCACGACAAGCTGTCGACCGTTCCCGACGGCCGGAAGCTGCCGTGGTTTGGTCCGCCGATGAGCGCAGCGTCGATGGCTACCGCCCGGTTGATGGAGACCTGGGCGCACGGCCTTGACGTCGCCGATGCGCTCGGCGTTCAGCGGCGGCCCACTGCGCGGCTGCGATCCATCGCGCACATCGGGGTGCGGACCCGCGATTACGCCTTCATGGTCAACGGTTTGACACCGCCGACCGAGCCGTTCCTCGTCGAGCTGCGCGCACCCGACGGCGGCATCTGGTCGTGGGGCCCAGCCGACGCCGCCCAGCGGGTCACGGGATCTGCCGAGGACTTCTGTTTCCTGGTCACGCAGCGACGCCCGCGCAGCGCACTGGATATCGTGGCCGAAGGTGACGACGCGCAGCGCTGGCTGGGCATCGCGCAAGCGTTTGCCGGCCCGCCGGGTCCGGGGCGATAATTTTCGTCGAACGTCGGGTTGTTGTGCGGTTTCCCGCGTTTTGCGCACAACTTCTCGACGTTCGAGGCACTGACTACAGCGTCGCTGCGCCGTCGGCGGTGCCGTCGCCGTCGCTGTCGGTAAGTCGTAGATCCCACCGGCCGTCGCCGTCGGTGTCGAGATATCCGGACATGCCATGCTCGCCGGCGCACATCGCACGATCGGCCAAGCCATCGCCGTCGCTGTCCAGCAGCCGGTCGTCGGCCTGACCGTCGCCGTCGAAGTCGACCAGCGGCCCACCGGTGTGTTCGACGCCGTCGAGTCCGAACCAGCACAGTGGACCGCCCCGGTCAGCCGCAACCGCCCACGTTCCGGAGCCGTCGTCGGTGAAGTAGCTTTCCGCGGTGCCGTCGTCGTCGAGATCCAGCACGGCATGGTCGGCGACACCGTCACCGTCGAGATCCGCCAGCGCGTCATCACGCAACCCGTCGCCATCGAAATCCAAGCCCACGGCGTCCAGCCGGCCGTCACCGTCGAGGTCGAGGTCGGGCTGGCCATCCCAGATCGTCGCCGCGCCGTCGGCGTCACCCAAGCAGTACTCCATACCCAGACCGACGCGCCATGAGCGCTAGCGGTTCCCGCGCTCCTGCCACCACGCCAGCAGTTCGGCCGTCGCCTCGTCGCGCGACAACGGCCCCCGATCCAGCCGCAGTTCCTTCAGGTGACGCCACGCCTCACCGACCTGCGGCCCGGGCGGAATGTCCAGCAGCTCCATGATCTCGTTGCCGTCGAGGTCAGGGCGCACCCGCTGCAGGTCTTCAGCGGCGGCCAACTCGGCGATCCGCGCCTCCAAGTTGTCGTAGTTGGCCTGCAACCGGGCCGCGCGCCGCTTGTTTCGGGTGGTGCAGTCGGCACGCACCAGCTTGTGCAGTCGCGGCAACAGCGGTCCGGCGTCCGTGACGTAGCGGCGCACGGCCGAGTCGGTCCACCGCCCCCCGCCGTAGCCGTGGAACCGCAGGTGCAAATACACCAGCTGCGAGATGTCGTCGACCATCTGCTTGGAGTACTTCAGCGCGCGCAACCGCTTGCGGGTCATCTTGGCGCCGACCACCTCGTGATGGTGAAAGCTCACGCCGCCGTCGGGCTCGTGGCGGCGGGTGGCGGGTTTGCCGATGTCATGGAGCAGCGCCGCCCACCGCAACACCAGATCCGGACCGTCGTCCTCGAGTGCGATGGCTTGGCGCAGCACGGTCAGCGAGTGCTGGTAGACGTCCTTGTGCTGGTGGTGCTCGTCGATGGCCATCCGCATGCCGCCGATCTCGGGCAGCACCACCTCTCCCATCCCGGTCTGCACCATCAAGTCGATCCCGGCGGCCGGATCGTCGCCCAGCAGCAGCTTGTCCAATTCGGCGGCGACCCGCTCAGCGGTGATCCGGCCGAGTTCCGGGGCCATCTGCTCGATCGCCTCCCGCACTCGCGGTGCGACGGTGAAACCCAGCTGCGAGACGAACCGCGCGGCACGCAGCATCCGCAACGGGTCGTCGCCGAACGACACCGACGGCGCTGCCGGCGTGTCCAATACTGCGGCGCGAAGCGCCGCCAAACCCCCTAGCGGATCCACGAATTCGCCCGCCCCGTGCGCTGTGATGCGCACGGCCATCGCGTTCACGGTGAAGTCGCGGCGTACCAGATCGTCCTCGATGCGGTCGCCGAAGCGGACCTGCGGATTGCGCGACACCTGGTCGTAGCGGTCGGTGCGGAAGGTGGTGATCTCCAGCCGCTGGTCGCCCTTGCCGACCCCCACGGTGCCGAATTCAATTCCGGTGTCCCACAGCGCATCGGCCCACGGCCGCATAATCTTCTGTACCTGCTCCGGATGGGCGTCGGTGGTGAAATCCAGATCGGGGCTCAACCGTTGCAGCAGCGCATCACGCACCGATCCGCCGACCAGATACAGCTCGTGGCCAGCCGCAGCGAACAACGAGCCGAGCTCCCGAAACAGTTCGGCATACCTGTTCAACGCGACGGCGGCTGCGGTCAGCAGATCAGCGTCCTGGACGGTTTCTGGCACGTGGAGAGCGTAGTCCGAGTCGGTTTCAGGCCATTCCGGCCCGCGTCGTCGGCCGGACGGAAAGATGCGACGGGCAGCACATCACCGCACTACCGGCGAGTGGGGCCGGGCGGCACAGGCGTGCCAGCTACTATCGCTTGGGTGTCGGACGGCGAACATGCCAAACCACGTCGGCGCCGGGGCAGGCGCCGCGGGCGACGCGCTGCCGGTCCGGCCGAAAAGCGCACCGACAACGGTCAGATCAGCGCAGCCAGCCCGGCCTCGGGCGGCGGGCCGGCAAACTCGGGGCGTTCACGCTCGGCCGGTCGCGCACCCGATCGGTTGCGCACCGTCCACGAGACCTCGGCCGGCGGGTTGGTCATCGACGGCATCGACGGGCCGCGCGAAGACCAGATGGCCGCGCTGATCGGTCGAGTCGACCGGCGCGGTCGGATGCTGTGGTCGCTTCCCAAGGGTCACATCGAGCTCGGCGAGACAGCTGAGCAGACCGCGATTCGGGAGGTCGCCGAGGAGACCGGAATTCGCGGCAGCGTGCTGGCCGCGCTGGGCAGCATCGACTACTGGTTCGTCACCGACGGGCGACGCGTACACAAGACCGTGCACCACTATCTGATGCGGTGCTCCGGCGGAGAGCTGTCCGATGAGGACCTCGAGGTGGCCGAGGTGGCCTGGGTGCCGATCCCCGAGTTGCCCGCCCGACTGGCCTACGCCGACGAACGCCGGCTGGCCGAGGTCGCGGACGAACTGATCGACAAGCTGCAAACCGACGGGCCCACCGCGCTGCCGCCGCTGCCGCCCACCTCGCCGCGGCGCCGGCCGCAGACGCACTCCCGCGCCCACCACCGGCAACCCGCGCCCGCCCGGAAGAACGGTCGCGGTCGAGGGCCGTGATCGGGCCCCGCCTATTCCAAGTGGCGACCCGCCGCGCCCGGCTTCGCCGCGCTCGCGATCGCCACGGGCTGTTCCACGTGGCCGCCCTACTGCGCTTCGCCGTAGTGGCCGGCATCTTGGCTGGCCTAGGAGCCGTGCTCACGCTACCGACCGCCGCACCGCGCGCCGTCGCGGGCGAGCCCGGCGCAACACCGTTTGTCCAGATCCGAATCGACCAGGTGACCCCGGACGTGGTCACCACCACCAGCGAACCCGTCGTCACCGTGAGCGGCATCGTGACCAACGTCGGCGACCGGCCGGTGCGGGACGTGATGGTCCGCCTCGAGCGCGCGGATCCGGTGACCTCGTCGGCCGGCCTGCGCACCAACCTCGACGGAAGCACCGACCAGTACCAGCCGGTGGCCGATTTCCTCACGGTGGCCGGCCAACTGCAGCGTGGACAGGGCGCAGGCTTCACGTTGTCTGCCCCCCTGCGCTCGCTGAGCGCAACCTCATTGGCGATCGACAAGCCCGGCGTCTACCCACTTCTGGTCAATGTCAATGGAACACCCGACTACGGTGAACCCGCCCGGCTCGACAACGCCCGATTTTTGCTGCCAGTAGTAGGGGTGCCGGCCGACCCGACGGATAACTCGGCGGACGCGTTGAGCTCCGTCGTCGCGCCTGACACCTCCAAACCGGTGCAAATCACCATGCTGTGGCCACTGGCTGACCGACCACGATTGTCGCCGGGCGTACCCGGCGGTGCGGTTCCGGTGCGGTTGATGGACGACGAGCTGGCGACCGAGCTGGCCACCGGCGGACGGCTGGATATCCTGCTGTCCGCCGCCGAGTTCGCAACCAGCCGCGACGTCGATCCCGACGGCGCGGTCGGCCGTTCGCTGTGCCTGGCCGTCGACCCAGACCTGCTGGTCACTGTCAATGCGATGACCAGTGGCTATGTCGTCGCCGACGCCCCCGACAAAGCCGGCCCGGGCGCCCCCGCGCATCCAGGCACCGGCCAGGCCGCAGCCGCGGGCTGGCTCGACAGGTTACGCGCGTTGGCTCGCCGAACGTGTGTCACCGCGATCCCCTACGCCCAAGCCGATCTCGACGCCCTGCAACGCGTCGGCGATGACAGCCTCAGCGCCATCGCCACCACTACCAGCAGTGACATCGTCGACCAGATCCTGGGAGTCATGTCGGTTCGCGGTGCCACGCTGATCGCCGACGGTCCGCTGACCCGCCGCACCGTAGATTTGCTCAGCGGCGACACCGAGACCGTGGCGGTTGCCGCCGCAGACTTCTCGGCAGCCGACTCGGCTACCGGCGCACCCGCGACCGCAGACACCGCCGCATACCGGGTGTCGGCGCAGGTGGTCACCGCGCCGTTCGACCCGACGGTCGGCGCAGCGCTGGCGGCCGCCGGCACCGACCCGATCGCACCGACCTATCTCGACCCGGCGCTGGCGGTGCGACTCCGGCACGACTCCAGCACCGCCCGCCGCCAAGATGCGCTGGGGTCGATGCTGTGGCGGGGGCTTCGGCCTGACCTCGAACAGCGCACCGAGATTCTGTTGCCGCCGACGACGTGGACCCTGCAATCCGATGACGCGGGCGCAATCCTGACCACGTTGGCCACCGCGGTGCGCTCCGGGCTGGCCGCGCCGCGCCCGCTACCGGCGCTGATCGCCGAGGCTGCGGCCGACACCAGCGCGCCCCGACCGCCAACTGCCGACGCAACTCAGCGCGGCCGGTTCGACGACCAGGTGATCGCCCAGATGTCCCGCGAGATGGGCCGCCTGCGTGATCTGACCTCAGCCCTGACGACCGATGCCCGAACCGGGTTGAGCGGAACTGGCTACACGGCTCCGCTGCGTGAGGACATGCTGCGCGCAGTCAGCCAATCGGAGCGACCGGACACCCGCAACGGACTGGCCCATCACCGGTTGGAGATCGCCGGCAACTCCATCGATGACCTGTTCGGCGCCGTCACGATCGTCAACCCGGGCGGGTCCTACACGCTGGCCACCGAGCACAGCCCGTTGCCGCTGGCACTGCACAACGGTCTGGCAGTCCCTATCCGGGTGCGGCTTCAGGTGGATGCGCCACCGGGAATGACAGTGACCGACCTCGGCGAGATCGAACTCCCGCCGGGGTATCTCCCGCTGCGGGTGCCCATCGAAGTCAACTTCACCCAGCGCGTCGCGATCGACGTGTCGCTACACACCCCCCAAGGCGTGGCGCTGGGTGAACCGGTGCGGCTTTCGGTGCACTCCAACGCCTACGGCAAAGTGCTGTTCGCAATTACGTTGTCTGCCGCGGCGGTGCTGGTGGCGCTGGCGGGTCGACGGCTGTGGCACCGGTTCCGCGGTCAGCCCGACCGTGCCGACTTGGACCGTCCACCCGAGCCGCCCGAACCCGCCGATGCGCGGCTGGCCGCGAAACACGCTGCGGCCAAAGACCTCGTCGACGAAGAGCGCCCGGTATGAGGTCCGGCGGCCGGCGGGTGCCGCCACCGGCACAGCCACCGACGCGGGGGTCCGCGCCTCCCCCACCGGGGCTGCCACCCCCGGCGCAGCCACCGCGGCAACCACGGGCCGAACTCTCCGACGCAGCGCTGGTGTCGCGGTCCTGGGGGATGGCGCTCGCGACGCTGATCAGCCGCGTCACCGGCTTCGCGCGGATCGTGCTACTGGCCGCAATCCTCGGCGCGGCGCTGTCGAGCGCGTTCTCGGTGGCCAACCAGCTGCCCAACCTGGTCGCGGCACTGGTGTTGGAGGCCACCTTTACCGCGATCTTCGTTCCGGTGCTGGCCCGCGCCGAGCAGGACGACGCCGATGGCGGCCGGACGTTCGTCCGCCGCCTGGTCACGTTGGCGACCACGCTGCTGCTGGTCACCACGCTGCTGTCGGTGGCCGCCGCACCGCTGCTAGTGCGGCTGATGCTCGGCCGGGACCCGCAGGTCAACGAAGCGCTCACCACCGCATTCGCTTATCTGCTGTTGCCGCAGGTGATCTTCTACGGCCTCTCGTCGGTGTTCATGGCAATCCTGAACACCCGCAACGTGTTCGGGCCTCCCGCGTGGGCACCCGTCGTCAACAACCTCGTCGCGATCGTCACGTTAGGCGTCTACCTTGCGGTGCCCGGCCAGTTGTCGGTCGACCCGGTACGGATGGGCAACGCCAAGCTGCTGGTTCTGGGCATCGGTACGACGTTGGGGGTCGTCGCGCAGACCGCGGTGCTGCTGGTGGCGATCCGGCGCCAGCGCATCAGCCTGCGTCCGTTGTGGGGAATCGACCAGCGGCTCAAGCGTTTCGGCGCAATGGCCGCCGCGATGGTGTTCTACGTGCTGATCAGCCAGCTCGGTTTGGTGGTCGGCAACCAGATCGCCAGCACCGCAGCGGCTTCCGGCCCGGCGATCTACAACTACACCTGGCTGGTGTTGATGCTGCCGTTCGGCATGATCGGCGTGACGGTGCTGACCGTGGTGATGCCGCGGCTGAGCCGCAACGCGGCCGCCGACAACACCGGGGCGGTGCTGGCCGATTTGTCGCTGGCCACCCGGCTGACGATGATCACGCTGATTCCGGCGGTGGCGTTCATGACGGTCGGCGGCCCGGCCATCGGCAGCGCGCTGTTCGCCTATGGACGTTTCGGCGAAGTCGATGCCGGCTATCTGGGGGCGGCCATCGCATTGTCGGCATTCACGCTGATCCCCTACGCGCTGGTGCTGTTGCAGCTACGGGTTTTCTACGCGCGTGAGCAGCCCTGGACACCCATCGCGGTCATTCTCGTCATCACGACCGTCAAAATCGTGGCTTCGCTGCTCGCGCCGCACCTCACCGCCAACCGCGAGCTGGTCGCAGGCTACCTGGGGCTGGCTAACGGCCTGGGATTTCTGGCCGGCGCGATCGTCGGGTATTTCCTGCTGCGCAACGCCCTGCGCCCGCCCGGCGGGCATCTGATCGGGGCCGGCGAGGCGCGCACAATCCTGGTGACGATCGCAGCGTCGCTGCTGTCCGGATTGGTGGCTCATGCGGCCGATCGGCTGCTTGGGCTGGAAAAGTTGACGGCCTACGGTGGCGGCGCCGGATCGCTGCTCCGGCTGTTCGTAGTCGCGATGATTATGGCCCCGATCATTGCCGTCGTGATGTTGCGCGCGCAGGTGCCCGAGGCGCAGGCCGCGCTCGCCAGGATCCGCGGCTGGCTCGGCGCCGGCGCCAAGACGGGCCGATCCGCGCGACACGATCAGCTGCCCGGCCAGGGCACGGTCCCGTACTCTGAGCAAAGGAATTCGTTCACGACGGGGGGGCATCCGGTTCGGGAACCCATCCGGCGCGGGCCTCCGGAGCGGGTGACCGGAGCGGGCATGCGGAAAGGACCGGAGGTGACCGACGGCCCATCGGACAGCACTGCATCCAAAGCCGGCTCAGAGCCGGACCGGCCGCGGCAGTCCGGATCTGATGGTCCGGCTCCTTCTCGGGCCACTGCGCGGCCCGCATCGTCGCCGTCGGAGTCTGATGGTCCGGCTCCTTCTCGGGCCACTGCGCGGCCCGCATCGTCGCCGTCCGCCGACGACTTCCAGCCGGACATCCCGCCCGATCTTCCCGTCGATACCGTTTCGGCGCCCGTCCCGCCCAAGGACTCCAACGGCGGCTCCTCCACAGATTCGGGCCGTGCGGCCGCCGACCACGCCGCCGATGCAGAACCGGCCGAGTTCGACGCGCCCCGCGACAGAGCGGCCGAACGGCCCGCGGCTCAAGACGAGGTCCACCTGGTGCCGGGCGCCAGCATCAGCGGCGGCCGCTACCGCTTGCTGGTGTTCCACGGCGGCGCACCCGGGCTGCAGTTTTGGCAGGCGCTCGACACCGCGCTGGATCGGCAGGTGGCGCTGACGTTCGTCGACCCCGACGGGGTCCTGCCCGACGGCGAAGTACGCGAAATCCTGTCCCGCACGCTGCGGCTGAGCCGAATCGACAACCCCGGTGTCGCGCGGGTGCTCGACGTTGTCGATTCCGGCAGCGGCGGGCTGGTGGTCGCCGAGTGGATCCGGGGCGGGTCGTTGCAGGAGGTGGCCAACACGTCACCGTCTCCGGTTGGTGCGGCGCGCGCGATGCAAACGCTGGCCAGCGCCGCCGAGGCCGCTCATCATGCCGGGGTCGCGTTATCGGTCGACCACCCCAGCCGAGTGCGGGTCAGCATCGAGGGCGACGTGGTGTTGGCATTTCCGGCGACCATGCCCAAGGCGACTCCGGATGCCGATATCCGCGGAATCGGCGCGGCGCTGTATGCCCTGCTGGTCAACCGGTGGCCGTTGCCGGAGTCCGGAATGCGCAGCGGGCTGCCCCCGGCCGAGCGGGACCGAGCCGGCCAGCCGGTCGAACCCCGCGTGATCAACCGCGACATCCCCTTCCAGATCTCCGCGGCCGCTACCCATTCGCTCCAAGGTGACGGCGGGATACGCAGCGCGGCAACACTTTTGAATCTGCTCCAGCAGGCGACGGCAGTCGCTGACCGTACCGACTTGCTGACTCCGATCGACGAACCGGTCCCCGGAACTGGGCGGCCGGCCCGCGGCCGACCGCCCACGCAGGAAGACCAAGAGGCCCAACTCCGTCGCCGTCGCAACGTGATGATCGGCGTCGGGGCCGGCGTCGCCATCATCGTGGTGGCGCTGCTGGTGCTGGCGTCGGTGCTGGGCCGGATCTTCGGCGATCTCGGCGGTGGCCTGGACAAGGACCAGCTTGGCCTCAACGGGCCGTCGTCGTCCTCGGCCTCGTCGAGCGGTTCTGCAGCGGCCGGCAGCACCGTCAAACCCTCACGGGCGACCGTCTTTTCGCCTGGAGGCGACGCCGACAACCCGAGCCAGGCCGGGCAGGCCATCGACGGCAACCCGTCCACGTCCTGGGCGACCGACATCTATACCGACGCAGTGCCATTCCCCAGCTTCAAGAACGGTGTCGGACTGCTGCTACAGCTACCCAAACCCACCACCGTGGGCACGGTGACCGTCGACCTCACCTCCACGGGCACCAAGGTTCAAATCCGATCGTCGTCGACGGCGACGCCCGCCAAGCTGGAGGACACCACCGCGCTGACCGAACCGGTCTCGCTGCACCCGGGCCACAACAGCATTAAGGTCAATGCGTCGTCGCCGACGTCGAACCTGCTGGTGTGGATCTCCACTCTGGGAACCACTGACGGTAAGAGCGAAGCGGTCATCTCCGAGATCACCGTGCAGGCGGCTTCCTGACCCGGCGAACGGGTGAAGTGCCGCGCATCGGCCGATAAGTTACTGTCCGGCCGTGGGTTTCGGCTACCGGATGCGGCGCGAACGCAGCGACGCCGAACTGCTGGCCGACCACGTCGCCGGTGACCGCCACGCGTTCGAAGAGCTCTTCTCCCGCCACCACCGACAGCTGTATCAGCTTGCCCGGTTCACCAGCCGCAATCCCGAAGACGCCGCCGATGCGTTGCAGGACGCGATGCTTTCCGCTCACCGCGGCGCCGCGGCTTTCCGGCACGACGCCGCGGTCAGCAGCTGGCTGCACCGCATCGTGGTCAACGCATGCCTGGACCGACTGCGGCGCAACAAGTCGCATCCCACCGCGCCCCTCGAGGACGTCTACCCGGTGGCTGATCGCACCGGGCAGGTGGAGACCGCCATCGCGGTGCGGCGCGCGCTGATGAGACTGCCCGTCGAGCAGCGGGCAGCGGTGGTCGCCGTCGACATGCACGGCTACTCCGTCGCCGACACCGCCAAGCTGCTGGGGGTGGCAACCGGCACCGTCAAAAGCCGATGCGCCCGTGGTCGGGCCCGCCTTGCCGCGTCGCTTGGCTATCTGGATCCGGCCGCCGACCGCTCGGCAGGCTGACCCGACCCGTGGCCGTTGACCGGCACATGGCGGACACTAAGGCCGATGAGCGACGACGATGCTGCGATCGAGCTGCCGCTGACGACGGAACTACTAGCCGACCTGCAGGCAGGCTTGCTCGACGCCGACACCGCTGCGCGGGTGCGCGACCGCCTTCGGACGGATCCAGCGGCCGGGCGCACATTGGATGCGTTGAACCGGGTGCGCCACGACGTCGCGACGCTGGGTGCCGGCACGTCCGCCCACGAGGAAGTTCCGCCCGCTGTTGTGGCCGGCATCGGCGCCGCACTGCGCCGCGCCGGCCTCCCCGACCGCCCTGCCCACGCCGCCAGGCCGGGCGCTCGTCCGGCGCGAGTGGTCGCCGCCGTCGCCGGCTTGGCAGCCGCGGCCACCGCGGTCGGGCTCGGGACCGCTGCTCTGATCGCCGCGCCGGCACCCGCCCCGACCAGCCCGACCACCGCCCAACACATCACCGTGTCGCGGCCCCCGGCGATGATCCCCTTGTCCGACGCCCAGATCCTCGCCCTGCTGGACGCGGCGCCGGACTACGGTCCACTGGTCGATCCCGGACGACGCGCCACCTGCCTAAGTGGTCTGGGCTATCCGGCATCGGCAGCGGTCCTGGGCGCTCAGCCGATCCAGATAACCGGGCATCCCGGCGTGCTTCTGGTACTAGCGGGCGACACCCCCGACACGGTGCGGGCGCTGGCGGTGGCTCCGAGCTGTAACTCAGCGAACACCGGGCTGCTGGCCGACCGGGTTGTCCCACGGCCTCGGTAGGATGCGTGGCGACCCGTCCCCCGCAAGCGGGAGGTACCCCCGGCACCCCCATTCGCCGCGCTGGCGATCGCCACGAATGCGCTGGGAACATCACCGCCTACCCTGGCGTTCGAGTGTCTGAACCCGGCTTGACGTCCTTGAAAGGCTCCCATGACTGAGACCACCCCTCTTCACGACGTGATCATCATCGGCTCGGGGCCGGCCGGATACACCGCCGCGCTGTACACCGCACGCGCACAGCTGGCGCCGCTGGTGTTCGAAGGCACCTCGTTCGGCGGCGCGTTGATGACGACGACCGAGGTGGAGAACTATCCGGGATTTCGTGACGGGATCACCGGTCCGGAGCTGATGGACCAGATGCGCGAGCAGGCGCTGCGATTTGGCGCCGATTTGCGGATGGAAGACGTCGAAGCGGTGTCGCTGGACGGTCCGGTCAAATCCGTCGTCACCGCCGATGGGGAGACCCACCAGGCGCGCGCCGTCATCCTGGCAATGGGTGCGGCCGCCCGCTACCTGCATGTGCCCGGCGAGCAAGAGCTGTTGGGCCGCGGTGTGAGCTCCTGTGCGACGTGCGACGGGTTCTTCTTCCGCGACCAGGACATTGCCGTCATCGGCGGCGGCGACTCGGCGATGGAAGAAGCCACGTTCTTGACCCGGTTCGCCCGCAGCGTCACGATCGTGCACCGCCGCGACGAGTTCCGCGCCTCCAAGATCATGCTCAACCGGGCCCGCAGCAACGACAAGATCCGCTTCCTGACCAACAGCGTGGTGGTCGCCGTCGAGGGAGACACCACCGTGACCGGGCTGCGGCTGCGCGACACCGCCACCGGCGCGGAATCCAACCTGGCGGTGACCGGGGTTTTCGTCGCGATCGGCCACGACCCGCGCTCCGAGTTGGTGCGCGGTGCCGTCGACCTCGACCCCGACGGCTACGTGCTGGTGCGGGGCAACACCACCCACACCTCGCTCGACGGTGTGTTCGCGGCCGGCGACCTGGTGGACCGCACCTACCGCCAGGCCGTGACCGCCGCCGGCACCGGCTGCTCCGCGGCGATCGACGCCGAACGCTGGCTGGCCGACCACGACGATCCCGACCAGCCCGAACAGACCAAGGCCACCGGAGCCGCCGGCAGCAGCGAGATGATTGGAGCACCCCGATGACCCCGAACACCGGCACCCCCGTGGAGGTATCGGACGCCACGTTCGCAACGGACGTGCTATCCAGCAATAGCCCTGTGCTGGTTGACTTTTGGGCTACCTGGTGCGGTCCGTGCCGGATGGTTGCGCCGGTGCTCGAGGAGATCGCGGCGGAAAAGGCGGGACAGCTCACCGTCGCCAAACTCGACGTGGACGCCAACCCCGAAACCGCGCGCGACTTCCAAGTGGTCTCGATCCCGACGCTGATCTTGTTTCAGGGCGGTCAGCCGGTCAAAAGGATCGTCGGCGCCAAGGGCAAAGCGGCACTATTACGTGAAATTTCCGACGTGGTGCCTGACTCCCAGTAACGAAAGTCCGGTTCGCCACACCTGATAACGGTTTGCCTGGTGTTTTCTCGAATTCGGTGAGGGTCTGCGACAATACCGCCAAGCCTGTCGAGCCCTGGCAGGGATATTCACACTGGCTTACCGGAGGCCCCCTGGAATGTCGACTCCGCACCGCGGTGCCGGCGACGCGCTGCGCTGTGGTGACCGCAGCGCAGCGGTCACCGAGATCCGGGCTGCGCTGGCCGCGCTGGGCCATCTACACAGTCCCGATGAGGACATCACCACCGGCCAACACATCGCCCTCGACCTGTTCGACGAGGAGCTCGATCAGGCAGTCCGGGCATTCCAGCAGCACCGCGGCCTATTGGTGGACGGCGCCGTCGGCGAGGCTACCTACCGCGCGCTGAAAGAAGCGTCCTATCGGCTCGGCGCCCGCACGCTGCATCACCAATTCGGCGCACCGATGTACGGTGACGACGTCGCCACGCTGCAATCTCGGTTGCAGGACCTTGGCTTCTACACCGGCTTGGTCGACGGCTACTTCGGGCTGCAGACACACAACGCTTTGATGTCATACCAACGCGAGTACGGACTGTACGCCGACGGCATCTGCGGCCCAGAAACGTTGCGTTCCTTGTACTTTCTCTCCGCGCGAGTTAGCGGCGGATCGCCGCACGCCATCCGCGAGGAAGAGCTGGTGCGTAGCTCTGGCCCGAAGCTGTCGGGCAAGCGGATCATCATCGACCCGGGGCGTGGCGGTGCTGACCACGGGCTGCTCGCGCACGACGCTGCGGGGCCGATCAGTGAAGCGGATGTCCTGTGGGACTTGGCAAGTCGGCTCGAAGGCCGGATGACGGCCATCGGCATGGAGACATTTCTGTCGCGGCCACCCAACCGCAGCCCGTCGGACGCCGAACGCGCCGCCACCGCCAACGCCGTCGGCGCCGACCTGATGATCAGCCTGCGCTGCGCCACCCAGACCAGCCCCTCGGCTAACGGCGTGGCTTCTTTCCACTTCGGTAATTCGCACGGCTCGGTATCCACGATCGGTCGCAACCTCGCCGACTTCATTCAGCGAGAAGTGGTGGCGCGTACCGGTTTACGTGACTGTCGCACCCACGGGCGCACTTGGGACCTGCTGCGGCTGACCAGGATGCCGACGGTTCAGGTCGACGTCGGCTACATCACCAACCCGCATGATCGCGGCATGCTGGTCACGACGCAGACCCGAGATGCGATCGCCGAAGGGGTTCTCGCCGCGGTCAAGCGGTTGTATCTGCTAGGCAAAAACGACCGGCCCACCGGCACTTTCACTTTCGCCGAGCTGCTTGCTCACGAGTTGTCGGTGGAACAGGCCAGCAGGCTCAGCGGCTCGTAATCGAGGAGCCGGCTGCCACCGGCTGCTGCAGCTGGGCATTCTCGAGTAGCCGTTCGAGGGCCGCTTCAACCTCCGCCTTCCAGCCCAGGCCCTTGTCCAGCTCGAGTCGCAGCCGCGGAAAGTAGCGGTGCGGTGCCACCACAACGAAACCCGCATCACGCAGAAAGTCGGCGCCGATCACACAGTGGTCGACCGAACAATCGCCCAGCGCCTCCAGCACCGGCCGCAGATCAGGGTCGGCAGCCTGCGAGGTGAGCAGCTCCGCGACCTCAGAGGTGCGGCCGAAGGCCTCCAGCGCCCGGACTCCGCGGCGCATCAACTCGTCGACCACTCGCGCAATGAGGCTGTAGGGCAAGTCGTCGGCATTGCGCCCCGGCTCGACACCCATCGACGTGAGCAACACTGCGTCAGCCGACACCGGGGCCGTGGGAAAGCGGCGCGCCCTGGGCACCGCCCGCGGCGGCGCATAAAGTACGTAGCCCATGCACGGCGGTTCGCTCGGGCCAGACTCCGACGGAATCGCCATCGCGACCTGGCCGCACGAGCCCCACTCCAGCATCACCATCGACAGCCAGGCTTCCTTCTCGAATTCCGGGTCGGCGAGATGCTCTTCTTTGCCCAGAGTCGCCGGGTCCACCTCCCAGAAGACGCACCGACGCGCATGCTTGGGAAGCTGCTCGAACGCCTCGAGCTGCAGCGGCGTGATTCGAGCTGACACTAGACTCCTGGACCTTGGTGCGGCGCCGCCATGGTGATCGGGCTTCCTCGCGATCGGGTAGTACCCCGCCCCCTCGCAGGCGAGAGTACCCCGAGCAGGCCCGCATCGTCGCGGAGCTGACAGACGCAATTGACGTACCCAGGATAAGAGAATCGGCCCCCGCCGGGCGGGTATCGACACGGATACGCCGTAGCAGCCGGCATGCGAATGAAAGATGCTGGCGCACAGCATGATTGGCTCGATCGCCGCGCTGATCTGCGGCCCCGGTCACGGCAATGTCACAGTGACGTAACTACTGCGGGTGGTGATTCACGGATTCGACGAATTCATCAGGTCCACAATCCGCTGCAGATCGTCCACCGACCCGAACTCGACGACGATCTTGCCCTTGCGTTTGCCGAGGCTGACCGTGACCCGCGTGTCGAAGGCACTCGACAGCCGCTCAGCAACATCTTGAAGTCCCGGCATCTGAATTGGCTTGCGCCGCGGCGGTGTCGGCTTGCCGGCGTCACCGCGATTGGCCAGGGTGACCGCTTCCTCCGTGGCGCGCACCGACAGACCCTCGGCGACGATCCGGGCGGCAAGTTCTTCTTGAGCGTCCGACCCGCCCTCCAGCGACAGCAGCGCCCGGGCGTGGCCTGCTGACAGCACGCCGGCTGCAACGCGTCGCTGGACGGCGATGGGCAAACGCAGCAGCCGGATCATGTTGGTGATCAGCGGACGGGATCGTCCGATCCGGGCGGCGAGTTCGTCGTGGGTGACACCGAACTCGTCGAGCAGCTGCTGGTAGGCGGCCGCCTCTTCCAGCGGGTTCAGCTGCACGCGGTGGATGTTCTCCAACAACGCATCGCGCAATAGATTGTCGTCGCCGGTCTCCCGCACGATCGCCGGGATGGCCGTCATTCCGGCTTCCTGGGCGGCGCGCCACCGCCGCTCCCCCATCACCAGCTGATAGCGCGGGCCATCCGTCGTCGCGTCCAGCGCCCGGACCACGATCGGCTGCATGAGACCGAACTCGCGGATCGAGTGCACCAGTTCGGCGAGCGCCTCGTCGTCGAAAACCTGCCGGGGTTGGCGCGGATTCGGCTCGATGAGCGCCGGGTCGATCTCTCGGTACACCGCGCCCATGCCGGCCGGCGCCGCGCCGGTCGGGCCGCCGAGCACCACATCGGCAGCTGCCGCACCCATCCGTGGTCCCAGGTCGGTCGTCCCGGTTTCGCCTTCCGATGGCCCGGTCGGGATCAGCGAGGCCAGACCGCGGCCCAGGCCGCCTTTCCGTCGTGACGGCTGAGTCATGTGTGCCGCTCCTCATCACTTCGTTCTGCATCGTCGCCGGCGGCTCGTGCTTGTCCCTTCGCGGATGGTGGTCGGTCGCGCTCGGCGAGTTCACGGCTGGCGTCGAGATAGCTCATGGCCCCCCGCGAACCGGGATCGTAATCGATGATGGTCATGCTGTAGCCGGGCGCTTCGGACACCTTGACGCTGCGCGGGATCACCGTCCGCAAGACCTTGCTGCCGAAGTACCGCCGTACTTCGTCGGCGACCTGATCGGCAAGCTTGGTCCGACCGTCGTACATGGTGAGGACGACGGTGGTCACCTCCAGGCGTGGGTTCAGATGCGCCTTCACCATCTCGATGTTGTTCATCAACTGCGACACTCCCTCCAGGGCGTAGTACTCGCACTGGATCGGTATCAACACCTCGGGAGCGGCGACGAGCGCATTGATGGTCAGCAGCCCCAGCGACGGCGGGCAATCGATAAAGACGTAGTCGAAGTCGGTGTTATCCAACTCGGCCAACGCGGTCCGCAATCTGTTCTCCCGGGCCACCATGCTGACCAACTCGATTTCGGCGCCGGCCAAGTCGATAGTGGCCGGTACGCAGTACAGCCTCTCGCTGTGGGGGCTTCGCCGCAGCGCGTCACGCAGCGGGATTTCGCCGAGCAGCACCTCGTAGGACGACGGGGTGCCGGAGTGGCGCTCGGCGATCCCCAGCGCCGTGCTAGCGTTGCCTTGCGGATCGAGGTCGATGACAAGCGTTTTGAGGCCTTGGATGGCCAGGGCCGCCGCGAGGTTGACCGCTGTCGTGGTCTTCCCGACCCCGCCCTTCTGATTGGCGATGGTGAACAGTCGGCGGTTGGCGGGCCGCTGCAATCGCGGATGCGTGGTGTGCAGAACCTGCATGGCTCGCTCTGCGGCAGCCCCGATCGGGGTGTCGAATTCCGACGACGTTTCACGTGAAACATTCGACGCTGCCGCCCGGGTGGCTCCGGAGTCGCGCGCAGCCGGTCCGCGTGGCGCGGTCATAACGCCTCCCTCTTGTCCCGGTTGGACCGGTGCGACGGCGGGCGCGGCCGATGCCTCGACGGCGTCGGCGTTCCGCGCTGCGCCACCACCACGGTTGCGGGCGGAGTCAAGTAGTTCACGCCACATTTCACCACCCTCACATTCGCGGCGCCTAACCCGCTCATCACACGCCGGTGCCGCGAGACTTCTTCGTCGGCCCGCTCTCCTTTGATGGCCAACATCCGGCCGCCCGGGCGCACCAGCCGCAGGCTCCACCGAGTCAGCTTGTCCAACGCCGCGACGGCTCGGGACACTGCGGCGTCGCTGCCGCCGACGCGATCGCGCACCGCCGCCTCCTCCGCCCGCCCGCGCACCACTTCGACATCGAGTCCGAGTTCGGCCACAACCGCTTGCAGAAAATCAACCCGGCGTTGCAGCGATTCGACCAACACCACCTGCAGGTCGGGTCGGGCGATCGCGAGCGGGAGTCCTGGTAGGCCAGCGCCGCTGCCGATGTCGACGAGTCGTTCCCCGGGTTCTAGCAGCTCCGCGACCGCCGCGCTGTTGAGAAGGTGGCGCTCCCAGAGCCGGTCGACCTCGTGCGGCCCGACCATCCCCCATTCGATGCCGGCTCCCGCCAGCAGTTCGGCATAGCGCTGAGCGACGGCGAGCCGAGGACCGAAAATTGTCGCGGCGGCCGGCGGCGGCGCGGCCACGTCGACATGTTTCACGTGAAACATTCCTCCGGTTCTGGGGCCTGGGCCGCGCCGCGAACTACACGCCTGTAACTTTCCCGGGCGTCGTCACTCGGGCAGGACGACGACCCGTCGCGACGGTTCGATGCCCTCGCTTTCGCTGCGAACGCCGCGGACTGCCGCTACCGCGTCGTGGACGATCTTTCGTTCGAACGGCGTCATCGGTGCGAGCTCTTCTCGCTCCCCGCTCTCGAGCACGCGTCGAGCGACCTTATCGCCGAGCGCCGCCAACTCGTCGCGACGCCGCCGGCGCCAGCTGGCGACGTCGAGCATGAGGCGGCTGCGCACACCGGTCTTTTGGTGCACCGCCAGCCGCGTCAGCTCCTGTAGCGCGTCGAGGACTTCGCCCTTGCGGCCCACCAGTTTGTTCAGGTCGTCGCTGCCGTCGATGCTGACCACGGCCCGGCTGCCCTCGACATCGAGGTCGATGTCGCCGTCGAAGTCCAACAAGTCCAGCAACTCTTCGAGATAGTCGCCCGCGATTTCGCCCTCGGCAACCAGCCTCTCCTCCAGATCCGCGTCCGCTTCGGCCCCACTTTCCGCGGTCGTATCGTCCTGCACCAGTTCTTCGTTGGCTTCGCGTTCGGTTGTGTCGGCGTCGGTCATGCCTGCCTCTTTCTCTTCCAGTCCGCCAGGGGCTGCTTCTTCACCCGGCTAGTTCACAAGTCCTGCGGTGGTGTTGTTCGTTGCCGTCAATCGTCACGCAGCGCGGTCACCGTTTCCGCTTTTTCGGTCTGGCCCCCGGACGCGGCGTCCGGCTGGGCGAATTGCCATCGCGCGTCGGTTGATTGGCCTTACCCGCTTTGGCCTTCGACCGGTTGGAGTCGGTTGCCTCACCGTTGGGTTCGGCGCTCGACGCCGCTGGCGCTTCCTCGGTCGCGGCCTTCGCCGACTCCGCTGCACCGCCCGGCGCAGACTTAGCGGGGCGCCTCGGCTTGGCGCCGGGCGCCGGCGCATTGGCCGCACGGCGCTCCAATGCCTCGCGCTTTTTCGCTTCGTCCTCTTTTTCGATCATCCCGAACACGTAGTGCTGCTGACCGAAGGTCCAGATGTTGTTGGAAAACCAGTACAGGATGATGGCCAGCGGCAGGAATGGCCCACCGACCACCACACCGAGCGGAAAGACATACAGCGCAAGCTTGTTCATCATCGCGGTCTGCGGATTGGCTGCGGCCTCGGGACTCTGTCGGGCAACCGACGCACGGCTGTTGAAGTAGGTTGCCACCCCCGCGAGGATCATCACCGGCAGGCCCACCGCAATGACGGCTGGGCGACTGAATTCGGTGAACGCGTCCAACCCGGTGCGCTGGGTCATGAACGCGCCGATCGGCGCGCCGAAAAGGTTGGCGTCCAGAAAATGCGCGACATCCGCCGGGGTGAACACGTAGTTGCCGGTAGCCCGGTTCTCGGCCACCGACAAGTGCGGCTGCCCAAACCCGCCCGTCGTCCGGTTGAACGAGCGCAGCACGTGATACAGCCCGAGGAACACCGGGAGCTGGGCCAGCATCGGTAGGCAGCCGAGGATCGGGTTGAAGCCATGCTCGCGTTGCAGCTTCTGCATCTCCACCGCCATCCGCTGGCGATCCTTGCCGTACTTTTTCTGCAGCGCCTTGATCTGTGGCTGCAGCTCCTGCATTTGACGGGTGGTGCGGATCTGCCGGACGAACGGCTTGTAGAGGATTGCGCGCAGGGTGAACACCAGGAACATCACCGACAGCGCCCATGCGAAGAAGTTCGAGGGGCCCAGCACCGCGGCAAACGCCTTGTACCAGACCCACATGATCGCGGACACCGGGTAGTAGAAGATGTCCAGGCTGAACAGATCAAAGGACAACGGACGCACTCTCCCCTTGCTTCACTGGGGCGCCGTTGGCATGCCCCATCTGGGCCGGAACTGTCCGGCGCTCAGGTATCGGATCCCATCCTCCCCGATGCCATGGTCCGCACTTCACCAGCCGGGCTGCAGCCAGCCAGCTCCCCCGCAGCAGGCCGTATTCGGCCAGCGCCTCGACGGCGTATTGACTACAGGTCGGGATGAACCGGCAGGTCGCCGGTCGCAGCGGCGACACCATATGCCGGTACAGCTGGATCAAGAAGATCAGCCCGCGTGCTGTCATCGCGCCGGTCCTGCCGAGTCGGCTGGTCACCGCCTTCACCGCCCTGGTCCTGTCGCCTGGCGGATCCGCTCTAACCCGGTGCGCAGTTGCTGCTCTAGCCGCGGCGAGATCGCATGCCGACTGCTGGGCAGCGCGCGGATCACCACCTGGTCAACATCGTCCAAGTCGGGTAACACCGCTCGCGCCACATGCCGCAACCGGCGCGCCACCCGATGCCGTTCCACTGCGGAGCCAACCGATTTCGCGATGATCAACCCGATCTTCGCCGACGGCGCGGGCGGACCCTGCCGGGCGTGGATTACGACGTCGGGTTGCACGGCTCGCCGTCCGTGCTTGACCGTCGCGTCGAAATCTGCGGACCGCGTCATGCGGTTGCGCGCGGGAAGCACCGCTCTGACACCTGGGGAAGGGTCAGGCAGTGAGTGAGCGGCGCCCCTTGCGACGCCGGCTGGAAACGATCGCGCGCCCGGCCCGGGTGCGCATCCGCAGCCGGAAGCCGTGCACGCGGGCCCGACGCCGGTTGTTCGGCTGGAAGGTCCGCTTGCCCTTCGCCACGGCTCTCTCCTCGTCGCATCTGGCATCGCATTCTGCCCACTTAGTGATGTGGGTCGGACGCGATCGCCCGCACGAAGCCTTCGGTAGGCTCTGTGTCTCGGTGGTAACCGGCGCGGGCCCCGGGCGGATGTCCCGGATCGCTGCCGTATCGCCGACTTTCGGGCGACTGTTCGAGGGTACTGACGAGGCCTCTCCGGGTCAAACCTGCTCCCGCGCGACCGCCCCCCACCCCGAGGGTCGCTCCCGTCCGGGACCCAACCCGAGCTCAATTCTTCACTGTTTTCACACCCGCCACGGCGCTCGTCGCAATCTCATCGGGTCGCCGGCGAATGTTGCGGAATGGTTGGCACTTGCACGGAAAACTGTTAGCTTCGGGCGGTGCAGTTTTCAAGCTGTTCCAGACCGGAACGGTCCCCGACAACGTAGCGAGGATGGCGGTTCGGCCCACTGCCCAGGCAACCTAATGCTGGCTGTCGACAGCGCCGATTTCGCATGCCGTCGCCGACAGATAGTGCCGCGATGACGACCCTCCTGTCCACACCTGTGGATAACTATGTGGACAGTTCGTCGGCGCGATTAGTGGTTGTATCTCGAGTTCGAAGCAGGGGGATCCGTCGTTGAGCGATGATCCCGGTGCAGGTTTTGCGAACGTCTGGAACGCGGTTGTCTCTGAGCTCAACGGCGAAAGCCACCCCGACGACACCCCCAGCAACGGCGAACCCTTCCTCACACCGCTGACACCCCAGCAAAAGGCCTGGCTGAACCTGGTGCAGCCGCTCACGATCGTCGAAGGCTTTGCTCTGCTGTCGGTCCCCAGCGGCTTCGTGCAAAACGAGATCGAGCGGCATCTCCGCAGCCAAATCACCGATGCGCTGAGCCGGCGGCTCGGACAACAGGTCGAGCTCGGTGTGCGCATCGCCCCGCCGCCCGACGACGAGCCAGACTCGATAGCGCTGCCGGACGACTCCGATGAAGTCGACGACGATCGCGAAGCACTCGCCTCCGCGCACGCAAACTGGCCGACTTACTTCACCGAACGGCCCAACGGCAACGACGCGGCGGCTGCCGGCGGCACCAGCCTCAACCGTCGCTACACGTTTGACACCTTCGTCATCGGCGCATCCAATCGGTTCGCTCACGCAGCGGCCCTGGCGATTGCTGAAGCCCCGGCCCGCGCCTACAACCCGTTGTTCATCTGGGGTGAGTCCGGACTTGGCAAGACGCACCTTCTGCATGCGGCCGGCAACTACGCCCAGCGACTGTTCCCCGGCATGCGCGTCAAGTACGTCTCCACCGAAGAGTTCACCAACGACTTCATCAACTCACTCCGCGATGACCGCAAGGTCGCCTTCAAACGCAGCTACCGCGACGTCGACGTGCTGCTCGTCGACGACATTCAGTTCATCGAAGGCAAAGAAGGCATCCAGGAAGAGTTCTTCCATACGTTCAACACGCTGCACAACGCCAACAAGCAGATCGTGATCTCTTCCGACCGCCCGCCCAAACAGCTGGCAACCCTGGAAGACCGACTGCGGACCCGCTTCGAGTGGGGGCTGATCACCGATGTGCAGCCGCCCGAGCTCGAGACCCGCATCGCCATCCTGCGCAAGAAGGCGCAGATGGAACGCCTGGCTGTTCCCGACGATGTACTCGAGCTGATCGCCAGCAGCATCGAACGCAACATTCGCGAGTTGGAAGGCGCGCTGATTCGCGTCACCGCATTCGCGTCGCTGAACAAGACTCCGATCGACAAGGCACTCGCCGAAATCGTCCTGCGCGACCTGATCGCCGATGCCAGCACGATGCAGATCAGCGCCGCCACGATCATGGCCGCCACTGCTGAATACTTCGATACCACCGTCGAGGAACTCCGCGGGCCGGGGAAGACGCGCGCGCTGGCCCAGTCCCGCCAAATCGCGATGTACCTGTGCCGCGAGCTCACCGACCTGTCGCTGCCCAAGATCGGACAGGCATTCGGCCGAGACCACACCACGGTCATGTACGCCGAGCGCAAGGTTCGCGGCGAGATGGCCGAGCGACGTGAGGTCTTCGATCACGTCAAAGAACTCACCACCCGCATCCGCCAGCGCTCCAAGCGCTGACTTTCGAAAATTTTTTTGGCCTCCGATGCTGTGTATGCAGCTGTGAACAACCCGTTTGCATGAGCCGGCCGCGTTGCGGCATGTCGTGCAGAAGCCGCATGATCCCCAGCAGCTGCACACAAACCCCACAGCAGTCCGCAGCATCATCCACAGCCCATCGGCGCCCCCAGCAGCACTGATGCCGTGGCGTCCCCAGTCTGCACAGGACTTACTACTGTTACTGGTATCTCTTCGTAGTTTGTTCTTCGAAAAGATCCCTGGGGAAGCACCGTTCCACACGTGGGATGCCAACGCGGCCGCGTCGAGTGTCATTGCGATCGATTAGCTTTCAAGATGGCGCCAGACGCTCTACGGTTGTTGTTCGACTGCCAGTTAGGGCCGTCGCGGCGGATTACATGCACAGGCGTTCGTCACCGGGGAGTAGCCGCTGAGTATGAACCTTGTTCGAGGTGATGAAGGGACGCTATGGACGTGGCGACGACGACCAGAGTCGGCCTCACTGACTTGAAGTTCCGCCTGGTGCGGGAAGACTTCGCCGACGCGGTGGCGTGGGTGGCGAGGAATCTGCCTTCTAGGCCCACGGTGCCAGTGCTTGCCGGTGTACTGCTGACCGGCTCAGACGACGGGCTGACCATTTCGGGATTCGACTACGAAGTGTCCGCGGAGGTCCGACTCGCCGCTGAAATCGCTTCTCCTGGAACGGTTTTGGTATCCGGCAGGCTGCTGTCGGATATCACTCGGGCGTTGCCGAACAAACCCGTGGACGTCCACGTCGACGGGACCCGGGTGTCGTTGACGTGCGGAAGTGCCAGGTTTTCGCTGCCGACGATGGCTGTTGAGGACTATCCGACGCTGCCGGCGCTACCCGAAGAGACCGGGGCGTTGTCGGCAGATCTGTTCGCTGAAGCCATCGGCCAGGTTGCCGTCGCAGCCGGCCGTGACGACACCTTGCCGATGCTGACCGGGATCCGGGTGGAGATTTCCGGTGACACGGTGGTGCTGGCTGCCACCGACCGGTTCCGGTTGGCGGTTCGCGAGCTTTCCTGGTCGGCGATCACGCCCGATATTGAAGCCGCGGTGCTGGTGCCCGCCAAGACGTTGGCAGAGGCCGCCAAGACCGGTACCGACGGCTCGGAGGTGCGGTTGTCGTTGGGCGCGGGATCCGCAGTCGGTCAAGATGGCTTGCTCGGGATCAGCGGTAACGGCAAGCGCAGCACCACCCGCTTGCTGGATGCCGAGTTCCCCAAGTTCCGCCAGCTGTTGCCGACCGAACATACGGCGGTGGCCACGGTCGGAGTCAGCGAGTTGACCGAAGCCATCAAACGTGTCGCGCTGGTCGCCGATCGGGGCGCGCAGGTCCGAATGGAATTCAGCGAGGATGCGCTGCGACTTTCGGCCGGGGCCGACGACGTCGGGCGCGCGGAAGAGGATCTGCCGGTCGAGTTCGCCGGTGAGCCGTTGACGATCGCATTCAACCCGACCTACCTGACCGACGGGCTGGGGTCGCTGCATTCGGAACGGGTTTCGTTTGGCTTTACCACGCCTAGCAGGCCCGCGGTGTTACGGCCCGCATCCGATGACGGTGCGCCAAGCGATAACGGTCCCTTCCCTGCCGTGGTGACCGACTACGTCTACTTGTTGATGCCGGTCCGTTTGCCCGGTTAGCGGGGTCGCGTGTACGTGCGTCGTCTTGGCCTGCACGACTTTCGGTCGTGGGCAAATGCCGACCTGGAATTGGGACCCGGGCGTACGGTTCTGGTCGGCCCCAATGGCTACGGGAAGACGAATTTGGTTGAAGCACTGTGGTATTCGTCGACGCTGAATTCCCACCGGGTGGCCACCGACGCGCCGCTGATCCGGGTGGGGGCGTCGCGGGCGGTGGTGTCGACAATCGTGGTCAACGACGGCCGGGAATGCGCGGTCGACCTGGAAATAACAGCTGGGCGCGCCAACAAGGCGCGGCTCAATCGCACGCCGGTGCGCAGTGCCCGTGAAGTGGTGGGCGTCTTACGTGCGGTGCTGTTCGCGCCCGAAGATTTGGCGCTGGTCCGCGGCGACCCCGCCGACCGCCGTCGCTACCTAGACGACTTGGCCACCGTCCGCCGGCCGCGGATCGCGGGGGTACGGGCTGACTACGACAAAGTCTTGCGTCAACGCACAGCGTTGCTCAAGTCCGCGGCCGGCGCTCGATACCGAGATGATCGCGGGGTGCTGGACACCCTTGACGTCTGGGACGGACATCTGGCCGCCCGCGGCGCCGAGTTGATGGCGGCCCGGATGGAGTTGGTGAACGAATTGGCCCCCGAGGTCCAGAAGGCCTACGAGCTGTTGGCCCCCGGTTCGCGATTGGCTTCGATCGGCTACCGAACCAGTATCGATACCTCCCCCGACGACGGCATCGACACGGGGTTCCTCGAAACCGCCTTGTTGGCGGAGATGTCCCGGCGGCGCGACGCCGAACTGGAACGCGGGGTGTCGCTCGTTGGCCCGCACCGCGACGATTTGGAGTTGCGGCTCGGTGATCAGCCCGCGAAAGGCTTTGCCAGCCACGGGGAATCGTGGTCGATGGCGTTGGCGCTGCGGCTGGCCTCCTACGAATTACTGCGCGCAGACGGAGGTGAGCCGGTGTTGTTGCTCGACGACGTGTTCGCCGAACTCGACGTGGCCCGGCGGCGAGCCTTGGCCGCCGCGGCGGCATCGGCGGAGCAAGTCCTGGTGACCGCAGCAGTCGCCGACGACATACCCCATGACTGGGATGCCACCCAGGTGACTATCGCATTGCACGACGGTGATGACGGGCGCATCTCGGTGGTGCAACCATGACCGGCGCCGAGTCGGGTCCGCCGGAACACCTCCGCGGCTTACCCGGTATGGACCTCGTCAGGCGCACCCTGGAGGAGGCCCGTGGCGCTGCCCGGAGTCAGGGCAAAGACATCGGGCGCGGCCGGCCGTTGGGCCCAGCTGTGCGCCGCGTAGCCGGCAGCTCCAGCCGCCGGCGCTGGTCTGGGCCAGGCCCCGATACTCGAGATCCGCAGCCGCTGGGCCGGGCGGCGCGTGAGGTGGCCAAGAAGCGGGGGTGGTCTGCACAAGTCGCCGAGGGAGCCGTGTTCGGGCAATGGTCGACGGTGGTGGGTCCGCAGATCGCCGAACACGCTACGCCGACTGCGCTGCGCGACGGGGTGTTGAGTGTGTCGGCCGAATCCACCGCCTGGGCGACGCAGCTACGGATCATGCAGGCCCAGCTGATAGCAAAAATCGCCGCGGAGGTCGGAAACGGTGTGGTGACCGCGCTGAAAATCACCGGACCGACGGCTCCGTCGTGGCGGAAAGGCCCGCTGCACATCGCCGGACGAGGCCCGCGCGACACCTATGGCTGAGAGTTGGAACGATCGGCTCACGGCCGTCAGAAGGAAGCAAGTTCGTCTGGCAGGCGTCAGGACGCAACCAAGCGTGAAAAATTCCGCGCACGAGCCGGATAGCTGTGTAGAAACGCCCTCGCAGAGTCGGTGCTGTCGGCTCTTACCGGTAGACTGGCCGAGAACCAGCGCGCGGTAACTGCACCGCGTCAACGCTAACCCCAAGGAGAGCTGTCCGACCGTGGCTGCCCAGAAGAAGGCCCGCAATTCGTACGACGCCGGGGACATCCAGGTTCTTGAAGGGCTGGAGGCCGTTCGCAAACGACCGGGCATGTATATCGGGTCTACCGGCGAGCGGGGTCTGCACCATCTTATCTGGGAGGTCGTCGACAACGCGGTGGACGAAGCCATGGCCGGTTTCGCCTCCAAAGTGGACGTCAAGATCCTCGAGGACGGCGGCGTCCAGGTGACCGACGACGGCCGCGGCATCCCGGTAGCGATGCACTCGACGGGCATGCCCACCGTCGACGTCGTGATGACCCAGCTGCACGCCGGCGGAAAGTTCGGCGGCGACGACGGCGCGTACGCGGTCTCGGGCGGTTTGCACGGGGTAGGCGTTTCGGTGGTCAACGCGTTGTCGACGCGCCTCGAGGTCGAGATCTCCCGCGACGGCTACGAGTGGGCGCAGTTCTACGACCATTCGGTGCCCGGGACCATCAAGCAGGGTGAGAAGACCAAGAAGACCGGAACGACGGTGCGCTTCTGGGCCGACCCTGACATCTTCGAGACCACCGAATACGACTTCGAGACGGTGGCGCGGCGGCTGCAGGAGATGGCGTTCCTCAACAAGGGTTTGACCATCGACCTGGTCGACGAACGGGTCGCCGCCGAGGAAGTGGTGGACGAGGTCGTCAGCGACACGGCCGAAGCGCCGAAGTCAGCGCGTGAGCAGGCTGATGAGCGCAATGCTCCGCAGAAGGTCAAGCACCGCACCTTCCATTACCCGGGTGGCCTGGTCGACTTCGTCAAACACATCAACCGCACCAAGAATTCGATCCACAGCAGCATCGTCGATTTCTCCGGCAAGGGCACGGGCCATGAGGTCGAGATCGCCATGCAGTGGAACGCCGGCTATTCGGAGTCGGTGCACACGTTCGCCAACACGATCAACACCCATGAGGGCGGTACCCATGAGGAGGGCTTCCGCGCGGCGCTGACCTCGGTGGTGAACAAGTACGCCAAAGACAAGAAACTGCTCAAGGACAAAGACCCCAACCTCACCGGCGATGACATCCGCGAGGGTCTGGCCGCGGTGATTTCGGTGAAAGTCAGCGAACCGCAGTTCGAGGGCCAAACCAAGACGAAGCTGGGCAACACCGAAGTCAAGTCGTTCGTGCAGAAGGTTTGCAACGAACAGCTCACCCACTGGTTCGAGGCCAATCCCAGCGACGCGAAGACCGTGGTGAACAAGGCGGTGTCGTCGGCGCAGGCGCGCATCGCCGCCCGCAAGGCCCGAGAACTGGTGCGGCGCAAGAGCGCTACCGATTTGGGTGGGCTGCCCGGCAAGCTCGCCGACTGTCGCTCCACCGATCCGCGTAAGTCGGAACTGTATGTGGTGGAGGGTGATTCGGCGGGCGGCTCCGCCAAGAGCGGCCGCGACTCGATGTTTCAGGCGATCCTTCCGTTGCGTGGCAAGATCATCAACGTCGAGAAGGCCCGTATCGACAGGGTGTTGAAGAACACCGAAGTCCAGGCGATCATCACGGCGCTGGGTACCGGAATTCACGACGAATTCGACATCACCAAACTGCGCTACCACAAGATCGTCCTGATGGCCGACGCCGACGTCGACGGTCAACACATCTCCACCTTGCTGCTCACCCTGCTGTTCCGCTTCATGCGACCGCTGATCGAACACGGGCACGTGTTCTTGGCGCAGCCGCCGTTGTACAAGCTGAAGTGGCAGCGCAGCGATCCCGAGTTCGCGTACTCCGACCGGGAACGCGACGGCTTGCTCGAGGCCGGGCAGAAGGCCGGCAAGAAAATCAACAAGGACGACGGCATCCAGCGTTACAAGGGCCTCGGCGAAATGGACGCCAAGGAGCTGTGGGAAACCACGATGGACCCGTCGGTGCGAGTGTTGCGTCAGGTGACCCTCGACGACGCGGCTGCGGCCGACGAGCTGTTCTCCATCCTGATGGGCGAGGACGTCGAAGCCCGCCGCAGTTTCATCACCCGTAATGCCAAAGACGTTCGCTTCCTAGACGTTTAAGGGAATTTGATGACAGACACCACGCTGCCACCGGGCGGTGACGCCGCCGATCGCGTCGAGCCGGTCGACATCCAGCACGAGATGCAGCGCAGCTACATCGACTACGCGATGAGCGTCATCGTCGGTCGCGCGCTGCCAGAAGTGCGCGACGGCCTTAAGCCGGTACACCGCCGGGTGCTCTACGCGATGTTCGACTCCGGGTTCCGCCCCGACCGTAGTCACGCGAAATCGGCGCGCTCCGTTGCCGAGACGATGGGCAACTACCATCCGCACGGCGACGCGTCGATCTACGACACCCTGGTGCGGATGGCCCAGCCGTGGTCGCTGCGCTACCCGCTGGTCGACGGTCAAGGCAACTTCGGCTCGCCCGGCAACGACCCGCCAGCGGCCATGCGGTACTGCACCTCCGGAGATACGTTGGTGCGCTTACCCTTTGGGCAGTCAGTGCGGATCGGCGACGTCGTTTCTGGCGCCCGTCCCAACTCCGATAACGCTCTCGAGTTAAAGGTTATCGACCGGCACGGCGACCCCGTTCTTGCCGACCGTCTGTTCCATTCAGGCGAGCACGAAACGTTTACCGTGCGAACTGCCGAAGGCTACGAGGTCACCGGTACCGCCAACCACCCGTTGCTTTGCCTGGTCGACGTCGGTGGTGTGCCGACGCTGCTATGGAAGCTGATTGAAGAGATCCGCCCCGACGACCATGTCGTGCTACAGCGGACCCCGCCATTGGAACTCGGCCCCGCCGACTGGAAGCCGACGATGGAAGCGCTTCTCCTCGGCGCTCTCATTAGCGAGGGCTTTGTCTCGGACAGGCGTGCGGGTTTCAATAACCTCGACCGCAGCTACTTCGACATCGTCGTTGCTGCGTACGACGCGGTCGTGGGCGGCCAGCGCTATGTTTCCGCGCGGACAATCCGCTCCGGCTCGATACTCCACGAGCTGGATGTCCAGAACCTCACCGCGCTGAGGACGTCACGGCTCGGCGACTTGTGCGGCCAGCGATCGGCGAATAAGTATGTGCCGGAATGGCTGTGGCACTCCTCCGCCGCGGTCAAGCGGGTGTTCCTACAAGCGCTGTTCGAGGGCGACGGGTCGTGCTCAGCACTGCCGCGCAACACAATCCAGGTGTCCTACTCGACGCGGAGCAAACAGCTTGCTAAAGACGTGCAGCAAATGCTGCTGGAGTTCGGTGTCGTGTCCAAGCGCTACCGGCACGCCGTCGGCGAGTACAAGGTCGTCATCACCAACCGCGCTCAAGCCGAGCTCTTCGCCAGCCAAGTCGGCTTCGGCGGCGCCAAGCAAGAGAAGCTCGTCGGCATCCTGTCGTCCATGCCACCGGGTGCCGGCATGGACACCGACCACGTCCCCGGGCTGGCGCGATTCATACGCAGGTACTGCGGCAGCCGCTGGGTCGACAAGGATTGGCTGAATCGTCACAACATCGATCGGTTATCCCGCTGGCGCCGCGACGGCGCAGAGATCCTTTCCCACATCGCCGATCCTGACGTCCGAGCGATCGCGACCGAGCTGACCGATGGCCGGTTCTACTACGCCAAAGTCGCCAGTGTCACCGACGCCGGCGTGCAGCCGGTGTACAGCCTGCGGGTCGACACTGACGACCACGCTTTCATCACCAACGGGTTTGTCAGCCATAACACCGAGGCGCGGCTGACTCCGCTGGCAATGGAGATGCTGCGCGAAATCGACGAGGAGACAGTCGATTTCGCGCCGAACTATGACGGCCGGGTGCAGGAACCGACGGTACTGCCGAGCCGGTTCCCTAACCTGCTCGCCAACGGGTCGGGCGGTATCGCGGTCGGTATGGCCACCAACATCCCGCCGCACAACCTGCGCGAGCTGGCGGAAGCAGTGTTCTGGTGCCTGGATAATTTCGACGCCGACGAAGAGGCGACGTTGAAGGCGGTCACCAAGAAGGTCAAGGGCCCCGACTTTCCCACGTCCGGGTTGATCGTCGGCTCCCAAGGCATTTCCGACGCCTACGCGACCGGCCGCGGCTCGATCCGGATGCGCGGAGTCGCTGAAATCGAAGAAGATTCCCGCGGCCGAACCTCGTTGGTAATCACCGAGTTGCCCTACCAGGTCAACCACGACAATTTCATTACCTCGATCGCCGAGCAGGTTCGCGACGGCAAACTCGCCGGCATCTCCAACATCGAGGACCAGAGCAGCGACCGGGTCGGGCTGCGCATCGTCATCGAGCTCAAACGCGATGCGGTGGCCAAGGTGGTGCTGAACAACCTCTACAAGCACACCCAGCTGCAGACCAGTTTCGGCGCCAACATGCTGGCGATCGTCGACGGTGTGCCGCGCACCCTGCGGCTCGACCAGCTGATCCGCCATTACGTGGACCACCAGCTGGACGTCATCGTGCGTCGCACCACCTACCGGTTGCGCAAGGCCAACGAGCGCGCCCATATCCTGCGCGGTCTGGTCAAGGCGCTCGACGCGCTCGACGAAGTGATCGCGTTGATCCGGGCCTCGGAAACCGTCGATATCGCCCGGCAGGGCCTGATCGAGTTGCTCGACGTCGACGAGATCCAGGCACAGGCGATCCTCGACATGCAGCTGCGCCGTCTGGCTGCGTTGGAACGCCAGCGCATCATCGACGACCTGGCCAAGATTGAAGCCGAAATCGCCGACCTGGAAGACATTTTGGCCAAACCGGAGCGGCAGCGCCGCATCGTGCGCGACGAACTCAAAGAGATCGTCGACAAGCACGGCGACGACCGTCGCACCCGGATCGTGGCCGCCGACGGCGATGTCAGCGACGAGGATCTGATCGCCCGCGAGGACGTCGTCGTCACGATCACCGAAACCGGGTACGCCAAACGCACCAAGACCGACCTGTATCGCAGCCAGAAGCGCGGCGGTAAGGGCGTCCAAGGGGCGGGTCTCAAGCAGGACGACATCGTCCGGCACTTCTTCGTGTGCTCAACCCACGACTGGATCCTGTTCTTCACCACGCAGGGCCGGGTGTATCGGGCCAAGGCCTACGACCTGCCGGAGGCGTCCCGGACAGCGCGCGGACAACATGTGGCGAACCTGTTGGCCTTCCAGCCGGAGGAGCGCATCGCTCAGGTCATCCAGATTCGCAGTTACGAGGACGCGCCGTATCTGGTGCTGGCCACCCGCAAGGGCCTAGTCAAGAAAACCAAGCTGACCGATTTCGACTCCAACCGGTCCGGCGGAATTGTCGCGGTCAATCTGCGGGATGGCGACGAACTGGTCGGTGCCGTGCTGTGTTCGGCCGACGAGGATCTGCTGCTGGTCTCGGCCAATGGGCAGTCGATCCGGTTCTCCGCCACCGACGAAGCGCTGCGACCGATGGGCCGCGCCACCTCCGGTGTGCAGGGCATGCGGTTTAACACCGACGACTATCTGCTCTCGCTGAATGTGGTGCGGGAAGGCACATATCTGCTGGTGGCAACGTCCGGCGGCTACGCCAAGCGCACCGCGATCGAGGAGTACACGGCTCAGGGCCGCGGGGGCAAAGGCATCCTCACCATCCAGTACGACTCGCGTCGTGGCAGGCTGGTTGGGGCGTTGATTGTCGATGACGACAGCGAGGTGTATGCCATCACCTCCGGCGGCGGGGTGATCCGTACGGCGGCGCGGCAGGTCCGTAAGGCCGGTCGGCAGACCAAGGGCGTTCGGTTGATGAACTTGGGCGAGGGCGACACACTGTTAGCCATCGCACGCAATGCTGAAGAAGCCGCAGTAACCGACGACGCGGAGGAGGCAGGCACCTAGCCTGGTTCCCGACAAGGAGCCGGGCGTCGGAGCCTGCCCGACGCGACTCAAGGCGCGCATACCAAAGGAGCCAGGGTGAGTTCATCGAACGAGCCGGGTCCCGCCGAATCGGGCGACAACCCCAACGGGGATGGCTCGGCCGACCGCGGGGGCTCACACCGATCGGAGGCCCGTCCGCCTGCTCGGGGACCCGACAGCGGGGATGTGCCGCCGTGGCAGCGCGGCGGGGCGCGGCCGTCGCAACCGCAGCACCGGCCCCCGTCGGAGTCGGCGGGGCACCATGAGCCGCGGTCCTCAGCGCACTCCCCCGGCGTCGAAGCCCGGTTGACTCGGTTCATTTCGGGCACAGCCGCGCCGGGTGCCGGCTCTGCCACGCAGTCCAGTCATCCGAAGGCGCCGGCGCATGACGCGGATGCTCCGCCCGCCCGCGGGGACAGTCGCCACAACGAGGCCTACGCCAGTGAGCTCCCCGACCTGTCCGGCGCGCCGCCGCGGTCGGCGCCGCGCAAACCCCCGCCGGATCGCGCACCTGACAGCGCGCGGGCCTCGGAGCCGAGTAGGCCGGCAAGCCGACTTCAGGTAGGGGCGCGGTCGCGCGGGCCGGTGCGGGCCAGCATGCAGATCCGGCATATCGACCCATGGAGCACGCTGAAGGTGTCGCTGGTGCTGTCGGTGGCCCTGTTCTTCGTCTGGATGATCGCCGTCGCTTTCCTGTACCTGGTGCTCGGCGGTATGGGCGTGTGGAGCAAGCTCAACAGCAACGTCGGCGACCTGCTGAACAACACCAGCGGCAGCAGCGCCGACCTCGTCTCCAGCGGCACGATCTTCGGTGGCGCGGTGCTGATCGGCCTGGTGAACATCGTGCTGCTCACCGCGATGGCCACGATC
>NZ_LZKJ01000138.1 GCF_001672775.1 Mycobacterium kyorinense | reverse complement strand
GCCGACAACTCGTTTTCGCAGGCCTCGCGGTCGTGGCGGGGCGCACGCTCGGCCGCATCGGCCAGCGCCGCCAACCGCTTGCCCTGGGCGGCGCCGTGAAAGGCATCGATCGCGACGGCGCGGGCCACCACGGCGCGGCGGCCCAGGGCACCGTCGAGCGCCTGCCAGGACAGGTCGCAGCGCACATGTAGCCGGTCCAGCCGGTTGGCGGTGTGATAGCCCCAGGCCGCGAGCACCACCAGCAGCACCACGACCAGCACTGCGATAGCCACCACCAGCCAAACCATCAGCTGGCCACCTGAACCTTGGCGCCGGAGCCGGCCACCGTGTCGTAGACCCGCATGATTTGGTTGGCCACCACCGACCAGTCGTACCGGCGCACGGCTTCGGTGCCTGCGGCGACGTAGCGTTCCCGCAGCACATCGTTCTCCAGCACCGCCACCAGGGCTTCGGCCAACGCCGCGCCGTCGTCAACCGGGACCAGCCGGCCGGCCTCGCCGTCGCGCAGCACCCGCCGGAACGCGTGCAGGTCGCTAGCCACCACCGCGGTCCCGGCGGCCATCGCCTCCACGAGCACGATGCCGAAACTTTCGCCGCCGGTGTGGGGCGCGCAGTAGACGTCGGCGCTGCGCAGCGCCGAGGCCTTGCCGGCGTCGTCGACCTGGCCAAGGAACCGCAGATGTTTCGCCAAATCACCTGCAGTCTCGCGCAATTCGTCCTCATCGCCGCGCCCGACAATCAGCACTTGCACGTCGGGCAGATGCTCGACCAGCGCGGGCAACGCGTCGAGCAACACCGACATCCCCTTACGCGGCTCGTCGTAGCGGCCCAAAAACAGCACCGTCTTGCCCGGCCGCGGATATCCGTCCAGCCGCGGCGCCGACGCGATCGCGGCCACGTCCACGCCGTTGGGGATCTCCACCGCATCGGAGCCCAGCGCCTCCATCTGCCAGCGCCGCGCCAGGTCGGACACCGCGATGCGGCCGACGATCTTCTCGTGCCAGGGCCGCAGCACGCCCTGGAATACGGTCAGCGTCAACGATTTGGTGGTCGACGTGTGAAATGTCGCCACAATCGGCCCCTCGGCCACCCGCAGCGCCCACATCGACAAGCTGGGCGCGTTGGGTTCGTGCAGGTGCAGCACGTCGAAATCGCCCTCGGTCAGCCAGCGCCGAACCCGGCGGTGCACCGCGGGACTGAACTGCAGCCGGGCCACCGAGCCGTTGTAGGGGATCGGGACGGCCCGCCCGGCGGACACCACATAGTCGGGCAGCTCGACATGGGGCGACGACGGCGCCAGCACGCTGACCGTGTGCCCGCGGGCGCGCATCACCTCGGCGAGCTGCAGCACATGCGACTGCACCCCGCCCGGCACGTCGAACGAGTAGGGACACACCATCCCGATGCGCATCAGAGTTGTTCCTGCTCCCCGGGTCGCGTCGCTTCAGCTCGCCGGACTCCCGAGCTGGCCTGTCGCTCAGCGCGATTCATTGCCCAGCTTCTCCCCGGGCCGTCCCGGCCCGCATCGTCGCTGGGCGCAGATCGGCCAGCCATTGCGGCTGCAGCATATGCCAGTCGGCGGGGTGTGCGGCGATGTTGCGCGCAAACTGGTCAGCCAGCGCCTGGGTGATGGCGCTGACGTCGCGGCTGGCGCAATCCAGCGGCGGATAGACCTCGAATCGCCATCCGTCGTCGACGAACCAGCAGTGCACCGGTAGCAGCGCCGCCCCGGTCTGGATGGCCAGCGTGGCCGATCCCGCCGGCATCCGGGTGGGCTCGCCGAAGAAGTCGACTTGGACTCCGGTGCGGGTGAGGTCGCGCTCGGCCATCAGGCAGACGACCTTGTTGTCGGTCAGCCGTTGGCTGAGCAGTTCGAACGGTGGCCGTTCGCCGCCGGACAACGGAAGGACCTCGAAGCCGAGACTTTCCCGGTAGTCGATGAACCGCCGGTACAACGACTCGGGCTTGAGCCGCTCGGCGACGGTGGTGAACGTGCCGCGGGTCTGCGACAGCCAGACCCCGGCCATGTCCCAGTTGCCGCTGTGCGGCAACGCCAGCACCGCCCCGCGGCCCGCGGCCAGCGCCGCGTCGAGATGCTGTTGTCCGAGGACCGAGTCATCCAGCTGTTGAGCCAGCCGCTGGTGGTCCATCGACGGCAGCCGGAACGCCTCCCGCCAGTAGCGCGCGTAGGAGGCCAGCGAGGCACGCATCAGTGCGCCGGGCACGTCGGCCGGCGCCACCCCGATCACCCGGGCCAGGTTCTTGCGCAACTGCTCAGGCCCGCCGTTGCGCGAGGCGTAGAGCGCCCCGGCGTCGAACATGTTGCGCGCGGCCAACTCCGGCATGGTGCGCACCATCATCCAGCCGGCCGCATACCCCCAGTCACTCATTCGGCTGGCCAGCGGGAAGCGACTGAGCCCAGGCACTTTCAGTCCCGCCGGCAACGAGATCACGGTTCGCTCTTTTCCGACTCTCCCGGACGCAGCGGATCCGCCGCGCCCGGCGAGGTCCGCACGGTATGCAGCCGCTGCGCGCAGGTGACCATGCTGGCCGCGGCGAGCAGCCACATCGTCACGTGCAGCGCCCACGGCAGCGGGAAGAGTGGCAGGTCGGACAATCCCGCGCCGACCAGCACGATGATCAACCGTTCCGGTCGTTCGATGAAGCCGCCGTCGCCGCGCAGACCGCTGGCTTCGGCGCGGGCCTTGATGTAGGAGATCACCTGTGAGGTCACCAGACAGATCAGCGCGGCCACCACCAGCGACGGGCTGCGTAGGCCAAACGCCGCCCACCACGCCAGCCCGCAGAACACCGCGCCGTCGCTGATGCGGTCGCAGGTGGCGTCCAGCACCGCGCCGAACCGGCTGCCGCCGCCGCTTTCCCGCGCGATCGCACCGTCGAGCAGATCGAACATCACGAAAAACCAGATCACCAAGGCGCCGGCGAACAGTTTGCCGGTCGGGAACAACGTCAGCGAGGCGACCACGGCCGCGGCGGTGCCCAGGATGGTGACACCGTCCGCGGTGAATCCCACCCGCAGGAACGCTCGGGCCAGCGGCGTGGTGACAGTGGCGACTCCCTCGCGGGAAAAGAACTTGCTCATGGTTGCCTGGCCCATTCGGTGGCCAGCAACTCACGGGTGTCGCGCAGCAACTGGGGAATGACCTTGGAGTCACCGATGATCGTGATGAAGTTGGCGTCCCCGCCCCACCGCGGCACGACGTGCACGTGCAGGTGCTCGGCCAGCGACCCGCCCGCCGACGTGCCCAGGTTCAGCCCGACGTTGAAGCCGTGTGGCCGCGACACGTTCTTGATGACGCGAATCGCCTTTTGGGTGAACGCCATCAGCTCTGCGCTTTCCTTGTCGGTGAGGTCCTCGAGTTCGGACACCCGCCGATACGGCACCACCATCAGATGTCCCGGGTTGTACGGGTAGAGGTTGAGCACCGCGTAGACCAGTTCGCCGCGGGCCACCACCAGGCCGTCCTCGTCGGAGAGCTGCGGGATGTCGGTAAAAGGCTGCGCCGGTGTGGAATTGTCCCGCCGCAGCGGCGCCTCGGCCAGATAGCTCATCCGGTAGGGCGTCCACAGCCGCTGTAGGTGGTCCGACTCGCCGACGCCTCTGTCGACGATGTAGTCCTCGTCAGCCACGGCTGCTCACCTTCACTGAATCTGCGGTGGGAGCGGTGTTTTCGCGTTCGGCGATCCATTTCACGATGGCGTCGACGGCCTCGTCGCGGCTTACTCCGTTGATCTGGGTGCGGTCAGGAAACCGGAAACTGATCGCGTCGGCGGCCACGTCACGATCCCCGGCCAGCAGCATGAACGGCACCTTCTGGTTGGTGTGGTTGAC
Organism: Mycobacterium kyorinense; assembly: GCF_001672775.1. GTDB lineage: Bacteria > Actinomycetota > Actinomycetes > Mycobacteriales > Mycobacteriaceae > Mycobacterium > Mycobacterium kyorinense_A. The sequence goes on along the minus strand of NZ_LZKJ01000138.1, from coordinate 27,322 downwards.
GATCTTCTTGGCCATCCGGTCATCGCTGGCATCGACCTCGACCCGCACACCCTTCGAGCGCAGTTGGGCGGCAACGTCTTCCAGATACGGCACATGACCGTCGGCGACGGGGATGCCGACCACCTGCACCGGCGCCAGCCACACCGGGAACGCGCCGGCGTAATGCTCGGTCAGCACGCCGAAGAACCGCTCGATCGACCCGAACAGCGCGCGGTGGATCAGCACCGGCGTCTGCCGGCTGCCGTCGGCGGCGGTGTAATCCAGGTGGAATCGGTCGGGCATGTTGAAGTCGAGCTGGATGGTCGACATCTGCCAATTGCGCCCGAGCGCGTCGTTGACCTGAACCGAGATCTTCGGCCCGTAGAACGCGGCCCCGCCGGGATCGGGCACCAGCTGCAGCCCCGATTCCTCGGCCACTGCGCGCAGGGTTTCGGTGGCTTCGTCCCACACTTCGTCGGTGCCGACGAACTTGTCGGGATCTTTGGTGGACAGCTCCAGGTAGTAGTCGTCCAAGCCGTAGTCGCCGAGCAAGTCGAGCACGAACCGCAGCAGCGACGCGAGTTCGGTACGCAGTTGCTCGCGGGTGCAGTAGATGTGCGCGTCGTCCTGAGTCATCCCGCGTACCCGGGTCAGCCCGTGCACCACGCCGGATTTCTCGTAGCGGTAGACGCTGCCGAACTCGAAGAGCCGCAACGGCAGTTCGCGATAGGACCGCCCGCGGGAGCGGAAGATCAGGTGGTGCATCGGGCAGTTCATCGGCTTGAGGTAGTAGTCCTGCCCCGGCTTGCGCACCGTGCCGTCGTCGTCGTACTCGGCGTCGATATGCATCGGCGGGTACATGCCGTCGGCATACCAGTCCAGGTGCCCGGACGTTTGGAACAGGTCCGCCTTGGTGATGTGCGGAGTGTTGACGAACTGGTAGCCGGCCTCGATGTGCTTACGCCGTGAATACTCCTCCAGCTCGCGGCGCACGATTCCGCCTTTGGGGTGGAAAACCGCCAAGCCCGAGCCGATTTCGTCGGGAAAGCTGAACAGGTCCAGTTCGGCGCCCAGCTTGCGGTGGTCGCGACGTTGGGCCTCTTCGAGCAGGGTCAGGTGGCGGTCGAGGGCCTCTTGGGACTCCCAGGCGGTGCCGTAAATGCGTTGCAGGCTGGCGTTGTTCTGGTCGCCGCGCCAGTACGCCGCCGAGCTGCGGGTCAGCCGGAATGCCGGAATGTGGCGGGTGGTGGGGATGTGCGGACCGCGACACAGGTCACCCCAAACACGTTCTCGGGTACGGGGATTGAGGTTGTCGTAGGCGGTGAGCTCGTCGCCGCCTACCTCCATCACCGTCGGGTCGCCGGACTTGTCGTCGACCAGTTCGAGCTTGTAGGGCTCTCCGGCCAGCTCGGCGCGGGCCTCGTCTTTGGATTCATAGACGCGTCGGGCGAACAGCTGCCCGTCTTTGACGATGCGGCGCATCCGCTTCTCCAGCGCGTCCAGGTCCTCGGGGGTGAACGGCTGCGCCACGTCAAAGTCGTAGTAGAAGCCGTCGGTGATCGGCGGCCCGATCCCGAGTTTGGCGTCCGGGAACATGTCCTGGACGGCCTGGGCCAACACGTGGGCACAGGAGTGCCGGATGACGCTGCGACCTTCGTCGGTGTCGGCGGCAACCGGAACGACCTCGGCGTCGACGTCGGGTATCCAGCTCAGGTCACGCAGTTTGCCATCGGCGTCGCGCACCACCACGACGGCGTCGGGCACCCCGCGCCCTGGCAGCCCCGCATCGCGCACCGCTGCGGCCGCGGGCGTGCCGGCAGCAACCCGGATCGGGGCGTACGGCGATCGCGAGCCCGGCGCATCCGGGCGCTGCGGGTCGCCGCCATTGCCTGTTGAGGCGGGTTGCGCGGGGGCGGTCATGGCGGCGGTCTCCAAGGCTCGGGGGATCGACGACCATGCTATCGGGGCGGTCCTCAGCCAAGCAGGGCCGCCGACAGCGGGCGTGAATCAGCAGCGCCGCTGGTAACGGAATCGTTCGCTGGGGCTCACTGCCATGCAGTCACCCTGCGTGAACGTAACGGGCCGCTTCTTGCGCGTGGTCGGCGGTGACGCAGATGTCGTAACGCTGGGCTTCCAATGTCTGCACGCTGGAGAAGTCGCGCCGACCTCGAGTCGACCAGTGTGCGACGAATCCGAAGACGGCACCCCAGAAGGCCCCGATGGCCACCGCGATGAGCAGCGCCCATATCCAATACGGCCCGACCGTGAAGATCGCGAACAATAACCCGATCAGCAGGCCCCACCAGGCACCGGCGCCCGCGCCGGCCCACGCGGCCCTTGCGTTGGTCAGGCGACCGGTGACGTGTTCGACGGTGCGTACCCCGTCGCCGACGATGCGGACGTGCTCCACGGGAAATCCGCCGTCGGACATCCGGTCGACCAATTGCTGCGCGGCGAAGTAATTATCGAAGGATGCAATCACCTCCCGTCGAACGGGCGGCTCGGCGCCAGCCTGCTGCTGGCTCGGACCGGATTGGCCAGACGGATACACCATTGCAATCTCCTGACGCGTTCTCGACAGCTACGTTCCTCTGGGGTTGACCTGAATCGCCGACCGCAAACGGATGTGCTGCTCGCCGCGTGTCGCCGTCACGAGGCGCTGCGGACCGGTTTGGCGATTTCGCCGTAGTTCAGCGGGGCGTGTGAGTACGTCGGGATCAGCGGCCATTGCCGTTTCCAGGACACGCATTGCGACGACGGGATCACCTGCACCCAGCGTGGGTCGCGCGGCGACGGCGAGGCCATCGTCTTCTCTTTGACCATCGAGTCGTACTGGTCGAGGGTGTCCTCCAGCGTGTTGGCGTTGAGCACCACCTCACGCCCGTAGAACGCGGCCTGCTGCTTGACGCCGGGGATCTTCGACAGTTCCGGCTGCCAATTGTCCGGCGCCATACCGTTTTCCGAGCACACCCAGATACCGTCGGGAGTGTTGACGCACAGCGAATGGTTCCCGTCGGTGTGACCGGGCGTCCACAGCAGGCTCACCCCGACGCCCAGTTCCACGTCGCCGTCGAAGATTTCGAGTCGTTCCGCCGGTACGCCGGCCATCCCGTTCTCGACGTACCAGGCCAGCATCTGGGCCGCCTCCCGTACCGAACCACTGACGCACAAGGAACGCTCGACTGCCGTCGCACTGGTCGGCGGCGTGAACCACCTACTCGTCGACTGGCTGATGACCGGCAGCACCCACCGCCCGGAAGAGCTGGCCGACGTCTGCGCGACCCTGTTCACCGCAGCGCGCCAACGGCTCGACGTATCGGCGGCTAGATCGGGCTCGTCAACCACGACTGTTCGACACCCACCAGGCCCGCCGACCAGTGGACAACGCCGAGCAGCCACATCGTCATCACCACGACCGCCGCGGTGAACGCGACACCCAGCGCCTGCACCCAGCGGCTTTTGCGGGTGAACCATGCCATCGCCGCGTCATAGCGGCTCCTGGCGTAGGTCAGCAGCCGGTGCGCCCAGGCGAACTCGCTGGCAAGGACGGCCAGTCCCAAAAACACGATGGCCCAACCCGGTCCGGGGTACGGAATCGCGATGACGCCAATCGTGAGAACGGTAAGACCGATTACTGCGACGACCATCCGGTAGCCGAGATCGACGACGGGCCAATGGCGTAGCCGATCTCGCCACCGGGTCCAGCGGTGCGTGATTGGCCGTCCTGATGGCGTCACGGTTGTCCTGGCCGTAGTCGTACGAAGAGGGCTTCGGCGTCGGCCAGCACGGTCTCGCCGTCGAGCAGGCGTCCCTCGACGAAGATCTTCCGGCCGGCGGTGCGTCCGATCCCCGCATCGACCCGTAACTCTTTGTCGATCGGCACAATGCGACGGTAGTTCACGTGCAGATAGGCGGTGCGTTGGTAGGGCCCGCCGGTCAGCACAGCGGACGTCAGGCCCAACACCGAATCGAACAGCTGCGCAATCGCGCCGCCGTGCACAGCCGTTGCGTCCCAGATGAAACCGGCGGAACCGGGCCCAGCCGTGGATGCGGCCGTCGTCAGTTCTGGACATCTTCATCGGCACGGTCAGCAGGTTGCCGCGCATCGGCAGGTCCATCCGGCGGCCCGATGGTGATTGCCATTCGTCGGTGTCGTACGGGCCGAGCAGACCGGACACCTTCTCGAGCAGGTCGGCCGCTTCACTGATCACCTCGTCGGGCGCATCGACCGCACGCGCATGGTCCTGCAGCGTCCGCACCGCGTCGATGAACCTGCCGTAGTCGGGTCCACCTTTGGTCGTCGGATCCGGCGGATTGAACCCGCCGCCCGGGTGTTGTTCGCCGGCCATGCCGACACCGTATGTGCACGCGAGAGTGCAACTACCGACGGGTCCACTCGCAAAATGCATCGTGGAATGCACTTTCGCGGCGGCCGGTCAGCTGCTTTGCTGGGCGCCAGCGGCCGACAGCGTCTCGAACTCCTCGTCGGAGAGCGTGATCTCGGCGGCCGCGACGTTCTCCTCGAGGTGCGCCACGCTGGAGGTGCCCGGAATCGGCAACATCACCGGCGAGCGTTTCAGCAGCCAGGCCAGCGACAACTGCGCCGGTGTCGCCTGGTGTTCGGCGGCCATCTGCTGCAGTGGCCCGTCGGGGGCGGCCAGCGGTCCGGCGGCCAGCGGGAACCACGGGATGAAGCCGACACCTTGCTCGGCCGCCGCATCCAGCAGCGGTTCGGCGTCGCGGGCTGTCAGGTTGTACATGTTCTGCACCGACACGATCGGGGTGATCTGCTGGGCGGCGGCCAGTTGGTCGACGTCCACCTCGGACAAGCCGATGTGGCGAATCTTGCCTTCGTCGCGCAACTTCACCAGCTCACCCACCTGATCTTCCAACGGGAAGTTGCGGTCGACGCGGTGCAACTGGAACAGGTCGATGGTGTCGACGCCCAGGCGCCGCAGGCTCATCTCACACTCCTGGCGCAGATAAGTGGGGTTGCCCAACGGCACCCACACATCCGGGCCGGTGCGCAGCAGCCCGGCCTTGGTTGCGATGACCAGTCCCCGGTAGGGATGCAGCGCCTCGCAGATGATCTCCTCAGATACGTAGGGCCCATACGAGTCCGCGGTATCGATGAAGTTGACGCCGAGTTCCACGGCGCGGCGCAACACCCGCACGGCTTCGTCGCGGTCGGCCGGTGGGCCCCAGACGCCCTTGCCGGTGATGCGCATCGCGCCGAACCCGAGCCGGTTGACGGTGAGGTCACCGCCAAGAGTGAAGGTTCCGGAGGCCTGGGCGGGCGTTTGTGAGCTTTGTGCGGTCATGAAGCCGACCGTACGCCGCCAATGCCTCACGCCCGCTACGTCGTGGCAAGCTGAGCTGGTGGACTTGCGCATGCTGGCCGATTTACCGCTGACCTATTCCGAAGTGGGCGCGACCGCCGGGCCGCCGCCGCCGGGCTACCGCCACATCGGCTTTGCCACCCAGATCGGTGCGGGCCAAAAGCGTTTCGACGACGCCGCCGACGCGCTGATGCACTGGGGCATGCAACGCGGCGCCGGACTGCGGGTGACGGCCAGCAGCGACGTGGTCGAGGTGGGCGCCGTCCTGCTGGTCAAGCTCGGCTTCTTGCAGGCACCGTGTCGTGTTGTCTACGTCATCGACGAACCGGACGTCCGGGGATTCGCCTACGGCACGCTGCCCGGTCACCCGGAGTCCGGCGAAGAACGATTCGTCGTACGTCATGACCCGGTGACCGCGGCGGTGTTCGCGGAGGTGTCGGCGTTCTCGCGGCCGGCGACGTGGTGGAGCAAGGCCGGCGGACCGCTCGTGACGCTGGCCCAGCGCATCATCGCCAAGCGCTACGTGCGCGCGGTGTGATGCGCTGGGCCGCACCGGTCGGGTTGGGTCAGACCTGCTTGCCGGCGTGGAAGCCCTGGGCCAGCCGGCCGAGCGCGACGGCGCCGACCAGCAGGCCGAAGTCACGCAGTGCGACGTCGTAGTGACCGGACAGCGTCAGCAGGTCAACGATGATGCCGGCCAGCCAGGCCGCCACCACCCATGCCCCGATGCGCGGCGCGACGGCCACCAGGATGCCGGCCACGATCTCGATCACGCCGACGACGTACATGCACTGGTCGGCGTTGCCGGGAACGATGTCGTTGATCCAGTTGGCCAGATACAACTCGCCCCAGTGGTAGGGATGGGTCAGGAGGTTGAAGAACTTGTCCAGGCCGAACAGGATTGGCGCGACGGTGAACACGACGCGCAACGCGAAGTACGCCGAGTACGCCGGATCCTTCAATCGCTCGGCGAGGGTCGCCGTGGAGGCCGGTGCGTGGGTAGTGGTCATGACTAGCTCCTTACTCTAAAAGATCCTAATTTGAACGTTAGAACGGGGAGTACTCTAACGTCAAGGGTTTAATCCGTTAGAAGTGGAGCTATGGGAGACTTGCAGCGCGACGCCGCCGGAATCGGCGCGCTCGCCGATCCGGTGCGACACGAGCTCTACCGGTTCGTCTGCGCGCAGTCGCAGCCGGTCAGCCGGGATCAAGCAGCTGATGCCGTGGGTATTGCGCGCCACCAGGCGAAGTTCCACCTCGACCGGCTGGAGGCCGAGGGCTTGCTGGAATCGGGCTATGCCCGGTTGACGGGTCGGTCCGGACCCGGGGCGGGCCGCACGTCCAAGCTGTATCAACGGGCCAACCGCGACATCGCGGTCAGCCTGCCGCAGCGCGAGTACGAGCTGGCCGGCCGCCTGATGGCCGAGGCCATCGCCCGCTCCGCGCAGACCGGGATGCCCGCTGTCGAGGTGCTGCAGCAGGTGGCGCACGACTACGGCCGCGCCATCGCCGATGCGGCCGTCCGCGACGGCGAGCAGCCGCCCGACACGCAGTCAGCGCTCGAACTGGCGACGACCGTGCTGGCCGACTACGGCTACGAGCCGCGACGCGCCGACGGCGAGGTCTATCTGGCCAACTGCCCGTTTCATGCGCTGGCTCAAGAACAGACCGAACTGGCCTGCGGCATGAACCATGCGCTGATCACCGGGGTGACCGATGCGCTCACCCCGCACTGTCCCCACGCCCGGTTGCAGCCGCAACCGGAGCGCTGCTGTGTGGTGCTGACGAGCGGTTAGCCCCAGCGGGCAAGCAGAGCTTCGGCGCCCTCGCAGAGCCGGTCGATCACCTCGGCTACCGGGGTCACGGCGGTCACCATGGCCACCCCTTGTCCCGCGTCGACCGGAGCGACCCGGTAATCCTCTGCGGCAATCGCTTCGGCGAGTTCGGCCTGGGCGCTGGAGTCACCGGCGAGCGTGTCCTCACGGCCGTCCCAGCGTGCGACGAACTCGTTGCGCAATACCCGCGACGGAAACCGCTCTTGCCACGGGCGATCACGACCGACGTCGAACACCCGCGTCGTGATGGTGTCCGTCTCGCGGGCAGCGATCAGCATCCGGCGGGCGGGATCGCTGGTCAACGCCTCCGAGGAAACCGACAAGCAGGTGCCCAGCCACGCCCCGCTGGCACCGGCGGCCAGCACCGCGGCCAGGCTGCGCGGCGAGGCGATGCCGCCCGCGGCCAGTACCGGTAGTGACACCGCATCGAGCACGGCATCCAGCAGTGGCAGCGTCGCGATCGTCGCGTCGCCGTGCCCACCGCCCTCGGCGCCCCGGGCGACCAGAACATCGATGCCTGCGTCCTGCGCGCGCCGCGCCTCGTCGCCGTCGTAAACCTGGGTGGCGGTGGCGATTCCGGCATCATGCGCGCGCCGGACCCAAGACCAGTCGGTCCCGAAGCTGACCGACAGCAGGACGGGCCGCGCGGCCAGCGCCGCGTCGAGCAGACCCGGCTCCTTGCGGATCACCCAGTCCACCAGGCCGATTCCGAATGTGCCGCGCACGTGCTGCATCTCGGTGGCCAGTGCCGTCGTCGATCCGGCGCTGCCCATGCCGACCATGCCCAGCCCGCCCGCCGCGGTCACCGCGGCCGCGAGCCGTCCGCCGGCCACGCCGCCCATCGGCGCGTTGACGATCGGCACCCGCAATCCCATGCGGCGTGACCACGGCGTCGAGAGCACAGCGGCGCGCTACGCCGAGGGGATGTTCTTCACCACGGTGAGGATGATGACCGAATCCTCGAGTGATTCCAGCGCGTGCCGTCGCGGCGGGATCGTGACGTGGTCACCGGTTTTGCCCTCCCAGGCTTCGTCTCCGGCGGTCAGCCGCACATGGCCCTGCAGCACCTGCAGCGTCGCCTCCCCCGGGCTGTCGTGTTCGGCCAACTCCTGACCGCTCAGCAGTGCCAGCACCGTCTGGCGCAATTCGAGCGCATGCCCGCCGTGAATCGTGTGCGCGGCCCGACCGCTATGCGCCTCTCGCGCCTTGGCGAGCTGTTCGGCGGCCAGGCTGGTCAGTGAGACGGAGTCCATCGATGAGTCCTTCGGTTGGAGGTGGGCCTTCAGCTGGATAGTAGAAGAACCCCGGCCACGGCCAATGCAACCACCTTGACCAGCTCGAGGCCGACATACCCGTAATGGGCGCGCGAGCGCGGCGCGTTGAGGCCGGCCAGCACCTTGTCGGACCGGCGGTTCAACCGCGGCCGCACCGCACCCAATTGCAAACCCAGCATGGCGAATGCGACGACGAACGCCACGGTGACACCGGTCGGGGGCGGGCTGGCCACGGCGGCCACCAGGATCACCACCGCGAAGGCGACCTCCACGCTGTTGAGCGCGCGAAAGACCAGCCGGCCGATGCCAAGCCCGATCTGCGTGGTGACGTTGGGCGCGCGGAACTTCAGCGGCGCTTCGAGAAACGAGATCGCCAACACCATGCCCAGCCACAGCAAGGTCGCGGCGACGGCGACGGCTGCTCCGGCGCTGCTCATCGGCGCCGCTCCTCAATCCCGGCTACGCCGGCATCTTCGTCGCCGGCGCTCATCTGCCAGAGCCCAAGGTGAGGTGCGCGGTGCACAGGTCCGGTTCGGCGAAGGCGTCCAGCCGATCGACCGCAACCGGTGCCTGCCAGGTTTCCAATGCTCCTTGCATGAGCCCCAAGTGAATCGGGCAGACAACGGCGGTGCGGGTTTCGGCCAGTTCCAGGAAGGGGCAGTGCCGCAGACCAACCTCCTTTTTGCCGCGGCGCTCGGGCGCAAACCCGAGGTCGTCGAGCACGTCCACCAAGTGCTCGATCGATTCCTCGGTCCCGAGAGGTCGGGTCCGTTTGCCGTTCGCGGGCGGCGGTTCCAACCGCTGACCCCAGGCCCGGCCCGCGGCCAGCGCCTTGGCACTCGGATCACGGTCTGCGGCAAAGCCCAACGCCAAGATCTCGGCCAGCAACCGGTAACGGCGCGGGCCGCCGCGGTCCATCTGGCGGGTCGCCCGGAACATCAACGGTGGCCGGCCCGGCCCTTTGCGGCCCGGCGCCACCTGCTCGACCTGCCCCTCGCTGACCAGCGTGTCGAGATGGAAGCGGACGGTGTTGGGGTGCACGTGCAACTCGTCGGCGACAGCGGCGATGCTCATCGGCGCCGTCGCCGCTTTCAACACCCGAAGGACGTCACGCCGACGACCGACGTGTTCGGTTGGTGACCTGACGATGTCGCTCATTCTTCCTGAGTTTCTTCGGCCTTCGGCAGGCTGGCCACCAGCGGGGTGTCGACGCCGAGTGGACCGAGCTTGGCGGCCCCGCCCGGCGAGCCCAGCGGCTCGTCGCGCCCCGGCAACGTCTCGGAGAAGAATGCGTCATTGTCGGCCAGGTAGGGCTGCAGGTCCTCTGGAAGATCGTCTTCGTAGTAGATCGCCTCGACCGGGCAAACCGGTTCGCAGGCACCGCAATCCACGCATTCGTCGGGGTGGATGTAGAGGGCGCGGCCGCCCTCGTAGATGCAGTCGACCGGGCACTCCTCCACGCAGCTCCGGTCCATCACATCAACACATGGTTTCCCGATCACGTACGCCATGGACCGGAGTTTACACAAACTATCTTGTAGAAACTAGTGACGGTGTGGGACCTGTTGCCCCACGAGTCTTTCCGACGGACAGCGGATGCGCTAGGGTTTACACAAGCGCGATTGTAGAAATAGAAGCGGCGGAGAGAGGTAGACAGCACGCATGGCCGAGAACGAACTTGACGTCCGGGAACTGCCGAAACCGCAGAAGCACCCGACGATCTTCGCCACCTATGGCGCACTGTCGGTTGACGAATCGTTTGTGCTGGTGAACAACCATGACCCCAAGCATTTGCACGACGAGTTCGAGGCCGACCACGCCGGCAGCTACGGCTGGGAGTACGTCGAGAAGGGCCCGAAGGTCTGGCGCATCCGAATCACCAAGCGCGCCGCTACTCCGCTCCCCCGAGTGCTGGCCAATACCGCCGATCTTGCGGCCGAGCCCGACGTGACCGGGGCGGTATGGAAGCTGGAAGCTCGCGAGCGCGATCTCGATTCGAACGTGATCGCGCTGGCACCCGACGGCGGGATCGACGCGCACACCGGCGCCGACGTCGACGTCTTGATCCACGTGCTCTCCGGTAGCGGCCGGCTGACCACCGAACAAGGCGTGATCGATTTGGTTCCCGGCGCATTGCTCTGGCTGCCCAAGCGCTCTCGACGCCAGTTCAACGCCGGCCCGGACGGGCTGCGTTATCTGACCGTGCACCAAAAGCGGGAAATCCTTCCGCTCACACCGACCGTGCGGCAGGCCGTCTGATGACCGACCACGACATCCTGCCGTCGGCGGACCGCACCGATGAGGCGGTACACGGGCACTGGCTACTGGCCCGGCTGGGCAAGCGGGTTTTGCGCCCGGGCGGGATCGGCCTGACCCGCACACTGCTGGCCCGCGCCGATGTGGGGGGCGTCGACGTGCTCGAACTGGCTCCCGGAATGGGCCGCACCGCCACCGAGATTCTGGCCCGCCGCCCCCGCTCGTATCTCGGTGCCGAGCAAGACCCCGATGCCGCTCGGGCCGTGCGCAACATCGTTGCGGGACATGGCGATGTCCGGGTCGCCGACGCCGCCCAGACCGGCCTGCCCGACGCCGCAACCGACGTGGTGATCGGTGAGGCGATGCTGACCATGCAGGGCGAGACCGCCAAGCAGGCCATCATCGGCGAGGCGGCACGGGTACTGCGGCCGGGCGGACGCTACGCCATCCACGAACTGGCGCTGACTCCGGACAGCATCGCCGAAGACGTCAAAACCGATGTCCGGCAGTCTCTTGCCCGTGCGATCAAAGTCAACGCCCGCCCGCTCACCGTGGCCGAATGGACCCAGCGCCTGGCCGAGGCGGGGCTGGTCGTCGACGAAGTCGCAACAGCGCCGATGGCGCTGTTACAGCCGCGGCGGCTGGTCGCCGACGAAGGACTGTGGGGGGCACTGCGATTCGCCAAAAACCTGCTCACCCACCACGATGCGCGACGGCGCGTGCTGATCATGCGTCGCACGTTCCGCAAATACCGCGAGCAGCTGATCGCCGTGGCGATCATCGCTCACAAACCGGCAACCGAGTGAAACTTCCTCACTGAGCGTCGATTTCGGCGAACACGCGCTGGGCGATCCGGAAAGCGCTGTTCGCATCCGGCACGCTGCAGTAGATGGCAGTCTGCAGCAGCACTTCCTTGATCTCATCGCGGGTCAGCCCGTTGCGCAGCGCGGCCCGGAGATGCGCCGCGAGTTCTTCGTCGCGCCCACGGGCGATCAGTGCGGTCAGCGCGATCAGTGAGCGGCTGCGCCGATCCAGCCCCGGCCGCGTCCAGATCGCACCCCAGGCGAATTCGGTGATGAGGGACTGAAAGTCGCGGGTGAAGTCGGTGATCTGCGAGTCGGCGCGTTGCACATAGTGCTCGCCGAGCACTTCGCGCCGCACTGCCATCCCGCCCTCGTAGCGGTCGTTGACCCCGGCCATCTCATCTCCACTTCTTCAGGGCGGCAAGAACATCGGCAATACGCCCGGGCTGCTCGGCGGGTGCCAGGTGCGCGGCGTTGGGCACCTGGACGAACCGGCCACGGCTCACGTTGACGGCAATGAAGCGCACCGAGTCGGGCGGGGTGGCGATGTCGTCGGCGCCGGCGACCGCGACGATCGGGGTGTCGATTTCCCCGAGGCGCCCGCGCGCATCGAATTCGGCGAGCGCCTCGCAGGTTCGCGCATAGCCGTCGTCGTCCACGTCTCGCAACGCGTCCAGCAGCGCCCGTGCCGACGCCGGGTCACGTTCGAAAAACCCGGGAGCGAACCACCGCCGGACAGACCCGGACACTACTTCACCGGTCCCGCCGCTACGGACGACCCGCGCCCGGGAGTGCCAATCATCTGGGTCGCCGATCTTTGCCGCTGTGCAGATCAGTGCGGCAGACAAGATGCGCTCGGGCCGCGCCAGCAGCAACTGCAGTCCGACGACGCCGGCAACCGAGACACCGGCATAGGTGACCGGCCGCTTGCCCACCGTGTGATCCACCAGCTTGGCCACAGCTGTGGCCAACTCGGCGATCGTAAAGGCGCCCCGCGGCGGCGGACTGGCCCCGTGCCCGGGCAGGTCCCAGCCGATGACGTGATAGCTGTCCGCCAGACGCCGCGCCGCCGCCGACCACAGTGCGATCACGGAGGTGCCCAGCGACGGACCGACGACCAGCGGCGGCAGGTCAGGCGAGCCGCCCAGATGGCACCCGCGGATGGCAGGAATACTCAACGCCGTTCCTTGAGAAACCGTTGGGCACGATTCAGGCTGTCATCGATCAAGAAATCCACTGTACCGAAATAGGTTGGCGACGGGGTGCTTTCGGCCAGGTCCGCGATCGCACGTTGCTCGCCGGCTACGTCGGCCGTGTCGAGATTCTCGGCCATGCGCCCTGGATGGATTTCGAGCCCGACGAGCAACTCGCTGCACTGCGCGGCGGCAACGACGGTGCGGCGGGCCAGCGTCCGCAGCGTGTCCCATTCGGCGTGCCACGCCCCATCCGGGCGCTCGTCGTGAGCGAGGGCAGCCGCGATGTGCAGTGTCGCGGCCAATTGCGGGGCCGACATCGCGGTACGGCGCAGCAGGATGGACAGCACGGGATTGCGCTTGCCCGGCATGGTCGACGAGCCGCCGCGATCACCGGCGGCAGGCTCGCTCAATTCGGCGATCTCGGGACGGGCCAGGGTGACGATATCCGAGGCGATCCGGCCCCACGCGTCGGTGCATCCCACCAGGGCGTCACCGAGGGCGGTGATCGGTGTGCGGGTAGTGTGCCACGGCATCCGGTTCGCCAATCCCAATGCGGCGGAGGTACTTTGCGCCAGCTGGATTGAGACGTGCGCGGGTCCGTCGTGGTGTCCGGCCAAAGTGGCCAGTTCGGTCGTCGCCGCCAGTGTCCCGCCGGCACCGCCGATCTGGGCCGGCCAGGTCATTGCGTCGAGGCTCCGATACGCGTCGATCACGCTGTTCAGCCACCCGGCCACTTTGGCCCCGAATGTCGTCGGCACGGCGTGTTGGGTCAACGTCCGGGCCACCATCGGGGTGGCGCGATACGTTCGTGCCAGAGTCGACAGTGTCGAAATCTGCTCGGAAAGTTGGCTTTTCAGCATGTCGGCGACATCACGGGCAGCCAGCATCAAGCTGGTGTCCAAGACATCCTGGCTGGTGAGGCCGCGGTGGATCCAGGCGCTGAGCGCCGGAGCAGCCCGCTCACGCAGCAGCGCCACCAACCCGGTCACCGGGTTACCGCCGTCTTCGGCGCCCGCGGCAAGCACCTCGCAATCTTGCGCGTCCAACAGTCGGCCCAGATCGGCGTCGGCGGCCTCGACGGGAGCCAGGCCGGCGCCGACCAGTGCGTTCAACCAGGCCGATTCCACTGCGACCATCGTCGCCAGCAACGCCTCGTCGGTCATCAGGTCACCGGCGCGGTGATCGCCCGGCCACAGCAGGTTCGTCATCCGTTATCACCGTGGTAGGACAGGAAAATCGTCTCGTGTTCGCCTTGCAGGTGGATGTCGAAACGGTATCCGCCCGGCTCCGCGACACACAACAGGGTGTTTCGTCGCGCGGTATCGAGCGCCGACAGCAGCGGCTCGGCAGCCAGGTCGCCGTGCGGCACATACGCCCGGGTGAACAACCGATTCAACAGCCCGCGCGCGAAGACGGTGATCGCGAAGAACGCGGCGCGTCCAGCGGTTACCGGACCGGGCGGCAGCGTCGTGAACGCGTAGCGGCCGGCCGCATCGGTCGCGCACCGTCCCCAACCGGTGAAGGCCGCGCCGTCGCGACGCAACGAACCCGGTTGTGCGACGATGCTGCCGTCCGGGCCGGGCTGCCACAGTTCGACCAGCGCGTCGGGGACGCCGACCCCGGCGCCGTCAAAAACCACGCCGTGCAACTGGATGGCGCCGGCAACGGTATCGCCGGCCAATCGATGGTCGCCGACATACGGCAACGCACAATGGAAGAACGGCCCCACCGTTTGCCCTGGCGTGCAAGCGAATTCACTCATAGCCGCAGCGCTCCAGCACGATGTCCCAGCGGTAGCCGGTGGCGTACTCGGGTTGAGTGAGCTCGTGGTCGTAGGTGGCGATCAGCCGTTGCCGCGCGGCCGGGTCGACGACGGACTGGAAGATGGGATCCAACCCGAACAACGGATCGCCTGGAAAATACATCTGGGTGACCAGGCGCTGGGTGAACGCCGTACCGAAGACCGAGAAGTGAATGTGCGCGGGCCGCCAGGCATTCTGGTGGTTGCGCCAGGGGTACGGACCCGGCCTGATGGTCAAGAAGCGGTACGTGCCGTCGGGCTGCGTCAGGCAGCGGCCCACCCCGACGAAATTCGGATCGATCGGCGCGGGGTGCTGGTCGCGCTCGTGGTGGTAGCGGCCGCTGGCGTTGGCCTGCCAAATCTCGATGAGTTGTCCGGCCAGCGGTTGACCCGCGGTGTCGAGCAACCGGCCCGTCACGATGATGCGCTCGCCGATCGGCTCGCCGGGATGTCCGGCGGTGAGGTCGGCATCGCCGGGGTCGACATCCTGGTAGCCGAAGCAGGGCGCCGCGCGCTCGATTTCGTCCGGATCGACGCGGACAAACGGTGATTGCGGATGGCGCAGTGCGCTGCTGCGGTACGGCGGGTAGTTCAGTCGCGGCTGCGGTCCGTCAGCGCCGAAGGCCGCCACGCGGGCGATCTCGGCGGTGATGTCGCCCTGGGACGCGAGGTGCTCCGGTGCAGCCCACATAGCGCTGACGCTACTAGTAATGCCCGGCTGTCCTCGCCGGGCCGGGCGAATTCGCGGTCGCGGGACTACATCGCGCGCAGCAGCGCCGCTTTGCCCTTCACCCGCAGCTTTTCCAGCGTGGAGGCACGCAGCTGCTCGATGCGCGCCGCCATCTTGCGGCCCAGCGCCTCGAGTTCGTCGTCGGTGATGTGCACCGATGCGGGAACCGGGATCATGTCACGTTCCTCTTCGTCGGCGTGTGCCTCCAGGACCGTCTTGAACGTTTCCCATTCCAGTTCGTAGGTGGACGCCGTCGGTGGCGTGCGCAGCAATACAGCGAGCTGGTCGGTGACTTGGCGGTGTTCGGCGTGCGCGATTGCGATCAACCTGCTGGCCGCCGCGAGGGCGGGATAGTAGATGTCGTCCTCGATGCGAAAGTGGATATCCAACTCCACCAACATTTCGTCGAGGATGGCCTGCCGTTCCGCGGTGCCTACCGGCGCGGCGCTGACCTTGGCGCCCAGGCCTTTGAGCACTTTGTGGTGGTCCTGCAGCACCGTGTAGGCGTTCACTTGGCTACTCCCCTTTTCGCCTCGAGGCTCGACGCGCCCAGAGGATGGTGCCCGTCACCGCGCAACTCGATCATTCCGTCGCTGATCCGCGCCTGATAGCGGGGCAGCGGCGCGGCCGCCGGGCCGCGCAGCACCTCCCCCGAGTCGACGTCGAAACGCGAACCGTGCCAGGGACATACGATGCGTCCGCGATCGACCCAACCGTCGGCCATCGGCGCAGCCAGATGCGGGCAGAATTCGCCGAACGCGGACACCTCGCCGTTGCCGGTCCGGCATACGACCAAACCCACCCCGTCGATCTCGACCCGCTGCGGCTTGCCGTTCTGCAGCGACGACGCCGGCAGGACGGGCGTCCAGTCGTGGGTGCGCAACCGCTGGCCGGATTGGTCGATGCCGATTCCCGACTCGAACACCAACGCGCCACCTAGATAGCTGCTGCCCACGGTGATGCCGTAACCCAGTGCGCTGATAGCGATTCCACGCAGGTGCCGACCGCGTCGACGGTCCGCCCAGGACTTCACGTACAACCCCGTCGCGAGGAGATTCAGCAGGCCGTGCACTGCCCCGACGCGGCGGTCTTCCTCGTGGGTGTGCTGCCAGTCGGTGACGCCGGTGACCGCGGAGGCGACGTTGGCCAGAATCCCCAGGCCCAGCGCGCGTCGGGCGAACCGCGATGCGTCGACCAGTTCAGAGGCCGGCCGGCCGGGCAGCACGCTGAGCGCATCCAGTGCCACCGTCGTCCCGAGGGCTCCGCTGGTCAGCGACGCCAGCGGCGGATGAACCGGATGTCCGAGCCATGCGCCGTTCAAGGCGTTGGTGACGCGGTCCCGGGCGCCACCCAGCGCGTTGTAGACCAAGCCGAGCATGTGCTCGAACCGGTAACTCGGGCGATCCAGCCACTCTTGCCGCCCGACGAAGGACAGCGTTCGGGTGCCCAACTTGGACCGCTGAACCATCACCTTAGCCTTTCCTCATTTGCGGTGCAGATACCCGCCTTATTACGGACTATAGCTTGCTATGCCCAGCTGGCATGATCTGTGCAACCGCATATTCGGATTCATGTGAGGTAGTTCACGCTCTCAGCTCGCAGACGGTGGACTGTTGACCGCCCCCGGCTGGTGAGGCACTCTCTAATTAGCGGAAGCGTTCTCTGCACAGCAGATCATCGACGGGAGTTGGCCGATGACCGACTACAGCCACGTCTTCGACAACGTTCGACGTGGGATGGTCCCGGCCCACATTTACAACGACGACGAGATCTTCGCTTTGGAGAAGGACCGGATATTCAGCCGGGCCTGGCTGTTCGTCGGCCACGAGTCGGAGATCCCCCACGACGGCGACTACGTGGTACGACGGGTGCTGGGTGATTCCTTCATCATCGCGCGGGGATCGGACGGCGATGTACGCGCCCTATTCAATATGTGCCTGCACCGCGGGATGCAGGTGTGCCGCGCCGAGATGGGCAATGCCTCCAATTTCCGTTGCCCCTACCACGGTTGGGTCTATCGCAACGACGGCCGGCTCACCGGTCTGCCGTTTCACCGCGAGGCCTACGGCGGCGACGACGGGTTCGCCAAGGGTGGCCAAACCCTTTTGCCTGCACCGAATCTGGCGAGCTACAACGGTTTACTCTTCATCAACCTCGATCCCAACGCCGAGCCGCTGGAGGACTTCCTGGGTGACTTCCGGTTCTACTTGGACTTTTACACCAAGCAGAGCCGCCACGGCCTGGAAGTGCGTGGCCCGCAACGCTGGCGGATCAACGCGAACTGGAAGATCGGGGCCGAGAACTTCGCCGGCGACATGTATCACACCCCGCAAACGCATACCTCGATCGTCGAGATCGGGCTGTTCCGCGAACCCAAAGCGCACAAACGTAAGGATGGCGCCACCTACTGGGCCGGCCGCGGCGGCGGCACCACCTACAAACTCCCGCCGGGTGACTTCGACGAACGGATGCGCTACCTCGGATACCCCGACCAGATGATCGGCCGGATCAAAGACGTGTGGTCGCCGCGCCAGCAACAGGTCGTCGGCCAGGACGGGTTCATGATCTCGGCCGCCTCGTGCTTTCCCAACCTGAGTCTGGTGCATAACTGGCCGAAAGTCGAAGACGGCCAGGCGGTGTTGCCGTTCATCTCGATTCGGCTCTGGCAGCCGATCAGCGCCAACCAAACCGAGGTGTACTCGTGGTTCGCGGTGGACTCCGCGGCGCCGCCGGAGTACAAGAAGAATTCCTACAAGGCCTACCTGATGTGCTTCGGGTCGTCGGGCATGTTCGAACAGGACGACGTGGAGAACTGGGTGTCGCTGACCACCACCGCAGGCGGCACCATGGCGCGCCGGTTGCTGCTGAACAGCCGGATGGGCCTGCTCTCCGACGACCGCCCCGTCGTCGACACGCTGCCCCCCACCGCATTTCACGGGCCAGGCCGCGCCCAAGTCGGCTACAACGAGAACAACCAGCGCGCGCTACTGCAGCTGTGGGCCGACCACCTGGAGACGGCATGAACGCCAGACATCCCCTGCCGTTCAACGACCCTCGGCACCTGCAGGCACACCAGTTCCTGGTCGACGAGGCGTATCTGCTCGACGCACAGCAGTACGAGGCGTGGCTGGACACCCTGGCCGACGACATTGTCTACCTGATGCCGGTACGGGTCACCACCGCGCTGGGCGC
Source organism: Mycobacterium kyorinense (assembly GCF_001672775.1). Taxonomy (GTDB): domain Bacteria; phylum Actinomycetota; class Actinomycetes; order Mycobacteriales; family Mycobacteriaceae; genus Mycobacterium; species Mycobacterium kyorinense_A. The sequence continues at coordinate 8,917 of NZ_LZKJ01000138.1, read as the reverse complement.
CGGGTTCGACACCTCGCCCGGCATGGCGCACTTCGACGAGAACAAGTACTCGCTGAGCCGGCGCGTGGCCCGCTTCCGCACCGAGCACGCCTGGACCGAGGACCCGCCGTCACGGATGCGGCACTACATCACCAACGTTCGCACGTTCGGCTGCGAGGATGATGACCATGTGGTCGCCGAATCCGCCGAGCTGCTGTTCCGCAGCCGCGGTGATGCCAACGAAGCGGCGCTGGTGTCGTGCGGCCGCACCGACGTGTTGCGCCGCAACGGCGAGCAGTGGAAACTGGCGCGGCGCACCATCATGGTCGACGAGTCGGTATTGCGGATGCAGAATCTGGCGGTGTTCTTATGACCGATGAATCTCTCACGATCGCCAACGAATTCACCGAAGTACAGGTGCGTCGCATCGATACCCGCAACGGGTCGCGGCTGCTGGTCACCGCGCCCAAATCCGGTCAGTCGATCAGCCTGGATGCGCTCGAGCTGGAAGCCCTGACTCGACAGAACGCCCGCACGTTAGCGGCAATGGTCGGCACCACACATGGCCCGCTGCTTCCGGACGACGGGCCGACACCATGACGGGCTGGCTGGACGGCAAGCGTGCCCTGGTCGTCGGCGCCGGATCGGGTATCGGACGAGCCGTCGTCGACGCTTTCCGTACCGAAGGCGCCAAAGTCGCTGTGCTGGAGCGGGATCACGGTAAGTGCGAGGCGCTGCGCCGGGAGTGCCCGCAGGTGCCAGTCGTCGAGGGCGACGCGGTCGAGCGGGCCGCCAACGAACGCGCGGTCGCCGCTGCGGTCGACGCGTTCGGTGGGCTGGACACCCTGGTCAACTGTGTGGGGATCTTCGATTTCTACCGGGGAATTGTGGACCTCGGCGGCGACGAACTACCCGCCGCGTTCGACGAGATCTTCCGGACCAATGTGCTCAGCCACCTGCAGTCGGTCAAAGCCGCCGTGCCGGCGCTGAAGGCCGGCGCGGGGCCGTCGATCGTGCTGGCCGAATCCGCGTCGTCGTTTTATCCCGGCCGCGGCGGAGTGCTGTACGTGTCGTCGAAATATGCGGTGCGTGGGCTGGTCAGCACGCTCGCCCACGAACTCACGCCGGACATCCGAGTCAACGGCGTGGCGCCGGGCGGCACGCTCAACACCGACCTGCGCGGGGCGGCCAGCCTCGGGCTACAGGATGTCCGCCTCGACGACACACCCGGCCGGGCCGACGACTTAGCCGCGCGCACACCGCTGAACGTCGCGCTGTCCGGTCACGATCACGCGTGGAGTTTTGTGTTCCTCGCCTCCGACCGCTCCCGGGGCATCACCGGCGACACCCTCCACCCCGACGGCGGATTGGCTCTGGGGGCATCGTGACGCTCGACGAGCAACGCACGCTGGTGGCACAGGCATGCCGGGTGGCCGCGGCGCGCGGCCTGGTCGACGGCATCCTGGGCCACCTGAGCCTGCGCATCGACGACGAGCACCTGCTGATCCGCTGTCGCAGTGACACCGACACCGGGGTGGCGTTTACCCGGCCGGAGGATATTCGGCTGATCCGCTTCGACGGCAGCCCCGGCGCCGCAACCGAACTCGACGGCTACCGGCTACCCGCTGAGCTTCCCATCCACGTCGAAACGCTGCTGGCCGACTCCCGGCATCGGGCGGTTGCCCACCTGCATCCGCCCGCCGTCGTCGCCGCCGATCTTGCCGGCATCGTGCTGCGGCCAATCTGGGGGGCATACGACATTGCCGGCGCGTGGCTGGCCCGGGGCGGTGTCCCGGTCTACGAACGGGCAGTGTTGATTCGAAACCCTCAGTTGGGCAAGGAAATGGTGGCCGCGATGCGCGGCCGGCCGGTGGTGATCTGCCGCGGCCACGGCCTCACCAGCGCCGCCGCGAGCGCGCAGCAGGCGGTGCTGCAGGCGATCAGCGTCGACGCGCTGGCCCGAATGGCGTTACGCGTGCACGCCGCGGGCGGCGCCGTGCGCGATATCGATGACCGGGATTGGGCAGAGCTGCCCGATCTGGGTTCCGGTTTCACCGTCGAGGCGGCCTGGCGACACGAAGTCGCGCGGCTCGGGTAGCGACCCTGTTGCCGCCGAACGTCGAGTTGTCGGGCGATTTCGGCCAAATACGCGCAACAAGTCGACGCTCGACGGGTCAGAGTTGTTCGCCAATCTCCTTGGCCGCCTTGGTAAGCGTGGCAGCCACCGATGAATACTGCGACTTAGTCAGCCGATGCTGCGGTGCTGCGGCGTTGAGCGCCAGCCGCAGGCCCGGCGCCCGCGTGGGTATCACCACCGCCACCGAGGCAACGCCTTCCTCGCTCTCCTCCCGGTTGACGGCATAACCGTGATCGCGGATCCGGGACAGCTCGGCTTCCAACGCAGTGCGCGTGGCGATCGACCGCTGGGTGATCCCCTCCAGCGTCTCGTCGGGCAGCAGCTGATGCAATTCCGGTTGCGACAACTGGGCCAGCATGGCCTTACCGGTCGAGGTGCAGTGCGCCGGCATGGTGCGGCCCAACCGCGAGGCCACCCGCACCGCCGCCGGCCCCTCGACCGCGGCGACGAAGCGCACCACCGCCCCGTCGAGCATTCCGATATGGATTGTCTCGCGCAGTCGTTCGCTGAGCCCCCGCATGATCGGCGTCGCGGTGCCGGCGATGTCGATGCGGCCGAAGATCGCAAACGCCACGCCGGTCAGCGCCGGACCCGGCAGATAGGCCTTCGACACCGGGTCCTGGCGCACAAAACCTCGGTAGGTCAGCATTGCCAGCAACCGGTGTGCAGTCGAGGATGCCACCCCCAGATACTGGGTCGCCTCAGTCAACCGGATCTGCGGCTGCTCCCCCAGCAGCAGCAAGAGTTTGAGCGCGTTGTCGACGGACTCGATCGGATACTGCGGCGCAAGTGAATCGGCGGTCCGCTTCGCCTTGTTCGGCATGTCAGAGACGGTACCTGCGATAACGCCGATCCTGACTATCATGGGGACGCGTGGCGACTGACCGGATCCGTCTGCTGCTCGCCGATGTGGACGGCACGCTAGTAGACCAGCAGAAGCAACTCACCGACGCGGCCGTGGATGCGGTGCGCAAGCTGCACGACGCCGACGTGTTGTTCGCCGTCACCAGCGGGCGACCGCCCAAGGGGATGGCGATGCTGATCGATCCGCTCGACCTGAAAACGCCGATCGCCGGCTTCAACGGAGGCATCTTCGTCAAGCGCGACATGAGCGTCATCGAGCAGAAGGTTCTCCCCGACGACTTGGTGGTACCGATCGCGGAGGTGATCAGCTCGCACGACCTCGACGTGTGGATCTATCAGGGCGCCGATTGGTATGTCCCCGATATGGACGGCTCGCATGTGGATCGGGAGTCCAAAACCGTGCAGTTCAAGCCGAAGGTGATGAAAGACGCCAAGGATCACACCGAGTCGGTCGCCAAGATCGTCGGGGTCAGCGACGACCACGACGCGGTTAAGGCGGCCACTCAAGCGGTTCAGGATCGGTTCGGCGACCGCGTCGCGGCGTCACCGTCGCAGCCGTACTACCTCGATGTCACTCATCCCGAGGCCGACAAGGGATCGGTCGCCAAATACCTTGCCGCACAGTACCAGTTGACGCCCGAACAGATTGCAACGATCGGCGACATGCCCAACGACATACTGATGTTCGAGCACTCGGGGCTGACCATCGCCATGGGAAACGCCGACGAGAAGGTCAAGGCGGCCGCCAAAGAGGTGACCGACAGCAACGACAACGACGGCTTCGCCAAAGCCGTCGAGCGTTTCGTTTTGCCGGAGGCCTGAATTCCCGGCGGCTAGTCTCGCGGTCATGTCGGGCATCGCCTACCGCCGGTATGTGGCCATCGGCGACAGCCAGACCGAGGGGTTGTGGGACGGCGACGACACCGTTGGTCTCACCGGCTTCGCCGACCGGCTGGCCTCCCGGATCGACGCCGTGTATCCAGGATTGCAGTACGCCAATCTGGCAGTGCGTGGCCGACGGATCAGTGACGTGCTGCACGACCAACTTCCGAACGCGCTGATGATGCGGCCGGATCTGATCACCGTGTGCGCTGGCATGAATGACGTCACCCGGCCGGGGCGATCCTTCGATCAAGCGTTGGCCGACTTGAACCTGCTGTACACGCGGCTGGCCGAGTCGGGGGCAACGGTGCTGACCACGACCTTCCCCGATGTCGCCAAACTCGTGCCGGTCGGCCGCCTACTCGCCTCACGAGTGGCCCGCATCAACGACGTCATCCGCGCCGCTGCCGCACGCCATGGATTCGGGCTCGTCGATCTGTTCACCGCCGCGTCCATGCACGACCTCGACACCTGGAGCGCTGACCGCATTCACGCCTCCACCAAGGGACATATTCTGTTCGCGGCCGCCGCAGCTGAGGCCTTGAAACTGCCGTCGAGCAATCATGATTGGGCACGCTCAGACGGCGTCGCGGCGCCTTCGTCGCTGTCAGCGCGCGCCGCTGCGCAGGTGCGGTGGACCCAGAACTTGCTCCTGCCCTGGATGTGGCGCCAGTTGCGTGGCCGCTCTACCGGCGACGGGCGAGAACCCAAACGCCCATCCCTCGACGACGTCACAGCGCGTCGCCGCGCCCGCTGACTATCGCCGTCAGGCATTCTTGTCGCATGACAGTGGATGTCCTGCTGCACTCGATCCCGCCGCTGACGGTCTACCTGATCGTCGGCGCGGTGGTGGGGATCGAGAGCCTCGGGATTCCGCTTCCCGGTGAGATCGTGCTCGTCACCGCGGCGCTGATGTCGTCTCGTCACGAATTGGCCGTCAGCCCAATCGGAGTCGGAGCAGCCGCGGTGATCGGGGCGGTAATCGGCGACACGATCGGCTATTCGATCGGCCGGCGGTTCGGCATGCCCCTGTTCGACTGGTTGGGCCGGCGGTTTCCCCGCCACTTCGGTCCCGGACATGTCGGCCTGGCCGAACGGATTTTCACCAGGTGGGGCTCGCATGCGGTCTTCTTTGGGCGGTTCGTCGCGCTGTTGCGGATCTTCGCCGGGCCGCTTGCCGGCGCTTTGAAAATGCCCTATCCGCGGTTTCTCGCCGCCAATGTCTCCGGTGCCGTGTGCTGGGCGGGCGGTACCACCGCCCTGATCTACTACGCCGGAATCGCGGCCGAGCGCTGGTTGCAGCGGTTCTCCTGGATCGCTCTGGTGGTCGCGGTGGTGGTCGGCACCATTGCCGCGATTCTGCTTCGCAAACGCACCGCCCGGGCGATCGCCGAATTCGAAGCCGAAAACCCCCGAGAATCGGACCCCACCGCGGCTTGAGCCTGGGCCCCGTTGGCAAACTCTGCGCCCGATGCTGAGCGCCGCCGACAGCTACGGTGTGACAGCCGTCCGGGCTCGCCTGTGGCGAATTTGCTAGCGGACTGCATCAAGGCTGTTGGCGCCCCATGCGACGCTGCTCCTTGCGCCGCCGGTGCCAAATGAGAGCCCTTGATAGTAGGCGCAATCGACATTTGCATGACATCCGGCTGTCTACCGGGTGACGGCAGTTGTCTCGGACAACCGGACGATGACGAATATTTGCGGGACGCTGACCATCCAGGGCACGCAAATTCGATTCTTAGCAACTCCACATAGACAGGCCGAGCAATCTCTGTTATAAAAATGAAATCTAGAAAATACGAGGTCTGTCTTCAGGCACGTAGGGCGGGCATCCTTCGCGGCGCGAAGCGCCGATTTGAGGAGTTCACCATGAGTTTTGCCACGGCAGAAGCATCGTCCAGTCATTTGATGTTGAGCAGCCGTCTGGTCTCGGAACTGGCCGGGGCACGCAGCACGCTGCGGACCACCAGCGAACGCGCCGGGTCGGCGGTGATTGTCCATGCCGGAGGCGAAGTCGATGCCTCCAATGAGGACACCTGGCGGCACCTGTTGAGCGAGGCGGCGGCTGCTGCGGGCTCCCCCGGCGCTCTTGTCGTCGACACCAGCGGCCTGGACTTCATGGGCTGCTGCGCGTTCGCGGTGCTGGCCGAGGAAGCGGAGCGCAGCCGGGAACGCGGCGTCGATATACGCGTGGTCAGCAGCCAGCCCGTCGTTGCGCGGCTGGTCGCCGCCTGCGGCCTCGGCGAGCTGATCGCCGTCGACGAGAGCGTGGACGCCGCGCTGGCGGCCTCGCCGGGCGCGTCCTCCGACTGGTGACCGCTGGGGCCGGTCAGCGGCTTATGCGCCGCGCGAGCAGCTGTTTCCCGGGTCCGGCTAATTGATTCAGGGCGTCCGGCCGTGCGGCCATCGCCATCAGCAGAGCCTCGCCCGGACCACTGACCGCTGGCCCGCTGCCGTGGGCCCAGTCGACGTCGGTGGCGGCCAGCCGGAGTCCTCGAGCCCGCCAGGCACCGCGAGTAGCCGGAGCCCGCAGGGCATAGTTCAACACGGCTTGTAGCCGCTGAGGGTCGATGGCCCGCGCGATACCGAGTGGGCGGCGGATGTCCTGCTGATGGATCATGCCGTCGACGAGTGCGACCATCCCATCGAACATCGACGTGAAGCCCCGCGGCGGAATGCAGGCACGCATCAGTTCGGTGAGCTGTTCGGGCGAGCGGCGGGCATACTCGGCGACGCCTATCGCATTGACGCGATTGACCAGCAGACCGCCTTTGACGAAGCGGCGCAACAACTCCCAGCGATCCAGCTCGTCGTAGCTGAGCACGTGGGCAACGACGTCACGGACCCGCCACTGGGCGCACAGGCTGGGCTGCTCCCATTGCGCGGGCGATAAACCGGCGAGCAGCTCGGCGAATTCTGCGCGTTCTTCGCAGGCCATCTGCATCGTGGTCAAATCGGTCATCGCAGTACGACCTTAGTTGGTTTACCGGTTCCCGGCCGGGGTAAGCGTGCTTGTGGAGACCATTCGTCCGCCGCCCTACAAGATCGGAACAGCGTAAGACCATGGGAATCAAAGACTCACCCGTCGTCGTGGTGACCGGCGCCAGCGCCGGTATCGGCCGAGCCACTGTGCAACTGCTCGCGAAGCGGGGAGCACGTATCGGACTGCTGGCACGTGGCGAGGCCGGCCTGGAGGGAGCGGCATCCGATGTGCGCGCGGCAGGCGGTGAGGCGCTGGCGATCCCGACCGACGTGTCGGACTACGACGCGGTGGAACAGGCCGCGCGACGCGTGGAGGAACGGTTCGGTCCGATCGACGCCTGGATCAACGTTGCCTTCAGTTCGGTATTCGCGCCGTTCGCCGAGATCAAACCGGACGAATTCCGCCGGGTCACCGAGATCAGCTACCTCGGGTTCGTGTACGGCACCATGGTCGCGTTGAAGCGGATGCGTCCGCGGAATTCCGGAGTCATCGTGCAAGTGGGATCGGCACTGGGCGCACGCGCAATTCCGCTTCAGTCGGCGTACTGCGGTGCCAAACATGCCATCAACGGCTTCACCGAATCGCTTCGGACCGAATTGATGCACGAGAAGAGCAAGGTGCGGATCACCGTCGTTCAGATGCCCGCGGTCAACACCCCGCAATTCTCGTGGGTGCTTTCGCGTTTGGATCGACATCCGCAACCGGTGCCGCCGATATACCAGCCAGAAGTCGCCGCGCGTGGCGTCGTGCATGCGCTCGACCATCCCCGCCGCAAGCAGTACTGGGTCGGGGCAAGCACCGTCGGAACGATCATCGGGCAACGGTTCGCGCCCGCGCTGCTCGACCGCTATCTGGCCCGGACCGGATACGACTCGCAACAAACCGATCAGAAAGTCGGGCCGGATCAGCCGGCCAATCTTTGGGAGCCCGTCGACGGGCCCGGGGGTAAGGATTACGGCGCGCATGGTGTGTTCGACGACCAGGCCCACGGCCACAGCGCACAGTTCTGGGCCACCCGGCATCGGCGATCGCTGCTCGGCGCGGGGCTGGCCGCCAGCCTTCTCGCGGTCTCCGATTGGGGTCGGCGCCAGCTTCAGCAGTAGCAGCCAGCTTCGCTGAAATCACTTCTGCCACTTTGGCTTCAGTGGTCACACGGCGGCCGTTGTTGTCGGTGCCCGTCGATAGAATTCGAACATGCTTTCTAGTGGTCGTGAGGAGATCGACGAGGTCTTCGATGGGCTGACCGCATACCTCAAACGGGCCTTGGACTTGTGCTTTGACGGGCTGACCACTCCCGAGCGGCTGGTCATGTTGCAGCGCTGTGAGACGCTGCGCCGCCAGCTGCCCGCCGTCGAACATCCGCTGATCAACCAGCTCGCCGAGCAGGCCAGTGAAGCCGAGCTGGGCGGCAAGCTGGGGTTTGCGCTGGCCGAACGGTTGGGCATCACCCGCGCCGACGCCGCCCGCCGTATCGGTGAGGCCGCCGATCTGGGGCCGCGCCGCGCGATCACGGGCGAACCGCTCGAACCGCTTCTGCCCGCGACGGCCGCCGCGCAGCGCGCCGGGACCATCGGGGCCGGGCATGTGGCGGTGATCCGCAGCTTTTGTCACCGGCTACCCGATGCCGTGGATGTGGAGACCCGCGAACGCGCCGAAGCCCACCTGGCCCAGCTGGCCGGCGAACACCGCCCCGATGACTTGAGCAAGTTGGCCGACCGCCTCACCGACTGTCTGAACCCCGACGGGGATTACACCGACACCGACCGGGCCCGGCGCCGCGGCCTGGGTCTAGGTAATCAGCACCCCGATGCGATGTCGCAGCTGACCGGCTGGGTCACGCCTGAGCTGCGCGCGGCCATCGAAGCGATATGGGCCAAGCTGGCCGCCCCCGGCATGTGCAACCCTGAGGACCCCACCCCGTGTGTGAGCGGCACCCCGTCCCAAGAGGCCATCGAGCGCGACACCCGCAGCACCGCCCAACGCCACCACGACGCACTGCTCGCCGCCGCCCGCGCCCTGCTGGCTTCCGGTGACCTAGGTCAACACAATGGGCTGCCGGCCACCATCATCGT
>NZ_LZKJ01000137.1 GCF_001672775.1 Mycobacterium kyorinense | reverse complement strand
TGTCGGTTCCGGTCGAATCCTGAGCAGTTTCTTCCGGTCGAAAATTGAGCAGGTGTGTTACGGGGTTGAGTCTGCCTGACGGTCGGCTTCGACGGAGGGCAGGGACTCGATTGCGGTGTGTTTGATGCGGTAGCTGGCTCCTTTGAGGGCGATGACGTCGGCGTGGTGCACGATGCGGTCGATCATTGCTGAGGCGATGGTGGCCTCGCCAAATACTTGACCCCAGCGGGAAAACGGCAGGTTAGAGGTCAAGATGATCGAGGATTTCTCATACCGGGTGGAGACCAGTTGGAAGAACAGGTTGGCGGCTTCGGTGTCGAAGGGGATGTAGCCGACCTCGTCGATGACGATCAGCCCGATCCGGGAGATCTTGGTTAGCTCGGTATCGAGGCGCCCGATGCGGTGGGCTTCGGCCAGCCGGGTGATCCAGCCGGTGGCCGGGGCGAACGCGACGCGGTGTCCGGCTTGGGCGGCCGCGATGGCCAACGCGGTAGCCAAATGGGTTTTGCCGGTACCAGGTGGGCCCAGCAGCACGATGTTGCGGGCTTCGGCTAGCCAGCCCCCGGCTTCGAGCCGGGCGATTTGGGCGCGGTCGACGTGAGGTTGGGCAGTGAAGTCGAAATCGGTGAAGGTCTTGATCGCCGGAAACCCCGCATAGCGGATGCGTTGACGGGCACCGGATTCGGCGCGGGCATTGGACTCGACGGCCAAGACAGCGGCCAGGTAGTCCTCCAACGACCAGTTGGCTGCCCGTCCTTGTTCGGCCAGCCGACCGTAGTGGGCGGCGATCCGCGGAGCCTTGAGTAGCCGGGATTGATGGGCGATCAGCTTGTCGGCCTCACCCGGTGTGGGGGCGCGTTTAGTGGCAGCCATCAGGCCACCTCCCCGGTCCCAAACACCGCGTCATAGGCACCTAGATCGGCGACCTCGACGTCAACGTCGAGATGGGCACCAGCAGCTGGCCGGTTACGGAAGTGCTCGCGCATGGTGGCCGCCGCGGTCAGGTGCTCCGGCTCAGACATTAGTCCGGCTGTGCCCCAGAGTCTTTCGTGGTCAGCGACCAGCCGGTCTGCGCATCGGGCCACGATCCGATCCAGCGATGCGGTCACGGTGATCATCCGCCCGATCGCCTCAGGATGCACCGAGTAGGCATTGCCACCGACACTGACGTAGTAGTCGCGTCCCAGCCGGGTACTGAACACGGTGCCAGTGACCGGAGCCACCGGAGGCAACGCGGCCATCGCCTCCCGGTCGGCGACGAGGGCCTGGGCCGGAACCATCTTGGTGGCGGCGTGACGGCGTGGGTTGGCTACCGAGGCCAGCCACTGGGCGAGCTGGATGTTGAAGTCGTGCGCCGAGGCAAAACTGCGGCCCGGCAGAAACGACGACCCAAGGTAGCCGTTGGCTCGTTCGACGATGCCTTTGGTTTCGGGGTCATAGGGCCGGGCTTGGATCAGCCGGGTGCCCAGCACACCGCAGAACCCGGCCACCCCCTCGACCAGCCGACCGCGTTGACCGATCCCGGCCTCGTTGTCCCACAACAGGGTTCGAGGAACAGCACCGACGCATTGCGACAGCAACTGCCACATCCCAGCCAACAGATCCCCGGTGACCTTCGACGGGATCATCATCGCGGCGATAAACCGCGAGTAGGCAGCCACCATCACCAACACCGGAAATGACCGCAACACCCCCGCATGGTCCGGAACAACCCGGCCGGGCAACCACAGGTCACACTGCACCTGCTCACCAGGCAAATGCACCAACCGGTCACACGGATCGGCCGGCACATACTCCGGACGAATCCTGGCGACGTTC
>NZ_LZKJ01000136.1 GCF_001672775.1 Mycobacterium kyorinense | reverse complement strand
GCAGCGTGTCCAGATCCGCGCGGCCGAGCAGCGAGCGCAGGGTGGTCTGGGCGATCTGAGAGGTTGCCACCGCGAAGACCTCAACAGCGACCTGCGCACCATCATCGAAAAGCAAACCGAGCCCTGGGGTGTCGAAGTGCGGGTTGTCGAGATCAAGGATGTCGAGATTCCCGAGTCCATGCAGCGGGCGATGGCGCGCGAAGCCGAGGCGGAACGTGAGCGGCGTGCCAAAGTCATCAACGCGCGCGGGGAGTTGCAGGCCTCCGAGGAGCTGCGCGAGGCGGCCGAGACGCTGTCGAAAAGCCCGGCCTCCCTGCAACTGCGCTACCTGCAAACCCTGCTGGAGCTGGGTGCCGACCAGAACTCGACGGTGGTCTTCCCGCTGCCGGTCGACATCATCACCCCATTCTTGAAACACCCAGAGGTGTTGTCAGACATCGCCGATTCGCTCGGCGAGCATCGCTGACGGTCGGGCCTAATGGCACCGCTGGAAGGACCAATGGCCCTAACCGCGGGCGGATTCGCAGAGAATGCTTGAGGGCAGGTAGAGATCGGAGGTCCAGATGCCTGCCACGATGGTGGAAACCGAAGTCATCAAGGATGCGGTGCGCTTAGCCTGCCGTGCCCCGTCCCTGCACAATACCCAGCCATGGCGGTGGGTTCTCGACGCTGACCAACTACAGCTGTTCCTCGATCCGCGCCGGGTGATGCTCTCGGACCGCTCGGGACGAGAAGCACTGATCGGCTGCGGGGCCGCGCTCGACCACCTGCGGGTGGCGATGGCCGCCGCCGGGTGGCAGGCACATGTCGATCGGTTCCCGAATCCCAACGACCCCAATCATCTGGCGGCTATTCACTTCAGCCCGATGGAATTCGTGACCGATGCGCATCGTCGTCGCGCCGACGCCATCCTGCTGCGGCGCACCGACCGGCTGCCGTTCCTGGCGGCAGTCCAATGGGAATCGTTTGAGCCGGTGCTGCGCAACGCCGTCGACGGCGATGCCGTCTATCTGGACGTCATGCCCGACGACCTGCGTTCGTGTTTGGCCGAAGCATCCCAGCTCGCCGAGTCGTTGCGACTTTATGATTCGCGGTATCACGCCGAACTGGGCTGGTGGACAGCACCATTCGAGGCGACAGAGGGCATCCCGTACAGTGCGTTGGTCTCCGCGGCCGAGGGCGACCGGGTCGGCGTCGCACGGGCCTTTCCGGTCACCCACCAAAGCGAACGGCGGACGGGCGTCCCCGAAGACGACGCGACGCTTCTGCTGGTGTCCACCGACGACGACAGTCGGGCCGCGGGGTTGGCCTCCGGCGAGGCGCTATCTGCGGTCTTGCTGGAATGCACGATGGCCGGGTTGGCCACCTGCACGGTCACTCACATCACCGAGGTCCGGGCCACCCGTGACATGGTCCGGGCGTGCCTGGGGCGCGACGCCGTGCCCCAAATCGTGGTGCGGGCCGGCGTTGCGCCCGCGATGGACGAGGTACCGCCGCCCACGCCGCGCCGGCCGCTCAGCGAGGTCTTGCGTGTACACAGCTGAGCGGAGCTCGCGATGCGCGATCCTTGCGCCCGCCTGGTTTCCGACCCACAGTGTTGGATATGAGCCCGGATAACCCCGTCGCTGCTGCGGTCAAGATCTTTCTGGTCGACGACCACGAAGTCGTTCGGCGCGGCCTCATCGATCTGCTCAGCTCGGATCCACAACTGGAGGTGGTCGGCGAGGCGGGATCGGTGGACGAGGCGCTGGCCCGGATTCCCGCGGCGCAGCCCGATGTCGCGGTCCTGGATGTGCGACTGCCCGACGGCAACGGCATCGAACTGTGTCGCGATCTGCTGTCCCGGATGCCGGATCTGCGCTGTCTGATGCTGACCTCGTACAGCTCGGACGAGGCGATGCTCGACGCGATTCTGGCCGGCGCCAGTGGCTACGTCGTCAAAGACATCAAAGGCATGGAGTTGGCCCGGGCCATCAAAGATGTCGGCGCCGGGCATTCGTTGCTCGACAACCGCGCCGCTGCGGCGCTGATGGCCAAGCTCCGCGGCGAAGCCGAGCAACCCGACCCGCTGTCCGGACTCACCCAGCAGGAACGAGTGCTGCTTGATCACTTGGCGGAGGGGCTGACGAACAAACAGATCGCGGACCGGATGTTTCTGGCCGAGAAGACGGTGAAGAACTACGTGTCCCGGTTGCTGGCGAAGCTGGGCATGCAACGGCGGACCCAGGCGGCGGTCTTCGCCTCCAAGCTCGAACGGCCGCGGCGTAGCGATGGATAGCACTCCCCCACTGCGCGACACCCTGTCTCAGCTGCGGCTGCGAGAACTGCTGACCGAAGTGCAAGACCGCGTCGAACAGATCGCCGCCAGCGGTGACCGCCTCGACGGGCTGATCGAGGCCATGCTGGTGGTCACCGCCGGCCTGGAGCTGGATGCCACCCTGCGCTCGATCGTGCAAACCGCCACCCATCTCGTCGACGCCCAATACGGCGCCCTCGAGGTGCACGACCAGTCCAAGCGGGTGCTGCAGTTCGTCTACGAAGGCATCGACGAGGCCACCTTCCGCAGCATCGGTCAACTACCCCAGGGCCGGGGGGTGGTGGGCTTGCTCATCGACGACCCCAAACCCCTTCGGCTGGACAACATCGCCGATCACCCTGCGTCGGTGGGCTTTCCGGAGAATCACCCACCCATGCGGACCTTCCTGGGGGTGCCGATCCGCATCCGGGACACCGTGTTCGGCAACCTGTATCTGACCGAGAAGGCCAACCGGCAACCCTTCACCGAGGATGACGAGGTTTTGGTGCGGGCCTTGGCGGCAGCCGCAGGCATCGCGATCGCCAATGCCCGCCTCTACCAGCAGGCCAAGGCGCGGCAAGCCTGGATCGAGTCGACCCGCGACATCGCCACCGACTTGTTGTCGGGCACCGAACCCGCGGCGGTGTTCCGGCGGGTGGCCGAAGAGGCGCTCAAGCTGACCGGCGCCGACGCGGCGATGATCGCCGTTCCGGCCGAGGACCACACCGCCGGCGACAGGGTGGCGGAACTGGTGGTCGTCGAAACCGTGGGGGACGCAGTCGCTGCTACCGCAGGGGAGGCGATTTCGCTGGCGGACAACGCAGTTGGCGACGCCTTCATCAAGCGTGATCCGCAGCGGGTCGACCGGATCGAGTTCGACGGCGTCGACGGCGCGCGGCCCGCGCTGGTGCTGCCGCTGCGAGCCGCCGATACCGTCGCCGGCGTTGTCGTGGTGCTGCGCGAGGCCAAAGCGACACCGTTCACTGAGGAACAACTCGACATGATGGCCGCGTTCACCGACCAAGCTGCGTTGGCGTGGCAGTTGGCTACCACTCAGCGGCGGATGCGTGAACTCGATGTGCTGACCGATCGGGACCGCATCGCGCGCGATTTGCACGACCACGTCATTCAACGGCTCTTCGCGGTCGGCCTGGCGCTGCAGGGCACCATCCCCCGGGCCCGCGAACCCGAAGTCCAACAGCGTCTCTCGAGTGCCATCGATGATATGCAAGCGACCATTCAAGAGATTCGGGTTGCCATCTTCGATCTGCACGGTGGCCCGCCCGGAGCGACTCGGCTACGGCAGCGTCTCGACAACGTCATCACGCAATTCGCGGACGCGGGAGTGCGCACCGCAATCCAGTTCGTCGGGCCGCTGTCGGTCGTCGACGCCGGGCTGGCCGACCACGCGGAAGCGGTTGTGCGCGAGGCGGTCAGCAATGCCATCCGTCATGCCAACGCGTCCGAAGTGTCCGTCGACATCAAGGTCGAAGACGAGTTGGCTATCGACGTCGTCGACAACGGAAGCGGCCTCGCCGGGCCGGTCACCGAAAGCGGTCTGGCCAACCTGCGCCGTCGCGCCGAAGAAGCCGGCGGCACGTTCACCGTTGGAAACGCCGAAAATGGCGGCGTTGCGCTGCATTGGTCGGCGCCGCTGCCGTGAGCACCTCCATCCGGCTGGCTGACCAAGATGGCAGCGGTCGCCCGGCTGACCGATTAGGTTGACATATGTGAACAGCGACCGAAGTGGTTCCGCGTTCGTCGACCCGGCCGGTGCCGGGCGGTGACCGCAGAGCATTCGCAACTTGACGAGCTGCGGGCAGCTCGAGATCAGCTGGAACAGCTGGTGCAAATCATCGTCGAGATCGGTTCCGATCTTGATTTAGCCGCGACATTGCATCGAATCGTCAATACGGCGATGGAGTTGACCGGCGTTCGCCACGGGGCGCTGGGCATCCGCGGGTCCGACGGTGGCCTGTCTTTCATGCACGTGGGTATCGACAACGACACGGCGCGGCGGCTCGGCGATCTGCCGGTAGGTGACGGACTTCGCGTCGATGATGTCAGTCGTCATCCGCAGACTGCCCGGCTGCATGAACACAATCCGCAGCTGCGGGCGCTGCTGGGAATACCGATCACCGTCCGGTCCACGGACTTCGGAAACCTCTACCTGGCCGACGATCGGCCCGGCCGGGTGTTTTCCGCGTTCCAGGAGGGTGCCGTGCGGGTATTGGCCTCGGCGGCGGCCGTCGCCATCGACAATGCGCGGCTCTTCGAACGCGAGCGCGAATCGGCCAAATGGACGAAGGCCAGTCGTGAGATCACCAGCGCGCTGCTGTCCGCCGATCCGCAGACGGAACCACTGCAGCTCATCGTGAGCCGGGCGCTGGAGTTGGCCGATGCCGAGCAGGCGATCTTGCTGGTTCCCAGTGAGCCCGATTTGCCGGCCTACGAAGTCGACACCCTGGTCGTGGCCGCGACGGCGGGCCGGTATGCCTCCGAGGTGATCGGCCAGCAGGTTCCGATGGACGGCTCCACCACAGGAGGGGTGGCGCGCCGGGGCATCCCGCTGATCACTGATTCCTTCCAATACCCAATCCAGGGATTCACCGATGTCGGTGAACGTCCGGCAGTCGTCATGCCGTTGATTGCGGACGAGGCGGTGCTCGGTGTAATCGCTGTCGCGCGCAATCCGCAGCAGCCGGCGTTTGCCAGCGACTACCTGGAGCTCGTCAGTGACTTCGCCCGACACGCCGCGATCGCCTTGGCGCTGGCGGCGGGTCGCGAGCATGCGCTCAATCAGCAACTCGCCCAAGCCGACACCGTCGATGACGCGCTGCAAGCCGCAGCTGAGGAGCTGCGTCGACTGTGGCGGGCCCGCCGGGTCCTGGCCGTCACGTTCGGCACCCACAGCACCGCCCCGGAAACCGTACCCGGCGTGGTGTCGATCGGTGAGCCCGCACGTTGGGACGACCTGCCGCCACAGACGAAAGACCTGCTCCGCTCATTGTGCGACGGCGACCTGTTGGCCCCCTACACCGCAACGCCGGGAGCTGCGGGTATCGCGCTGCAGCATCCCGAGGGTGTGCTCGTGGTGTGGATCGACCTGGCCGAAAACCGACCGTTCACCCTCGAGGACCAGACCTTGCTCACCGTGCTGGCAAGCCGCCTCGGCCAGGCTCTGCACCGGCTGCACCAGGTGGACCAGCAGCGCGAAACCGCGCTGGCGTTGCAACACGCCATCCTGGGCCCCGCCGATCTGCCCCGCGGGTTTTCGGTGCGCTACCAGGCTGCCAGCTGGCCCCTGCAGGTCGGAGGCGACTGGTACGACGTCGTCGATTTGGAGGACGGGCGCATCGCGTTGGTCGTCGGCGACTGCGTCGGCCACGGTCTGGCGGCCGCCACCGTGATGGGACAGTTGCGCAGCGCCTGCCGCGCGCTTCTGCTCGACCAACCCAACCCTGGTGCCGCTCTCGCGAAGCTGGACCGCTTCGCGGCGCGGCTCCCCGGGGCGCAATGCACGACCGCCGTCTGCGCGGTGCTCAACCCCGAGACCGGTGAGTTGGTGTACTCCAACGCAGGGCATCCGCCGCCCATTTTGGTCGACGTCGACGGCACCGCCCGGGTGCTCGACGACGGGCACACCATTCCGTTGGGCATACGACCCGACCGGCCCCGCCCGGAAGCACGCGTCATCATCCCGGCGCGCGCGACGCTGTTGCTGTACACCGACGGTCTGGTCGAGCGCCGCCGCAGTTCCCTGGACGTCGGCATCGGCCGTGCCGCCGCGCTCGTTCAAGACGGCCGCGCTGCGACGCTAGATGATTTGGCCAACCAGATCATGCTCGGTCTCGCACCGAACGGCGGCTACCAGGACGACGTTGTGTTGCTGCTGTACCGCCAACCCGCCCCGTTGGAGATGAACTTCCCCGCTCACGTCAGCCACCTCGCGCATAGCCGCGCCGCCCTGCGCAGTTGGTTGACCCGCGCCGAGGTGGACCCCGACCAGATTTATGACCTGCTCGTTGCCGCCGGCGAAGCCGTCGCCAACGCGATCGAGCACGGCCACCGCCATAGCCCGGAGGGCGAGATCAGCCTGCTCGCGACCGCGCTGGTCGACCAGGTGCAGTTGACCATTACCGACACCGGCTCGTGGAAGCCGCCGCAGCCGGAACTAGACCCCCACCGCGGACGGGGGATCACACTGATGCGAGCGCTCACGCACGACGTCACCATCCAGCCCGGCGGCGCCGGAACGACAGTTCACCTATCCGCGAGGATCACCTGATGCCCACACCGCTGACACTCGACACCGCGGGCGGCAACGACGGCCAGCTCGTGCTGATCGCGGTGGGGGAAATCGACTTGAGCAACGTCGCGACATTCACTCGGTCCCTCACCGCGGCCATCACCGAAAATGCCGGCAGCACCGAGAAGATCACTGTCGACCTCAGCGCGGTCGAGTACCTCGACAGCGCCGCGATCAACGTGCTGTTCAATCACGCCGAACACATCCACCTCATCGTTCGGCCCCTGCTGATCCGCGTCCTCACCGTCAGTGGCCTCACCGAATTGACCACCGTCGAGTCTGCTTCGCCGAAAGCAGAACACTGACGTCGTTCAGCCGACGTGGGCGCGGCCGAGGTTCTTCTTGGCAACCGTGAGCAGGATCGACGAATCCTCCATAGCACTGAGCCCGTGTACGGCGTTCGGCAAAGACGAGCAGATCGCCGGTGCGGCCGATCCAGTCCGTTTGGTCGCCGACAAGGCGGACACGCCCACTCAGCACATAAATCGTCGCTTCGTCGAGGTTGTGGTGCTCGTCGAGCGCATGGCCCTCCCGCAGCGCGATAACGGTCTGCCGCAAGACTTGCTCATGGCCGCCGAACACCGTAGCCGCGCTGCGCCCGCTGTTCTCGGACCTGGCACGGTCCAACTGGTCACGAGCCAACGCGGTCAACGAGAACTTCATCATCTGAGGACACCCATCATCAGCGGGGCGCAGCTTCGGCACTGACCACTGTATGGGTTATCGGCGACCGGCGGAACGAAGCGACGGGGTGGGCGCGCGCCAGAGTGTCATCGATTCACGCGCCCACCCCATCTGGGCTGCCCCGGGCAGCCGTGTTAATCAGGCGTCAATCGGTACGCGGTCGCTGTCGTGGCTGATCTCGATGCGATGGGGCTGCGTTTCCGCGGCCACCGGGATCGTGAGTCGCAGTACCCCATCGTGGTAACTGGCCTCGATTTTGTCGGTGTCGACGTTGTCGCCGAGGATCAGTCGTCGACTGAATACCCCGCGGGGGCGTTCGGCCGATACCATTTCGCGGTCCTGGTTCAAGTCGGGACGCTCGGCGCGCACCGACAGCACATTTCGCTCGACCTCCAGATTCAACGAATCCGCATCGACTCCGGGTAGGTCGAACTCGACGATGCAACAGCCGTTGTCCCGCCAGGCATCCATCGGCATGACTGCCGGCCTGGCCGCGGTGCCCAGCATCTGCTGAGTCAACCGATCGAGTTCCCGGAATGGGTCTGTGCGAAGCAACATAATGCTCACCTCCTTGTGAGAGCAGGCGCCTCCGGGTGGGAGGACATTGCGCTTGCAGATCTCAGTATTCGCGCCGACCGCCGGGTGCCAACAGGGCCAAAGGTCCTGATTTGCAATGACTTTGACCGCTAGGAGCTGGGCTCGGCTGCCAACAGCTTGCGCAGCACGTATTGCATGATGCCGCCGTGCCGGTAATAGTCGGCTTCCCCCGGGGTGTCGATGCGCACCACCGCGTCGAACTCGACGCCGTCGGCTTTGACGTGCACGCTCTGCGGGATCGAGTCGCTGAGTGCGTTCACGCCGGTGATCTCGAAGGCTTCTTCAGCGGTGATACCGAGCGTGTCCGCGTTCTGGCCGTCGGGGAACTGTAGCGGCAGCACACCCATGCCGATGAGGTTGGAACGATGGATGCGCTCGTAGGACACCGCGATCACCGCGCGCACTCCGAGCAGCAACGTCCCCTT
The DNA here is from genome assembly GCF_001672775.1 of Mycobacterium kyorinense. Classification (GTDB taxonomy): domain Bacteria; phylum Actinomycetota; class Actinomycetes; order Mycobacteriales; family Mycobacteriaceae; genus Mycobacterium; species Mycobacterium kyorinense_A. Next base: position 7,910 of record NZ_LZKJ01000136.1, on the reverse strand, counting down.
GGCCGCCCAGTCGCGCGATGACCCGGAGCCGTACTCCTTGCCGGCCAGAATCACCAGCGGTGTGCCCGCTTCGGTGTAGTGGACCGACGCGTCGTAGATCGTCGTCACCGGGCCGTCCGACTGGGTGAAGTCGCGGGTCCACCCGCCTTCGGTGTCGGGGGCCAGTTGGTTGCGCAATCGGATGTTGGCGAAGGTGCCGCGGATCATCACCTCGTGGTTGCCCCGCCGCGACCCATAGGAGTTGAAGTCTTTGCGGTCAATCCCATTGTCGGACAGGTACTTTCCGGCTGGCGAATCAGTGCGGATCGACCCGGCCGGGCTGATGTGGTCGGTGGTGACGGAATCGCCCAGTTTGGCCAGCACCCGCGCGCCGGTGATGTCGGCCACCGGTTGCGGCTCAGGGCTCATGCCGTCGAAGTAGGGCGGTTGCCGCACGTACGTCGAATCGGGATTCCACTCGAAGGTGCCGGTATCGGGTACCGGAAGTGAGCGCCAATTCTCGTCGCCGGCGAACACGTCGGCGTAACTGGTGGTGAACATCTCGGCCTGCAGATGGTCGTCGACAACCTCGGCGATCTCGGCTGTCGTCGGCCAGATGTCGCGCAGATACACCGGCTCGCCGTCGCTGCCGACACCCAGCGGCTGTGTCGTCAAGTTGATACGCATGGTGCCGGCCAGCGCATAGGCGACCACCAGCGGCGGGGAGGCAAGGAAATTCATCTTGGTCTCGGGGTGGATGCGGCCTTCGAAATTCCGGTTGCCGGACAGCATCGAGCAGACGGTCAGGTCGTTATCGGTCACCGCTGTGCTGACCTCGGGGATCAGCGGTCCCGAATTCCCGATGCAGGTAGTGCAGCCGTAACCGACCAGGTTGAAGCCCAGTTTGTCCAGATATGGTGTCAGCCCGGCTTTTTCGTAGTAGTCGGTCACCACCCGTGAGCCGGGGGCCAGCGAGGTCTTGACCCACGGCTTGCGGCTCAGCCCCTTTTCCACTGCCTTCTTCGCCAGTAGGGCCGCGCCCACCATCACCGACGGGTTGGAGGTGTTGGTACACGAGGTGATCGCGGCGATCACCACATGCCCGTTGTCCAACTCGACCGCGGTGCCGTCAGCGAGCTCGACACCCACCGGCGCCGAGGTCCAGTCGACGTCGTGCGAGACCGGAGGTTCGTGCGGCTTGTCATGCGGCCCATCGGTGCTGACCGCGATCGGGTCGCTGGCCGGGAAGGACTCCGCCGAGGCCTCGTCGAGGCCGTCCAGCGCCTCCGCGGTGGTTTGCGCGCCGGCGAGCAGGGCGCTGACCGCTTGCGGTGCGACCCGCAGCGGGATGCGGTCCTGCGGACGCTTCGGCCCGGCGATCGACGGCTCGACGGTGCTCAGATCCAGTTCGACGGTCTGGGAGAACGTCGGTTCGTGATCGGCATCGTGCCACAAGCCCTGTTCTTTGGCGTAGGCCTCGACCAACCGGATTCGGTGCTCGGAGCGCCCGGTCAACCGCAGATAATTCAGCGTCACCTGGTCGATCGGGAAGATCGCGCAGGTGGCCCCGTACTCGGGACTCATGTTGCCGATCGTCGCCCGATTGGCCAATGGCACGTTGGCTACTCCGGGCCCGTAGAACTCGACGAACTTGCCCACCACACCGGTGCGGCGCAGTAACTCCGCCACGGTCAGCACCAGATCGGTGGCGGTGGTGCCGGGTGGAAGTTCACCGGTCAGTTTCAGCCCGAGCACCTGCGGGATCAGCATGCTCATCGGCTGGCCCAGCATGGCCGCCTCCGCCTCGATACCACCGACGCCCCAGCCCAGCACACCGAGGCCATTGACCATCGGCGTGTGCGAGTCGGTACCGACCAGCGTGTCCGGGTAAGCCTGTAGCACGTCGGGTCCGTCGCGGGTGAACACGACCCGGGCCAGGTACTCCAGGTTGACTTGGTGGCAGATCCCGGTGTCCGGCGGCACCACGCTGAAGTCCGTGAAAGCCTGCTGGGCCCAACGCAACAGCTGGTAGCGCTCGGCGTTGCGCTCGAACTCCAGGTCGGCGTTGATACGGAACGCGTCCGCCCGTCCGAAGACGTCGGCGATGACGGAATGGTCGATCACCAACTCGGTCGGGCACAGCGGATTGATCCGGGTGGTGTCGCCACCGAGGTCGGTGATCGCGTCCCGCATCGCCACCAGGTCGACGACGCACGGTACGCCGGTGAAGTCCTGCATCAACACCCGCGCCGGTGTGTAGGCCACCTCCCGCCCGTGCGCAGCCGCCGGGTCCCACGCCGCCAGCGCCTCGACTTGTTCGGCGGTTACCAACCGTCCGTCCTCGTTGCGCGCCAGATTCTCCAAGAGCACCTTGAGGCTGTAGGGCAGGCGTTGCGCTCCGTCGATGCGGTCCAGCCGATGGATCTGATAACCGGTGTCGTCGACCGTGAGCTGATCGCGGGTACCGAAACTGTTCGAGGTCAAAGCAACCCCCTCACGGGCTGAAAACGGTTGTGGCCCCAACCTTAGGCGCCCACCACCAGGGACAGCCCGCGACTCTCACGAGCCGCCTTGCGCTTGCTGCTGACCACCAGGCGGGCCACCGCAGTCTCGATGCCGCGGGCCAGTTCTTCGACATCGGGCACCGCGTCGAAGTCGGCGAGGATGCCGAAGAACAGGTGGTCAGCGTAGCTGAGCATCGCGACGCCGGTCCTCAGTTGCATCGCGATCGGTGGCACCGGCATCACACCGACGACCTTGCGGCCCATGATCGTCATCGGCTCGCGCGGTCCCGGCACGTTAGTGGCCAGGGCGGTCACCCCGCGCTGCGGCAGCCGGGTCAGCAAGCGGATCGCCCAAGCCGTCAACGCGAACGGCATGACATTGGCCATCGATACGGCGGCGCTGCCTGCTTGGCGCTGTCCGTTCGACTTGGTGCGGGTCAACCGAGCATGGACCAGCCTCAGCCGGCGGATCGGGTTTTCCACCTCGACGGGTAGATAAGGGAGCATGACCGAGACGCGGTTGTCTGTCTTGCCGAACGCGTCGGCAGAACGCACCGACACCGGCACCAGGGTGCGCAGTGAATCGGCCAGTGGCTCCTCGCCGCGTCGGGTCAGCAGCGCCCGGTAGCTCTCGGTCAGCGCGGCCAGCGCGACGTCATTGAGCGTGACATCGAATGCCTCGCACACCTGTCGCACATCGTCGAGCGAAACGCGAGCCGCGCTGTAGCGGCGCAGACTGCCCATCGGTCCGTTCAGCGACGACGACGTCGGACGGAGCAGGCCGGCGGCGATTTCGGTTGCCCCCCGGGCCGCGCGGGCGGCGGCCACCGTCACTGCGGCCGATGTGGTGAATAGCCCGTTCATCCAGTTCAGCGGATTGACGACGCCAGCCAGCGAAGCTGCCCAATTACCACCGGGTTCCGGCTGTTCGGTGGCTGCGCGGATATGGCTGGCGAAGCTTTTGCCCACCCCGCCGTCGGACAGTCCGGCAAGCATGTGTGCAGTCGCGATCCCGTCGGCGATGCAATGGTGGACCTTCATCAGCATCCCCCACCGATCGTCGGCCAACCCTTCGATGACCCAGATCTCCCACAGCGGACGGCTGCGATCCAGCCGCCGTGCCATCAGGTCGGCGATCAACCGGTATACCTCCGAGTCGTCGCCTGGATGCGGCACGGCAATGCGGCGAAGGTGGCGGGTGATATCGAACTTGGGGTCGTCGACCCATTCGGGTGCGCCGAGGTCGAACGGACGCAGCCGCAACCGCTGCATGAACCGGGGGCAGGCGGCGATGCGCTCGGTCATTGTCGTGGTCAGCGCTTCCCGATCGGGTGGTGGCCCCTCGAGGATCACCAGGCCGCCGATCGCCAGACTCACCTGGGGATCGGAATCTTCGGCCTTCAAGAAACCCGCATCGAGTGTTGTCAATTGCTCCACGGCTCTACCTCCCATGGCATCTGTTACGCCTCGTTACTAATATCTCGCCTGCCGAGCACGCGGGGCAGGGCCATAAGTCCTCAGTTGGGCGGTCTGGCAGCGAGGGTCAATCCGAGGTACGAAAGACGTATGACGCGACGGTGACGAGCTTTCCGTCGGCACCCTCGTCGTACAGCAACACTCGGACCGCAACACTGCCGGTGGTGCCCGCGATCGGCTGGCCTTCGGCCCTGAAGGGGCCCACCTTGCCGCGGGCAAGAAACATGACGTGCGACGAAAGCCCCTGCAGTCGATCGGTTCCGATGAGCCGGGCAGCGCTGTCGAGCGCCGCGGTCTCCAGTGCCACGAACTGCGGCCCCACGTGCAGCGCGGCGTCCGGGGAGGCCACCTCCGCCGACAGTTCGGGTAATGCCCACGCGCCGTCCGCTCGCCGGTGAGCACCGAAAACCTGCCAGAGCGGAGGAAGGGTGGGTGAGTCGACGACCTCAATCGGTTCGACCGTCATTTTCTGCAGCCCGTCCGGCGGCACTCCGATGCTGACGCCCTGACCCTCTGTCAGCGCGAGCACTCGATCGCGGTTGTCGGCGTCGACAATGCGGGACCGGCTGTAGGCCATCCGTTGACCGCGTTTCAGGTCTTCGGTAATGACTTCGAAGCGCGAGACATCACGTCCCGGATCGAGCACCTGGCAGGAATGAATCACCGGGTTCGGCACCGCCTCCATGTCGGTGACCAGGCCCCCTTCGGGTGCAGCGATGCCAAGAACGGCAAACAGTATGCCGCCGGCGCGATTACGCATGTCGTGTCGCACAGTGACCGTGTCGTCGGCTGGACCGACGTTCATCGACGCATGGCTTCGCCCGATATAGCGATAGCTCAACAGGCCGCCCCAGCGCCGTTGCAGCTCCTGGGCGTACGCCGCGGGATCCGAAGTCAGCTCACGGATATCTCGAAGCACAGTCCTGATCCCTTCAGTCATCCCACCCTATCTCTGTCCGCCTGCGTTAAGGTCCGGTGCGACACGTCGACGCACCACCGGAGAGGACGGACCGCATGGACCTAGGCCTTGACGGCGCAACCGCGGTTGTCACAGGTGGCAGCAAAGGGATGGGCCTCGCCATCGCCGAATGCCTGGCAGCAGAAGGCGCTTCGGTGGCGGTGATGGCGCGCGACCAAGCCGCACTGGACGCGGCAGCCGAGCGACTCCGCATGGCCGGCGCGCCCGAAGCCCTGCCCATCAGTGTCGACATGGCCAGTGCCGAATCGATCACCGCAGCGTTCGAGACCGTCAACGCGGCCTGGGGCAGACTGAACAGCTTGGTGCACACCATCGGTCCCGGTGCCGGCTTCTTCGAGGACCTCGATGACGCCGAATGGCACCGGGCATTCGACCTCGGCACCATGTCCGCCGTCCGCTCGATTCGCGCCGCGCTCCCCATGTTGCGGACCGCGGACTGGGCACGCATCGTCACCTTGTCCGCCCATTCGATCCAACGCCAGAGCCCACGCCTCGTCGCCTACACGGCGGCCAAGTCAGCGTTGACGAGCGTAACGAAGAACCTGTCGAAGAGCCTTGGCCCCGAGGGGATTCTGGTCAACTGCGTGTGCCCGGGCACCATCGTCACCGCCAGTTTCACGGAGCACCTCAAAGACATCCTCGCCGCCGAGGGACTGGACTCAGCAGATCCACACGACGTCATGCGGTGGGTCGAGAACACCTTCCACCACCCGTGCGACATCGGTCGCGCCGGGCTGCCCGAGGAAATCGCGTCGATAACGATCTACCTGGCCTCGCGCCGCAACGGCTATGTCACGGGAGCCACCGTCAACGTTGACGGCGGCTCCGACTTCATCTGAGCTCAGCCCGGAAGCCCGATAGCTTTGGACTCCATGTATTGGTGCAGGCCGCGGATTCCGCCGCCCTCGCGACCGAGACCGCTTTGCTTGAAACCGCCGAACGGCGCGTCGCCGGGTGCCTTGCCGTTGATCGCGATTTGGCCGGTGCGGATGCGGCGCGCAACGCCGACAGCGCGATCGACCTCGGCGCCCCATACCGCACCGGAAAGTCCATATCGGGAGTTATTGGCGATCGCGACGGCGTCGTCGTCGTCACGGTAGCGCAGCACGGTCAGCACCGGCCCGAATACTTCGTCCTGGGCGATCGTGGCGTCCGGGTCCACGTCGGTGAGGATCGTCGGCTCGAAGTAGAAGCCGGTGGCCAAGCCGGCCGGGCGCCCTCCTCCGGTCACCAGCTTGGCCCCGTCGTCGACGGCGGCGGCGACATGTGCTGCTACCCGGTCTAATTGCATGCGGCTGATCAGCGGGCCCATCTGCACCGCCGGGTCGACGGGGTGACCCACCTTGACCCGGCGCGCAAGTGCCACCAGCTGCTCGACGACGTCGTCGTGGATTTGTTCTGGTAGCAACAGCCGGCTCTGCAGGATGCAGGCCTGCCCGGCATGAAATGTGCAGGCATCGAATAGGATTCGCTCTAGAGCGGCATGGTCGAGGGTCATGTCGTCGAGCATGATATTGGCCGATTTCCCGCCGCACTCCAGCAAGATCCGGGTCATGTTAGCGCCGGCGGCGGCCATCACCTCGCGGCCGACCGCCGAGCTGCCGGTGAAGCTGATCATGTCCACCCGCGGGTCGGTCGTCAGCAACTTGCCCGCGTCGATCCCACTCGGCGTGACGACGTTGACCACACCAGGCGGGATGTCGGTGTGCTCGTCGATGATCCGCGCCAGCGCAAGGCCGGCGAGCGGGGTCAGTGGCGACGGCTTGAGCACGACGGTATTGCCCGCGGCCAGTGCCGCGCTGAGTTTCATCACGTTGAGCATGTGCGGGAAGTTCCACGGCGTCAGGATCGCGACCACGCCCAACGGCTCGTGGCGTAGCAGCGTGGCCCCGTTCTGCTCTTCGGTCAGCTGCAGCGCGAGTTCGGCTGCCCGAGTGGGCAAGTGCGCGGCGTTGTCGACCTGGATTTGTCGTTCGTTGGCGACGCAACCCCATTCGATTTGTGCCAACGCGACAAACTCGTCGGCGTGCTTGTGCAGCGCGTCGCCAAGTTGGACGAGGCACGCTGCGCGCTCCTCGGCTGCGGTGTCGGCCCACGGGCCCGAGTCGAACGCCCGCCGGGCAGCCGCAATCGCGTCGTCCACTTGAGCGACGGATGCATCGGGCGCGCGGGCGATCGTCTCTTCGGTGGCCGGGCAGATGTCTTGGTAACGACCGTTTTCCGGGTCTGTCCACCGTCCGTCGACGTAGAGCCCGTAGCTGTCGATCAGCGAGCGTGAGCCCATCCGTTACTCCTCTAAGCGGGATTCCGCCGGGTCCGCGAACTCCCCCGCGCGGATCGCTCATGCGGCGTATCGGGGCGCGGAAACAGCGGCCGCAAGCCCGCCGGCGGCCGAAACGGCGCCCACTCGCCGCGTGGCTGCGCCAACCGGTCCGCGACTGCAAAGACCACCGCCGGATTGTGCCCGTAGCCGAAGTGGCTGCCGATCACCGCAATGTTTTCGGCTTCTGCCGAGCGAAGATCGAGACACGCCTGCCAGGCGACCACCCCGTCGTATCGGGAATAGATCGACGTCGCCGGCACCGGCAGGGCTTCAGTTTCCAGCTCCAGCGGCGCCGAGGCCCGCTCGACATGCAGATGCGAGAAACGGTTGAACGCCGCATTGGCACGGGTTTGGTTTCTGTCGGTGAGCCGAAACGGCGTGCCGAGCGTGATGACCTGGCGTACCGACGTTGGGCGCCGACGGGCCATCGCGCGCGCATAGATGCCGCCGAGACTCCAGCCGATCACGCTCACTGGACTGCCATACCGGGTGTGTAACTCATTCAGGCGATCGCCCATGCCGGTGACCGCTTGTGAAGTCGGGCCGATGTTTCGGCCGAGCCGCCAGCCGTGCACCCGGTATCCGAGGTCGCGCAGCAGACGCCGCAATGCCAACGTCGATCCGTCACCGGCCAACAGACCGGGCAGCA
>NZ_LZKJ01000135.1 GCF_001672775.1 Mycobacterium kyorinense | reverse complement strand
CATGGCGGGCACCCATGAGGCCAACACCATGGCCATGCTGGCCCGCGACCAAGCCGAAGCCGCCAAATGGGGCGGCTAATCAGTCGGCCGGTAACCGAGCTCAGTCGGTCCGTGGGATAAATGGGCAACGGGCCTAACGCCGTCGAACTGACCGTCGATCAGGCGTGGTTCATCGCCGACATCAGCGGCGCGGGAAGTCTGCCGTGGGTATTGGCGATCACCACGCCCTACACCGACGCCGGGGAGCGAGGCGCGTTCCTCGCTCGGCAGACTGCCGAATTGACCCGGATGGGTCTGATGTCCGACGACGGCACGATCAACCCTGCGGTTGCCGACTGGGTGGCGGTGGTGTGCTTTCCGGACCGATGGCTGGATCTGCGCTACGTAGGACCCGACCAATCCGGCGGAGCAAGCGACCTCCTGCGCGGTATCGTCGCGCGGCGCGGCGACAAAACTGTTGTCGCGCTGCGCAATGCGCAGCTGGTCACCTTCACATCGATGGACATCAACGATGCGCGGGCCCTTGTGCCGGTGCTGGGCGTTGGGCTGGCGCACCGGCAGCCGGCGCGGTTCGACGAGTTCAGCATGCCCGCCCGGGTTGGCGCTCGGGCCGACGAGCGGCTGCGTGCCGGGGCGCCGCTCGCCGAAGTGCTTGATTTCCTTGGGATTCCAGAATCGGCCCGACCGGTGGTGGAGTCGGTGTTCACCGGTCCGCGCAGCTACGTCGAGATCGTCGCCGGGTGCCGCCACGACGGACAGCACGCCACCACCGAAGTCGGGATGAGCATCGTCGACACCACCGCGGGGCGGGTGCTGGTCAGCCCGTCCCGCGCATTCGACGGTGAATGGGTCTCGACATTCAGCCCCGGCACACCGTTTTCGATCGCCGTCGCGATCGACCAACTGACCGCGACGCTGCCCGACGGTCAGTGGTTCCCCGGACAGCGACTGTCCCGAGACTTTCAGACCCAATCCAGCTGACGAGACCTACCAGAACAGCACAACCGCTGTTCTATGAAGAGAAAGAGAAGCAATGTTCCCCCAACGTCTGAGGATCCGCTGATGTCCAGCGCCGTGATGCCGATCGTCCGGGTCGCCATCCTCGCCGACAGCCGGTTGACGGAAATGGCCTTGCCCGCCGAGCTGCCGCTGCGCGAGATCCTGCCCGCGGTCCAACGACTGGTGGTTCCCAGTGCCGGTAGCGACGGCGCCGAGGCAGCTGACACCGTCGAAGACACCGGTCCGGTAACGCCCGCCCGGCTTAGCCTTGCGCCGATCGGTGGTGCACCGTTCAGCCTGGATGCCAGCCTGGACACCGTCGGCGTCGTCGACGGTGACCTGCTCGCGCTGCAGCCGGTGCCGGCCGGACCAGCTGCCCCCGGCATCGTCGAGGACATCGCCGACGCCGCGGTGATCTTTTCGGCATCCCGATTGAAGCCGTGGGGGATCAGCCACATCCAGCGCGGTGCGCTGGCCGCGGTGCTCGGCTTAGTGGTCGCTGCAACGGGTTTGGCAGTCACACACCGGCTGGTCACCGGCGCAGCAGCAGGGTTGATCGCCGTCGCCGTGATTGCCGTGCTCACTGCGCTGGCCGGCCTGGCGATCCGGGCACCGCGCGTGGCCACCGCCGTGTCGATTGCCGCGCTGGTGCCGATCGCCGGGGCCTTGATCCTGGCGGTGCCCGGCGACTTCGGACCCGCGCAGCTGATGCTGGGCGCCGCCGGCGTCGCAGCATGGTCACTGCTCAGCATCGTCGTTCCACGCCGCGACCACGGCCGCGCCACCGGATTCTTCACCGCCACCGCCGTTCTCGGTGTCGGCGTGTTGCTGGCCGCGCTGGCGGAAATCCTTTGGCAGCTACCCGTGCTCAGCATCGGTTGCGGTCTGATCGTGCTGGCACTGCTGGTGACCATCGAAGCCGCACAACTGTCGGCGCTGTGGGCACGGTTCCCGTTGCCGGTGATCCCCGCCCCCGGAGACCCCACTCCGTCCGCGCCATCGTTGCGGGTGTTGCAGGATCTGCCGCGGCGGGTGCGGATCAGCGACGCGCATCAAACCGGGTTCATCGCCGCCGCCGTGCTGCTCAGCGTCCTCGGTTCGGTGGCCATCGCGCTACGACCCGAAACATTGGCCGGTTGGGGCTGGTATGTGGTCGCGGCAACCGCGGCGGCCGCGGCCCTTCGGGCCCGGGTGTGGGATTCCGCCGCCTGCAAGGCGTGGCTGCTGGCTCAGCCATATCTAGTGTCGGTGGTGCTGCTGGTGCTCTACACCGCTACCGGACGGTATCTCGCCGCGCTGTGCGCGATCTCGGTGCTGGCGGCGCTGGTATTGGCCTGGGTGGTGGTTGCACTGAACCCGCCGATTGCCTCACCGGATAGCTACTCACTGCCGCTGCGCCGACTGCTGGGCTTCGTCGCCTCCGGCATCGACGCCTCACTGATTCCTGTGATGGCCTACCTAGTCGGGATCTTCAGCTGGGTACTCAATCGATGATCCGTGCCGGTTTCTCCTGTCTCGCAGCGGTCTTGGCCGCCGGGGTGTGGGTCTGCCCGTCGGCGGTGGCGATCAGCCCGCCGACGGTCGATCCCGGCGCCGAGCCGCCGAGCGGTGCACCGGGGCCGGTGCAGCCGATGGAACAGCGCGGCGAATGCAGCGTCTCGGGCATCATCCCCGGCAGCGATCTCGGCGTGGCCAGCCCGAACCAACTCGCGATGAATCTTCCTGAGGCATGGCGGATTTCCCGCGGTGACGGCCAGTTGGTGGCTGTCCTGGACACCGGCGTGCAGCCGGGCCCGAGGCTGGCCAGCGTCGAACCCGGCGGCGACTACATCGAGGCGACCGACGGCCTCACCGACTGCGACGGGCATGGAACCCTGGTCGCCGGGATCGTCGCCGGCCAACCCGGCGACGACGGCTTCGCCGGAGTCGCTCCCGGCGCCCGGTTGTTGTCATTGCGCACCGCCTCGGTGAAGTTTTCGCCTCGAATGCCCGGCGGCGACCCGACATTGGCGCGGGCGTCTTTCGACGTGACGGCACTCGGGCGGGCGATCGTGCACGCAGCTGACCTGGGTGCTCGGGTGATCACGATCTCTTCGATCACCTGCCTACCCGCCGACCGCGGCGTCGACCAGTCGGCGCTCGGTGCGGCGATCCGGTACGCCGCGGTCGACAAGGACGCCGTCATCGTCGCGGCCGCCGGCGACAGCGGCTCGACCGGTTCGATGGCCGGTGGATCCGCGTGCGAATCCAACCCGCTGACCGACATGAGCCGTCCCGACGACGCCCGAAACTGGGCGGGTGTCAGCTCGGTGTCCATCCCGTCGTGGTGGCAGCCGTATGTGCTTTCGGTGGGCTCGCTGTCACCGGAGGGCCAGCCGTCCAAGTTCACCATGGCCGGTCCGTGGGTAGGGATCGCCGCCCCCGGACAGAACATCGTGTCGGTGAGCAACCGCGACGACGGTGGCCTGGCCAACGGACTGCCCAATGATCGCCAGCAACTGCTGGCGCTGCACGGCACCGGCTATGCGGCCGGTTATGTGTCCGGAGTGGCTGCGCTGGTGCGCAGTAAGTATCCGGAGCTGACGGCCGACCAGGTGGTGCACCGGATCACCGCGACCGCACACAACGGCGCCCGCGCGCCGTCCAACGTCGTCGGCGCCGGCACCCTCGACCCGGTGGCAGCCCTGACCTGGGAGCTGCCCGCTACCGTCGAGCATGATGCGGCGCCGGTGAAACAACTGGCGGCGCCCCCCGAACCTGCCCCGAAGGACCGCACGCCGCAGATCGTCGCGTTCGCCGGATCAGCCGCTCTCATCCTGGTTGTCGTGGTCGTCGCCGCGATCGCCGCGCGCCGACGAAAGGAATCCACCTCGTGAGGCAATCAGCTGTTGGATCGCTACCGACTGGACGGATCGTGCTGGTCGTATTGGCCATAATGTCTGCGGCCATGGCCTATCCGTGGCAGTCGCCACGCGAGCGCTGGGTGCTCGGCATTGCCGTCGCGGTGGTGATCGCCCTATTGGCTTGGTGGCGCGGTTTGTTCGCGACGACAATGCTGCGCCGCCGGGTGGCGGTGTTGCGCCGCAACCGCGGTTGGGGCCGTGGCCGCGGATCGGCTACCGACGTGCGGGCTACCGCGCTGCTGCGCATCGCCGCGTCGGACACCGACCCCGATCTGCTGCCGTTGCCACTGATCGCCCGATACCTGGATTGCTACGGCATCCGGGCCGACGCGGTCCGTGTCACCAGCCGCGACACCGCATCCGATAGCGCAGCGCCGCAGCGGGACACCTGGATCGGGCTGACCTTGTCGGCCGCCGACAATCTTTCGGCGCTGCAGGCCCGCTCGTCGAAGATCCCGTTGCACGAGACGGCGGAGGTGGCCGTGCGCCGACTCGCCGACCATCTCCGCGAGGCCGGTTGGGCGGCGAGCACCGTGGACCCCGATGACGTTCCGGAGTTGTTCGCTCGGCCGGCTCGTGAAACCTGGCGCGGAATCCGGGTCGGTCCTACCGAATACGTTGCCGCATATCGGGTCAAGGCCGATGCGGAGTTGCCCGACACGCTCGCGGTGATCCGGTCGTATCCAGCGCGTGAAACGTGGACCGCGCTGGAGATCGCCGGTGGTCCGGGCGGTCGCACGCTGGCGGTGGCATGCGCGTTCCGCACCGATGGCCGGCCGGGGCGGGCAGGACCGTTGGCGGGGCTGACTCCGCAAGCCGGTAACCAGCGTCCTGCGCTTGCGGCGCTGCACCCGTCGTCTGTGCAGCGACTCGACGGCCACACCGAGCTGTCCCCCGACCTACTCGCGCGGTTGCGCTGGCCGAGCGCCGCCCAACGGCAGTCGAAGGCGCGCCACGCCGCGGTCAGCTGAACATGAACCCCTGCAGGAACTGCGTCATCCGACGCAGGTAGTCGAGTTGGCTGATATGCATGAGGTGGCTGCCGGGAAACCAATGCAGTGCGCAGTGATCCCAGTGCTGCCATAGCATTTCGGCCTGGCCCGGGGGTGCGAACCGATCGCCGAGGCCGGTGATGATCAGCCGGCGGTCTTTTGCCACCAGCGGTCGGTAGCTCAACGGCGAATGGTAGGACAGTGCGGCGGCCAACTCGTCGCGGCTGATGTCACTCATCCGCATCCCCAGCGCCACCAGCAGGCTGGCGGGAAACCAGTCATCGAACGCTGCGATCGGGGTGACCACCGGGCAGTTGGGGATGACGGCTTCAAGTCGGTCGTCGACCGAGGCGATTAACGCCGAGGTGTAGCCGCCCAACGATATCCCGGTGAGCGCGATCCGTTCGACACCGGTGGATCGCAGATAATCCAGCAGCGAACGGAAGTCGTGGACGGCTTGGGCGGTTGCTTCGGCAAATCCGGTCAGCCCGCGGGCAAAGTAGCCGTATCCGCTGAACGGTGAATACTTTTCGGCCCGTCGTCCGTGAAACGGCAAGGTGTAAAGCACAACGTCATAGCCGGACTTGTAGTACCAGGGCAGCGAAAAGAACCGGCCGTTCAGCAGATAGGACGAACCGAGAAAACCGTGAATCACACACAGCGTCGGACGCGGACCATCGTCATGTCGCCAATGCTGGGCTCGGACAACGTTGTTGCGGTGCAAGGTCCGCCACTGCTGCCGCATCGCCGGGTTGACGGCTTCGAAACTACTGGCGAACGCGATGTTTTCGACGTGGCCGTGCGCGAGCCACTCCGCCAGCGGACTGGCGGGCCGCGAGGACACGCGAGGCGACGCCGTCGGCGCCGGAAACGACCTCGTCGGATCAGGCTCGGCGGCGAGTTCGGCGTAAAAGCCCAGATTGTCCCGCTCGCGGTGAGATTCGCTGCGGCGCACCGCAGTACCAAGGACCGGCGGTAGCATCGCGGCACCGAGCATGGTGGCGACCGCGGTACGCAGCCCGACATCGCTGACCGCGGACGCCTCGACGATCATCCGTTGCCGCGGCGGCAGCGCCGACCGATCAGGCAGCCCGTCGGCGCTCGTATCTGCGCCGGGTACGTCGGGAACGGGAATCGGCGGGTCGACGGGGGTGGCGTCGGACGTCATTGTCGGTTGGCCTCTCCGGTATCGGGCGGCGAGAACAGTGTAGCCGCGTTCTGATAGAACACCTGGGGTAACCGGCCCGACGCGTGCGGCCTCGTCTTCGTCGGCCATCGTCCACCCTCGATTCGTCACCAGTAATAGGTTGTCTATATCAGTCGGCTCGCGGACTGCTGATCGGAGGACGTATGTGGGATCCAGATGTCTACCTGGCGTTCGCCGATCAGCGTGCCCGCCCGTTCTACGATCTGCTGTCTCGGGTGGGCGCCGAGCAGCCGCGACGGGTGGTCGATCTGGGCTGCGGCCCGGGCAACCTCACCGTGCAGTTGGCACGGCGCTGGCCCGATGCGGCGATCGAGGCGCTGGACAGCTCGCCGGAGATGGTCGCCGCCGCCCGCGAACGCGGTGTCGACGCCACCGTCGGCGACCTGAGGACCTGGGCACCGCGGCCCGACACCGACGTGGTGCTGTCCAACGCCGCTGTGCACTGGGTGCCTGAGCACGCCGAGCTGATGGTGCGGTGGGCCGGTGAGCTGCCCGCGGGGGCGTGGATCGGAGTTCAGGTGCCGGGTGCCTTCGACACACCCTCGCATGCGGCGGTGCGGGCGGTGGCCCGTCGCGAATCCTTCGCAAAGGCACTGAGCGACATACCGTTTCGGGTGGGCGGTGTGGTCGACACCCCGGCGCATTATGCCGAGCAGCTGATCGACGCCGGATGCACCGTCGACGCCTGGGAAACGACCTACCTGCACCAACTGCGTGGCGAGCATCCGGTGCTGGACTGGATCAGCGGCACCGTGCTGCTGGCGGTGCGCGAACGGCTCAACGACGCCGACTGGCAGCAGTTCCGCTCCGAGCTCATCCCGCTGCTCGCCGATGCCTATCCGACCCGGCCCGACGGGACGACGTTCTTCCCGTTCCGGCGGATCTTCGTCGTCGCGCAAGTCGGCGCGTCGTGAGTGTGAATCGTTGGCGTTCAGTGTGAACGTATGGCGGGTTTGTCGCCTTCAGGCCGCCCTGATTTCACACTCAACGCGAAGGATTCACAGTCAATGCGGCAGGCCGAGCTGCTCGGCTTCTGTCCGATAGCGGTCCACCCACTCGTCGGAGCGCTGATCGGCCTGGCGTTCCAATGCCGGCGCGGGCGCCAGCCGAGGATCCTGCCCAACTGCCTCCAGCACGGTCGCGACGATGTTGGTCAGGTTGCGCCACAGCACCGGGTAGGCGACGTCGATCGGATCGATGTTCTCCTCGGCAAACCAACTGCGCCAGCCGTTCTCCTGATCCCGCAGCGTGGTGACGATGTGGGCGATCGCGCCCGCGTGGTACACGGCCTGCGAATCGCGTTCCGGATCGGGCCGGCCTCGCCACACCCTGGTCTGCACCGCCCGCCAGAACGACACCGCCTGCGAGACCACATCGGGCCGGTAGACGTGCACGTAGACCGGTTCGCTGCCGATCACGTCACGGATCGCGGCCCGCAGACTCACCCCGGAGCGGTCCGGCAGCCCCGACGCCCACTGCGCAAGCAGCGGCGTCTGGTTCCACATCAGCTTGCCGCCCCACACGCCGTTGGGGGTGCGGCCCGAGCTGCGGATGTGCTCCCGCCAGGCCACCGGCGTCGCGGTGTCCGGTGTCCCGGGATCCAGCGGGTCGAGCAGTCGCAGGATTGACTCGTCCTCTACGTCGGCGAACCATTCCCGCGGCTGGGGCGCCATGCCGGTGGTGGGCAAGTACTGAAAGAACTCCTGCGGCTCGCCGGCGCACCCGGTCGCGCGCAGCGATTCCACCAGCAGCGTGCTGCCGCTGCGTTGCGAGGCGAGCACCAGATACGACGTCGGGGTGGGCATCAGATTAGCGCCTGACTTCGTCCTCGATGCCGCGATCGACGGCGATCGCCGACCGGCTGGTCGGCACCTTGGGGGCGTGGATCTGCAGATAAGTTTCGGTATAGCGAGCCGCGATGCGGCTGCCGGCGAAATCCGACGGTATGACGTCGCCGGTCTGTACGCGCCACTCGTTGAGTAGCTCAGCCAGATTCCCGGCGATCGCGTCGGCCTGGCCGGTGTCGTCGCCGGCCAACAGGTTATTGGTCTCGGTGGGATCAGCGCGCAGGTCGTACAGCTCGCGTTCGGGACGCGGTCCGGTGACCAATGGCCCGACGGCGTGACCCGACGGGCTTTCCTCGATGTCCCAGGGCAGATCCAGCAGCGGGCGCGGCGCGTAGTTCTCGATGTAGCTGTATTCCTTGGTGCGGATGGCCCGGATCGGGTCGAACGAGTCGTGATACGTCTTGGCGGTGAAGACGTGCTCGCGCACCGGGGTATCGGTGTTGGCCGCAAGCAGCGCCTCGGCATGGGAGATGCCCTCGACGCCGGCCGGCTGGTCGACACCGAGCACGTCGAGCAGCGTCGGCACCAGGTCCACACCGCTGAATAGTTCGTCGTAGACCTTGGGGCTGGCGGTCATTCGGGTGGGCGGTCGGATGATCATCGCGATGCCGGTACCGGCCTCGTACAACGTGGATTTCTCGCGGGGGAATGCCGCTCCGTGATCGGTGAAGAACACCACCCACGTCGTGGCGTCGAGCCCGGTGTCGGCCAACGTGTCCAGCAACCGGCCGACGGCGGCGTCGGCGGCGGCGATCGACCCGTAGAAGTCGGCCAGATCCTCGCGGACCTCGCGGGTGTCGGGCAAGTAGCCCGGCAGCGCGACAGCGGCCGCGTCGGCCGGCTGGTAACGGTCCCGCGGATAGGGCCGGTGCGTCTCGAAGAATCCCGCCGTCAACAAAAACGGCCGTTTGGAGTCGTAGGCGTGCAACCACTGCTGGGCGCGCTCGACCACATACTCGCAGTAGGAATTCGACACGTCGAATTCGTCGAAGCCCAGCTGCGACGGATACGACGTCTCGTGCTGCATCCCGAAAAGCGCCGAATGCCAACCTGCCTCAGACAAAATCCGCGGCAGCGTACGCACGTCCGAGCGGTATTCCCAGCCGTGATGAGCCAGCCCGACCAGCCCGTTGCTCTGCGGGTAGCGCCCGGTGAACAGCGACCCGCGTGACGGCGAGCACAGCGGCGCGGTGGCATGCGCTCGGGTGAACAGGATGCCCTCGCCGGCCAACTGGTCCAGTCGCGGGCTCGACACATCGGCGTGGCCGTAGATGCCGAGGTAGCGTCCCAAGTCGTGCCAGTGCACGATCAAGACGTTGTCGGGTTGTTGCTCTGTTTCCTCGCTGTCGCTGATCGCCGTCACCTTCCCAGGTCGTCTGATTCACTCGGAGACGTTATCGGCACCGGTGTGCCCCAGGTGTTCTCCGCCACGAAATCGGCCAACGGCCGCGCATATGCCCAGTGGTCCAATTCCAGTGAGGGGCGATCCGGAAAGTCGGGCACCGGGCCGAGGCACAGTATTGCCACCGGCTCCGCGTCGGCGGGCATGGCCAGCAGAGCCGCCAGCCGTCGCGGATCGAACAGCGACACCCAGCCCATGCCCAGGCCTTCGGAACGTGCTGCCAGCCAAAGGTTTTGGATTGCGCACGAGACCGACGCCAAATCCATCTGCGGCAGCGTGCGCCGGCCGAAGACGTGGTCGTCCCTGCCGTCGCCCAGCGCCACGACCAGCAATTCCGCGCAGTCCAGGATGCCTTCGACCTTCAATGCGAGAAATTCCTGAGCTCGCCGGCCCAATGCTTGAGCAGTGAGCAGGCGCTCGTCGTCGACCAGCGCGTGGATCTGCCGTCGCAGTGAGTCATCGGTGATACGGATGAAACGCCAGGGCTGCATCAGTCCGACACTGGGCGCCGTGTGCGCGGCCTGCAGCAAGCGGGCCAGCACATCTTCGGGAACAGCGCTGCCCGGCACAAACCGGCGCATGTCTCGTCGCTCGGCGATCACGCGGTAGACGGCTTGCCGTTCCTCCGGACTGAACGCGTGATCGTTCACACGGCCATCGTAGGAACCCGGTGAGCACACCCGATGAGGCGCTCCGCAACTACGGCCGGTAGGTCACGCCCACCGCGCGGAAAACGTATTCCGGCGGCATGTCGAAGGACAGCGACCGGCGCGGCAACCCGGTGAGCACGTCGCCGGGGATCGCCGCCTTGTAATGCAGCGAGAGGTGACCGTTGAACGTGGGATCGACGCGGGGAAGGTCCAGCTCGACCTGCACACCGGTCGACCCGATCTGGGCCGTGGCGGCACCGGTTTGCGGCGCGTCCCAGCGGGCGTCCACGGTGGGACCAGCAAGCTTGGGCAGCGACGACAAGGTGGCCAGCACTCGCTCCGAGGTCAGCGCCAGCGAGCCCACGTAACTGGCGACACTGTGCGCCGAGCGCAGGCCGGGGATGGCGCCGCTGAACCGCCGGGTGACCGCGACGTAGTCGGCGAGGTAGATGACGCCCTCCGCTTCGACCTCCGCGCGCAGATCGGCCGGCAACTTGCCGATGCCGAACAGTCTGCGGACAAAGACCGACATGAGCCCAGTATGACGGCGGCCCGTGGTATCGGTGTAGCCGTGGTATCGGTCCGGCCGTCGGCTGCCGCAGTGGCCGCCGTGGGGGTGTACGCGCTGATGTGGCTGGGGCATCAGCAGGCGTGGGGGTGGCTGGATTCCCCCGATGCGGCGTCGCTGAGCACGCTGTACGACGTCGGGGTCCAACACCCGGAGTGGGTGCGGTTTTGGCAGGTGCTGTGCACCGTGTTGGGCCCGGCGGTGTTTCGGGTGCTGGCCGCGGTCGCCGCGGTGATCGCATTGGTCAGGCGCAGCCTGCGGACGGCGGCTTTTCTGTTCGTCACTGTCGAGCTCAGCGGATTGCTCATCCAGGCGGCCAAGGGGCTGGCTGATCGGCCGCGACCGGCGACGGCGCTGGTCACCGAATCGTCGTCGTCCTTTCCGTCCGGCCATGCCCTCGGCGTGCTGGTCGGCGTGTTGGCATTGCTGACCGTGGTGTGGCCGATGCTGAGCCGGCCGCTGGCGGTCGCCGCCGGCGCGGCCGGGGCAGTGGTGGTGCTGGCGGTCGGGTTCGGCCGGGTCGCGCTGAACGTGCACCACCTGTCCGACGTGCTGGCCGGCTGGGCGCTGGGCTACCTGTACTTCCTGGCCTGCGCCTGGCTGCTGCGGCGCTAGCCCGCATCATCGGAGGCTGCGTCCGCAACGACGACCCGCCGGGTGGTAACCGGCTTGCCCGCCAGTCGTTTTGTCACCTCCGGCGCGGCCGCGGTGATTCGGCCCTGCACCGGGGCGCCGTTGCGCACCGACGGGACGACGACGCGCTTGGCGTCGACTTTGGGATCGCTGGCCGATCTGCTCGTTGCAGGCACGGCGCCCGGCGGCACCATCGGCATCGCCCCCATCCCGGCCCGCGGCGCAGCCGCCGTTTCCGGGGCGCCCGGTCTCGTCGGCATGGTCGGTGACGACGCGGGTGTCGTCGCCGCGGACGGCGCCGGCGGGGGTCCGAGCACCGCCGCCGGTGTGGTGCCCTCGAAGCCACCGCCGCCACTGCCGTCGGTGCCGGTGCCGCCACTGCCGTCGAAGAATCCGTCCGCGTCACCGCCCAGCGTCTCGTCGGGCAACACGTCGGTGTCTGCCTCTTGCAGCCCGCCCATGCCCAGTTGCAGCGCCTGCTGGCCGGCTTGAGCCGCCTGCTGCGAGGCCTGACTCAGCGGCTGCAACGCCCCGCCGAGAGCACCGGCGACGGCTGCCGCGACACCCGATGCCAGCTGCGTCAGCCCCCTGAGTTGTGCGGCCGAATCTTCTTCGTTGGCAGGGAACTTCGCCTCCGCGTCCGCGGCTTTGAGGGCGCGTTCGGCTTGTCCGGTTTGAGCTTCGGCGTTGTCGGCCGGGACACCGATGTTGGCCGCGGCACCCAACGTTGCCAGCAGATTGTCGACGATCGAGCCGGGGCGCGGAACTTCGGTCGCCATGATCGGCGGCGGCGGTATGTTCGCCGCAGCCGCGGCGGCATAATCCGCCGGTACCGCCTGCAACTCGCCGCTCATCGCGTCGCGTCAAACGCCTTGTCTTCGTAGACTATTGCGGCGGCCTGCGCTCGGGCGCTGGCCAGGTTGGGGTGAGCGAACATCCGCCCGGTGTCGATGCCGTGTTCTGCGGCGAACTGACGAGCCGACTTGCCGATGCCCTCGGCGTCGAGGACCCGTTGGACGGCGCTGAGTATGCCCTCGCCACACGCCGCGGCTTTGGCGTTGGCGCGGGCCTGGCAAGCCAGCACGACTTCGCCGATGTTGTCCAGCTTTGTCGCGGCGGATCCGTCGCCGCGCTGAACCTGCGCGATTTGGGTCTCGCCGTCTTCGGCGATGCTGGTGAGCGCCGACCGCAGCTCGCTGAGCGCATCGCGAACCGAGGTGAACGCCGCTAGTTTGGCCGCGTTCTTCTCGGCGACAGTGCCGGCGTGGGACTCGCCCCGCTGGAACGCATCGCGGACATCGTCGGCGGTCACTCCGGCCTGCCCGGCCAGTGGCCCAAAGCGGGCCTGCCGCAACTGATCCTGCAGCGCTTGGTAGGCGGTTGCGGTATTACCGAAATCTGTCGACGCCTTGCCGACCGTGGCAAGGTTGGAACCCGACGGCCACACATGGCCGACCAGCACGTGGGAATACCGTCCCGGCGGATAGTCCGGCATCGGCCGATGGTAGGACCGCGCAGCAGTATTCGCTATTCAGTGTTCCCACCCGGGCCGCCCAGTCGCAGCTGAAACCGAACCAGGCTGGTGGCGACGGTGCCGAGCACCACCAGCATGACCATGTCGAGCGTCCAGTAGTGCGACGAATGTGACCAGAGCCGGTCGGCGGGGGAGAGCGGTTCGACAGCGCGCAGGTCGACGGTCGACGCGGACGCCGCGAAACCCCATCGCGCCGGCAATAGCCACGAGAGCTGGTCGAGGCCGATGCGGCCGGTCACCTGGATCAAACCGCCGGCCAACACCATCGACGCCATGATCGTCACCACCAGCATCGGCAATATCTGCTCGCTGGAACGGGCCAGCGAGGACAGGGCCAACCCGACCATCGCGGAGACGATCGCGGTGATCGCCAGCGTCACATACAGTTCCGCGGCAGCCGCAACGGCGCCGTGGCCCAACACGACTGCTCCGCGGGTCGGCAGCCCTTTGCCGGCGATCACAATCGCGATGACGATGGCCGTCTGGATCAGTGCCGCGATGCTGAAGACCGCTACTTTGGCCGTCAGATACGCCGTCGCCGAAAGACCCACGGCGCGTTCGCGGCGAAAGATCAAGCGTTCACCGACCAAATCGCGGATCGTCAGCGCCGTGCCCATGAACACCGCGGCGAGGTTCAGCAGAATCAGGATCGAGTTGGGCTCGTCGGAGGCTGCCCCGCGCGGGTCGGCATAACCGAACCCAGAGTCGCCGGGAACGGCCAGCGACAGCGCACCCAGCACGAACGGCAGCAGCGCCAGGAACGCGAAGTAGCCCCGATCGGCGGCGACGAGCCGGGTTTGGCGGCGCGCCAGCGTGAATACCTGATGCCAGCGCCTGGTGCGTGGCGCCGCGGCCAGCGGTTCGGCGCCCGCCGTCGGTGACCGAGCCGGGGCCGGCGGATGCCGCAACAGAAATGCCTGATGAGCGCCGTCCGGATCCATGCTGACCTGAGCGAAGATGTCGGCCCACTGCGTGGTGCCCATCGTCGGCCCGACTGCGGCGGGCGGTCCGGCGAACGCCGTCTTGCCGCCGGGAGCCAGCAGCAGAATCTGATCGCACACGTCGACGTAGGTCAGCGAATGCGTAACGACGATTACCACCCGGCCCGCGTCGGCCAGCCGGCGCAGCATCGTCATCACCTGGCGGTCCAGCGCCGGGTCCAGCCCTGAGGTCGGTTCGTCGAGGATGAGCAGCGACGGGCCGGTCAACAATTCCATGGCCACCGACGCGCGCTTGCGCTGACCGCCGGAAAGCTTGTCTACCCGGGTTTTTCGGTGTGCAGTCAGCTCCAGCTCGTCGAGAACGCGATCGATCACCTGGCGGCGGTCATCGGCCGAGGTGTCGGGCGGTAGCCGCAATTCGGCGGCATACCCCAAGGCCTGGTCGACGGTCAGTTGCCGGTGCACGACGTCGTCCTGCGGCACCAGCCCTATCCGGGAGCGCATCGACGCGTACTCGGCGTGCACGTCGTGTCCGTCGAACGTGACGACACCGCCGGTGGGCGGGGTCGTACCGCCGATCAGCTTGACCAGCGTAGATTTTCCGGCTCCCGACGGCCCGATCACTGCGGTGAGGGTGCCGGGCTTGGCGGTGAGTGACACGTCGGTCAGCAGCCGGTGACCGTCGATGGTCAGCGCCAGCCGGTGCGCGGCCAGCCCGCTGTGGTGTGCCGGCGCGGTTCGCGGCACCAGGCTCTGGCCGCGCGCCATCAGGTCGGTGTTTCCGACGGTGACGATGTCGCCGTCGTGCAGCAATGCCCGGGTGACCGACGCGCCGTTGACGAAAGTGCCATTGCTGCTGTTGTTGTCGCGGATCTCGACACCAGCCGGGGTGGCGACCAGCACCGCATGTATGTGGGACACCAACGGGTCGTCGACGACGACACCATTGGTTTCGGCGCGGCCGACCGTCACTGCGCCGTGCGGCAGGGCCGCCGGCCGCGGCGGCAGCAGCAGCCGCATCGTACGTTCCATGAACGCCGGCTCACCCGGTCGTGTCTGGGGCCGGTTAAGCCGTGGCGGCACGCTGAATGTCAGCTGTGGTCCCCGTGAGCTGCCGAGTCTGATGCTCTGGCCGTCGTGGATGGCGAGCTTCGGGACGCGGGCACCGTCGACGTAAACACCGTTCTGGCTTTTGTCGACGACCATCCACCGGGTGTCGGCGAACCGCAGGATGGCATGCGTGCGCGAGATCAGCCGGCGGTTGGCGGAGTCGCTGTCATGCAGGGTGATGTCGCAATCGCGGTCACGGCCGACGACGACGTCGCAACCGGCCGGAAAGGTGTACTGCGCTGTCCCGAGGGACACCGTCAACGGTGGTTCGCTGACCTTGTTCAGCACGGCGATTGGCGTTGTGTTTTGTTCATCAAATGTCATCGGCGCTCTCAGTTAGCCGTGAGGGTATTTGGGTAACAAGCGATTTCGTCGTCGTCGACAAAGCACACCGGCGCCGATCATATCTGCGCTGGCTGCGATCGTCAGGATGAGAGCATTGGTTTGCAGCCGCGTAGTGACCGGATTGAAGCTAAACCTTTACTTGACCCCGAGTTCCGGTGAAGTTGATCATGAAATGGTGCGCCGACTGCTGGGTTTGCTTTGCGCTGCCATGGCTGCGGCCACGCTGGCACTGGCAGGTGCGCCGCTGAGCGCCGCGGTCGTCACACCGTGGTTTGCGCAGTCCGTCGGCAATGCCAGTCAAGTGGTTTCCGTTGTCGGAGTGGGCGGTTCGACCGCCAAGATGGATGTTTACCAGCGCGGAGCCACCGGCTGGCAGCCGATCGGCGTCGGGATCCCAACCCACATCGGGTCGGCGGGCCTGGCGCCCAAGGCTAAGAGTGGCTATCCCGCCACGCCAATGGGGATCTATTCGCTGGACTCCGCTTTCGGCACTGCGCCGAACCCCGGCGGCGGACTGCCGTATACCCAAGTCGGGCCGGATCATTGGTGGAACGGCGATGACAAGAGCCCGACGTTCAACACCATGCAGGTGTGTAAGAAAGCTCAGTGTCCTTTCGACACGTCGGCGAGCGAGAACCTGCCGATCCCGCAGTACAAGCATGCGGTGGTGATGGGCGTCAACAAGGCGCGCATTCCCGGTGACGGCGCCGCGTTCTTCTTCCATACCACCGACGGCGGCCCGACTGCGGGATGCGTGGCCATCGAGGACGACACGCTGGTGCAGATCATCCGCTGGCTGCGTCCTGGCGCGCTGATCGC
>NZ_LZKJ01000134.1 GCF_001672775.1 Mycobacterium kyorinense | reverse complement strand
CGATGCGGACCGCGCGGGCCGGACTGGTGATGGACAAGGGAGCCAAGGTCACCTATAACGGCGTCGAGGTCGGCCGGGTTGCTGAGATTTCCGAGGTTGACCGGGACGGTAGGCCGGCGGCCAAGTTGGCGCTCGATGTCGACCCGAAATATGTGAAGTTGATTCCGGCCGACCTCGACGCCGTTATAGGTGACCTTGGCTCCCTTGTCCATCACCAGTCCGGCCCGCGCGGTCAGCATCGTCAACCGCGTCGTGGGGGTGAAGTCGCCGCGGAACTGCCCGTAGGTCAGCCCAAGTACCAAGGCGCAGGCCAGTAATAACCCCACACCGGCCAGCTTGTCCGGCCAGGTGCGCGGCCTGCGTTCCTTGATCGGGATCGTCATGTCGACTAAACCGTGAGGTTGAAGTTCGGATCGACGCCGTAGAGCGCCATCGACGTGAGCAGGACAACGAGCACCGTCGAGACGAGAGAGAACCGCATCGATCGGCCGACCGCCTCGCCCACCCCGACCGGGCCGCCGCTCGCGTTGTAGCCGTAGTAGCAGTGGCTGATCATCACCACCACCGCCATCGCGATGACCTGCGCGCCCGACCAGAACACGTCCTCGGTGCGCAGGAATGTCCGGAAGTAATGTTCGTAGGTGCCCACCGACTGTCCGTAGAACAGCGTCGTGACGGTTTGCCCCGCGAGAAACGACATCACCAGTGCCATCGCGTAGAGCGGGATGACCACTACCAGTCCGGCCAGGACCCGGGTGGATGCCAAAAACGCAATCGACTTGATGCCCATCACTTCGAGAGCGTCGATCTCCTCGCTGATGCGCATGGCACCCAGCTCGGCGGTGGCGCCAGCACCCACGGTCGCGGCCAACGCGACGCCAGTCACCAAGGCGGTAACGACACGTACGTTGACCAGGGCGGCGAAGAATCCGGTGAAGGCCTCCACGCCGATGTTGCCCAGCGAGGCGAAGCCCTGGATGGCGATCAGCGATCCGCCGGACAGCGTGGTGAAACCGATGATCGACACGGTGCCACCGATGACGGCCATGGCACCGGTGCCCATGCCGATCTGGGCAATCAGCCGCAGCGTCTCCGTGCGATAGCGGCGAAGCGCCAAGCCAATCGACCAGCTGCTGTTGACCGTGAACCGGGCCAGATGCCCGGCCTGGTCCAATCCTCGCCCGACGCTGCCGACGTACCGATTGACATTGGTGGTCGCCCGCGGAAACCGGGCCCGCACAACGGCGATCGTCGACATCTCAGCGCCCCGTTCCGAACCGCACGCCGATCGTGGTCAGCACCACGTTGACGGCGAACAGCGCGAGAACGCACAACACCAGCGTTTCGTTGACGGCAATGCCCACGCCTTTGGGGCCGCCCTTTGTGGTCAGCCCGCGATAGCAGCCGACCAGACCGGCGATCAATCCGAACACCGCGGCCTTGATGGTCGCGATGACTACCTCGGGCAGCCCGGTCACCAAAGTCAGAGTGGCCAAGTATGCGCCCCCAGAGACATTTTGGATGTGAACGCCGAACACGAAGCCGCCCACTAGACCGATGGTGATCACGGTGCCGTTGAGCAGGGTGGCGACGACAGTGGCTGCAACGACACGCGGTGCCACCAGCCGGGGGATGGGGTCGATGCCGAGGACCTCCATCGCGTCGATCTCCTCACGGATGGTGCGGGCGCCCAGGTCGGCGCAGATGGCCGTCGATCCGGCGCCGGCGATGACCAAAACCGTGGTCAACGGACCTAGTTGGGTGACCGCGCCGAGCGCCGCTCCTGCCCCGGAGACGTCGGCGGCACCGAACGCGGCCAGCAGCGTATTGAGCGTGAATACAACAAGTACCGTCAATGGGATCGCGACCGCGATGGTCGGCAGCAACGAGACCCGCATGATGAACCAGCACTGCAGGATGAATTCCTGCCACTGAAAGGACGTACGGAACAGCGCCTTTCCCGTCAGTACGCACATCCGGGCGAAGCCGCCGACCGTCGCGAGCGGTGGCTGGAGTTGGTCGCGAACGTATTCGGCGAGCCGTGTCTCCGTCAACGTCGTCACCGCTGGCTCCTCACCGTGCAGCCCGAGAAACAGGCATTAACTTTAACTGTGAGAACCCTCAGATCCGTGCAAGGACCGCAGCCGTGTCGAAGCTAGCGAGAGCCCAATCCCGGTAAAGCGACGACCGTTTTCGCGCGGCGACGCATCTCAGAGTCGGCGACTGACGACGACTGCCTCAGCGTGGGGCTCACCGCCGCCGGCCGGCTTCAACAGTCGCTCCGACAGCCGTTGCAAGGTATCCACTGAGAAGGGCTGTGCCATACGGCGATTGACGCCCGGCGCGATGCGCAGCATGAAGTAGCCGAGCCAGGCCTCGGTACGAACGGGTACGACCGCGAGGTCGAATCGCACCGCGCGCACCGCGGCAGCTGCGACCAGCTCGGGGCTCATCGGTGCAAACGGAAGTCTTTCGCCGAGTTCTTGAAGTCGGCGCGTGAACTCCCTGCCTTGCTCGACGAGCTTGTGGTCGACACCGACCGTGATCGCGTTCTCACCGATGTTGGTGTTGATCACTCCGGGGCAGATGGCGCTGACCCCAATGCCTTTGGGGCCCAACTCAAGCCGCAGGCATTCGGTCAGCATCTTCACGCCCGCTTTGGAAACCGAGTAGGCCGACATCACCGGGGTGGGAGTGAACGCTGCCGCGGAGGCGATGTTGACGATGTGGCCACCGGCCCCGCGCTCGATCATCTGCGCGCCGAAGACCCGGCAGCCATGAACCACACCCATCAGGTTCACGCTCAGTTGACGATCCCAGTCCGCGGGGCTCAGCTCCAGAAACGGGCCGCCGACCAGCATGCCGGCATTGTTGACCAGCACGTCGGCGCAGCCGTGTTCACTGCGCACCGCTGCGCCGAACGACTCCCACGCATCGGGGTCGGTGACGTCTAGCCGTGCAGCCGAGGCGCGGTGCCCGTGGCCCCGAATGATCGCAGTGGTGGCAGCGGCGGCGTCCGCGTCGATGTCGGAGGCCACCACATGGGCGCCACGCTTGGCGAATTTGATCGCCGTCGCCCGCCCGATCCCGCTTCCCGCGCCGGTGACGACGACTAGGCGCGGTCGCAATCTATTGATTTTCACGCGTACTCCTGCCAAGGGCCGGCACTGTAGCGATAGACATTGATGTCGTAATGGCGGTTCTGCCAGTACATTTCACCGTGGGTCGACGGCCGAAACGGTGAATCGCCCTTGTTGTCCAGATAGTAGGTGTTGGAACCGGCACAGACCGGGGTGAACAGAAAGTTCTTCTGCTGGCGTTTGAGGCATTTGCGGAAATACTCCTCGTGGACCTCCGGGCGGATTTCACACACCGTGGCCCGGCGGCGTTTGGCCTCCGCGATCGCGCGGCTAAGGTGCGCCGACGTCGCCTCGATCATCCACAGATACGAGCCGAGCACAAAGCCATACGGCCCGGTGATCGCGAAGGCATTCGGAAAACCGGGCACCGAAACCCCTTGATAGGACTGGTACCGCTGCTCGTCCCAGAATGCGCCGAGCTCCACCCCATCCCGACCGATGACGGGAAACGGCGGAACCGCGCCCTTATCCCACAACTTGAACCCGGTCGCGCAGATCAGCACGTCGACCCGGTGCTCGACCCCGTCGACGGTGCGCACCCCGCCTTCGGTGATGCATTCGATGGTGTCACTGACCAGGGTGACGTCACGGCGGTTGAACGAGCGCAGATAATCATTCGACATCGACGGCCGCTTGCACCCCAACCCGTATCGCGGGATCAGCTTCTCCCGAATCACCGGGTCGACGATCTGGCTTCGCATCCAGCGTCGAGTCGACACCTCGAGCACCCGGCGGGTGGTCTCCGTCAGCCACCGCGGACCCAGCCATACCCCGCTCATCGCGACTTCGGTCCCGACAGTTCCGACCAGCCGGACCGCCGACCGGATCGGCTTGCGTTCCATGATCCATTGGCCGACCGGATTCATCTCCATGTCGAATCGGGGAAACACCCAGATCGGTGTCCGCTGGAAGACCGTCAGATGCTCGACCTCGTCCGCGATCGCCGGCACCACCTGCAGCGCGGTGGCGCCGGTGCCGATGATCGCGACCCGCTTACCGGCCAGCGCGACGTCGTGGTCCCACAGCGCGGTGTGCATGAGCGTGCCGGCGAAGTCGCCAAGCCCCGCAATGTCAGGCATTTTCGGGCGCTCCAGCCCGCCGACCGCCAACACCAGAAACCGGCCGGTGATCTCACCGCCCCCGTCGATGGCCAGCCGCCACATGCTGTTGCGTTCGTCGAATGTCGCGGCGGCGACCGTGGTATTCAGCCGCAGCTTGTTGCGCAGCCCGTACTTGTCCACCATGTCGTCGGCGTAGTCGCGAAGCTCCGATCCCGGGGCGAAGATCCGAGACCACCCGCCGCGCTGCTCATAGGAGAAGCTGTAGATGAACGAGGGAATGTCGACGGCCACCCCGGGGTAAGTGTTGGCATGCCAGGTACCGCCGACCTGGTCCCACTTGTCGACGACGAGGAAGTCGTGAATTCCGCGCCGCTGCAACGCGATCGCCGCGCCGATACCGCCGAATCCGGCCCCCACCACCACAACTTCGTAGTCGGGAGACACCCGCTCGCCAGTGACCTGCTGAGCGGTGTCGAGCATCGTGCTCAAGGCCGGACCCCCAGTTACCTGAGGTGACCGACGAGGGACCCCTGGGCGCCGAACAGCTCCTGGCGCCATTCCTCGACCAGCTGACGCGTATCGATGTCGTCGGGATGGAAGCCCGGCCGCATGTATGCGCGAAGATCGGCCATCAGACCCCGCACCAACGGGCCGCGGAAGATGCCGATGGTCTGACGCGCCACCTTGATCGGGTGCCATCCCTTCGGGTCGGTCAGCACCGACAGCACGGTCGCCACCGTCACCACCGGGATGGTGAGCACATA
The DNA here is from genome assembly GCF_001672775.1 of Mycobacterium kyorinense. GTDB lineage: Bacteria > Actinomycetota > Actinomycetes > Mycobacteriales > Mycobacteriaceae > Mycobacterium > Mycobacterium kyorinense_A. The sequence continues at coordinate 10,713 of NZ_LZKJ01000134.1, read as the reverse complement.
CATCACCGCCATCACCCCGATCCGGATCCGCTCGGATCCGCCGACCGCACGGTAGACGTCGAAGGCCACCGACTTGTGCTCCAACTCCTCGACGGCATGCCAGTTGAGCAGATTCCACACCTCGGGATCGCCGGGAATCGCTTGGATCTCGTCACGGGACAGCACCCGCTCAGCCAAGGTCGCGGTGTAGTGTTCGGCCGCCGCCGTCATCGCCAGGTGCACCAGCGCGGGCGCCCGATTCTCCAGACGCAGGATTAGCCGCTGGCGACGGCTGTCGGTGGGGAAGGTCAACAGCCGGACGAACGGATAACCCATGTCGATGAGCTTTTCGTTCAGCCGGCGATGTTCTTGGCCGTGCACCGATTCCTGGCCGATGAATCCGGCCACCCGCTTCTTCAGCACCGGATCGGTCACTCGGTCGGCGAAGCGCCGCACCGACCTGATGAACGATTCCTCCCCCGGCGGAAAAGCCGCCGACAAGAACGCCACCAGATGGCTGAAAGCGATGTCGCCCTCGACGAAGTGATGGTTCATCGGTTGCGGGTCGCCGAAGCGAAACCGGATGCGTCGCACCTTCGGATAGCCGATCGGGGCCGAATCCTCTTGTCGCGCAACAGCAGCGTTACTGTCGGCCATGGCACTCGTCTCCTCGGGGCGTCGTTCGATCACTTCAGATGGTCGACAAGTACTCCTTGCGGACCGAACAGTTCCTGTTGCCACTCCTGCAGCAAGCGTTGGGTGTCGATGTCATCGGGGTGAAATCCCGGTTTCAGGTATTTCGCCAGGTCGTACATCAGGCCACTGAACAATGGGCCGCCGAACAGCGCACGCGCCTCGCGAGCAAGCCGCAACGGCTGCCGGCGCGCCACCGGGTCGCGTGCCAGCGAGACCGCCAACGAGGTGAGCGTGATCGGAAAGGTGAGCGCGATCATCGCCCACATCACGGCGATCCGGGTACGTTCCGAGCCGCCCACCGCGCGGTACACGTCGAATGCCACCGACTTGTGCTCGAGCTCCTCCAGCGCGTGCCAGTTGAGCAGGTTCCAGATTTCGGGCTCCCCCGGGATCTCCTGGACCTCGGCGCGGCCAAGTATTCGCTCGGCAAGTATCGCCGTGTAGTGCTCCGAGGCCGCGGTCATCGCCAGGTGCACGCGGCCCGGCAGCCGCTGTTCGAAGCGAATAAACCGTTCTTTGAACGACTTCGAATCCCACCACCCGATCGGGTAGCCCATTTCGATCAGCTTCTCGTTGATCTGTCGGTGCTGCTGGCCGTGAGTGGATTCCTGCCCGATGAACCCGGCGACTCGCCGTTGTAGCGCGGTGTCGGCGAGGCGATCCGAGAACCGCCGCACAGACCGGATAAACGACTCTTCTCCGGGCGGGAATGAGCCGGACAGCCCGGCGACGAAGTGACTGAACACGATGTCGTCGTTGACGAAGTACTTGTCGTACACCCGGTCCTCGCCCAACGCGAAGCGCACCCGTCGCGTCGTGGGGTAGCCGGGGCGCGTGGCTGTGGCGTTCGCGCGTTGCCGGCGAAGTTTGCCCGTCATGATGACCTCAGCCTTTCCCGAACAGTTAGTAACTAGTACTAGCAGTACCGGTATTGGTGAGAGTACCGCGACGCATCGGGTGGCACAAGGGGGTCACGGCGACGAGGCCGGGTGGTCGATCCGGAGAGTGGTCAGGCGTTGCCGGCGAGCGAATCCAGGTTGGCGTCTGGATCCAGCTTCACGCCACGCGCGGCCGCGCATGCCGAGAACGCGCCCCACAGAAAGGTGGTCAGCTGTTCGACGAGGGTGTCTTTGCTGATGGCCGGACTGTTGAGCCAGCGCAGCACGCCAAGAGCCACCGCGCCGAGCGCGGCGTCGACAAAGTACTCGACATCCTCGGAGTCCCCGCCCTGGGTCTGCAACAGCGCGGCCACCACGTCGACCGTGGCGTCCGACAGCGGCCTGGCGTTGTCGATCAGCTCGGTGGGTGAATTTTCGTTGCGGAAATGCGAACCGACCAAAAAACGAAAGAGATTGGGCCGCTCGTCGACGAGGTCGACGTACGAACGCACCGCCGAGCGCACCAACTCCAGCGCAGTGCCCGCGAAATTGAACTGCGGCACGACGCGCTCGATGACCATCTCCTGCGCTCGCTCACCGACCGCGGTGAACAACGCATGCTTGTCGGCGAAGAACCGATACAGCTTGGGGCGGGGCACCGCCGCGGTCTTGACGACGTCGTCAATGGACAGCTCCGGACCGTATTCCTCGATGGCGCGCAGCGTGGCCTCAATCAGCTCGGCGCGCACCGCAACTCGGTGCTCGCGCCACCGGTCGACCCGGGCATCGCCCGTCAACGCGGGCAACCGCCCGCGACCGAGAGCTACCTCCGCCGACACGATCGCAATCGTAATCCACCAGACCCGAACGACCGGGCGTTCTGCGGCGCAGAACGCCGTCGCCGCGTTACCAAACCAGCGGGGCCAGATGCGTTCGTGCGTATGCGCGCACGGCGGCGTCGTCGCTCACATCGAGCACCTTGCTCGGTACCTGCGCAAGTGAGCAGGCCAATCGGATGTGCAGTTCGGCGACCGCGGCGAGGTCGTGGTCGGGCATGGCGGCCCCAGCGGCGCGCAGCGCTTTGGCCATCGCGGCCGACGCGCTGTCCAGAAACGCCTCCGCTTCGGCGAAGATGCCGGGCACCGCCATCAGCTCGGCGTCGAGCTGCAGGAACTTCCGCATCACCGGTTCGGTGGTCAATAACCGCAACCCTTCGCAGAATGCTGCTATCGCAGCGTCTTTCGGGCCGGAATCGATGCCGACGGTGCGCAGCCGATCCATCGCGAAGTCGAACGTGCGGCGGCCCAGCTCGGTGATCAACACATCGCGGCTGGGGAACCGCCGGTATAGCGTGCTGCGGCTGACGCCGGCCTGCCGCGCGATCACGTCCATGCTCGCGCGGCCGACCCCGACCAGTGAGACTTCCTCGGCAGCCGCCTTGAGGATGGCTTCCTCCTGCTCGGTGGGGCTGGTGGTGTTCCGTGTGCGCCGCATCCGTACCAGTGTGTCAGCCGACGGGGCAGCCCCGGGGCGGGGCGAAGGAGTCCAGCGCCACCGAGCGGTGCAGTTTGACCAGCTTCTCGTACTGCAGCCGGTTGTAGGCCAGCGGCACCAGCAGCAGCCGATCCGGCAGCACCCGCCAGGCCAGCTGCAGCAGCCGGGTGTAGAGCGCAAATTCGCGATCGTGGCGGGCCTGCCAGCGAAAGCCCGTCAGGTCCCGCACGCCCGGATGCATGATGCCGAACGAGCACACTTTCACCACCCGACCAGCCACCGGTCGCGCGGCGAACCACAGTGGGGTGATGCCGGCCCGCAGCGGCGCGGGCAACAGCAGAGTCGGCAGCGGCAGCCGGGTCAGTCCGGCGGTCACCCGGTCCAAAAACGGGTTCGCCCGCAGGTGGCTGTCGACCATGTCGTCGTAGTAGCGGATGGCATCGGCGTATGTCGACGGCAGCTTGCCGGATTTGCCGGGCAGTTCGATCGCGCCGAACGCCGTGACGAGTTGCTGGTAGGCCGCTTCCTCCTCGGCCGGGGTCAACGTGATTCCGGTGGCCGGCGTAAACGACCGCAGCACCACAAACAGTCCGCTGACTGCGATCCAGTTCCACAGTTGCGGGCTCAGCGCGCTGTAGCGGACGTCGGCGAACTCGCCCTTGCCGCGGCCCCGGACGTCGCGGTGCAGCAGCTTGAGGCGTTCGCCCTCGGCCGCGCGGTCGTCGGCGTCGCCCCAGATGGCCAACAGCGCCGAAAACCCGCTGCGCACACCGCGATCGGCGAAGTTGCGTTCGAAGCGACCGGTCTTGTCGACGGCGGCGGCCACCGGCACCAAAGCCACCTCGTCGAATGCGGCGGCTCCGAAGACACCCGCGAACACACTGCCGCTGTGCTTGCGAAACTGTGCCATCACCCGGGGGCGCACCGGGCCCGCCAGCCGTTCCGATTCGATGTGCGGTGCGGTGCCGGCGCCCATGGCCACTCCTTAGCCGGATGACTGGTTGACACAAAGACTACATTTCTGTGTCAACGTGTCAACGATTTCCGACGAGTGGCCGGTGGTCAGCCTTCGAGCTTGTAGCCCAACCCCCGCACGGTGACCAGGTGCACCGGGTTGGCCGGATCGGCCTCGATCTTGGACCGCAGCCGTTTGACGTGCACGTCGAGGGTCTTGGTGTCGCCGACGTAATCGGCCCCCCACACCCGATCGATCAGCTGCCCGCGCGTCAACACCCGCCCGCTGTTGCGCATCAGATATTCCAGCAGGTCAAATTCCTTGAGCGGCAACGTGATCGGCTCACCATTCACGGAGACGATGTGACGTTCGACGTCCATGCGCACCGGTCCGGACTCCAGTATGCCGTCGGCTTCCTCGGCGTCGTCGTCGCCGCCCCGGCGCAGCACCGCCCGGATCCGGGCGATCAGCTCCCGCGCCGAATACGGCTTGGTGACATAGTCGTCGGCGCCCAGCTCCAAACCGACGACCTTGTCGATTTCGCTGTCGCGGGCGGTGACCATGATCACCGGCACGCTGGAACGGGCACGCAACTGCTTGCACACATCGGTGCCCGACATTCCCGGCAGCATCAGGTCCAGCAGCACGATGTCGGCGCCGACCCGGTCGAATTCGGCCAGTGCCGAGGGCCCGTCGGTCACGACCGTGGCATCAAAGCCCTCTTTGCGTAAGAGGAAGGCCAGCGGATCGGCCAGCGACTCCTCGTCTTCCACGATCAGCACGCTGGTCATTTGCCGCGCTCCACCTCATCAGTCATTTCTCTGTCGTCGACACCGCTTGTCATCGGCGCAGTTCTTCCTCTCGTTGGACTCTCTTGGGCCGAGCCTGCGGCTCGGGCGGTTGATCGGGTCCGTCGCCGGGATCGACGTACATCGGGATCGACAGGGTGAACGTCGACCCGGTTCCGGGCTGGCTCCACAGTCCGATGCTGCCGTTGTGGTTGGCGGCGACGTGCTTGACGATCGCCAGCCCCAGCCCGCTGCCGCCGGTGGACCGGGACCGCGCCTTGTCGCTACGGAAGAACCGCTCGAAGACCCGTTCCTGGTCCTTGCGCGCAATGCCGATGCCGCGGTCGGTGACCGCGATCTCGACGGATCCGGCGCGGCGACGACGGCTGATCGACACCAGCGACCCCCGCGGCGAGTAGGCGATCGCGTTGGACACCAGGTTGGCCAGCGCGGTGATCAACAACGTCTGGTCACCCAGTACCCGAAGGCCGCTCGGCTCGTCGGTGCGGACCTCGATGTCGGCGTTTTCGGCGGACACCTTATGGCGCGAGATCGCCTCGGAGACAATGGCATCGACATCGACGGCACCCAGATCGGGTAACCGCTCGGCGCCCTGCAGCCGGGACAGTTCGATCAGCCCGACGACCATGTCCCCGAGCCGGTTCGCCTCGACGAGCACCTTCTCGCCGAACCTGCGTACGGTCTCGGGATCGTCGGCCGACGCCAGCAGCGCCTCTGCGAGCACGGCCATCGCACCGACCGGGGTTTTGAGCTCGTGGCTGACGTTGGCCACGAAGTCGCGGCGGGTCGCCTCCATCCGGGCGTACTCGGACTGGTCGTAGACGAAGACGACGGCGAAACGGCGGTCCTCTTCGCTCAACAGGCGCGCTACGCCGCGCACCAACAACCCCGACCGGCCGGGCGCCGAGCCCTTGGCGGGCTGCATGTCGAACTCGACATCCTCGCCGCCGGCCAGTGCGCGGCGCGCGGCCTGCCAGGCTTCGTCGTCGAGTTGGCGGTCGCGCACCAGGCCCAATTCGTCGGCGCGGTCGTTGCGGTACACCACGTCGCGGTGGACGTCGACCACCGCGGTGCCCAGCGGGGTCAGTGCCACGATGCGCTGCAGCATCTGCGCGACCGTGATTCCGGCCCATTCTGCGGCTACCCGCTGTCGTCGCTCGAGGACGCGCGGTGCCAGCCGGGCACCGACGGCGATGCCGACAGCCAGCGCCAGGACGATCGAAACCCCGGCCAGCGACAGCGCCGAGAACACAGTCACACAAAAATCCTACAAATCCCGGTGAACTTCACCCCAGTAGCGCGCGGCCAAAACCGGACATGTCACATGCCGCGAGGCATGTATTCGACCGCTGTTCACGCGGCGTTCGCTCAAGGCGGCCGCCCGCGCGCGCCGAGCGTGAAGCTGTTGCGAAAAAATCGTGGAAATCTCGCAACAGTTTCACGCTCGCCGGCGGGGCCACTGGCATAGCGCTACCGGCCGCCTTGGCCGGCGACCGCGGCCGCGCCGGCGGCCGCCGCTTCCGGGTCGAGGTAGGTGCCGCCGGCCAGGGTGGGCCGCAGGTCGGCGTCCAAGTCGTAGCGCAGCGGGATCCCGGTCGGAATGTTGAGCCCGACGACCTCCTCGTCGGACATCCCGTCCAGATACTTCACCAGCGCCCGCAGCGAGTTGCCGTGCGCGGCGATCAGCACGGTCTGGCCCGACCGCAGGTCAGGGACGATGACATCGGTGAAGTACGGCAAAAATCGGGCCACCACATCGGCCAGGCATTCGGTCAGCGGGCCGCCACCGATATTGGCGTAGCGCGGGTCGGTGTCCTGGCTGAACTGGCTGCCCTGCTCGATCGGCGGTGGCGGGGTGTCGTAGCTGCGGCGCCAGGCCATGAACTGCTCCTCGCCGTAGCGTTGCTTGGTCTCGGCCTTGTCCAGCCCCTGCAGCGCGCCGTAGTGGCGTTCGTTGAGCCGCCAGCTGCGCCGCACCGGGATCCAGTGCCGGTCGGCGACGTCCAGCGCCAGGTTCGCGGTGGTGATGGCCCGTCGCAGCAGCGACGTGTAGACCACGTCGGGCAGCAGATCGTGTTCGACCATCAGCTCGCCACTGCGGACCGCTTCGGCGCGGCCCTTGTCGGTCAGGTCGACGTCGACCCAGCCGGTGAACAAGTTGAGCGCGTTCCATTCGCTTTCGCCGTGGCGAAGCAACACCAGCGTGGCAGTGTCTCCCATGCCGGAGAGTCTGTCAGTCGTCGTCGTCGTCGATCAAATGCGCGAACGCCTGCAGGTTCTTCAGCGACTCGCCGCGAGACACCCGCCACTCCCACTCTTTCTGAATCGACGACCGAAAACCCAACTCCAGCAACGTGTTGAAGTCCGAATCCACCGCTTCGAGTACCTGCCCCAGCACCCGGTCGATCTCGGCGGCGTCCACCGACGCCAGCGACATCCGACCCACCAGGTAGATGTCGCCGACGTTGTCGAGCGTGTAGGCCACCCCGTAGAGGCGACGGTTGCGTCTCAACAGGAACCGGTAGACGCCCTCGTGGTTCTCGTCGGGTTTGCGGCACACGAACGCCTCGACCCGCACCGAGTGCTCGCCGATGCTCAAGATGGTGTTGGTCTTCAGCTTGCGCTCGCCGGGCAACTCCACGATCAGCCCGGGCAGCCCGCCGTGCGCACCCTCATGCCGGGAATACGTCAGCTTGCTGGAATTCAGCGCATCCTCGATGGTCTGTTGAATGTCGGTCACGGCGCGGCTCGCAGTCCCCGCCGTGGCGCCCAGCGCCGGACGCGCCGCGCCGATGCCAGCTCATGCACCGGACGACGGGCGCTGAACTCGCTGATCGCCCGGCGGTAGCTGGCCAGCAGCGCATCGACGGTGTTGTCCCAGGAGAACGTGGCCGCGTGCTCGACCGCCGCCCGGCTCAACGCCGCAGCCCGCGACCCGGCACCCAGGTGCAGCAACTCGCCGATCGCATCGGCCCACTGGTCGACGTCGTGACCGGACACCAGCGTGCCGCTGACCCCGTCGCGCACCGCCACCGGCAGCCCGCCGACGGCGGCGGCCACCACCGGTGTTCCGCACGCCTGGGCTTCCACGGCGACCAGGCCGAACGACTCCGAATAGCTGGGCACTGCCACCAGGTCAGCGGCCTGGAACAGTCTGGCCAGTTCGGCTCGCGACTGCGGCGGCAGAAACGTCACCCGGTCGGTGATACCCAATTCGCCGGCCAGTCGCACCAGCCCGTCCGGTGCGGCCAGACCGCTGCCCGACGGACCGCCGGCCACCACGATGCGCACCCGCCGCAGTCGCGCCGCCGCGCGCAGCAGGATGTCGGGCGCCTTGAGCGGCTGAATCCGTCCGACGAAGGCCACCACATGCTCATCCAAAGGCAGCCCTAGCGCCGCGCGGGCGGCGCGCCGGTCACCGGGCCGAAACACGTCCAGGTCCACACCGGGGTGCGCGATATCGATAGCGGCCGGGTCGGCTTGGTGTAGCGAAACCAGTTGCGCGGCTTCGTCTTCGGTGTTGACAATCAGCCGGTCGGCCTCGTCGACAACCTGCTGCTCACCGACAGAGCGCAGCGGAGGCTCGGGCGCGTCACCGTCGGCCAGCGCCGCGTTCTTGACCGCGGCCAGCGTGTGGGCGGTATGCACCAGCGGCACCGCCCAGCGGTCGCGGGCCAGCCAGCCGACCTGCCCCGACAGCCAATAGTGCGAGTGCACGATGTCGTAGTAGCCGGGCTCGTGGGCGGCTTCGGCGCGCAGTACCCCGGCGGCGAACGCACACAACTGGGTGGGCAGGTCGTATTTGTCCAGCCCTTCGAAGGGGCCGGCCACCACATTGCGCACCAGCACGCCCGGCGCCACCGGCACGACCGGCGGGTCGGTGGACGCGGTGGCGCGAGTGAAGATCTCGACCTGCACACCCCGGCGCGCCATATGCAGCGCGGTCTGCAGCACATAGACGTTCATGCCGCCCGCGTCCCCGGTGCCCGGCTGGGCCAGCGGGGAGGTGTGCACCGACAGCACCGCCACCCGGCGCAGACCGGTCAACTCCGCGGCATCCGGCCGGTGGGGCTCCAATCGGGAAATCTCTGTCGGAGGCACCCCGTCATCTTTGCAGCACCACCCGACGTCCCACGTCAGGCCGACGACTCGTGGTCGGTAGCGATCAGCGTCGAACCCGGCAGCCCGGCGCGGCGCATCGCGCCGAGCGGATCGGCGTAGAGCCCACCCAGCGACACGATGCCGGCACCGGCCTCTTGGACCCGGTTGCCGAACGTGGTCACCCGGATGTCGCGCGGCGGCAGCACCGAGCGCGCCGCGAACGCCGCCTCAACCTGCACCATCCCCTCCGGGTATTCGGTAAACGCCTGCCCGCCGACAACCAGGTCATCCGGGTTGAGCAGGTCACGCAGGAGCGCGACCGCTTCGCCGAGCACGCGGGCCCGCTCCGTCAGCAGGTCTTTGGCCTGCTGGTTGCCGTTACGGGCGGCCCGCAGCAACTCGGTGACCGTGCCCGCCGCGCCCCCGACCCGGGCGGCGGGCAGAATCCGCAACCGCCGCGCGGCGGCCAGCACTGCCTCGTCGCTGACGGTGGATTCCAGCTGCCCGGACCCGCCAAGCAGCTCGGAGGCCGCAGGCAGGTTCGCGATGGTGCCGGGTCCGCTGGCCGGACTGTGCACCCGCCCGCCGATCACCAGGGCATAGCCCACGGTTTCACGGGCGTAGACATACAGGCTGGTCGAGCTGCTGGCGGCCGGCCGGCGCATGCCGAGCAGCAACTCGGCCCCGGCCATGGTGTCGACGTGGGAGGCCACCGACACCGGCAGGCCCAGCGTGTCGGCGAACACCGGCCCCACCGGCGCCTCCCGCCAGCCCAGCCGGGGATGGTCGACGTGTCCGCTGGCGCCGTCGACCGCGCCACCGATCGCCACCCCCACCCACAGCGGCCGACGCCGATGCCAGCGCCGCAGGTACCGGCTGGCGCCGTCGGCCAGCGCCGCCAGCGCGGGTCCCTGGCCGCTGCGCGGGGTGGGCGTCTCGACGGCATCCAGCGTTCGCCCGAACAGGTCGGTGGCCACGATGCTGGTGGTTCGCGCACCGATGTGGACGCCCAGTGTCATGAACGGTTCGTGATTGACCTCGACGGGCACCCGCGGACGGCCGATCGCGCCCGCGACTGCAAGATCGGCGCGCTCTCGCAACAGTCCAGCGTTCAGCAGGGCGATCACTTGGCGATTGACCGTGGCGATGCTCAGCGAGGTGGTTTGCGCGATGACGTCGCGGCCGATCGGCCCGCGCAGCCGCACGGCCCGAAATACCGAGGCCGCGGCGGTGTCCGACAAATGCAGCGACGGTGTGACCACGTGGCGGGTTCGCAGCGACGGTCGACGGCTGTGAGGTGAGGTGGTGAGGGTGGTTGTGCGCACGGGGTGTGTCCTTCTCCGGGATCCGATGGCGGGGTCTGGCCGCACTCCGGCTTCGGCTGATGGGACGGCCGGTCAGGCGCGGCAAAGTGCGCGGCGACAACACGCGCAGTCCGCGAACAGACACGCGGACGTCAGACCGAACAACGCGCTCAGGTACACACCGAGGAATTTAGCACGGTTACTAAAGTCATTCCGATGAGATCACCGGAGTCGGGCCAGCGCATCGCCGTGGTCACCGGGGCCAGCGCCGGGATCGGCGAGGCGACCGCAAGAACCCTGGCCGCCCAGGGCTTCCATGTCGTGGCGGTGGCGCGGCGCGCCGACCGGATCACCGCGCTGGCCGACGAGATCGGCGGCACCGCCGTGGTTGCCGACGTCACCGACGGTGACCACGTCGACGCGCTGGCGGCCCAGGTGGACCGGGTCGACGTGCTGGTCAACAACGCCGGCGGCGCCAAAGGCCTGGAGCCGGTGGC
>NZ_LZKJ01000133.1 GCF_001672775.1 Mycobacterium kyorinense | reverse complement strand
CACCCGGTATCCGAGGTCGCGCAGCAGACGCCGCAATGCCAACGTCGATCCGTCACCGGCCAACAGACCGGGCAGCACCAACACCGGATGCCCGTCGCCGGTCGGCAACATCCGCCGCAGTGGGAGCGACGTGAGCAGCAGCCCGAACTCGACCGCCGCACGGGCAGGATCGGTCAGCGACAGTGACCACGGCGGAGCGCCGGAGCGCCGCGGGCGCTCGACGGGTTCGAACATCGGCTCAGACATAACTGCGCTGCTCCTCCTCATCGCTTCGTCCCCAGCTTCGCAAGGACCCCCTGCATCGTCGCCAGCGCGGCGCATGACCGTCAGCCTGCCACTACTTCACCGATTCGCACCGCCGGTTCGCCACAGGTTGCCACGCTGATCGGCGTCACCCGGATAGGACTGACTTTTTCTGGGTATGCCGCCGCGATGAGCAGCGACGTACAGACCGGCACCATCACCACGCAGGTGCCGGCGCGGCTAGACCGACTGCCCTGGTCGCGCTTCCACTGGCGGGTGGTCATCGGGTTGGGCGGGGTGTGGATCCTCGACGGCCTGGAAGTCACCATGGTGGGCAATGTGGCGGCCCGGCTCACCGAGCCCGGCAGCGGGATCACGATCAGCGCCGCGCAGATCGGGGTTGCCGCAGCTTTCTACATTGCCGGAGCGTGCACCGGCGCGTTGTTCTTCGGTCAGCTGACCGACCGCTTCGGCCGGAAGAAACTGTTCGTCCTCACGCTGGTGATCTATCTGGCGGCCACTGCGGCGACGGCCTTCTCGTTCGCACCGTGGTACTTCTTCGCAACGCGGTTCTTCGCCGGCACCGGTATCGGCGGCGAGTATGCCGCGATCAATTCGGCGATCGACGAGCTGATCCCTGCGCGGGTTCGTGGCCGGGTCGATTTGGCGATCAACGGCTCGTTTTGGCTGGGGTCGGCGCTGGGCGCCGCCGGCGCGTTGCTGCTGCTGAACGAATCTCTGTTCCCGGCCAACATCGGGTGGCGAATCTCGTTCGGCATCGGCGCGGTGTTCGGGTTAGCCGTGCTGCTGGTGCGCCGCAGCGTTCCGGAAAGCCCGCGCTGGCTCTTCATCCACGGCCGGGAAGAGGAGGCCGAGCGCATCGTCGGCGGCATCGAGGAGGACATCGAGCGCCAACAGAACGAACCGCTGCCAGAGCCGGAAGGATCGCTGACCGTCCGCCAGCGCAAGACGATTTCTGTCGCAGAGATCGCGAAGGTGGCCCTCAAGCTCTATCCCCGCCGGGCGATCCTGGGCCTTGCGCTCTTCATCGGGCAGGCCTTCATGTACAACGGGGTCACCTTCAACCTCGGCACGCTGTTGCACGGGTTCTACTCGGTGAGTTCCAGCATGGTTCCGGTGTTTTTCATCCTGTGGGCACTGTCCAACTTCGCCGGGCCCGTGCTGCTCGGGCCGCTCTTCGACACCGTCGGGCGCAAACCGATGATCTCGCTGTGCTATCTGGGCTCCGCGGTGCTGGCGACGGTCCTGGCGGCGGTGTTCGTGAGCCAACTCGGCGGCGTCTGGACCTTTCTGGCCGTGCTGATGGCGTGCTTCTTTCTGGCCGGCTCCGGCGCCAGCGCCGCATACCTGACCGTCAGTGAGATCTTCCCGATGGAGACCCGCGCGCTAGCGATCGCGTTCTTCTATGCCGTCGGAACAGCCATCGGCGGCATCAGCGGCCCAGTGCTGTTCGGACAACTCATCGGATCCGGCGAGCGCCACCTGGCTGTCCTGTCATTTCTGATCGGCGCGGTCGTCATGGCGATCGCAGGCGTGGTCGAACTGTTCCTCGGCGTCAAGGCCGAAGGCCAGAAACTGGAGGACCTTGCGCAGCCGCTGACCGCTGCGGACGCGTGACGACGATGTCGTGGGCGTGCCGACTGATGGGCCACAGACCGCGCTTCCATGTCGAGGGCCGCACCATGCATTGGGCATGCGAGCGTGACTGCGGCCACGCCAGCGGCTGTAAGACCTACCCGACCGCCGAGCAGGCGCGCCGATATGCCACGGCCTTTGACCGCCGCAACGAGTTGGGCAAGCGGGCGCCGTTGGTCGGGTTGCTGCCACTTCGGTTATGGCGCGCTATTGCCTTTGCGAGCAAACGTAAAAGGCCCCAAAACCCTAAGTTTTAGGGGACTTTTGCGTCTGCTCGCGGGAGCTGAGCGTCCGTAGGAAAAACATCAGGTTGGCCGGGCGCTCGGCCAGCCGTCGCATGAAGTACCCGTACCACTGGGTGCCGAACGGCACGTAGACCCGGACCCGGTTACCGGTCCGAGCCAGCCGGAGCTGCTCGCCCTCACAGATGCCATAAAGCATCTGATACTCGAAATCGTCGACGCCCCGGCCGGATTCGCGTGCCAGCAGCGGAACCCTCTCGACGATCGCGGGGTCGTGGGACGCGACCATGGGGTAGCCCGATCCTGCCATCAGCACCTGCAGGCAACGCAGATACGAGTCGGTGACCGTAGCGCGGTCCCGGTAAGCCACCGACGCCGGCTCGTCATAGGCGCCCTTGCACAACCGAACCCGGGCCCCGACGGCCGCGCAGTCTCGGCAGTCACCCAGCGTTCGCCGCAGATATGCCTGTAAAACCACGCCCAGCCAAGGGAAGTCAGCCCGCAGGCCAGCCACGATCGACAACGTCGACTCGGTGGTGGTGTGGTCTTCGGCGTCCACCGTCACCCAGCCACCGACCCGTTGAGCCCGTGCGCAGATCGTGTGCAGATTTTCCCGTGCGATCTTCTCGCCGTTGCGCTCCAGGGCCTGCCCGAGCGCCGACAGCTTGACTGACACCTCCAGCGGTCGCACACCGCCGCGCGTCGCGTCGAATCGCCTGCCCAGCGCGTCGAGCAGATCAAGGTAGGCCTGCATGGTCGCGGTGGCAGCGTCGGCGTCGGCGACGTCCTCACCCAGATAGTCGACTGTGACCATGCGCCCCGAAGCCCGCAGTCCGGCAACACTGTCCAGCGCCTGCTCCAGCGTCTCCCCCGGTACAAACCGGTGCACCACCGCGCGGGTAAGCGGTAACCGCTCGATGCTGCGGCGCAACCCATCTGACCTACTGGCCGCCAGGATCACCGGGCGCACCGACTTGGCGAACAGAGCGGACATCACTGCCCCGCCATGTGCGGATAGTTGTGGTCGGTTGCTGTGACGAAGGTCTCTTTGATCGTGCGTGCCGATGTCCAGCGCAGCAGGTTCAGCGCGGAGCCGGCCTTGTCGTTGGTCCCCGATCCGCGGGATCCACCGAACGGCTGGCGCCCCACGACTGCCCCGGTCGGCTTGTCGTTGACGTAGAAGTTGCCGGCGGCGAACCGGAGCCGACGCTGCGCAGCCAGCACGGCGTCACGGTCGTCGGCGATCACCGCACCGGTCAGCGCGTAGCGAGAATCGCTGTCGATCACGTCGAGGATCCGTTCGTATGCGTCGTCGGGATAGACGTGGACGGATAGCAGCGGGCCGAAGTATTCCGTGGTAAACGCCTCGTCGGTCGGGTCGTCGGACAGCAGCACGGTCGGACGTACGAAATACCCGACGCTGTCGTCGTATTCGCCGCCGACCGCGATCGTGACAGCGGCCGCGCCTTTGGCCCGCTCGACAGCCTTGACGTTCTTGGTGAAGGCCCGCCGGTCGATCAGGGCACCGCCGTAGTTAGAGAAGTCGGTGATATCGCCGTAGCGCAAATCAGCGGTCGCGCCCAGGAAGTCGTCGCCGATCTTCTGCCACACCGAGTGGGCGATGAACGCCCGCGACGCAGCCGAGCATTTCTGGCCCTGATAGTCGAACGCCCCACGGATCAAGGCGGTGCGCAGCACGTCGGGTCGCGCCGAGGCGTGCGCGACGATGAAGTCCTTGCCGCCGGTCTCGCCAACCAGCCGAGGATAGCTACGGTAGCGCTCGATGTTGGTCCCGACCTCGCGCCACAGCCGCTGGAAGGTGGCCGTCGACCCGGTGAAGTGGATGCCGGCCAGCCGCGAGTCAGCCAGTGCCACATCGGAAACCGAGTAGCCGTCACCGGTGAGCAGATTGATCACGCCCGGTGGCAATCCGGCGGCCTCCAATAGCTGCATGGTCAGATACGCCGCCAAGGACTGGGTGATCGACGGCTTCCACACCACGGTGTTTCCCATCAGCGCCGGCGCGGTGGGCAGGTTGCCCGCGATCGACGAGAAGTTGAATGGCGTGATCGCGTAGACGAATCCGTCCAACGGCCGATAGTCGGTGCGGTTCCATTCCCCGTGTCCGCTGATCGGCTGCTGCGCCAAGATCTGGCGGGCAAATGCGACGTTGAACCGCCAGAAGTCGATCAGCTCGCAGGGCGCATCGATCTCGGCCTGATAAGCGCTCTTGGATTGGCCGAGCATGGTTGCGGCGGCTATCTTTTCCCGCCACGGCCCGGCCAGCAGGTCGGCCGCCCGCAGGAAGATTGCCGCCCGCTCGTCGAACGGGGTTGCCGCCCAATGTGTCCGGGCTGCCATGGCCGCATCGATTGCCGCCGCGGCATCGGCATGGGTGGCGTTGGTCAGTGTGCCAAGCCTGGCCGTGTGCCGGTGCGGTTGGACGACGTCGATTTGCTCGCCGGCGCCTTGCCGGTGTGTGCCGCCGATGACATGCGGCAACTCGATGGGGTCGGCGGCCAGCGAGGTCAGTGCGGCGCGCAGTCGCGCCCGTTCAGGGGAATTCGGCGCATAGTCGTGGACCGGTTCGTTGGCGGGCAGCGGAACATCGGTGATCGCGTCCATGGTCTCAGGATGCTCGCCGTACGGCCCGCGGTACTTGGCTGATCAGACAGGACAGATGGCACCGAATAGTAGAATCGGACAATATGCGGGTGCCCGGCGTGGGGCTGGGCCAGCTACTGCTGGCGCTGGACGCGACCATGGTGAGCCTGGTCGACGCTCCGCGCGGGCTCGACCTGCCGGTGGCCTCGGCCGCGCTGATCGATTCCGACGATGTCCGGCTGGGATTGGCGACCGACGCGGATCGGGCCCACGTGTTCTTGTTGCTCGGCATCGGCGACGAGGACGCACGGCGATGGCTGGACGGGCAAGTACAGCAGGCGAGTGCGCCGGTGGCCGTCTTTGCCAAGGAGCCGTCCGCGGCCCTAGTGACCCATGCCGTCCGGTTGGGGACGGCGGTGGTGGCGGTGGACCCGCGGGCGCGCTGGGAACGGTTGTACCGCTTGGTCAACCACGTTTTCGAACACCATGGTCCTTCGTCAGCCGATCCACACTATGGCTCGGGCACCGACTTGTTCGGGTTGGCGCAAGCGGTCGCCGACCGCATCCACGGCATGGTCAGCATCGAAGACGCGCAGTCGCACGTGCTCGCCTATTCGGCGTCCAATGCCGAGGCCGACGAGCTGCGACGGCTCTCCATCCTCGGCCGTGCCGGCCCGCCCGAACATCTGGAGTGGATCAGCCGATGGGGCATCTTCGACGCGCTGCGAACCAGCGGACACGTGGTTCACGTCGCCGAACGTCCCGAGTTGGGGCTGCGGTCACGGCTGGCGATCGGAATTCACCAGCCGCCTGCCGACACTCGGCGGGCACCCCGATTCGTCGGTGCCATCTGGGTGCAGCGGGGTTCGAGCGCGTTGGCCGACGACGCCGAGGAGGTACTGCGCGGTGCGGCCGTGATGGCCGCGGGCATCATGTCGCGACTGGCGGCCCGGCCGTCGGCGCATGCTCTGCGGGTGCAGCAATTGCTGAGCCTGGTTGACACGGAGCGGCTCGATACCGGCGACCTCGCCCGCGAGCTGGGCATCGCCGCAGACGGCAACGCCGCGCTCGTCGGGCTGGATGCCGCGGACCGCCACGCCCGGCTGACCGAGATAGTAGCGTTGAGCGCCAACGCTTTTCGGGCCGACGCCCAAGTCACCTCGAGTGCCGCACGAATCTATGTGTTGTTTCCGCACATCGCGAAGCCGACGTCGCTGGCCTCGTGGATTCGCGGCATGATCGGCACCCTGCGTAGCGAGCTGGGCCTACAGCTGCGGGCTGTGGTCGCAGCGCCGCTCGGCGGACTGGCCGAGGCGGCCGCGGCACGCGCCGACGTGGACCGGGTGCTGGATAGCGCTGAGCGCCACCCGGATTCGATCGGTTCGGTCACCTCGCTTGCCGAAGCGCGTACTACGGTGCTGCTCGACGAGATCGTCACGATGGTCCGCGCCGATGACCGGCTCGTCGACGCACGGGTACGCAATCTGCGCGCCCGCCAGCCGGCGATGGCTGAAACACTGCGGATTTACCTCGACGCGTTCGGCGATGTGGGCGCCGCGGCGGGGCAGCTACACGTGCATCCCAACACCGTGCGCTACCGAATCCGCCGGATTGAACAGCTGCTGTCGGCGTCGCTGGCCGATCCCGATGTGCGGCTGGTTCTTTCGCTGAGCCTGCGGGCCACCGAGCACTCGGGTTGATCGTGCGGTCAGCCGCTCACGCGTGGGGAGGGCGCCTCCGGCCGGCCGGCGACTTGTGCGTCATGCCCCGCGCCGGCAGCCATGCTGGCCGCCTCGCCGCGCGCCAGAGCCACCGTCGCGACGATCACCAGCACCGCCGACGCCACCAACAAAAGCCACTCGGGCCCGTCAGCTTCCAGCGTCTCCTTGAGCACGATGATGCCCAGTGTGGTGGCCACCACCGGCTTTGCGACGGTCATCGTCGGCAGTGACGCGGTCAGCGCACCGGCACGAAACGCCGACTGCTGAAAGATCATCCCGGCCACTCCCGCGAGCACCCAGGCGTACAGCTCCGGTGTTCGCACCAACTCGCCGGCACCGTGTTCGAGCACGTCGACGACACCCTTGGT
This sequence comes from Mycobacterium kyorinense, assembly GCF_001672775.1. Classification (GTDB taxonomy): domain Bacteria; phylum Actinomycetota; class Actinomycetes; order Mycobacteriales; family Mycobacteriaceae; genus Mycobacterium; species Mycobacterium kyorinense_A. The sequence continues at coordinate 85,343 of NZ_LZKJ01000133.1, read as the reverse complement.
CAGCACCGCGAACAACGCCAACGACGACCCCGACACCGCCGCGAGCAGCACCGCCGCGGCCGGGCGATCCGACCAAATCCGGGCGGCCAGCACACACAACGCCAACGCCGGACCCATCACGACGGCCACCAAAATCCACGTTTCCATTGGGCCACGGGACTGGCCTTCCGTCGGATCCGCGACCGTGACGAGGACCGCCAACGCTACGGCCAGCACTACCGCCCAGATCCACTCCCGGCGGGTTATCCGATGCCGACTGAACCGCGCATAGATGGGTAGGGCGAACAGCAGCACCGTCACCTGCAGCGCCGTGACCAACATGACCGAGCCCTTGTCCAGGGCCGCAGCAAGCAGACAGTAGCTGGCGATGTCGCCAACGCCGCCCAGCCACCACCGACCGTCGCGGACCAGCATGCCGAACAGCTCCAGGTGCCCAACCTGTTTATCGGTGATCTCCTGCGCGCACCGCTGACGCACCACGCTGCCGATCGCGGCTGCCAGTGCGGCGCAGAGGGCGAGAAAGCCCGCGATATCCGTATTCGACATGGGGTGACCTCCTCGCCGACGCTCAGCCCGGAAGCCGCTACGCCCACGCGCTGTTCACCTGGGCTGTTTCGTCCGCGGTAACCCTCGTGTGCACAGAATGCTCAACAGGTCTCGCGCCGAAACCACCCCAAATACTTACCTGAACAATCTAGACGTGGGACCGCGTCGAGTTGCGGCTGTCCGGTCGAGCGGCCGCCGGGTGGCTGCTCAAAGCGGAAATTTGGTGCCGGTGAGCTGCTCGGAAAGCTCCCATAGCGCCTCGGCAGTGGTTGCGCTTTTGGCCGGCCAGTTGCGCCAGGTCGGCTGGGTGCGGCCGTACAGACCGAAGCGCGGGCCGACGAAGGTGTTGCCCGGCAGGTCTTGCGATACCGCATAGAGCGTCTGGCGGGCGCCGAAGTCGGCGTCGGTGGACACCACACGATCGACGGCCAGGACCGCCGCGTCGCCCAGCTTGCGACCGGAGTTGCCCTGCAGGTTGGTGTGCGACCACCCGGGGTGGGCGGCCAGCGCGCGCAACGAGCTGCCGACGGCGTCGAGGCGGCGCTGCAGCTCGCGGGTGAACAGCAGATTGGCCAGCTTCGACTGGCTGTAGGCCAGCCACGCCGAATACGGCCGGGACTGCCAGTTCAGGTCTTTGAGACTGATGTAGCCGAAGTGGTGCATCAGCGAGGACAGCGTCACCACCCGGTCGGTGAGCTTGGGCAACAACAGGTTGGTCAGCGCGAAGTGACCGAGGTGATTGGTGCCGATCTGACCCTCGAAACCATCTTCGGTCAGCGCGTATTTGGTGGCCATGATGCCGGCGTTGTTGACCAGGACGTCGACTCGGTCGATCCCGTCGGCGAAGCGCCGCACCGACGACAGATCCTGAAGGTCGAGTTGCCGAACCTCGACATCACCCTCCATGCGCCCGGCGGCCTCGTCGCCCTTTCCGGTGTTGCGTACCGCCAGGATGACGTGGGCTCCGACCCGGGCCAGCTCGCGGGCCGTCACTTCCCCCAGCCCGGCATTGGCACCGGTCACGACGACGGTGCGTCCGACGAACGACGGCAGGTCTGCTGCGCTCCAGTCAGGCATGGCAGCCACCCTAATCCGAGAGTTGTGCGGGGCTTCGTCGACGGATCGGTCTGTGACACCGGTCATGGGCTCGTCTGAGCCTGAGATACCGCGGGTATCGTGCTGGGATGGCGCGCGAAGGCCCACATGGGCGGATGTATCTCGGCGTCATCGTCAATCCGCAAGCACGCAGGAATCGCGCTGCGCCAGCCGACCGCAGCGCCGAACTGCGTCGCATCGTCGGCCCCTGGGGCGAGGTGCACGAAACCGCGTCGCTGGAGGATCTCCACAAGACCATCGCGGAGCTTCATCCACGGGTCACCCATCTCGTGGGCGACGGCGGTGACGGCGCGCTGCACTGGTTGATCAACGAAATCCAGGACTGCATCCCCGACCCCGAACGCTGGCCGACGTTCGTGCCCACCAACGGCGGCAGTGTCAACGCCGTCGCGCGCAAGGCGCGGGTGCGAGGGCAGGCCGATGCGATTGTCCGGGCACTGGCGGCGGCCGCCGCGAAGGATCAGCCGCCGCCGGAAGGCCGGCTCGACACGCTGCAACTCGACGGTGAGACCGAGGACGGCGCGGCGTTTCATCGGCTGTGCTTCGGGCTGGCCGCCGGAGGTGTGGGCAATCGGTTCTACGACAAGTACTACGCCAATCCGGACCACAACCGGACCGCCGTCGCGCGAACGATCGCTCACACCTTCGGCGACTACGTGACCTCCAAGGTTTCGCCTGGCCACTCCGACCGGACCAACTGGGCGTCGCACCTGTTCGCTCCCACCCAAGCCCGCGTCGTGATCGACGGCGAGGAGGTTCCGACGCGGACGCACCGGTTGCTGCATGCCGGCGCGATCGACCTTCGGATCGCCGGTCCGTTCCGGCTCTTTCCCAAGGCCGCCGCACCCGGTGCGTTGCATTTCCAAGCCGGGGAGACGTCGCCGTCCAGGATCATCGCGCAGCTCCCCGCGGCGCTGACCAACGGCGGGATCAGAGGGAGCCGGGTACGCGATGTCAACGGTCGAGAGATGATCATCGAGGCCGAAGGCGAACCGCTGTCACCGATCATCGACGGCGAGCGCTTCACCGGGATCGTCAAGCTGGTGGCCCATGCCGGCCCCAAGATCCGGGTCCCTCAGGTCACGACCAAGGCATGACGCGCCGCTAGTTCGTGAGGGTCACCGCCGGGTCCGGATCGTGCGGATGATCTGGGAAGCGAGCTTGGGGTCGGCCAGCAGTTGGTCGACGAGGGCGGCGAGGACCTCTTGACCGGTGACGCGCGCCAAGCCGAGTCGGTCGGCGGCGTCGCGCTGCCAAAGGTCGAGGGCCCGGTGCTGGGCGGGCGACAGGTCGACCGTTCGGCGGGTCTTTTGAACGCGGGTACGTCCGACGGAGAACGGTTCGGTGGGCGCGGCCGCGACCGCGGGCGTCAACCGCGGGTGGGACCGCTCGCCGTCAGCGTGGTTGCGGTCGACGTTGCTCATCATGGCGCCCCTACCCTCGGCTGGAGATTTCAGTATGTCAGTATATCAGTCTCAGTAGATGCGGAGATGCTGTTGGCCGTCTCAACCCAAGACGCTGTGGTCCCGGCCACGCCCCGATGCCGGACGACTCGTCGCCGACGGCTCACAGAACGTTGCTGGCAAACGCACCGATTGAGGTAAACGGGCCCGTTGTCGACGCATTTGATGTTTGCCTGTGAGCTAGTTGAAACCCCTGCAGATTAATTGCGCATTACGGCAGCTCAGCACCAAGGTTCCCGCGGTGTCATGGAATACGGATGTCCGCAAACGCGTATCTCAGTATCTACGTGCTGACTATTTGCACTGTTCAGAGCGATATCATGGTTTACTGAAGTACTGATCGCAGTACCTACGGATGTCCGCCCCATTCGCCGCGCCGTCGCCAGATGCCGGGCGGCCACGGGTGGCCTCGAATACAAATTCTTTCGGTAGCTGTATGCATCCTGTGAAGTTGTTGTGCAAAGATGAAAAGGGCGTCTGGAGCTTTGCTTGAGATCCGTCGTACGCGCTACGATCGGGCTTACCGATTCCGGTAAAAGCAGTTGTTCTGTTGATTTCGGCTAGGACTGACGTGGAGAGGGGTGCTCCTACGATGGAGACGCTTATCGACTATCTGGACATGTGGGAAGCACGCAAACCAGACCAAACCCTCTATCGGTTCGTCGACGTCGACGGTCGCGAACTCGAGCAGTACAGCTACCACAGCTTCGCTGAGCGCACGCGCGAGCTGGCCGCCTACCTGTACGCAGAGGCCGGCCTTCGGAAGGGCGACCGGGCGCTGCTGGTCTACCCGCCAGGTTTGGAGATGGTGGCAGCGTTGTACGCCTGCGCGCGGATCGGCGTGATCGCCGTCCCGGTCAGCCCTCCACTGCCGATGGCGTTCGAGGCCGGGCTCGCCAAGCTCAGTTACATCGCGCGCGACTGCCAGGCCAAGGCGGTGCTGTCGACGAAGGAGTTCGAGTACAACTTCCGCCTGCTGCTCGGCCAAGGGCAGGGAGCGTCGGCTTGGCCCGAGGCCGTGCAACCCCCGGAACTGCCGTGGTACGCGACGGATGGCACGCAGGACTTCGGTGGCGGGCCCGTCCCGAATACACCGAACCCGGTTTTGTTCCTGCAGTACACCTCCGGCTCCACCAACGATCCCAAGGGCGTGATCGTCAGCCACGCGAACGCCATCGCCAACAGCGCGGGCTTCGACAACGACGAACTGGTTTGCGTCAGCTGGCTCCCCCAACACCACGACATGGGCTTGATCTCGGCGTACTTCTTCGTCCTTGTCCTCGGCGGCACCACCCACGCAATGTCGCCGGCTGACTTCCTCGTGCGGCCGTCGTCGTGGCTGCGGCTCATCAGTCAGGTGCGCGCCACGCACACGCCGGCGCCGAATTTCGCGCTGGAGTACTGCCTGCGTGAAGACAAGCTGCCCACCTCCGAGCTGGAGGGAGTCGACCTGAGCAGCCTCGAATGCATCGTGGTCGGGGCAGAGCCGCTGCGAGCCAAGAGCTTCACCCGCTTCCGGGAGCGTTTCGCGCCCTACGGGCTGGAGCCCAGCGCGCTGACCGGCGCCCACGGCTTGGCGGAAAACACTCTCTGCGTGTCGCTCAAGGGGCGCCAGACACTGGCGCTGAACAAGCGCGCACTGGACAAGAACCTGGTGCGGGTGGAAAAGGCACTGCCCGAGAACAGCAACCAGGCTCCGGTGGTCAGCTGCGGCAAGCCGCTGGCCAGCAACATCGTCCGCATCGTCGACCCCGAATCGCGTCAGGACCTGGGCGAAGGGCGGATCGGCGAGATCTGGGTGGACGGCCCGTCCAAAGGAGGCGGCTATTGGCGCCGCCCCGACAAGTCCGTCGAAACGTTCGGAGCTCGCATCGTCGGCGACGCCGAACACACCTACTTGCGCACCGGCGACCTCGGCTTCCTGTATGAAGGCGAGCTGTTCTGCTGCGGCCGGACCAAGGACCTGATCATCGTCCGCGGCGTCAACTCCTACCCCAGCGACATTGAGGTCGTCGTCGAACAGGCGGCCGAGATCCGCACCGGCTGCGTCGCCGCCTTCTCGATGGAGCGCGACGACGAAGAGGTGTTGGCCGTGGTCGCCGAGGTGCGCGATGAGAACGTGCTTCCGGACGGTAAGGCCATGGCGCGCGCGATCCGCAGGCAATGCCACATCGATCCGCACACCATCGTGTTCGTCCCGCAGCGCAGCGTTCCCAAGACAACGTCGGGGAAGATCAGGCGGGCCGAGACCCGCAAGCTTTGGCGCAGCGGCGAGTTGCGCGTATTGGCCACCTACACCAACCCGGCCCAGGAGGGCCTGGATGCCGACGCGGGTCCGCTGGATCGTTTCCGCTATCTCGTCGAGAGCTACGACCTCACCGGCGACGAGGATTGCTCGTTCGCCGATCTCGGTATCGACTCGTTGACGCTGGCGGAGCTCCGCACTGACCTGCAACGTCTTCTGGAAGAGCACGGCGCGGGCGAATTGGCCGACGAGGTCAACACGCGCCTGCTTCAGCGCCTGACGGTCGCCGAGTTCTTCCAGCTCATGCGGCAGTTCGGGGAGGGGTCCGAACTGCCGCTCCAAGCCGTGCGGGAACAGCTGGATCAGATTTCCGCTGAGTACGAGGCGTACGAGGCCCAGCAGATGCGCGCCGACGCGCAGCTGTCGTTGCCGGAGCTTCCGCCGGCACGGGCCGGCGCGCCCACCGACATCCTGTTCACCGGCGCCACGGGGTTCCTGGGACCGTTCCTGCTGAGCAACTTGCTCGGCCAAACGGGCTACACGGTCCACGCACTGGTCCGCGCTACCGATGCGGCGCACGGACTGGACCGAATCCTGGCGTCGTTGCGTCGAGCTCAACTGTGGTCACCGGAGCTCGAAGCCGACGTCCGGTCGCGGGTGAACGTGGTCTGCGGGAACCTCGCCGAACCCAACCTGGGGATCGGCGAGGCGGCGTTCGCTGAACTGGCCGACACCGTCCACGCGGTCGTGCACAACGGCGCGTTGGTCGACTATGTGCGGACTTACGACGGCCTGCGGCCCGCCAACGTGCTCGGCACCCGCGACCTGCTTCGGCTGGCCATGACGACCCATCGCAAGGCCTTCCACCTGGTCTCCAGCACGTTCATCTACGGCTGGAGCACGCTGCCGGTGGTCGGCGAGTGGGACGCGAACACGGAGATGAAGGGGCTGGACTTTGGTTACTCGCAGACCAAGTGGGTCGCCGAGCAGCTGACACTGGCTGCCCAGCAGAAGGGCCTCGACGTGCGCATCTACCGGCCATCGCTGATCTCGCCGACCAGCGCGGGGTTCGGCAGCCAGGAGGACATCTTGGTGCGCCTCACCGCGTTCATGATCCAGCACGGCATCGCCGCTGAGGCGTACAACCAGATCAGCCTGCTGCCGGCCGACCTGATCGGCGAACACATCGTCGCGCTGATGGCCCTGCCGGCCGAGGCGGGCACGATATTTAATATGACCGCGGACGGCTACTACAACCTGATGGACGTCACGCGGATCCTGTCCGAGCGGTACGGCTACCGGTTCGACTACCACGACATCCCGTCCTTCACCGAGCAGGTGAATCAGCGGTGCGGCCCACGCGATGCGCTGTATCCGCTGGCCGATTTCCTCACCCGCTCGGCCGACAAGATCTCGGCGATGCGCGACAAGCGCTACGACAACGCCCAGTACCGGTACGCCCGCGCACTGGCCAGGGCCCGGCTGCGGGAGCTGGCGCTGACCGAGACGGTCGACCACCTCGTGCAGTTCCTGCGGCACGAGCGCCTGATCACCGAGTCGGAGGCCGAGGCGCAGTGCAGCGCCTGACCCGCGGCGATCGCAAGCGCGGCGAAGCCGGGCGCAGCGGGTCGGTGCGCAAAGACTGCGGGCGTCTAGATTTGGGTATCAGGATGTCAAGTCAAGGGGTTCACGATGTTCACTGTCGATGACCAGGCAGCCGGTCCGCACGATACGTCGCTCGACCACGAGCGACTCGTGCTTCAGCCTCGTGACGTCGAGTTCGACTGGGCGAAGCTGCCGTTCTACTACGTCCCCAACGAGCCCTTCGCCACCCACTTCTGCAACGTGCTGCACCTGCTGCTGCCGGCGGGCGAGGAGTGGATCGTCGACGTGTTCAAAAAGTCGTTGCCGCTGATCCGCGACGACCAACTGCGGCTGGACGTGCAGGGCTTCATCAGCCAGGAGGCCATGCACTCCCAGGCACACTCGGGGGTGGCCGAGCACTTCGCAGCCAAAGGCGTCGACCTGACCCCGTACACGGACCAAATCCGCTGGCTATTCGGCAAACTCGTCGGCGACCGGCCCAAGTGGAGCCGACGGCGCCAGCAGAGCTGGCTGGTAGAGCGGGTGTCGATCGTGGCAGCCCTCGAGCACTACACCGCGATCCTGGGCGAATGGATTCTCGACACGCCCCAGCACGACGCGCTCGGCACCGATCCGGTGATGTTGGATCTGCTGCGCTGGCACGGCGCCGAAGAAGTCGAGCACAAAGCGGTCGCGTTCGACACGATGAAGCATTTGCGCGGCGGGTACTGGCGGCAGGTGCGCACCCAACTGTTGGTGACGCCGGCGATGTTGTGGTTGTTCGTTCGCGGCGTGCGGTTCATGTATTCGGTCGACCCGTACATGCCCCCCGGAAGCAAGCCACGCTGGCGCGACTACTTCACCGCGGCGCGCCGGGGTTTGGTGCCAGGACCGTTCGAATTCCTGCGCGTCATCCTCGCCTACTACACGCCGAGTTTCCATCCGTCCCAGTTGGGCGGCGTCGGTCGCGCGGTCGACTACTTGGCTCGATCACCTGCTGCCCGCGCGTCGCACTGATGACTCTGATGACTCACACCGTTGCGGCCTCGGACGGCGTTTCGCTGGCGGTGCACGCCTACACCGAGATCGACCAGCGTCGCCCGACCATCCTGGCGATTCACGGCTACCCGGACAACCACCACGTCTGGGACGGCGTAGCCGGAAACCTCAGTGGCCGATACAACTTCGTGGCCTACGACGTGCGCGGCATCGGTGAATCGTCCGCGCCGGATGACCGATCGGGATATCGGCTGCCCCAACTGGTTTCTGATACCGGCGCGGTGATCGACAGTCTCGGGGTCGACGAGGTTCATCTGCTGGCCCACGACTGGGGGTCGATCCAGGCCTGGGCGGCGGTCACCGACGAGTCGGTGATGGGCAAGATCGCCTCGTTCACGTCGATCTCGGGACCGCACCTGAATTACGCAGGCAGGTTTTTGCGGTCGGCGCGCACACCACGGGGCGTCGCCGATGTCGCCAGGCAATTCCTGGCCTCCACCTACATCTGGTTCTTCTTGTGCCCGGGCGCGCCGGAACTGGCGATCCAGTCTCGGGCGACAGCGAAAGTGTTTGAGGCGGTTGCGCGTATCGGCCGATCAAGCACCCGCAGCCAACGTGGTGCGGTGCCCCGCTCGACGCACGACTACCTCAATGGCCTAAACCTGTACCGCGCCAACATGCCCGGACCGCTGTTGTCGCCCGGCGAGCAGCTGCCCCAAACCCGCGTCCCGGTGCAGGTACTCGTGCCGCGCAAGGACTATTTCGTGTCGCCTCCCCTGCAGCGGTTCACCGGCGCGATTCCCGACGGCAGCCGGGTCGTCACTATCGAGGGCGGACACTGGGTGGTCAACTCGCGTCCCGACGTCATCGCCCGGCTGACCAGCGAGTGGATCGACCTTGTCACCGAGGGCGCAGCGCCGACGGGCAAGTCTTCCGTCGTGACCGGCGCTCGTGACGTGCGCGGCAAACTTGCACTGGTGACCGGGGCGGGCTCCGGAATCGGGCGGGCCACCGCAATCGAGTTCGCCCGTCAGGGCGCAGCTACCGTGGTGCTGGTCGACCGAGATCACGCTACGGCCAACGAGACTGCAGAGATGGTCCGGGCGGCTGGCGCCGAGGCCGCGGTCTATCCGCTCGACGTCACCGACGAAGCGGCGATGGAAGACCTTGCGGCCCAAGTACACAACAAGCACGGCGTGGTCGACATCCTGGTCAACAATGCCGGTATCGCGATGGCGGGCCGGTTTTTGGAGACATCATCGGAGCAGTGGGACGCCATCATCGCAGTCAACGTGCGCGGCGTCATCAACGGCAGCCGGGCATTCGGCGGCCAGATGGTCGAACGTGGCCAGGGCGGCACCATCATCAACGTCGCATCAGCCGCGGCGTTTCTGCCGTCGAAATCCATGGTGGCCTACGGAACCACCAAGGCCGCGGTGTTGGCGTTGAGCGAGTCGATGCGCGCGGACCTGGCCGACGAGGGCATCACGGTCACTGCGGTGTGTCCGGGCTTCGTGAACACCAACATCGCCAAAAGCACCATCTACGCCGGTATGTCGGCCGAGGCACAAGAGCGGGCCCGGCAGAGGGCCGACGCGGCTTATCGGCGGCGCAACTACACGCCGGAGGCCGTCGCGAAAGCGATCGTGAAGTCGGTGCGGACCGGGTCGCCGGTACTGCCGATCGCGGCCGAGTCCCGCGTCGGTTACGCGATGCGACGAATCAGTCCCTCGCTGGTCCGGCTGGTCGCGCGGTTCGACATCAGGCAGACATGAGAGACAAAGCGACGCAAAGTATTTGGGCCAGTAGACCGCAAGACCTCTACGGCCGTCGCAAACGCGACCGGATCTACAGTGCGCTGGTCGGCGTGGGCGCACTGTTCGGCGGCTTCGCGTCGGCGTCGCGCTGGACGCCGTCGCGGGTATCGCCGGTGCAGCGCGCCAATACCGCGGTCATCACCAAACGCGAACTGCTGTCACCCGATGTCGTCGGTTTGACGTTGGCTGATCCCGACGGCGGGTTGCTGCCGTCGTGGACGCCCGGCGCGCACATCGACGTTCGGCTGTCCGCGGAGCGCCGCCGCCAGTACTCGCTGTGCGGGCCGCCCGGGCGGCGCACCGACTACCGGATCGCTGTGCGGCGGATCGCCGACGGCGGCGGCGGTTCGATCGAGATGCATGACGGTTTCGACGTCGGCGACACGCTGGTTTTCGAAGGCCCGCGCAACGCGTTCTACCTTGTCACCGACGAACGCGAGGTGTTGTTCGTGATCGGCGGCATCGGAGTGACGCCGATCCTGCCCATGATCCAACTGGCGCACCAGCATGGAATCAATTGGCGCGCCGTCTATGCCGGCAGGAGCCGCCAGTACATGCCGCTGCTCGACGAAGTGGTGGCGGTGGCGCCGGATCGAGTCACGGTGTGGGCCGACGACGAGCGCGGCCGGTTCGCCACCGCGGAGGAGTTGCTTGCCGACGCCGGATCAGAGACCGCCGTCTACGTGTGCGGTCCGACGGGCATGCTTGACTCGGTGCGCACTGCACGCGACAAACACGTCAACGCGGCACTGCACTACGAGCGGTTCAGCCCGCCGCCGGTCGTCAACGGCGTCCCGTTCGAGCTCGAACTCGCGCGCTCGCAGCGGGTGCTCAGCATTCCGGGCAACCGGTCGGCCCTCGACGTCATGCTCGACCACGATCGCACGACCGCATATTCGTGCCAGCAAGGGTTTTGCGGGACCTGCAAGGTCAAGGTGCTCGCCGGAGAGGTCGATCGGCGCGGGCGCACCGTCGAAGACGATGGCGAGATGCTGGTCTGCGTGTCACGGGCGAAAAGCGATCGCGTAGTGATCGACGCCTAGCGGCGATCGCAAGCGCGGCGACGATGCAGTAGGGCGCCCCAGGCGCGCAGCGGCGAGGGGACGCGCAGCGCGATGAGGAGCCGCGCAATCAAACCAAGCACGGCGACGCCGGGCGCCGGGTTCCCGCCGACGCCTGAGTTAACCTGCTTGCCGGATTTCCGCGCGGCTATAGATTTCCGCGAGGAACTGCTCGACGGCCACCGCAGCATGTGCGGCGCGCGTGGATCCGAAGATATCGAAAGCGTGCTGCGCGAACGGTAATTCGGCGTAGACCACCGGGTTGCGACTGACTTCCCGCAGCCGTGCGCTGAAGGCGCGCGCCTGCTCGACCGGGATCAGCGAGTCATTGCGTCCGTGCAGCACGAAAAACGGTGGCGCGTCCTGGGAAACGTAGCTGATCGGTGAGGCGGCACGGAAGGCGTCGGCAGTCTCGGTGCGCGACAGCTTGAACACGTACTTCGCCAGCGACGGCACCATCAGTGGGTGCATCGACGAATCGGTTGCGGTGAAATCGTAGACGCCATAGAACGGGACCGCTGCCCGCACGCTGGTATCGGCACTCTCGAAACCGGGTTGAAACTGCGGATCGTTCGCCGTCACCGCCGCGAGCGCGGACAGGTGCCCACCCGCGGAGCCGCCGGTGATCGCGATCCAATCGGGGTCACCGCCGTATTCGGCGATGTGCTCCCTGGTCCAGGCCAGCGCGCGTTTGACATCGATCAAATGGTCGGGCCACGTCGAGCGCGGACTGAGGCGATAGTTGATCGCCACACACACCCAGCCCAGCTCAGCCAGATGACTCATCAACGGATACGCCTGTTGGCGTTTGCTGCCCACCATCCAAGCGCCGCCGGGAACCTGCAAGAGCACGGGCGCCCGCCCGCCCCGATCCAGATCGGGGCGCCGCCAGATGTCGAGGTGGTTGCGCGAGCCATACGGGCCGTAGCTGATGTCGGTGTCGTGCGCATAGTCGCCGTAGATCCGCATCATCCGGACAACGCCGGGGGTTTTGGCGGTGCCCGCGCCGGCCGGAAGCTTCCACAAGCCACGCGAGTCGGTGCGACGGCCCACGCCCAGCCCCGCGTCCAAGGCGGCGGTCAGTGGCCCGTCGGCCTGACGGCCGATGCGATACAGCCCCACCAGGCCCAGCCATGACAACCCGGATACCAGCCAGGCGAACCAACGCAGCCGCGGGGTGAGCCAACGGGTGATTGCCGCAAGTGTTGCCGCCTGGCTGCCCACCATCGGCAGCGGGAGCTCCGACGCGAACACTCCATAGGCGAACGCCAAAATCGAGGGATAGCCCCGCTTGCTCAGCGGCTGGTAGCCATTGAGGGTGAATGCCAGTCCGGTGAGGGGAGCCAGTATGGCCAGCAATCGCTTCACGATGGCCACTTAACCATCCGCTGGACTGTGCATTCATGAGTGGGGGCCGTGGCCGCAGGCCTCCGCCGAAATCACTTCTGCCACTTTAGCTTCAGTGGTCACACGGCGGCCGTTGTTGTCGGTGTCCGTCGATAGAATTCGAACATGCGTGCGAGTAGTCGTGAGGAGATCGATGAGGTCTTCGATGGGCTGACCGCATACCTCAAGCGGGCCTTGGACTTGTGCTTTGACGGGCTGACCACCCCTGAGCGGCTGGTCATGCTGCAGCGCTGTGAGACGCTGCGCCGCCAGCTGCCCGCCGTCGAACATCCGCTGATTAACCAGCTCGCCGAGCAGGCCGATGAAGCCGAGCTGGGTGGCAAGCTGGGGTTTGCGTTGGCCGAGCGGTTACAGATCACCCGCGCCGACGCCGCCCGGCGCATCGGCGAGGCCGCCGATCTGGGGTCGCGCCGCGCGATCACCGGCGAACCGCTCGAACCGCTCCTGCCCGCGACGGCCGCCGCGCAGCGTGCCGGGACCCTCGGGGCCGGGCATGTGGCGGTGATCCGCAGTTTTTTTCACCGGCTACCCGACACCGTGGACGTGGAGACCCGCGAACGCGCCGAAGCCCACCTGGCCCAGCTGGCCGGCGAGCATCGCCCCGATGACTTGGCCAAGCTCGCCGCCCGCCTCACCGACTGTCTCAATCCCGACGGGGATTTCACCGACACCGACCGGGCCCGACGCCGCGGCTTGGCCCTGGGCAATCAGCACCCCGATGCGATGTCGCAGCTGACCGGCTGTATGAGCCCTGAGCTGCGGGCGGCCATCGAAGCGATATGGGCCAAGCTGGCCGCCCCCGGCATGTGCAACCCTGAGGACCCCACCCCGTGTGTCAGCGGCACCCCGTCCCAAGAGGCCATCGACCGTGACACCCGCAGCACCGCCCAGCGCAACCATGACGCGCTGCTCGCCGCCGCCCGCGCCCTGCTGGCCTCCGGCCAGTTAGGTCAACACAATGGGCTGCCGGCCACCATCATCGTGTCTACCACCCTGACCGAACTGGAATCCGGCACCGGCAAAGCCCGCACCGCCGGCGGCACCCTGCTACCGATGTCCGATGTGATCCGGCTGGCCTCACACGCCCATCACTATCTGTCGATTTTCGACAACGGCAAAGCCATCGGGCTCTATCACACCAAGCGGTTGGCCTGCCCCGGTCAACGGATCGTGCTGCACGCTAAAGACCGTGGCTGCACGTTTCCCCACTGTGATGTGCCTGGCTATCTCACCGAAGTCCACCACGTCACCGACTACGCCCAATGCCGCGACACCAACGTCGACGATCTCACCCTGGCCTGCGGCCCCCACCACAAACTGGTCACCTCCGGTGGCTGGACCACCCGCAAACTCAAAAACGGCGACACCCAATGGATCCCACCCCCACACCTCGACCACGGCCAACCCCGCACCAACACCTACCACCACCCCGAAAAACTCCTCCGCGAGGAAGACGACGACGTGCCCTAGCCGGAACCGAACTAGGGTTGCGGGCTGAGTTCCGGCAAGCATAGGGTTCGAATACCCAAGCGCAGTACTAGTCCGCATTGTGTCCGGAGCAGCGTGATGGCCCAAGCTCCCCAACGGGAACCTCGCATCGCGATCATCGGGGCCGGCATGGCGGGGATCGCTGTCGCCCACACCTTCAAGCAAGCCGGGTTCAGCGACTTCGTGATCTTGGAAAAGGGTTCCGATGTCGGCGGGGTTTGGCATTGGAACCGCTACCCCGGCTTGCGGTGCGATGTGATGTCACATGGCTACCAGTTTGCGTTCGCGCCGAAGCCCGACTGGAAGGACTTCTGGGCTACCGGCGAGGAGATCCAGCAGTATCACCGCGACGTTGTTGGAAGCCTTCAACTCGACGAACACCTCAGGTTGGATTGCGAAGTCATCTCGGCGGCTTTTGGTGACAACCGGTGGCGGCTGACGACCGCCGGCGGTGATGAGATCGACGCCGACTTCGTCGTGGCTGCCACCGGTGTGCTGCACCACCCGTTCATCCCTGACATTCCCGGCATGGACTCCTTCAACGGACCGGTTGTGCACACAGCGCGTTGGACCGACGTCGATACTGCGGGCAAGCGCGTGGCGGTGGTGGGTACGGGATCGACAGGGGTGCAGATCTTTTCGGCACTGCAACCCGGCGCGGCACACATCACACATTTCGTCCGCACCCCACAGTGGGTGATGTGGTTGCCGACAGGGCTACGGCAACCAGGTGTGCTTGACCGACTGCTCGGCGCATTGCCAGGCCTCGGCCGGGTGGTGGGTCTGCTGCAGCGCGGCGGTTCCGATCTCGCCGTCGACATGGTGACCCGGCCGACGTGGCGCCGACGGCTGGCACAGGGCTATGCGCGGTTGTGTTTGCGAGTTCAAGTGCCGGATAAAGAGCTTCGCGCGCGACTCACTCCCGACTATCAACCGTTCTGCAAGCGCCAGGTGATCTCCGGCAGCTATTACCGCGCGATTGCCAAGCCGAACGCCAGTTTTGTCACCGAGCCCATTACAGCAGTCACCCCGACCGGGATACGAACGGCCGACGGGGTCCAGCGCGATCTCGATGTCATCGTGCTCGCTACCGGTTTCCAAGCGCACAACTACATGCGTCCGATGAACCTGCGCGGCCGCGACGGACTCTCCATCGACGATGCGTGGGAAAAAGGGCCTCGCGCCTGGGCGATGACGGCCATCCCCGGATTCCCTAACCTGTTCACGGTCCTGGGCCCCAACTCCCCGACCGGGTCGATCTCACTGCAACTCGTCGCGGAGTTGACGGCCCGCTACATCACCGAGTGGCTGCGGCGGTTCCGCGCCGGAGAAATCAGCACGGTCGAAATCACCGAGGAAGCCACCACCCGGTTCGCCGACGACGTCGCCGAGGCAATGGTGCCGACCGTGTGGAACACCGGTTGCAACTCTTGGTATTTCGCCGACGACAACCACATCGATCTGTGGCCGTTCACCCGCAGACGTCTCACCCGGATGCTGGCCCAGCCTCGCGACGAGGATTACCTCTTCACCAGATGACCGCGGCTAGTGCACTTCCTCGGGCTGTTCCAGCACGACGTACGTCGGGTCGACCATCGACACCGGCCCGTTGCCGCTCTGCCGCGCTTTCCCGGTGATCCGCAGCAGTTGTCCCGGCTGAATGTCGGCGCCCCCTCCCCCGGGGCGGAACGTGACGCGGACGTCGCCGCTGTCGTCGCCAACGACGATCCATCGCAACGTCCGTCGCCGCTTGGCGATGTCTTCAACTTGGCTGACTCGTCCTTCGATCGTGGCGCGTTGCCCGGGAATCAAGCCCTCAACAGCGATCACCGCCGACGGCCGCTCCGGATGCTCGTAGTCGTCGACGTTCTTCTGCTCACCGCGCGACACCCGTGTCTGCAGCTTGTCGACTTCGCGCGCGATGCGCTGCTCGAGCGAGTCGGGAAAGGCTTCCCGGATCCGGGATTGCACGTCGTACGGGACGATCGTCGCGGCAGCGTCCGGGATGCGGCTGACAGCTCGGGCGATCTTGTCGGCGGTGCGGTCATGCAACAGTCGTCCCAGCAGCGGCGCATACGTCCGGCGCGGCAACAGCACCGTCACGTTGGTGTCGGGGTGTTCGCTACCGGCCTTGGCAACCAGTACCTGTGCGGCGCGGGTGATTTGCCGGTCGGGGCAGTCCACCACCCGGAGTCGGGTGTCGAGATCGAAGTGTTCCCACCGTTTTCGTAGCTGCGCGGCAAGAGCAGCGTCGACCATGAAATGCACCGCGATCAGCTCGTCGGACCGCAGTCCCCGCCCGTATCGCAGCGCCTCGATGACCGCCAGGTCGACGGAGTTGACGAAGACGAACACCCGGTGGCGCGCGTACTTGACCAATTCCGGCCGGTCGGTGCGGAACATCTCGAGAATGGCTGCCTCGGCCCGGTATTCGCGGTTCAGCCGGGTCAACGCGACCACCAGCAGCGGGAAAATCACCACCACCAACCAGGCGCCCTCGGTGAACTTCGCCACCGCAAAGATACCGACCACCACCGTCGAAAGAATCCCCGCGGAAAGATTGATCGCCAGCTTGTGACGCCAACCGGTCTGCCGGTGCGTCAGGTGGTGTTTGGTCATTCCGTATCCGGCCATCGAAAACCCGGTGAACACCCCGATCGCGTAAAACGGCACCAGTGCGTTGACCGAGCCGCCGGTCACGATCAACAGCGCCACCGACAGCGCGGTGAGCGCGATGATGCCGTTGGAGAACACCAGACGGTGACCCCGTTTCATCAACTGCCGCGGCAGAAAGCGGTCCTCGGCAACGAAACTGGCCAGCGCGGGAAATCCGTTGAAGCTGGTGTTGGCGCCGGTGAACAAGATGGCCGCCGTCGCCGACTGCACGAGCAGATAAAGGCTGTGCCCGACCAACCCATTGCCGAATACCGCCTGAGCCACCTCCGAGAGCACCGACGGATACTCGTCGAGATAGGGAGTGGCATGCGTGGCGTGCGCGAGATAGGCGACGCCGGCCAGTAAGAAACCGAGGATGCAGGCCATCGTGGTGAGCACCCGACGTGCGTTCTGGCCTTGGGGCTTACGAAAGACATTGACCGTGTTGGAAATCGCCTCCACTCCGGTCAACGACGACCCGCCGTTGGCGAATGCGCGGAGCACCACCAGAATCGTCGCACCCATCACCAGCCCATTGGTGTGGTGCACCGGCACCGCCCCAACAAGATGTTCGGAGTCGTAAACGGGCAGTCCCCAGAAGATCTTTCGCACGACACCGGTGACAATCATCAGCGTGATCATGATGACGAAGGAGTAGGTGGCCGCCGCGAAAGGCAGTCCTGCTTCCCGTAATCCGCGCAGATTCGCATAACAGATGGCGAGCACCACACCGACGGTGATCTCCAGACTGTAGGGGCCAAGAGACGGGATCGCCGAGACCACCGCGACGGTTCCCGCCGCGGACTGCACCGCCACCGTGACCACGTAGTCGATCAGCAGTGCGGCGGCGGCGATCTGCGCCACCCGCGGGCCGAAGTTCTCCCGGGCCACCACGTAAGAGCCGCCGGCCCGGGTGTAGGCCATCACCACCTGGCGGTACGACGCGGCCACCAGCACCAGAATCAGCAGGATGACACCGGTGATCGGGAGCAGCAAAATGAAGGCGGCCAGGCCGGCATGCGGGAGCAACTCCACCAGAATCTGCTCTGGGCCGTAGGCCGTCGACGAGATCGCGTCCGGCGAAAGCGCGCCGAGCGCAACGGGATTCGATAGCCGCTCGGAGCTCAGCTCCTCGGTGATCAAGGGTTTGCCGAGGAAGATGCGCTTGCACACATCGCCGAGGGACATCGGGATGCGCAGCGGACGGGCCGGTGTCGTCACGTGACCAGCGCGCCGTCGACGAGCTCGTCGAACCGCTCGATCGCCTCATCCCCGTCGGCGTCGATCCCGCGCAGCGGACCACGCTCGGCCAAATAGCGCTGGGCGTACAACCGGGCCACCAGTGCTTTGCGTACCGCCCCACGGGATTCCCGCTCCCAGGCCGCCTGCTCGACGAGCAGGGCGCCCGCGTAGACATCGCCCATGAACTGGGTGAGCGCGAACAACCGTGCTTCGGCCACTCCGCCGTCCAGTTTGGTCCAGGCAGTGATCGCCGCCTCGAGGTCTTCGACGCGGCGTGATACCAACCGCGTCGTGTCGTCGTCGTCGGATACCGACACCGCATCATGCAACCGTTCGAGCAGCGGTTTCTGGGCTTCGATGCGCTCGATGCCGCGCCGCACGTCCAGGCACAAAATGTTGTCCGGGCCTTCCCAGATGGTGTTGACCTGTGCGTCGCGGAGCAGCCGTGCCACCGGCCAGGACTCGATATAGCCGTTGCCGCCGTGGATTTCGATCGCGTCCGAGGCCATGGTGATGCCGAGCCGGCACACCTTGAGTTTGGTCACCGGCACCGCGATGCGCTGTCGCACCGGTCTGGGCTGGCGATGGTTGACCGCACCGGTGCCGTCGAACACCAGCGCCTGCGCGGCTTCCGCGTCGACGATCATCTCGGCCAGCTTGCGGCGCATCAGCGGCTTGTCGATGAGCGCGTCGCCGAACGCCTGTCTTCGCCGGGCATAACAGAGCGACTCGACCAGCGCGCGCCGCGCATTGCCCACCGCGAACAACGCGATGCCCAGCCGCGCGGCGTTGGTCAGCTCCATCATCCGGCCCAGCCCCTTGCCGTCGTGGGGGCCTTCGTCAGAAGGTTCACCGGAAAGCAAAAATGCTTCGGCGTCGACGAATTCGACTTCGCCGGAGGCCACCGAGCGGGTGCCGAGCTTGTCCTTCAGCCGACGGATGCGCACGCCGTTGCGCGTCCCGTCGCGCCGGGTTCGCAACACCAGGAAGGTGGCCACCCCGCGGCTGGAGTCGGGCGCCCCCTCGGGTTTGGCCAACACCACGAAAACCTGGCCGTCGCAGTTGGATGCGAACCACTTGAATCCGTTAAGAAGCCAGCCGTCGCCGTGGCGCGTTGCCGTCGTCTCCAGCGCGCCGAGGTCCGAGCCGCCGGTGCGTTCGGTCAACAGTTGCGCGGTCTCGCCCTCCCACTCGCCGGTCTCGAACTTGGCCAGCACGTGCTCACGCACATCGGCGGGCGCGTACGCGGCAACCAGCGACTTGACCATCCCGCCGCCGGTGCCCAGCGCACAGCCCATCCCGATGTCGGCCTGGTTGAGCAGGTAGTTGGCCGCGAACAACGGCAGTGACGGGTTGACACCGGCTTGCCGAGCGTCGTCTTTGAGAGCCCGGTTTGCGTCCAGGACCGCCCGTTTGGACTCGAGGAACGACGTCGGCTGGATCACTTTGCTGACGTCATGTCCCCAGCGGTCGTAACGCTCGAGCCGCGCCGGGTTGCGGTCGGTCTCCTCGGCCCACCGCGCCACCGGCCCGCCCATCAGTTCGCCGATGCGTGTCAGGTGCTTCTCGGCGACGGCCAACGCATCGGGCTGCAAGTAGTAGGCCATGGTGAACTGCAGGCTCGGATCGCTTTGGTACCAGTTGAGTCCGACGGCGCCCTGGTAGTTCTCCGTGCGGTACCGTTCGGACTTCTCGGGCGTGGCGAACGGCAACCGGTCCACGGCCTCCAGGTCGTACTGGGTCATGGTGTGACGGTATTACACGACGCTGGGAATTGAGCCGCGCAACAACCACGAACTGATAGCCTCCGCCACGATCCCTCGACGTGATTAGAGAGGCTGCTGTGGTTGAACGGGCGCATCCGGTCAAGGCTGCCGGAGCATTCGTCGGTGCGCTGACCGTGCTGGGCCTCGTCATGCTCGGCAACGCATCCAGCCCCTCGGTGATGGCGCTGCCGTCGACGGAGGTGCCGTCGCCCGCTCCGAACCGGCCCGCCGGGATTCCCGTGGTCGAAGCAGACACCCTGGCCAAGCTGGACGCGTTGGCCATCAAGGGGCGCGCGCCCAAGACCGGCTACAGCCGCGACCTGTTCGGACAGAGGTGGAGCGACGACGTCACGGTGGCCGACGGCCACAACGGCTGCGACACTCGCAACGACATCTTGCGCCGCGACTTGGTGGACATCACGATCAAACCGGGAACGTCTGGATGCGTCGTGCTGACCGGGACGCTGAACGATCCCTACACCGGCACGACGATCGAGTTCCAACGTGGGCAGGGCACCTCCCGGCAAGTGCAGATCGATCACATCGTGGCGTTGTCGGATGCGTGGCAGAAGGGCGCCCAGCAATGGGACGAGGACAAGCGCCGCAACTTCGCCAACGACCCGCGCAATCTGCAGGCCACCGACGGGCCGGCCAACGAGCAGAAGGGCGACGGCGACGCCGCAACCTGGTTGCCGCCCAACAAGTCCTACCGATGCACCTACGTGACGCGGATCGTCGACGTGAAAGCCGCCTACGGGGTTTGGGTCACCCAGGCCGAGCACGACGCCATCGATCGGATTCTTCGGAGCGGCTGTGGGCCCGCGCTCGAGTAATTCGGCGCCGAGTGTGGACTTAATGCACGCCGCGGGCGATTTCGCGTGACACAAGTCCACACTCGGCGCTAGAGCCGCGCGACGGCAGCGGCGATCCGCTCATCGGTCGCCGTCAGCGCCACCCGCACGTGATGGGTGCCGCCGGGGCCGTAGAACTCGCCGGGCGCGACCAGGATGCCGCGCTGCGCCAGCCATGCCACGGTGTCCCGGCACGGCTCGCCGCGGGTCACCCACAGATACAGCCCGGCCTCGGAATGGTCGACAGTGAAACCGGCCGAGCGGAACGCCGGCAGCAGCGCGGTGCGGCGACGCTGGTAGCAGTCGCGCTGCTTGCGCTCGTGGCCGTCGTCGTCGAGCGCCGCGACCATCGCGGCCTGCACCGGTGTGGGCACCATCATCCCGGCGTGTTTGCGCACGGCCAGCAGTTCGCCGACCACCAGCGGATCCCCAGCGACGAAACCGGCCCGGTAACCGGCCAGCGAGGAACTCTTGGACAGCGAATGCAGCGCCAGCAGACCGGTGTGGTCGCCGTCGCACACCGAGGGATGAAGGATCGACAGCGGCGCGGCGTCCCAGCCCAGACCGAGGTAGCACTCGTCGGACGCCACCAGCGCGCCGCGTTCCCGCGCCCACTCGACGACGGCGCGCAGCTGGTCTGCGGCGAGCACCCGGCCGGTCGGGTTGCTCGGCGAGTTCACATACACCAGCGCCGGCGACTGCGAACCCAGTTGAGACACCGAGTCGGCGTGCAGCACTTCCGTCCCGGCCAGCCGAGCACCGACGTCATAGGTGGGATAAGCCAGTTCGGGCACCACGACCAGATCGGCGGCACCCAGTCCCAGCAGCGTGGGCAGCCAGGAGATGAGCTCTTTGGTGCCGATCACCGGCAGCACGCCCGCCTCCGCCAGTCCGGTGACGCCGAAGCGGCGGCTCAGCGCGTCGATGGCCGATCGCCGCAGCTGGGGAGTACCGGCGGTGGTGGGGTAGCCCGGCGCCGCGCTGGCCGCGGCCAGTGCCTCGCGGATCAGTGGCGCGACCGGGTCGACGGGGGTGCCGACGGACAAGTCGACGATGCCGTCGGGGTGAGCGTTGGCCAGCGCCCGCGCCTCATCGAGGGTGTCCCAGGGGAACACCGGCAACGACGCCGACACGGGCCGCCGGCGGGTGATCTCGCTCAGGCGTCCTCGCCCTGGGGTGGCAGATCTTTGACCACCTGCGGGTCGTTCTCGGTCATGCCGACCTTGGCCGCGCCGCCCGGTGAGCCGAGCTCTGCGAAGAAGTCGGCGTTGAGCTGCGTGTAGTTGCTCCACTGCTCGGGCACATCGTCTTCGTAGTAGATGGCCTCGACGGGGCAGACCGGCTCGCAGGCGCCGCAGTCCACGCATTCGTCAGGGTGGATGTACAGCATCCGGGCACCCTCATAGATGCAGTCGACCGGGCACTCCTCGACGCATGCCTTGTCTTTGATGTCGACGCAGGGCTCGGCGATCGTGTAGGTCACGAAGGTCTCCTCCATGTGCTGTTCAATGACGCGGATCTGTTGGTTACTGATACTAGACGTTGCATATACAAAGCAACTACCGCCACCCCGGTATGCGCCTCAGTGCAGTGCAACTAGTTGCATATGGTGGCGTGTCGTCCCTATGCTGCCCGGGTGGCGTTGCCGCACGCGATCCTGGTGTCCCTGTCCGAACAGTCCGGCTCCGGCTACGAGTTGGCCCGCCGGTTCGATCGCTCGATCGGGTATTTCTGGACCGCCACCCATCAGCAGATCTACCGCACTCTGCGGGCGATGGAGGACGACGACTGGGTGCGCGTGACGCCGGTGGCCCAGCAGGGGCGGCCGGACAAGAAGGTATACACGGTCTCCGACGCCGGGCGCGCGGAGTTGGCCCGCTGGATCGCCGAACCGCTGACGGGGCGGGGCAGTGCGTTGTCCGACACCCGAACCCGTGATGTCGCCGTCAAACTGCGCGGCGCGGCCTATGGCGACGTGACGGCGTTGCGGGCCCAGATCACAGCGCTGCGCGCCGAGCATGCCGAATTGTTGGACACCTACCGCGGTTTCGAGAAATCGCAGTTTCCCGATCCGTCGGCGTTGTCCGGCACCGCCCTGCATCAGTACCTGGTGCTGCGCGGCGGCATCCGGGCCGAGGAAAGCGCGATCGAGTGGCTCGACGAGGTGACCGCGGCACTATGACGTATCCAAACCTGTTGTCGCCGTTGGATCTCGGCTTCACGACGCTGCGCAACCGGGTCGTCATGGGCTCGATGCACACCGGGTTGGAAGACCGCTCCCACGACATCGACCGGCTCGCCGAGTACTTCGCCGAGCGTGCCCGCGGCGGTGTCGGTCTGATCGTCACCGGCGGGTACGCACCAAACCGGACCGGGTGGTTATTGCCGTTCGCCTCGGAGTTGGTTTCGGGTGCGCAGGCGCGCCGCCACCGTCGTATCACCAGTGCCGTGCATGACGCCGGCGGCAAGATCCTGCTGCAGATCCTGCACGCCGGACGCTATGCGTACCACCCGCTGTCGGTGAGCGCCTCGTCGATCAAGGCGCCGATCAATCCATTTCGACCGCGTGCGTTATCGTCGCGCGGCGTCCAGAGCACGATCGCAGATTTCGTCCGCTGCGCTGCGTTGGCGCGCGAAGCCGGCTACGACGGCGTGGAAATCATGGGTAGCGAAGGCTATTTGGTCAACCAGTTCCTGGCGCCACGGACCAACAAGCGCAGCGACGACTGGGGCGGCACTGCTGCGAACAGACGTCGCTTCCCGGTGGAGATCGTGCGTCGGACCCGCGCGGCCGTCGGCCCCGATTCCATCATCTGCTACCGCATGTCGCTGGCCGACTACGTCGAGAACGGTCAGAGCTGGGACGAAATCCTCGCGCTGGCAACCGAAGTCGAAGCCGCCGGCGCCACCCTGATCAACTCGGGTTTCGGATGGCACGAGGCGCGCGTGCCGACGATCGTCACCTCGGTGCCGTCCGGCGCGTTCGTCGACATCAGCCATGCCCTGGCCGGTCATGTCAGCATTCCGGTGGTGGCGTCCAATCGGATCAACATGCCGCAGTCCGCCGAGCAGATCCTGGCCGACACCGACGTAGCGCTGATCTCGATGGCGCGACCGTTGCTGAGCGACCCGGAGTGGGTGGTCAAAGCCGCTGCCGATCGCGCCGACGAGATCAACACCTGCATCGCGTGCAACCAGGCCTGTCTGGATCACGCGTTCGTGCACAAAAAGGTATCGTGCCTGCTGAATCCGCGGGCCGGCCATGAGACGCAGTTGGTGCTGTCGCCGACGCGGCGCGCCCGTTCGGTGGCGGTGGTCGGGGCCGGCCCGGCCGGGCTGGCCACCGCCGTCAACGCCGCGCAGCGCGGGCATGCGGTGACGCTGTTCGAGGCCGGTGACGTCATCGGTGGCCAATTCGACCTCGCCCGGCGGATTCCCGGCAAGGAAGAATTCAACGAAAGCATCCGCTATTTCACGACAATGTTGGACCGGCACGGCGTCACGGTGCGACTGGGCACCCGGGTGTCGGCCGACGAACTGGCCGGCTATGACGACGTCGTACTGGCAACCGGTGTGGCGCCAAGGATCCCGGCGATCCCCGGCATCGACCATCCGATGGTGCTGACGTATGCCGAGGCCATCACGGGCGCCAAACCGGTCGGCGGGCGCGTCGCGGTGATCGGCGCCGGCGGTATCGGCTTCGACGTCAGCGAGTTCCTGGTCACCGACTCCTCCCCCACGCTCAACCTCAAGGACTGGAAGGCCGAATGGGGCGTGGCCGACTCGCGGGACAGCCGCGGCGGGTTGACCACACCGATTCCCGCGCCGCCGGTGCGCGAGGTCTACCTGCTGCAGCGCAGCAAGGGCCCGCAGGGCAAAGGGCTGGGCAAGACGAGCGGTTGGGTACACCGGGCGTCGCTGAAATCCAAAGGTGTGCAGCAACTCTGCGAGGTCAACTACGAACGCATCACCGACGAAGGCCTGCACATCAGCTTCGGTCCCGACCGGCGGCGCCCGCAGTTGCTGGCGGTGGACAATGTCGTCGTTTGCGCGGGTCAGGAGCCGGTCCGTGACCTCGAAGAGGGGTTACGGGACCGCGGGATGAACGTGCACATCATCGGCGGCGCCGCCCTGGCCGTCGAGCTCGATGCCAAGCGCGCGATCCGCCAGGGCACCGAGCTGGCCGCGCGGTTGTAGCCGCTGCCCCGCTTTGCGACGAGCGTGCGTGTTCCCGTCTTGCGCGAGCGTGCGTCCCGTCTGGCGCGAGCGTGCGTGTTCCCGGCCCTCAGCCCGGCGTGTCGCCCGGGGACACGCACGCTCGCGCAGAAACGGGGAGGTGCGCGGAAACGGGGAGGTACGTCGTGGTGCGCTGGCGGGCGGGGCGGCCGATGCCCTCGGCGATCGCCTCTAGCTCTGACACGGTTTTCGCCGACCCGTATTCCGAGCCGGCCATCCGCGAGATGGTCTCCTCCATCAGCGTGCCGCCCAGGTCGTTGGCACCGCCGTTGAGCATGACCTGCGTGCGCTCCACACCAAGCTTCACCCAGCTGGTTTGGATGTGAGAAATACGACCGTGCAGCATGATTCGGGCCAGCGCATGCACAGCGCGGTTGTCCCGATGGCTGGGCCCGGGCCGCGCCGCGCCCGCCAGATACAACGGCGAACTCTGATGCACGAACGGCAGCGGTACGAACTCGGTGAAGCCGCCGGTCCGATCTTGGATGTCGCGCAACACATTCAGGTGTGCGATCCAATGCCGGGGATTGTCGACGTGGCCGTACATCATCGTCGACGACGATCGCAGCCCCACCTGATGGGCGGTCGTCACGATGTCGATCCACTCCGAGGTCGGCAACTTTCCCTTGGTGAGCACCCAGCGCACGTCGTCGTCGAGGATCTCGGCGGCCGTCCCCGGAATGGTGTCCAGGCCGGCCTCCCGCAGACTGATCAGCCACTCCTTGGTCGAAAGCCCGCTCTTGGTCACCCCGTTGGCGATCTCCATCGGCGAGAACGCATGCACGTGCATCGAGGGCACCCGCGCTTTGACGGCCCGCACCAGGTCGGCGTAGCCGGTGACCGGCAGCTCGGGGTCGATACCGCCCTGCATGCACACTTCGGTGGCGCCCGCGACGTGGGCCTCCCAGGCCCGGTCGGCGACCTCGGCCGTCGACAGCGAATAGGCATCGGCGTCGCCCTTGCGCTGGGCGAACGCGCAGAACCGGCACCCGGTGTAGCAGATGTTGGTGAAGTTGATATTGCGGTTCACCACGAACGTCACGTCGTCGCCGACGGCGTCGCGACGCAGCGAATCTGCCAGTGCGGCAACAGCATCCAAGGCGGGGCCGTCGGCATTCGCCAGCGCCAGATACTCGGCGTCGGTGCAACCGGCAGGATCGCGCTCGGCAGCGCGCAGGGCGGCCAGCACGTCGGTGTCGATGCGCTCGGGCGCGCGGGCAGCCAGCTCGTCCACATGCGCACGGATTGCATCCCAATCGCCGAACGCGCTGTCGAGGTCACTGCGGGCCTCGGTGTTGCGGCCCTCGCTGTCGATCGCCGCGTTCAAATCCACCCGGCCCGAGGATCCCACGTCGTCGGGCTCCTGCCACGGCATGCCGGCCGGCTTGAGGTCGCGGGCCAGTCCGGTATCTGAATCGGCCAGCGCCGCAACGTGTCCACGAACCCGGGGATCGATCCACGCCGCGCCGGCCTGGATGTATTTGGGCTGCGCGGTCAGCCGCTCCACCAGGTCGTAACCGGCTTCGGCGGTGACGGCGGCGAGCTCGTCCAGAGCAGGCCAGGGCCGCTCCGGGTTGACGTGGTCGGGGGTCAGCGGGGAGACGCCACCCCAGTCGTCGACACCCGCGGCGAGCAGAGCCAGGCATTCGGCCCGCGACACCAGGTTCGGCGGCGCCTGGATCCGCATACCCGGTCCGAGCACCAGCCGGGCGACCGCCACGGTGGCCAAGAAGTCTTCGATGCCCGCGTCGGGCGCCAACGCCATCGCGGTGTGTTCCTTGGCCCGGAAGTTCTGCACGATCACTTCTTGGATATGGCCGAACTCCTTGTGCGACTTGCGGATCGCGTGCAAGGTGTCGGCGCGCTCGACCAGTGTCTCGCCGATGCCCACCAGCAGACCGGTGGTGAACGGAATCGACAGCCGGCCGGCGTCAGTCAGCGTGCGCAGCCGGACCACCGGATCTTTGTCGGGGCTGCCGTAATGGGCCAGCCCCCGCGTTTCGAACAGCCGCCGCGACGTCGTCTCCAGCATCATGCCCATCGACGGCGCTACCGGCTTCAGCCGGGACAGCTCTGACCAGCTCATGACGCCCGGATTCAGATGCGGCAGCAGCCCCGTTTCCTCCAGCACCCGGATCGCCATCGCCCGCACATAGGACAGCGTGCTGTCATACCCGCGTTCGTCGAGCCACTGACGCGCCTCCTGCCAGCGCTGCTCGGGGCGGTCGCCGAGGGTGAATAGTGCTTCTTTGCAACCCAGTTCGCCGCCGCGGCGAGCGATGTCGAGAATCTCGTCGGGCTCCAGATACATGCCGGCGCCGTGCGCCCGCAGCTTGCCCGGCACAGTCACGAATGTGCAGTAATGGCAGGTGTCTCGGCACAGATGCGTGACCGGAATGAACACCTTGCGTGAGTAGCTGACCGGCAGCCGGCCGTGCGCACCGCGTCGCCCTGCCGATTGCAAGCCCGCGTCGCGTACCCGCGCCGCGCTGCGGCACAACTCAGCCAGATCCTCACCGCGGGCGGTCATCGCGATGGCCACTTCGTCGACGTTCAGCGCCACCCCGTCGCGCGCCCGCCGCAACACGCGGCGCAGCGCAGACGCGCTCGATTTCGGCGGCACTACGGGACTGGGCAGCACGGTCGGCTCGTCGCCGGAGATCAGCGGCACGGTGGTGTAACTTCCCTCCGGCCGGATTTCATCCACGCCCAGCAATCCGAGACCGCGGCATATGCCATACGCGCAACAGTAGCGGCAGCCGGCGCCGCTAAGTCTGGTCCCCTGAGCGACCAGTTCGCTGTCGCCACAGCACCCAGCCCGGCGGCAGCACACCCAGCACAATCAGCAGCAGCGGGCGCACGAACCTCCCGGTGCAGGTGTCCAGAATGCAATCGTCCCCGGGGCCGCCCAACGACATCGCCGCGACCGTCAACAACCACATCCACAGCGGCAATGCCGCTACCTGCGCCGACTTGGTCCACCGGCGGGCCGCCCACACCAGAGCGGCATTGACCAGACCACTGATCAATGCGCTGATGGGAAACGGGATCGAGCCGATATAGGCGGGCAGCAGCAGCGCCCCGACGATTGCGGAGAGGACGCCGTCGACGGCCAGCAGCGTCAGGACGACAATCCGGATAGCGGGATCCGTCGCGCCGGTGTCCTCCGTGGGACCGGCGCTGGGCTCGGTAGCGATCAGGTGGGAACGCTATCCAGCTGAGCGACCAGCGAACCGATCACCCACTGGAAGCTGTCGAGCCGGTCCTGCCAGTGCTGCTGGTTGTAGTCCAGGTCGGGATCCATCTCAGTTCCTTCCGCGGCGGCCTCGCCGGAAAGCCTACCGCGTGGCCGTCTCGCTCACTGAAAGTCCGGCCAGCAGGTCGGTTTCCCAGCCGCGCTCGTCGCGGTCTCCCGCGGTGCCGGCGGCCAGAACGTAGTGCTCCTGCCCCAAAACGGGCAGCGCCAGGTTGTTCGACAGCGCGCATGCCCGCCCGGTGGGCCCGACGGTGACCTGGGTGGCGTGCGCGGCCAGCGCAGCTCGCTTGGCGGGCAGCGCGTCATGGGCATCGACGACGGCGTCGATCTGGTCGTCGGAGTAGACGAGCGCGTCAAATTCATCGCTGTTTGTCGGCACGGCCCATTCGGGTCGCAAATCGTCGGGCTCGAGTGCGGCGACTCCCGCCGCGATGGCGCTCTTGGCCAGCACCGTCCAGTACACCTTCGGAACGGACCAGGGGGTGCCGCCATAGTCCGCGGTGGCGGCGGCCCGCACGGCCGCGGTGGTGACGACATGGACGTGGACGTGGTCGGGGTGCCCATAGCCACCGTTGGGGTCGTAGGTCACCACGACGTGTGGGCGCAGTTGGCGAATGAGCGTGACCAGCGCACCGACCGACTCGCGTTCGTCGGCGTCGATGAACCGTTGCCAGTGCCGCGGCGCGGTCCCGGCCATGCCCGAATCACGCCAGCGTCCCGCGCCGCCGAGAAAGATCGGCGCGCCGACGCCCAGGGCCTGCAGCGCCGCGGTGAGCTCGCCGATGCGGTAGCCACCGAGTTGGTCGGCGTGGTCGACGGCGAGGTGGGCCCAGCGCTCGCCGATGACTTCGCCCTCCTCGCCCAGCGTGCATGTGACGACATGGACCTGCGCTCCTCGAGCCGCGTAGTGGGCGATCGTGGCGCCGGTGGTGAGGCTTTCGTCGTCGGGGTGGGCATGCACGAACAGCAGCCGCGGCGTCTCCTGCATGCACGCACGATACCCACGGAGCGCCGCGTCGTGAATATGTAGTAGACGCTGCCGACGCGCCGGCCGTGTAAGCCCGCGGTGGAATCGCGGAAATGGTTGGGCCGCATGGACAGCCGAACCTACTGGCGCCGCTGAGAAACGCTGGTGACTACTATCAGAGCATGGTTCAGCAGCCCGTCGCCGTCCGCAGCCGGCGGCGTGGCCGAGAACTCGAGCGCGCGTTGTACGACGCGGCACTGGCCGAGCTGGCGGCGGTCGGCTACGGCGGGCTGACGATGGAAGGCATCGCCGCGCGCGCCCGGACCGGCAAGGCCGCGCTGTATCGACGCTGGTCCAACAAACATGACTTGGTGCAGGCCGCGATGCAGTACGCGTTGCCGCCGCTGGCCGAGCCGCGCCCGGACCGGTCGGCACGCGAGAACCTGCTGGCGGTCTTCACCGCGCATTGCGACGTGCTGGCGGGTAAGACGGCGTTTCCCAGCCTGGCCATCATCGGCCAGCTCATTCACGAACCCGAACTGCGGGCCATCTTCGCCGACGCCGTTGTGGAGCCCCGGCTGCAGATCATCGAATCCATTCTGCGGGCCGGCGAACGCAACGGCGACGTCGACCCAGACACGCTCACGCCGCTGACGGCCCGCGTCGGACCGGCGTTGATCAACCATCATCTGCTGCTCACCGGTGCTCCGCCGAACAAGCGCCAGCTGATGCGGATCGTCGATACCGTGATGCCGCTGCGTAGCGAATAACCCTGTGGTACAGGATTATTGGGGTTTTTTCACCCACTCGCCGGCGTCGCCGACGATTCCCACCGGCACCGAACCGGACAGGCTCACGTTTTGCACGCTGGGTCCGGCTGCGACGATCGTGGTGTCCTGAAGGATCGGCAGCACCGCAGACATGTTCCACAGCCGCGGCTCGACCGCATTGATCACGTCGTTGATGTTCTTGGTGCCGTTGAGCGCGGCGTCGATGTTGGACTGGATGCTGCGGTCGCAGATCCCGGTGATGTTCGACGGCGCCTGCACCAGTGCGCCCGGCTCCGGCGCCCGACTCGGTGTCGTCGGCGTCGGCGTCGGGGTCCCCGGCGCCGCCTTGGCTGTCGTGGACTCGTCAGCGTTGGCCGTCGGCGCCGCCGCAGTCGACACCGCCGTCGCCTCCAGGGCAGGGCAGCCATACCGCGAGGCCAGCAGCGTCGCCAAATTCCCGCCGGCCTGACGCCACCCGACAATGGCGTCCACCCGGTTGTCGACCAACGCCTCGCGGTAGAGCGCCACCGGATCCAGCCCCAGCACCGTCGCGGCGATGCCGACGTTGCGTAGCTGGTCGGCGGCGGTGTTGGCCACGGCCACCGACGTCGGGTCGTTGGAGGCCACCCCGATAACCAGTGACAGCTGCTTGCCGTCCTTGCTGACCCGGCCGCGGGTGACCTCCGGCGGCCCGGCGCTCAGCGGTGTGGTCGGCGAATCCGCGTCCGGCGGCGGCACGGCCGCTGACGCGTCGCTTTCGATCTGGTACCCGGCGCTCTGCAGCAGCCCCAACGCCGCGGCATTGCTCATTGCCGGCGGCGCCGTCGGCACGTAGCCGGGGTCGCTGGGCGAGCGGATCTGCGCCTGATCCAGGGTGACGGTGTTGTCGCTGCCGGCCCCCACCGCGGCCAGCAGGTCGACGTCGAGCAGGCCCAGAATCGCCTTGCGCACTTGGGAATCGGCCAGCTTGGGCACATTGGCGCGCAACGTGAGCTGCATGACGCGCGGCGTCACGATCCGGGCGGTCCGCACATCCGGGATCGCCGACAGTTGCGCGAACGCCGCCGACCCGCCGTGCACCTGAGCCACCTGCGTGTCGCCGTTGCGGATGGAGTCGGCCAGCGCAGCGGGCGCACCGGCCCGCCGGAACAGGATCAGGTCGGGTTTGGCCGGCGGCCCCCAATAGCGGTCGTTGCGGGCGAGCAGGATCTCGTCGCGCTGCGGATCGATGGTTTCCACCCGGAACTGGCCGCCGGTCACCGGTAGCGCGCGTACCAGCCCGGCCGGGAAGCCGCCTGGCACATCCTTGACGATGTGGGCGGGCAGGATGTTGCTGAACAACTCCTTCCACGCCGGATACGGCTGGGCGAACGTGACGACGGCCTGCTTGCCGCCGTAGATCGACTGCACACCGGTGATCAGGTCGTAGCCGGCCGGATCCACCACACCGGGCTGGCCGACCATCTGCCGCCACAGATACCAGAAGTCGTCGGCGGCAATCGGCGCGTTATCGGTCCACTGTGCCTCCGGCCGGATCTTGTAGGTGACGGTGAAGGGGTCTTCGCTGGTCACCTCGGCCGACACCAGCAGCGTCGGATCCATCTCCCAGCGCGACCCGGTCGGGGTGTTGGGGTCGGGCACCGGCCGAAAGGCACTCGGCAGTACCAGTGCGCTGATCGCGGCGTTGACCGCCGACAGATCCGACAGCAGGTGCGGGTTGAACCCCGCGCCGATCGAGTCGATACCCATGATGATCTGCGTGACGCGCGGGGGCGGCGGCAAAGCGCTCTTCGACGTCTCGGTGCTCTGCGGCGCCGGCGGTGGGCTCACGGTGCAGCTGGCCAGCACGATTACCAGCGCGGCGATCGCCAGGCGGGCGCGACGGGCTGGTTTCGGCACGCCCAACAGGGTATCGGCTTGCGCCGCGCGTGAAGCTGCTGCGAGATTCCCGGCGATTCTTCGCAATGACTTCACGTTCGGCGACGATTGACGGTCAGGCCCGGGCCTTGGCGCGGGCGCGGCTGCGGGCCCGGCTGGTGGCGTCGAGTTCCACCTTGCGCACCCGCACCACCTCCGGCGTCACCTCGACGCACTCGTCGCTCGCACAGAACTCCATGGCCTGCTCGAGGTCGAGTTCGATGGGCTTGGCCAGCGTTTCGATCACGTCGGCGGTCGACGACCGCATGTTGGTGAGCTTCTTCTCCCGGGTGACGTTGATGTCGAGATCCTCGGCGCGCGGGTTGATGCCGACAACCATGCCCTCGTAGGTGTCCTGTCCGGGTTCGACGAAGAACTGCCCGCGATCGGCCAGCTGAATCAACGCGAACGGGGTGATGACCCCGGACCGGTCGGAGACCAGTGAGCCGGTGTGCCGGGACCGGATCTCACCGGCCCACGGCTTGTAGCCGTCGAACACCGCGTTGCCGATGCCGGTGCCGCGGGTCTCGGTGAGGAAATCGGTGCGCCACCCGATCAGGCCGCGGCTGGGGACCACGAAATCCATTCGCACCCAACCGGTTGCGTGGTTGGCCATCTCGGCCATCCGCCCCTTACGGGCCGCCATCAACTGGGTGATCGCGCCGACGTACTCTTCGGGGCAATCGACGGTGAGCGCCTCGAACGGCTCGTGCAGTTTGCCGTCGATGGTTTTGGTCACCACCTGGGGCTTGCCGACGGTCAGCTCGAAACCCTCTCGGCGCATCTGCTCGACCAGCACCGCCAGCGCCAACTCGCCGCGGCCCTGGACTTCCCAGGCGTCGGGCCGGCCGATGTCGAGCACCCGGATCGACACATTGCCGACCAGCTCGGTGTCCAGCCGCGATTTGACCATCCGCGCGGTCAGCTTGTGCCCGGCCACCTTGCCCGCCAACGGCGAGGTGTTGGTGCCGACGGTCACCGAGATCGCCGGCTCGTCGACGGTAATCCGCGGCAGCGCAATAGGGTTCGCGGGGTCGGCCAGGGTATCGCCGATCATGATCTCCGGGATGCCGGCAACCGCGACGATATCGCCCGCGGTGGCTTCCTCGGTCGGTGACCGCTCGACGCCCTCGGTGGCCAGCAGCTCGGTGATCTTCGCGGACGCGACGACGGGCTCACCGTCGACCTCGCGCAGCCACGCCACCTGGTGGCCCTTGCGTAGCCGGCCGTTGTAGATCCGGATCAGCGCGAGCCGGCCCAAGAACGCCGACGCGTCGAGGTTGGTCACCAGCGCCTGCAGCGGGGCATCCGGGTTGCCGGTGGGTGGTGGAATGTGTTGCAGCAGAACGTCGAACAGCGGGTCGAGGTTGTCGCCGTCGGGTACCTGGCCGTCGTCGGGTTGCACCGTGCTGGCCACCCCGGCACGGCCGGACGCATACAGCGTCGGCAAGCCGAGGGCTTCTTCGGCGGCCTTGGCGGCTTCGTCGTCCAAATCGGCGGCGACGTCGAGCAGCAGGTCGTGGCTGGCGTCGACGACTTCGGCGATGCGCGCGTCGGGCCGGTCGGTTTTGTTGACGACGAGGATCACCGGCAGGTGCGCGGCCAGCGCCTTGCGCAGCACGAAGCGGGTCTGCGGCAGCGGCCCCTCCGACGCGTCGACCAACAGCAGCACGCCGTCGACCATCGACAGCCCGCGTTCGACCTCGCCGCCGAAGTCCGCGTGGCCCGGCGTGTCGATGACGTTGATCACGGTGACGCTGCCGTCGCTGTGATGGCGGTGCACGGCGGTGTTCTTGGCCAGGATCGTGATGCCCTTTTCCCGCTCCAGGTCGCCGGTATCCATGATGCGGTCTTTGGCATCGTCGCCGCGTTCGTGCAGCGCGCCGGACTGCCGCAGCATCGCGTCGACCAGCGTGGTTTTGCCGTGGTCGACGTGCGCGACGATGGCGACGTTACGGAACTGCACCGGGTGATTCTGGCAGTGTGGGGGCCGCTGGCGGAAATCGAGCAGCCCAGCCTGTGGCCCCCGTCACCGCGGTTTCGAGCGCTCAGCGCCCCAGCGAGGCGATGCTGAGCCGTTCCAGCTCTTCGAGGTGTATCGCGGTCAGCGCTTCCAGCCGACCGGAGCCCGCGTCGGTCAGCTGTAGCCGGATCACCCGGTGATCGTCGCTGTCGCGGACGCGCCGGACCAGCCCCGCGGCCTCGGCTCGCTGGGTCAGTTCGCCGGCGCTGTGATGGCGGAGCAGCAGGTAATCGGCGACTTCCCCGATCGTGGGTCCACGGCGGTCGGCGTGTCCACGGATGGCGAGCAGCAACTGGTGCTGCATGGGCGTCAGACCGGCCGCGCGGGCCTGCTCGGCGCTCCACCGCTCGAAGCGGCGCAAATCGGTCCGCAGCCGCAACAACCGTGCGTAGACGTCATCGGGCAGACCCATGTCTGCCACGATATGACGATCGTCGGCCTACCAGCCGCGGCGACGGGGCGCCGACCCCACCAGTTCGTTCTTGTCGCCCGCGTCGCGGGTGCGAACCGCGTCGCGGCTGCGGTAGACCACGTAGGGCCGGAACAAATATCCGATCGGTGCGCTGAACGCGTGGACCAATCGGGTGAACGGCCACAAACAGAACAGCACCATCCCGATGGCTGCGTGCAGTTGGTAGTCCAGCGGTGCGCCGACCATGTTCTCTCCGCCCGGCCGGAAGATGAAGATGCCGCGGAACCATACGCCGACGGTGTTGCGGTAGTGGTACACGTGGGCATGGCCTTCGATTCCGGTGCCCTGCAAGGTGCAGTACAAGCCGACGACGAGGGCCAGCATCAGCACCACGTACATCACTTTGTCGCTGCGGGCGGTGGCCATCCGCACCGGCCCGCGGGTGGTGCGGCGGTAGATGAGCAGCCCGATGCCGGCCAATGTCGACAGCCCGGCGATAAGCCCGAATACGACCGCCTGGACGTGGTAGGTCTCCTCGCCGACCCCCAATGCTTTGGTTGCCGTCGGCGGGACGACCAAACCGATGACGTGCCCGGCGAAAACCGTCAGGATGCCGAAATGAAAGATCGGGCTGGCGATCTGCAGCAGCCGCGACTCGTAGAGCTGCGACGAGCGTGACGTCCAGCCGAACTTGTCATAGCGGTAGCGCCACCAGGTGCCCACGATCAGGATCGCCAAGGTGACATACGGCGAGATGTCCCAGAAAATTGCGGCGCGGTCCAACTCAGCCGCCTCCTTCGCGTCGCGGTGGCACGGTCAATGTGAAGGGTTGCAGTCCAACGGATTCGGCGGGCGGTCCCGCTTCGGCCAGCCGGTGCGCCCGCTGCACTTCCTGGTCGGTGACCGGCGGCAGCGTTTCACACACCGCGGCGACGGCGTGGGCGTACGGGGACTGCGCGCGGGTCAACGCGCCCAACAGCACGTCGATCGGTATCCGGTGCTCGATTAGCAGCCGGCGGCCTGCTTCGGGGTCGACGGTGGCGGCGAATTCGAGCACGACCGGCAGGTGGTCGGGGGCCTCGCTGCGCGGCGGCTCCACCCCCGACTGCCGGTAGGCGCTGGCGAACGCCAGCATTTCGCGGCCGCGGTTGCGGGTGTCTCCGGCGGTCCAGTACGTCAGGTACATCGTCGAACGTCGGCGCATATCAAAGGTTTCGACGTACTCGGTGGCCGCGGTCAACGCATCGGTGGCTCGCAACGCCGCGACGGTGCGCCTCAGCAACTGCGCCGCGGTCCCGTCGACATGGCCCAGCAGCGCCTCAGCGGTGTCGAGGCGCTCGTCGCGCTGTTCGTCGGGATAGGCCAGCAGCAGCGAGGCCGCCTGCCAGATCAATCGATCGGTAAGAGCCGGCCCGCGTGATCTGGTCAGCAGCTTCATTGCTTCTGCTCTTCGGGGAACAGTTGCGGCGACGCATCTTTGCCGTCCCAATTCAGCAGGTTCACCTGCGATCGCGGACGCGTTGCATGGAACGATTCCACCGCGACGGGCACCGGGCCATCGCCGGGTTGGGCGAACGGACCGCCCTCGTACATTCCCGGGCCGCCGTCACCCGACAACGAACATTCCATGTCGTGCGCCGCCGCGGGGATGTCGCCGGTGTAGGCGGTCGGGATCACATAGCGTTCTTCGTATTTCGCGATGGCCAGCAGCCGATACATTTCGTAGATCTGTTCCTCGGTCATCCCGACTGCCGCCGGGATGTGGGGCTGGGTCTCGCGTCCGAGATTGATGTCACGCATATAGGACCGCATCGCGGCCAGCCGCTGCAGCACCTCGTCGACGACTTGGGTGTCGCCGGCGGTGAACAGCTCGGCCAGGTACTGAATCGGGATGCGCAGCGCTTCGATAGCGCCGAACAGGTTGCCGACGTCTTCGCCGTCGTGTCCGTCGCGGCTGACGGCATCGACCACCGGAGACAGCGGCGGGATGTACCACACCATCGGCATGGTGCGGTATTCCGGATGCAACGGCAGCGCCACCTTGTAGGTGTTGATCAGCGCGTAAATCGGCGACCGCTGCGCGGCCTCGATCCACTCGTCGGAGATACCTTCGCTGCGCGCAGCGGTGATGACCTCGGGATCGTTGGGGTCCAGCAGGATTCGCCGCTGCGCCTCGTAGAGATCGGTATCCCGCTCCACCGACGCCGCCTCCAGCACCCGGTCGGCGTCGTAGAGCACCAGCCCCAGATAGCGCAGCCGCCCCACGCAGGTTTCCGAGCAGATCGTGGGCAACCCGACCTCGATGCGCGGATAGCAGAACGTGCACTTTTCGGCCTTGCCTGTCTTGTGGTTGAAATACACCTTCTTGTAGGGGCATCCCGACACGCACATCCGCCAGCCGCGGCAGCGGTCCTGGTCGACCAGCACGATGCCGTCCTCGCTGCGCTTGTACATCGCGCCCGACGGGCAGGACGCCACGCACGACGGGTTGAGGCAGTGCTCGCAGATCCGCGGCAGGTAGAACATGAAGGTTTCTTCGAGCTTGAGCTTGATCTCGTCGCTGACCTTCTTCAGCACCGGGTCGTCGCGCAGCGTTTCCGTTGAGCCGGCGAGGTTGTCGTCCCAGTTGACGCCCCACTCGATCTTCATCGGTTCGCCGCTGATCTGGCTGCGCGGTTGCGCAACCGGGAAGGTGTCGCCCAGCGGCGCCGACGTGAGGTTTTCGTAGTCGTAGGTCCACGGCTCGTAGTAGTCGCCGATGCCGGGCAGTTTCGGGTTGGCGAAGATCCGCAACAGCTTGTGAATGCGGCCGCCGTCGCGTAGCCGCAGCCGGCCCTTCTTGTCGCGGATCCAGCCGCCGCGCCAGCGGTCCTGATCCTCATACGTGCGGGGGTAGCCCACGCCGGGGCGGGTTTCGACGTTGTTGAACCAGACGTATTCGGTGCCGGATCGGTTCGTCCAGGCCTGCTTACAGGTCACCGAACAGGTATGGCAGCCAATGCATTTGTCGAGGTTCATCACCATCGCCATCTGCGCCATTACCTTCACTGGTACTTCACCTCCTGGCTGCGTCGGCGCACCACGGTCACCTCGTCGCGCTGGTTGCCGGTCGGGCCCAGGTAGTTGAACGCGAACGCATGCTGGCCGTAGCCGCCGGCCAGATGACTCGCCTTGATTCGCACCCGAGTCAGCGCGTTGTGGTTACCGCCACGCTTGCCGGTGGTCTCGGTGCGCGGAACGTCGACGGTGCGTTCCTGCACGTGGTAGACGAACACCACGCCGTCGGGCATCCGGTGCGACACGATCGCGCGGCACACGAAGACACCGTTGGCGTTGACCGCCTCGACCCAATCATTGTCCCGCACACTGATTTTGGCTGCGTCAGCCGGACTCATCCACATGGTTGGGCCACCGCGCGACAGCGACAGCATGTACAGGTTGTCCTGATACGTCGAATGGAACGACCACTTGGAGTGCGGGGTCAGATACCGCACGGTCAGGCCGATGCCATCATCCGTCGGGCCGAGCTCGGGGGCGCCGAACAGCCGCGCCATGTCCAGCGGCGGGCGGTACACCGGCAAATGCTCGCCCAGCTCCTCGATCCAGTCATGCGCCAGATAGAAGTGCATCCGCCCGGTCAGCGTGTGGAACGGCTTGAGGTGTTCGATGTTGATCGTGAACGGCGCGTAGCGACGGCCGCCGGTCTCGCTGCCGGACCACTCCGGGCTGGTGATCACCGGGACGGGACGGGCCTGCGTGTCGGCGTAGGTGATTCGGCGCTCCTCGCTGCCTTCGGCCAAGTGGGCCAACTGCTGGCCGGTGCGCTTCTCCAGTTCCCGGAAGCCCTCGACGGCGAGCCGGCCATTGGATGTCCCAGACAGCGCCAGGATCACGTCGACCATCCGATCGGCTTTGGTGATCGCCGGACGGCCCGCTCCCGCACCGGAATTCATCACACCGAATTTGGCGGCCAGTTGCTTGACCTCCTCGAAGGGATGCACGGTGTATCCCTTCACCGTCAAGCCGAACTTGTCGACCAGCGGGCCCAGCGTCGTCCACTTGTCGTAGATCGCGGTGTAGTCGCGCTCCACCACCGTGAGCTTGCCCATGGTCTTGCCCGGTACCGGCGTCTCACCGGTTTGCAGCCAATCACGTTCGGTGCCATCGGGATAGGCCATCGCGTCCGCGGTGTCATGCTGCAGTGCGGTGAGCACCACGTCGCTGCGGGTGCCCAGATGCCGCTTGGCCAGCGTGCTGAAGGTGCGGGCGATTGCGCCGAAAGCGTCGTAGTCGCTGCGGGTTTCCCATGGCGGGTCGACCGCGGCACTGAAAGCATGCACGTAGGGGTGCATGTCGGTGCTGGATATGTCGGCCTTCTCGTACCAGGTGGCCGCCGGCAGCACCACGTCGGAGACCAGCGTTGTCGACGTCATCCGGAAGTCGATCGACATCATCAGGTCGAGCTTGCCCTCGGGGATGTCGTCGCTCGGCGCATCGGCCAGCACGTTGGAGTCGGTGCCCAGCAGGTGGCGCAGGAAGTACTCGCCGCCCTTACCCGACGAGCCGATCAGGTTGGCCCGCCACACGGTGAGCACCCGTGGCCAGTTCACCGGATTGTCCGGGTCGGTGACCGAGAGCTTCAGCTTCCGCTGGGCCAGCTGCTCGGCCACGTACTCGCCGGGATCCTTCCCGGCGGCCCGTGCTTCGTCGGCGACGTCGAGGCTGGACCGGTCGAACTGCGGGTAGAACGGGCTCCAGCCCATCGCCGTCGCCGAGCTCAACACGTCCATCGTGTGCTTGTCGGCGAATCGGCCCCGGCCCACGGGGCTGGACAGTTTGTCGGCGCCGTAGTTGTCGTAACGCCATTGGTCGGTGTGGGCATACCAGTAGGAGGCGCCGGGCACCTGTCGCGGCGGGCGCGACCAGTCGGTGGCCATCGCCATCGTCTGCCAGCCGGTCAGCGGACGCACCTTCTCCTGGCCGACATAGTGGGCCCAGCCACCGCCGTTGCGTCCCATCGACCCGGTCAGCATCAGCAGCGCCAGCACGGATCGGTAGATGGCGTCACTGTGGAACCAGTGGCAGATGCCGCCGCCCATGATGATCATCGAGCGTCCACCGGATTCCTCTGCGCTGCGCGCGAATTCACGGGCGACCCGAACAGCCTGCGCGGCCGACACCCCAGTGATCGGCTCCTGCCAGGCCGGCGTGTTCTGGATGGTGGCGTCGTCGTAGCCGGTCGGCCATTCTCCCGGCAGTCCCGGCCGTGCCACCGCGTAGTGGGCCAGCATCAGGTCAAAGACCGTGCACACCAGGTGGTTTCCCACCCGTCGCACCGGCACGCCGCGCGCCACCATCTCACCGTGGCCGTCGGTGGTGTCAAAACTGGGCAGTGAGACCAGCGCGCTGGTGCGATCACCGTTCAGAGCGTGTGGACGATCCACGCTCAGGGCCGGCACCACGTCACCGAGGTCGAGATTCCACTTGCCGACGCCCTCTTCGCCATAGCGGAAACCCAGCGACCCGTGCGGCACGACGACGGTGTCGGTGACCTCGTCGAGCAAAACCGGTTTGAACGCTGAGTTTTCGACATGCTGACCGATATCGGCGGCCGTCAGGTTCTTGCCCGGCACCAGCGTGTCGCCGCGCTCCTCCAGCTTGATCAAGAACGGCAAGTCGGTGTAGCGGCGCGAATAGTCGATGAAGAACGGAACCTGTTTTTGCACATAGCATTCGGACAGGATCACGTGGCCCATCGCCATCGCCAGCGCCGCGTCGGTACCGGCCGCGCACGGCATCCACTCGTCGGCGAACTTGGTGTTGTCGGCGTAGTCGGGGCTGACCGTCACCACTTTGGTGCCGCGGTAACGCGCCTCGGCCATCCAGTGCGCGTCCGGGGTGCGGGTGATCGGGACGTTGGAGCCCCACATCACCAGGTATGCCGCATCCCACCAGTCGCCGGATTCCGGCACGTCGGTCTGGTCGCCGAACACCTGCGGCGAAGCCACCGGAAGGTCGGCGTACCAGTCGTAAAACGACGTCATCACACCGCCGAGCAGCTCGACGAACCGCGACCCCGCGGCGAACGACACCATCGACATCGCCGGGATCGGCGAGAACCCGGCGACGCGGTCGGGACCGTATTCCTTGATGGTGTGCACGTGCGCGGCGGCGATCATCTCGGTGGCTTCAGCCCAGCTGACCCGCACCAACCCGCCTTTGCCGCGGGCCTGCTGGTAGCGGCGACGGCGCTCGGGATCGGCCTGGATGTCGGCCCAGGCAAGTACCGGGTCGCCGAGCCGAGACTTGGCTTCCCGGAACATCTCGACCAGCACACCGCGCGCATACGGGTAGCGCACCCGGGTCGGGGAATAGCTGTACCAGGAAAACGACGCGCCACGGGGACAGCCGCGGGGCTCGTACTCCGGCCGATCCGGGCCTACCGACGGGTAGTCGGTCTGCTGCGTTTCCCAGGTGATGATGCCGTCTTTGACGTAGATCTTCCACGAGCACGACCCGGTGCAGTTGACCCCGTGCGTCGAACGCACCACCTTGTCGTGGCTCCACCGGTCGCGATAGAACACGTCGGCCTCCCGGCCGCCCCGGCGGGTGACCGTGCGCAGGTCCGCGGAGAAGTCACCGGGTGTGAAGAAGCGACCGCTGCGCTCCAACAACTCCTCGAGAGGACCTCCGACTCGCGGCGTCACAGTCAACGCGAAGACCTCCTCATCAGTGCCGTATGCGGGCAGCCCCAGCGCCGCGTATTTGGGATTGGCCAGCGCCCCGACGGCGATCTCGCCGACCCGTTCGACCAGCGCCGACGAGGCCATCACCATCGGCGGCCCACGCGCTGGTCAGCAACCGCTCATAAGCATAAGTGCTCGCGAGCGCGCCGAGCACGCCGACAACCGGCGGGTTGTTGATAGGCGGTGCCCGGTGGCCGACCCGGCGCCCACCGTTGTCGACCGAAAACGCCATATCCACGGGTTACACGAAACCATTCAGGCTGGCAGCAGCATGACAGGCGCACGTTAATATCCCGTTTAGCTTTGTAAAAACCCGATTACGACGCGTTCCTTCGACAGTTCTGTGGCTTTCCTGGCAAACGGCTGTGCGCGTTTCGGGGCAGCTCTTTGCCGAGCCCGGCCAGACCCCTTCAGTGCCCTTCGAGCACCCGAATCAACGCCGGTAACCACTGCCGATCGGCGGGGACCCAGTCGATGCCGGGCAACTCGACTGCGGTCACCCAACGCAGCGCGCGATGGTCGTGCGGATGGGGTTCGCCGCGCAGCAGACTGACGCGATATGCGCGCAGCGTGGTCGTGGCGTTCAGGGCGATGTCGGCGCCCAGGCGTTGGCCGACCGCGACGGCGTCCGCCTCGACGCCCAGTTCCTCGGCCAGTTCCCGGGCCAGCGCGTCGGGCTCGGTTTCACCGTCCGTCACCTTGCCGCCGGGCAACTCCCACCGGCCGGCCAGTTCGGGCGGCCGCCAGCGCTGGGCTACCAGCAGCGTCGCATCCGAGATGACGGCCCCGGCGACCACGATCTGGTGCGACATCGCGAGTGACGGTATACCGTCGGAAGTATGGCTGTGTTAACCGATGAGCAAGTCGACGCCGCACTGCCCGAACTCACTGGCTGGCAACGTTCCGACGGTGCCCTGCGGCGGTCGGTCAAGTTTCCGGCGTTTCTCGCCGGCATCGACGCCGTACGCCGAGTCGCCGAGCACGCTGAGTCCAAAGATCACCATCCCGATATCGATATCCGTTGGCGTACCGTGTCTTTCGCGTTGGTGACGCATTCCGAAGGCGGGATCACGCAGAACGACATCGCGATGGCTCGCGACATCAACGGAATTATCGGCGAGTAACCCGACCCGGCTCGGCGAGCGTCACGCCAGCGTGACCCTGCTCGCCGAGTGTCACGCCAGCGTGAGGCTCGCTTCGGCGGCCGGCCGCGACGACCCACGCCAGCGTCGCCAGCGTGGCGACGATGTAGACCAGCCCGGCCCAGGCCAGATACCAGGGCCGGTCGCTTTGCCAGATCGTCGGCTGGGCGAAGCTCAGCAGCCACGGCACGCCGATGAGGGTCAGTACCAGCCAGCCCCATCCGAGCAGCCGGGCGCCGCGCTGCCGGCAGAGCGGCCCGTGGATCAGCCAGATCATCAACGGCACCAGCCACACCCAGTGATGGGTCCAGGAAATCGGCGAGAGCAGCAACCCGAACAACTCGACCACCAGCAGTCGGCCGAGCCGGTCGTCGTTCAGCGCTCGCCACGCCAGGATGGCCAGCAAGGCGGTGACGGCGAGCCCGGCCAACACCAGCGGGCCGTAGCCGGCGTCGTGGCCGACGAGACGTGAGATGGCGCCCCGCCACGATTGGTTGAACGACGTCGCGATCGGCCCGACCCGCCGGGTGTCGCGCAGCAAAACGGTGAAGTAGTAGCGAGTTTGATCGCCGACGACCAGCCAGGACACGGCCACAGTGGCGACAAACACGACCGCCGAGAACACCGCCGCGCCCCACCGCCGGACTCCGACGAAGTACAGGCCGGTGATCGCCGGGGTCAGCTTCACTCCCGCGGCCACCCCAACCAGCAGGCCCGACAGCCACCACCGCGTGGTGTAGACCGCGAGCAGGCCGGCCAGCACCAACAGCACGTTGACCTGTCCGTAGTCGAAGGTGCTGCGCAACGGTTCGATCCAGATGGCGACCGCGGTCCAGCACATCGCGACACGATGCCCTGCACCGGCCGGCACGCCGAGCAACCGCTGGCTGATCCGCACCACGCCGTAGAGGGCGGCCATGGTGCCGAGCTGCCAGAAGAACGCGACCAGTCCGAACGGCAGTAGGTGCAGCGGGTAGAACACGACCGCGGCGAATGGTGGATAGGTGAACGGCAGCGGGAAATCCGGGGTCTGGTCGGCGTAGACGTAGCTGTACAGCGTGCCCGGGTGGTCGATGGCGGCTGCGCCGCCGATGTAGACGTGCAGGTCGACGAAGTTGGCGCCGTTGGGCACCAGATAGGTCCAGGCCAGCCGTGCGGCGACGCTCACGATCAACAGCGCCGGCGCGACAGTGGTCAACGAGATCGCGCGCCGGCGGATAGTCGGTGCCGCCGGGGCGGCCGGGGTCGTGTCTATCCGCCCGACTCTAGCGACGGCGCTGTCGAACCGTCAGCACCAGCTGGCCGGATAACCGCAACCGCTCGGGTGCGTAACGATCGAATAACCGCCACACGTGTCACTTGAGTCACTTTGGCATCACGCGAACGATCGGCGTCGACCAGTCGTCGAAACCAGGGAGAACCATGACCATTTGGACGTTGTTACGCGCGGCCGCCGTCGTCGCCGGCGGGTCGGCCGCGTTGCTGGCCGGCGGTATCGCCCACGCCGACCCAGCCGTGCCAGTGCCGGCTCCCAACATCGGGGAGCAGCTCGTCAACACGGCAACTCATGCACCGCAGATGCTGCAGACCCTGGCGACGGCGCTCGGCGCCACCCCGCCGGCGCCGTCCACTCCGCCGCCGCTGGCGGGCGCCACGATCAGGGCGCCGCAGCAGCCCGGCGGCGCGCCCAATGCGGCGTCGAGCGTGCCCGGCGTGAACTCGCTTCTGCCCGGCACCACTACGGGCACCCCGGCGACCGCTCCAGGAGCGTCCACCGGCATCCCGGGGCTCACGCCGACGGCGCCCGCGGCGCCGGCCAGCCCTGCGCAGCTGATGCCGACAGCGCAGCTGGATATGCCGCAGGTGCCGTTCCTGCCGGTGCCGCTGCCGCAGCAGGTGTCGCTGCCCGGCGACCTGGCGTCGCTGGCTCCCGGTGGCCTCCCGGTTCCGCACGGTATGCAAGCGGGCACGCCCGCGGTGTCGGCTCCGGCGGCTACCGCGCCGAGCAATCCGCTGCTGATACCGCTCTCCGCCCTGCCCTGACACGCACGGTTAGCCGGCCAACCCACGTTGGCCGGCTAACCCCACAACCGAGGATCGGGAGAACACCGTGGCACGCACTTCGAAACTGACCATTGGTTTGGCCGCTGGGGCCATCGCCTCAACCACTATGTTCGGGCTCTGCCCGAACGCGGCTGCCGACCCGGCGCCGACGCCACCGCTGCCGTCTCAGCAGTTGCCCGGCCTGCCGGCGCTCAACCAGCTGAGTCCGATCATCCAGCAGGCTGCCGGCGACCCGCAGCAGGCGTCGCAGCTGCTGATGGCCGCGGCGTCGGCGTTTTCGCACAATCCCTCGGTGCCCACGGAATCGAAAAACGTTGCGTCGTCGGTGAATCAGTTCGTGCAGGACCCAACGGCGCATATTCCGCCGGTCGGTGTGGAACCGGGCTTGCAGGCACATCTGCCCACCGGTATCGACCCTGCGCACGCCGCCGGCCCGGGCCCCGTCGCCGCGCCGGCATCAGCCCCGGCCATCGCGCCCGTCGCCGCACCGGTGCCTGCTCCGGCACCGCCCGCCGGCGCACCGGCGCCGTCGGCCGAGGCGCCGGCGCCTACCGCGGCCCCGGCGTACAACCCCGACACTCCGCCCACGCAGGACTTCATGTATCCCTCGATCGGCACCAACTGCCTGGCCGACGGCGGCAATGCCATCGCGACCGCCCTGTCGGTCGCGGGACCGGCCAAGATCCCGACACCGGGCCCGAAACCCGGCCAGACCGCCTACGTGTTCACCGCGGTAGGCACGCCCGGACCCGCGGACGTGCAGAAGCTGCCGCTGAATGTCACCTGGGTCAACCTGACCACCGGCAAGTCGGGCAGTGCCACGCTCAAGCCGCAGGCAGACATCAACCCCGAGGGGCCGACTACGTTGACCGCGATCGCCGACACCGGTTCGGGCAGCATCATGTCGACCATCTTCGGGCAGGTCACCACCAAGGACAAGCAGTGCCAGTTCATGCCCACCATCGGTTCGACGGTGGTGCCGTAGGGCGGCTCAGATCTCGCGCGCGCAGATCTCGCGCGAGCGGGCGCAGTTGTACGGTTGTCTCGGCGTGTCGCTGTACAGACACGCACGCTCGCGCCGGAGCTCAGCCGT
This sequence comes from Mycobacterium kyorinense, assembly GCF_001672775.1. Lineage (GTDB taxonomy): Bacteria > Actinomycetota > Actinomycetes > Mycobacteriales > Mycobacteriaceae > Mycobacterium > Mycobacterium kyorinense_A. The sequence continues at coordinate 40,477 of NZ_LZKJ01000133.1, read as the reverse complement.
CAGTAGGCCATGAACAGGATCGCGTCGCGGTCATACTCCAGACCGGGATGAACGCTGGCAAGGTGCGCCTGGGTCAGTTCGACCAGTTCGTCTTCGTCCTTGCCGACGATGGCCTCTCCGCATGGACACGTCAGATGTGTCTTCACGTTGCCGCCTTTCCCTTCATCCGCTTCTTGTAGGACCGCACCTGGTCGAGTGACCGGGCGTCGACGATGTCGGCAACCGACATGTGTGTACCGGCCTTGCCGTACTCGCCGGCCGCCGCCCGCCATCCGGTCGGGGTCACGCCGTATTGCTTGCCGAGCAGCGCCAGAAAGATGCGTGCTTTCTGCTCGCCGAAACCGGGTAGCGCCTTGAGCCGACGCAGCAACTCCGCCCCGTCCGGGTCGCCGGCCGTCCACAACGCGGTGGCGTCACCCTGGTAGCGATCCACGATGATCTGCGCCAGCGCCTGGATGCGCTTGGCCATCGATCCCGGAAAACGGTGTATCGCAGGCCTTTCCGAGCACAGGGCGGCGAACTTGTCCGGGTCGTAATCGGCGATCTCGGCGGCGTCGAGACTACCGATCCGGTCGGCGATCTTCTTGGGGCCCGCGAATGCGGTTTCGATCGTCACCTGCTGGTCGAGCAGCATGCCGACGAGTAGCGCGAACGGGTTGGCCGTCAGCAGCGCGTCGGCGGCCGGGTCTTGGGCAAGCTGCAGGTTGGGCACTCGCACAGTTTAAAGCCGCGCCGGTAGCACCGCGTCGAGGGCGTCGATAATCCTGGCGGATAGCGACCGCGCGGCAGCAAAAAACCTTGTGACGCAGTAATTATCCGCTCTTACGGCGGAATTCGCGGCGACTTTCGAGGGGACCGTGTGCTCGCGACTGTTTGGCGCCGCCGTCCTTGTGCGCCGACCCGCCTGCTGACTTCGCCTTCTTGCGGTCCAGGGCTTCGCGGAACTTGCGCTTGGTTTCGTCCTCCGACGTCGAATCCGGCTCGGAGTTGGATGCTGCCATGCACGGCAGCCTAGCCGCGACGAGCCTGCGCGACTACCGCATTCCCGGCGGCATGCCGTACACGTGGGCGATCGGCATGGTCAGCACCACGCGCCGGTCGGTGACCATCGCCTGGCGGTACTCGTCCCAGTCCGGGTGTTCGCCTGCGATGTTGCGGTACAAGGCGATCAGCGCCGCGACGGTGTCGTCGTCGGGGGCGCCCGCCGGCGGGGTCAGTTCCGCGGTGCCCTCGGCCACCGCATACGACCAGCCATCGTCGGAGCTGACCAGAAGCGAAGCCCGCGGGTCGCGCCGCAAGTTGCGTGTTTTTGCCCGTGGCTCGGTGATCGGGACCTGAATGGCGTTGCGGCGGGCGTCGAAGTAGTACTGCACGTTGGACAGCTGTGGACGCCCGTCGCGTTTGACGGTGGCCAGCACACCGAGGGAGTTGTCGGCGATCACCGCCAGCAGCTTGTCGTCGAACACTTGGCGCCCCATGCAGGAAGCTTACTCGGTTACCATCGCGACATGGTGGCCGTCCATCCTTGCGATCGCGGGCTTTTCGAGGCGGCCGGATGACCAGATATGCGGCATTCCTGCGCGGCGTGAACGTCGGCGGCGTCAACCTGAAGATGGCCGAGGTGGCGGCTGCGTTGACCGACGCCGGCTTGCACAATGTGCGCACCGTATTGGCCAGCGGCAACGTGCTGTTGGAGTCACCCGATGATGCGGGCACGGTTCGCGCGACCGCCGAGCGCGCGCTGCGACAGAGATTCGGCTACGACGCCTGGGTGCTGCTCTACGAGGTCGATACCGTGCGTGCCATCGTCAACGCTTATCCGTTCGAGGCCGAAGTGGACGGATACCACTCCTACGTCACCTTCGTCACCGACGGCGCGGTGCTCGACGAACTCTGCGCGCTGGAACCCGGGCCGGGTGACAACATCGCTCGCGGCGATGACGTCGTCTATTGGCAGGTGCCCAAAGGCGAAACGCTGGGCAGCACGATCGGCAAGACGATGGGCAAGAAGCGCTACAAATCGTCGACCACCACCCGCAACCTGCGCACCCTGGGCAAAGTAGTGCGCTGAGCAGCGGCCGGTAGGGTTTCTCCGATGAGTCCCGACCGAGAAACGGCCACCCTCACCGGGGTTTCCGAGACGGCCCTGCTGACGTTGCGGGCGCGCGCCCGGGAGGCCGGCCGACCCGACGCGGTCATCGACGACCCGTTGGCGATCAACCTCGTTGACTCGATCGATTTCGACTTCGCGAAGTTCGGTGCGACGCGCCAGGACATGGCGCTGCGGGCGCTGGCGTTCGACACCCAGACCCGCCATTACCTGACTCGCTATCCGTCGGCGACGGTGGTGGCGTTGGCCGAGGGTTTGCAGACTAGCTTCTGGCGTCTCGACGCCTCCCTGCCTGACAGCCAATTTCGTTGGCTGACAGTTGATCTCCCGCCGGTCGTCGAGCTTCGCCGACGGTTGTTGCCGGAATCACCACGGGTGTCGATGTGCGCGCAGTCTGCGCTGGACTACAGCTGGACCGAAAGCGTCGACCCCTCGCGCGGAGTTTTCGTCACCGCCGAGGGCCTGCTGATGTATCTGCAGCCTGACCAGGCGCTCGGACTGATCGCCGAGTGCGCCAAGCGGTTTCCCGGTGGGCAGATGCTCTTCGATCTGCCGCCGGCATCGCTGGCCAGGTATGCCCGGCGGGGGCATCGGATCTCACGGCGCTATAGGTTCCCGCCGATGCCGTTCACGATGTCGGTGGCGCAAGCCGCGGATCTGGTGAACACCGTGCCGGGTGTCCGCGTCGTCCGCGACGTAGCGCTGCCGCCGGGGCGCGGCGTGCTGCTCAACTCCCTGCTGTCGGCCACCCGCCGGTTCCGCGCGCTGGACTCGCTGCGTCCGACGTTGACGCTGCTGGAGTTCGGCTAGTCGCCGAAAGCGTCGCCGAGATAGCGCATCGCCTCCGCCTTGCCGAGTCCCAGCCCGCGAGCCACGTCGGCGTATGCGCGGGCCGCGTCCGCCATCGCGCGATCCGACGGGTCGGCCCTGGCGACGAATGTGCCGAAACGACCCCGCGTTTCGACCACACCGGCCGCCTCGAGCTCGCGGTAGGCGCGGGCAACGGTATTGACTGCCATGCCGAGCTCACCCGCTAGTTCCCGGACGGTGGGCAGCCGGGTGCCCGGCGCAAGCCTGCCTGCGCGGATCGCGTCGATGATCTGCGTCCTGAGTTGGTCGAACAATGGACGACTTGCTTGGTCCTCGATCCGGAGCCACTCCCCCAGCTGCACATGCCCAGTATCGCGCAGTCCAGCTACATTAGTGGTGTGCGAGTAGCGGTGCTCAGTGGCGCGGGTATCTCCGCCGAGAGCGGCGTGCCGACGTTTCGCGACGACAAGAACGGGCTGTGGGCCAAGTTCGACCCCTATGAACTGTCCAGCACGCAAGGGTGGCTGCAGAACCCCGAACGGGTCTGGGGTTGGTATTTGTGGCGGCACTACCTGGTGAGCCGGGTCGAGCCCAACGACGGTCATCGCGCGGTCGCGGCCTGGCAGGACCACGCCGAGGTCACCGTCGTCACCCAGAACGTCGACGATCTGCATGAACGCGCGGGCAGCTCCCCGGTGCACCACCTCCATGGCAGCCTATTCGAATTCCGTTGTGCCGCTTGCGAAGAGCGTTATACCGGCGAACTTCCCGAAATGGCCGAACCGGCGCTGGAAATCGAGCCGCCGATCTGCGCCTGTGGCGGATTGATCCGGCCGGACATCGTCTGGTTTGGGGAACCGCTACCCGAGAAGACGTGGCAAAGCGCGGTCGAGGCCGCCGCGGCGGCGGATGTGCTGGTCGTCGTCGGCACCTCCGGCATCGTCTACCCGGCGGCCGGGCTGCCGGATTTGGCGTTGGCTCGCGGTGCGGTCGTGATCGAGGTCAACCCGGAGCCGACGCCGCTGTCGGCCAGCGCCACGCTCACCGTCCGGGAAAGCGCCAGCAAGGCGCTGCCGTCGCTGCTGCAGCGGCTGCCTGCCCTGCTCAACTAGGCCGAGCCTGCGATAGCGGCGCCGAGACTGCGCACAGATCGCGTTTTGTCCGCAAATCGCACCGCAGTGTCGGTGCAAAGTCAGGAGCGACGTGCGCGGCCCAGCGCGAACTCCGAGACCGGTAACGGCAGCCACGCCGGCATCGTCGTCTCGCGTCGAGCGTCCTCGACTTCGAAACCGGCGCCGACGATCGCTCGCTCGGTGTCCCGATGAGTGTGGCAGTTGCCCAGCAGCCGAGGCCAGATCGTGGCGTCCGCCAGACGCTGCAGCCGGCCCCGAAATCCGCTGCTGGCCACATGCTCGAGATACCGCAGCTGCCCGCCCGGGCGAAGCCGCGAATGTAGTTGGCGGAGAACATCATCGGGGTCACCGACCGAGCACAGCACCAGCGAGCACACCACCGCGTCAAACGGCTCATCGCTGGCGAAGTCTTCGACCGCGTCGTCGGTGACCCGGACCGGGACGGGGGCATCCGCTGCGGCGGCGCGGGCACGCGCCGACAATCGCGGCTCCGGCTCCACGGCCACCACCTGGTCGACGGAGTTCGGGTAGAAGGCGAAGTTGGTGCCGACACCGGCGCCGACTTCCAGCACCCGGCCGGACAGCCCAGACAAATTCTCCCGGCGCAGCGCACGGATCTGCTCGGTTTCGTGCGCGGCGATCGTGGGCCAGATGCGGGCGAAGAACGGATTGTCGACCGTGGATGCCGGTGTCATACGTGCGAACCCTCCGAAGGTATGTCCAAAGCCATCAGCCAGTCCACCATTTGTTGCGGGGTGGCGTCAGTACCAACCATTCCGGCCACCATATGCCCGCAAAAGACTGCCCGCAGATCGCCCGAGCCGGGTGGAGCCCGTCGTCGCCGGAAATCACCCATCGGAACCGTAACCGCCGTCGGCGACCCACCGGGCCGGCTGCCCCGCATCGTTGTGGTGCACGAGCGGTTGAGCCGGCACGACGCTGTCGCGGCGGTGCCGCCCCGCCCGGTGGGCCGCAGTTGCAGGCGTCGCAGTACCGCTTTCGCTGATCCCGAACCGCTCGTGCATCCAGGCCAGCGGTTTGGGCGCCCACCAGTTCCATCGACCCAGCACGTGCATGAAAGCCGGCACCAGCACCATGCGCACCAAGGTGGCGTCCACCAGTACGGCAAGGGTCAGGCCGACGCCGAACATCCGCATGAACGACACCTGCGCGGCGATCAGCGCAGCAAACGATATCGACATCACCAGCGCAGCGGCCGTGATAACTCGGCCGGTGCGGGCCAGTCCAAGCGCCACGCTCTCGTCGTTGGCCGCGCGGGCGGCTGCGGCGGCGGGGCGCGCCAACCGGGCCACCGGGGACTGCAGCCAGTACTCGCGGATTCGGGACACCAAGAACACTTCGTAATCCATCGACAACCCGAACGCGATGCAGAACAGCAACACCGGCATGTTGGCCTCGAGTGTGCCGCTGGGTGTGGTTCCCAGCGCGCCGAGATGTCCGTCCTGGAAGATCCACACCAGCGCACCGAACGCCGCGGTCAGCGACAACACATTGAGCACCAGCGCTTTCAGTGGCAACACCACACTGCCGGTGAGCAAAAACAGCAACGCAAAGGTGATTGCGGCAATCAGTCCCAAGACGAGCGGCAGCCGGGTCATGATCGCGTTCACGCTGTCGCGGTTGATCTGCGCCAGCCCTGCCATCTCGACGGCGTGGCCGGCCGGGCCGGGCACGGCTTTCAACCGGTCCAACTGGGTGGTGGAGGCCTGAGAGAACAGCGGTGCGGTGCTGGCAACGGTCAGAAATGCGCTGCCGTCGGCCATGCCGGTGGCTGCCGCCGGTGGCCCCGCCCGGCTGCCCGCGACGAACGTCCCGGTGGGGGCGGTCACCGCAGCGACGTCGGTCACCCGCGACAGGTCGGCGGCGTAGCGCTCGAGGTCGCGTTGGCTGACTCCGCCGACGTCGGGCACGACGACAGGCACCGCGGTCGTCGAATTCTCGGGGAAGTTGTCGCGTAGCTGATCGCCGACCCGATGCGGCGACGCCCACTGCGGCAGCACCCGATCATCGGGAAACCCCCACTTCACGCCGAGGAATGGGGCCCCGAGCACCAGCAGCAACGCGATGACCGCCAAGCCGATCGGCACCGCGCGGCGCATCACGAACTTCGTCGAGCGATACCAGAACAACTGCTCCACCGGTCTGTCCGCATGCTCTGCGCCGCGCCGTAGCCGGGGCGCCAGCACACCCACCAGTCGGCGCACGTCCAGCGAGTCCAACCGCGGGCCCAGCAGGACGATGGCGGCCGGAGTCACCACCACTGCCGCGACGGCCACGAACGCCACGGTGGCCACGCCGGCGTAGGCGAACGACTTCAGGAAGTACATCGGGAACAGCACCATGAACGCCATCGACAAGGCGACCGTCGTCGCGGAGAACAGCACGGTGCGTCCAGCCGTGGCCATCGTGCGAATCAGCGCCTGGTCTCGAGGTGTGCCCTCGGCCAACTCGTCGCGGTAGCGGCTGATGATCAGCAGCGTGTAGTCGATGGCCAACGCCAGCCCCATCGCGGTGCTCAGGTTGAGCGCGAAGATCGACACGTCGGTGCTGAAGCTGATGAACCGCAACACCGACATCGAGCCCACGATCGCCAGCCCGCCCAGCATCAGGGGCAGTGCCGCCGCCAGCAGCCCGCCGAAGACCCATATCAGCACGACGAAGCTCAGCGGGATCGCGATCGACTCCATCAACAGCAGGTCGCGCTCATTCTGATGGGTGATCTGGGCATACACCATCGCCACCCCGCCGGCTTCGACGCTGACGTCGCCGCGATCGTGGATCACCTCATCCGAGAGCGTCCTGGCGTATTTCTGCGCATTGTTCTCGCCGCCCTTGAGGTTGGTCACGATCAATCCGGCCTTCTGGTCCTTGCTCATCAGGCCGGCGGCAGCCTGCGGCGAGGTCCAGGGCGAGGACACATTGAAGACCAGCGGCGACTGTTGCAAGTGTTCGACGATGTCGGTGCCCACCTGGCGGGCTTGTTCGCTGTCGGCGCCTTCGGGCGCTGTTACCACGACCAGCATCTTCTGATCGCTCTCGCCGAACTTGTCGGTCAGCAACCGGGTGGCTCGCGCCGACTCCGACGTCGGATCCTGGAAGCCGCCCGCCGACAGACTCTTGGGCACGGGGATGCCGAAGATCACGGCTCCCACCAGGACAAGGAGCGCTACCGCGACGATCTTGCCCGGGGCGACGAGCGCCAGTCGAGCGATTCGCTGCAGCATGCGGGTCCTTCCGCCGCCATGCCGGCGGTAACTTATCAGCGGCAAGTTATCGGCGTCGTTTCAGGCCTGCCTTCAATGCCCTAGCAGTTAGGACGTATGGGCATTCGGGATGGTTCACCGCAACGCCGGCCATCGGGACATGCGTGCCCCGAAGCCTATGGCTTTAGACATCTGACAAATAGCGAGTTCCAACAACCCGGACTCTTTGTCCCGCGCTTCGTACCGGCCGAGCGACCACGCCGTCGCGCTGGGAGCGACCCTACCCAGCGGTAAGAATTGCCACCATTTTCCGAATCGTGACTCAACGATTCCTTAATGGTGACCCATACGCTCATAAACATGTGGATCGACGACTCGAGTGCCGACGTCATCAAGGCCGACTTCGAGGCTCTCTACCACGGCGACATGCTGGTAGAGGGCGAGACCTCGGAGCAGGTCGACGACTGGCACCCGCTACCTACCGCGAGCTGACTGTCGCGCAGGGCGTGGCCGTTGCTACGGCCACCCCGCTGATCAGGTGAGTTTGCCCTCGACGTTGATTCTGCTTTTGTTCTGATGCCCCGCTAGGCCCCGCCCTGTTGCCTGACTCCTCCTCAGCCGCCATGCGGCTGCATCGTCGTCAGGCGCCGCCCTAATTGCCTGACTCCTCCTCAGCCGCCATGCGGCTGCATCGTCGTCAGGCGGAGATCTTCTCGTCTTCGTCGCTGCTGACCATGTCACCCAGTCGGCCGGTGATCAGTTCTTCGGCCTCGGCGACGATCCGCGACACCAGCTCTTCGACTGACGGAATGTCGTTGATCAGCCCCATCGCGGTGCCCACCGACCAGATGCCGGCCTCCACGTCGCCGTCGTCGAACACTCTGCGGCCGCGCGCTCCTGCCACCAACTCCTGCACGTCGGGGAACTGGCCGCCCTTGTCGAGGATGTCGACGACCTCACGTGAGACGGTGTTAGACGCCACCCGCGCGGTGTTGCGCAGCGGACGGAAGATCAACTCGGTGCCGCGCTCGTCGCCGGCGACGATGGCTTCCTTGACGTTCTGGTGAATGCACGACTCGACCGTGCACATGAATCGCGAGCCCATGTTGATGCCGTCGGCGCCCAATGCCAGCGCGGCGACCAGTCCACGCGCGTCGGCGAACCCGCCGGAGGCGATCATCGGGATGTCGATCTTGGCCGCGGCCGCCGGGATCAGCACCAGACCCGGGATGTCGTCCTCACCGGGATGGCCGGCGCACTCGAACCCGTCGATGCTGATGCCGTCGACCCCCAGGCTCTGCGCCTTGACCGCGTGGCGCACCGAGGTGCACTTGTGCAGCACCTTGATCCCGTTGTCGTGGAACATCGGCAGATGCGGCGCCGGGTTGGAGCCGGCGGTTTCGACGATCTTGATACCGGCGTCGACGATGACCTGGCGGTATTCGTCGTAGGGCGGCGGGTTGATCGTCGGCAGGATCGTAAGGTTGACCCCGAACGGCTTGTCCGTGAGGTCTCGCGTCTTGGCGATTTCGTTGGCCAAATCGGCGGGGGTGGGCTGGGTCAGCGCGGTCAAGAAACCCAGCGCCCCCGAGTTGGCGACGGCTGCCACCAACTCCGCACGGCCCACCCACTGCATGCCGCCCTGCACGATCGGGTGCTCGACCCCGAACGTCTCGGTGAACTTCGTCGTCAGACTCATCGCGGCGCCATCCGGATCGCGCCGTCCAGCCGGATCACCTCGCCGTTGAGCATCGGGTTTTCGACGATGTGCACGGCCAGCGCGCCGTACTCGTCGGGCTTGCCCAGCCGGCTCGGGTGCGGCACCTGCTGGCCCAGCGACTCCTTGGCCGGCTCGGGCAGACCCGCCAGCAGCGGGGTGTCGAACAGCCCGGGCGCAATGGTGACCACCCGGATGCCCTTGCCGGCCAGGTCGCGGGCAATCGGCAGGGTCATGCCGACCACGCCGCCCTTGGATGCCGAATACGCGGCCTGACCGATCTGGCCGTCGAAGGCCGCGACCGAGGCAGTGTTGATGATGACGCCGCGCTCTTCGCCGAGCAGGTCGGTCTTGGCGATCCGCTCAGCACCCAACCGCAGCACGTTGAACGTCCCGATCAAGTTGATGTCGACAACCTTGCGGAACGCCTCCAGCGGGAAGACACCGTCCTTGCCCAGCACGCGAATGGCGTTGCCGGTGCCGGCGCAGTTGACCACGATCCGCAGCGGGCCCAGCGTCTCGGCCAGGTCGAGCGCGGAGGTGACAGCGTCTTCGTCGGTGACATCGGCCGGGGCGAAGCGGGCGCGCTCGCCGAGCTCGCGAACCACGTCCTCACCTTTGAGGTCAAGCACGACCACCTGCGCGCCCGCGTCGAGCAGCCGCTTGGTGGTGGCCAGGCCCAGGCCCGACGCTCCCCCGGTGACGAGTGCTGCGGCGTCTTTGATCTCCACGCGAACATTTCCTTTCCGGCCGACCGCAGGTGTCGACCTACTGGTTGGTCGGGACTATACCCAGTCGTCGAGGACGGCTTCGGCGTTGCCACGGGGCTGTACCGGTGGGCGCGGCCTGTCGGTGACACTGCGCGAGAACCGCGGCGCCGGTAGCGGCTGCAGTCCGCCGTCGTCCTGGTAGAAGGTGTTGCGCTCGGTGACGTGCGGTTCGGCTTCCACCTCGCCGAACGCCAGGATGGGCGTCACACAGGCGTCGGAATCGGCGAACACCCCGGCCCAGTGATCGCGGTCTTTGGCGGCGAAGGCCTCGGTGAGCCGGGCTCGCAATTCCGGCCAGCGCGCGACGTCGTTTTGCCCCGGCAGGTCGGCGGGGTCCAGGCCGAGGCCGGACAGCAGCGCCGCGTAGAACTGCGGCTCGATGGCGCCCACCGCGACATAGCGGCCGTCGGAGCATTCGTAGGTGTCGTAGTAGGGCGCGCCGCCGTCGAGCATGTTGGTGCCGCGCTCGTCGGACCAGACGCCGGACGCGCGCATCCCCCACATCATCTGCACCAGCACCGACGACCCGTCGATCATCGCTGCGTCGACAACCTGGCCCTTGCCCGAGGTTTGCCGCTCCCACAGCGCAGACAAGATGCCGACCAACAGGAACATCGACCCGCCGCCGAAGTCGCCGACCAGGTTCAGCGGCGGCACCGGCCGCTCGCCCGCTCGGCCGATGGCGTGCAGGACGCCGTTCAGCGAGATGTAGTTGATGTCATGTCCGGCCTGCTGGCTGCGCGGACCGGTCTGGCCCCAGCCCGTCATCCGGGCATACACCAAGCGGTCGTTGACCTTCGCGCAGTCCTGCGGGCCCAAGCCGAGCCGCTCGGTCACGCCGGGCCGGTAGCCCTCGATCAGCACGTCGGCCTTCGCGGCCAGCTTCAGAACCAGGTCGCGTCCCTCGTCGGATTTGAGGTCGGCGGTCACCAGCCGCCGGTTGCGCAGCGTGGACTGCGGGGTTCCCGCGCCGGGCGAGCCCGGCCGTTCGATGCGCACGACGTCGGCGCCGAGGTCCCCGAGGATCATCGCGGCATGCGGGCCCGGCCCGATGCCTGCCAGTTCGACCACCCGCAACCCGGACAGCGGTCCCGCCATCTACGACCTCCTTGTCGAAAACAACCGGCTTGTCACCACGAACAACCCGCCCCTCGCATCTTCGCAGCCGCCCCCGGCTGCCATGCAGCCCGGTCACTTAAGGTGATCCGCATGGTGAATTCAGCCGTCCTCACGCCCGTTGAAGGCCTATCCGTGACGCTGGCCGACGGTGTGCTGTCAGTGACGATTAATCGGCCGGACAGCCTCAACTCGCTAACGACGCCGGTGTTGGCCGGCATCGCCGAGGCCATGGAACGTGCCGCTGTCGATCCGCGGGTCAAGTTGGTGCGGCTCGGGGGCGCCGGCCGGGCCTTCAGCTCCGGCGCCGGGATGAGCGCCGACGACGTGTCCGGTCGGGGCCCGGCGACTGACATCATCGTGGAAGCCAACCGCGCGGTCCTTGCGATCACTGCGGTGCCGCGACCGGTCGTCGCGGTCGTGCAGGGACCGTGCGCCGGTGTCGGGGTATCACTGGCCTTGGCGTGCGATCTTGTATTGGCTTCGGACGCAGCGTATTTCATGCTCGCCTTCACGAAGGTGGGCTTGATGCCCGACGGCGGCGCGTCGGCGTTGGTGGCCGCCGCGATCGGCCGTACCCGGGCGATGCGGATGGCGTTGCTGGCCGAACGCCTCCCCGCCACCGATGCACTGGCCAGCGGCCTGATCAGCGCGGTGTATCCGGCGGCCGCCTTCGACGAGGAGGTCGACAGGGTGGTGTCCGGGCTGCTGTCCGGCCCGGCAGTGGCCTTCGCCAAGACGAAGGAGGCCATCAACGCGGCCACGCTCACCGAGTTGGAGCCGGCGCTACACCGCGAGATGCAAGGTCAGGCGAAGCTGCTGAAGGCCCACGACTTCATCGAGGGCGCGACGGCCTTCCAACAGCGCCGCACTCCGAATTTCACCGATCGCTGAGGTCGGAGCGCATCGCACTGAGCGACGGCTAGAACCCGAACAGCGGTGGCAGCGCGAGTATGACGACCAAGCTCCACACAAAGTGGGTCAGTATCGGTGCCAACACCCCGCCGGTCGCGCGGCGCTCCAATGCGCACACCGCGCCGAGGATGATCGCCGCGAACCCCAGCATCAGATTCTGGCTGGCCAGCGTGGCGACGACGTAGATGACCGTCGAGATGACTACCGGGTGGTGTCGGCCCAACGCGGTGTACAGCGCCCCGCGGTAAAACAATTCCTCAGCGATAGCACCTAACAACGCGATGGCCAAAGTCAGCCGCCACGACCCCTGGTCGGCGAATTGGAAGACCCGGGTGATCAGATCCGAAACGGCCGGAATCTGTTTGGCGATCACTCCTCCGAGCACGAAGACGCCGCCCAGCACCAAGCCGGTGGTGCTTCCGGTGATGACCGGGCGCTGGTTGCGGCCGCGCCAACAGATTCCGCCCAGGTGGAGCGGTCCGGAGGCAAACGCGCCGACCAGCCACACCGCACTCAACGCCAGCGTCAACCAGTAGAAGCTCGCCTCGCCGGGACGCCGGGTCATGGATAATCCCAGCACTACCGCGCCGAGCACCAACACGATCGCGACGACGATGCGCCGCCTGCGCACCACCGAAGGCGGCTCATGGTGCGGCACTGCGACATTGGTGATCGCGCGACGGATCTCCTGCAACGCGCTGGTGTGCGGGCGAGTGCTCAGGTCGGTCATGCAGGACGCCCCTTCGGGGTCAGAGTGATCAGGATGTCGAGACCGGTTCGCAGTGCACCGGCAATCGGACCGGGAACGGCATTCACCAGCCCAAGACCAGACCGGGCGATCGGCGGCGTCACCGCTTTGGCGAGCCGACGGATGCGCAGCGTGTCACCGCCGGCCCACCCCGGATCGCTGTCGGCGAGGTGATGGGGGTCGGCCAGCGCGTTGACCGGCTGCGGCCGGGGGTTGGACAACGCTCGGGTGATGGCTTCGTCGACGCCGATCAGCCCGCCGGGCGGGTCGGGCACCAGCTCCCGCAGGCCGGGGCCACATGCCCGCATCGGGTGATCCAACGACTCGACCAGGTCGGCGGCCAATCCGTCGGGCACCGGCAATGCGATCGCGGTGACGCGGGAGGCCACCGCGGTGTCCACACCTCGCACCGGCAGGCCGGTGTGCCATTTGCCGGAAATGCGCGCATAGGTTTTCAGCAGTTCCCGATACGACGTGGTGTCGGGGCCGGCGATGTCGTAGGCGCCCGCCGGTACTTGTGCCGGGTCAGCGGCGGCGACGAGGTAGTGCAGCACGTCCCGGATGGAGATCGGATCCACCGGGTTGTCCATCCACGGCGGTATCGGCATGAGCGGAAACCGGTCGCCGACATAGCGCAGCATCTCGAACGACGTCGAGCCGGCGCCCAGGATCAGCGCCGCCCCCAGCCACACCACCTCGGGCCCGCCCTCGGTGGTGAGCGCCGCGGCCACCTCGGCCCGGCTGGTCAAGTGCTCGGACAAATTGTCGTCATCGGGTACGAAGCCACCCAGGTAGACGATGCGCTTCACCTCAGCGTCCTTGGCGGCGGCCGCGACATTGGCGGCCGCGCTCTGGTCGGCGTCGCGGAAGCCGGGCTGACCGATCGCGTGCACCAGGTAGTAGATGACGTCGACGGGGCCGGCGACGGCCAGCGCCGCACGCGTCGAGGCAGGATCGGAGGCATCCAGCGCAACCGCAGTGATGTCGTCGACCCAGCCGAACTGGCCCAGCCGTGCCGGGTCGCGCGTCGCGGCGAACACATGATGTCCGTCGGCAAGCAGCGCGGTTACCAGGCGCGATCCGATGTAGCCCGTGGCGCCGGTCACAAGAATCCGCACAGCTCCCAACCTAGCGATGATGACGGTGCCGGTGGGGTGGAAACGTGCGCCGACTAGTCCGCTGATGACTGCTGCGATATTTTCGGGCTGCGCTGCCTGACCCGGTCCGCACAACCGACGCACCGAATTTTGGGTCGCTCTAAATCATCACGCCGCCGTGATTTGCTCCACCTGTCGCACCGCCCCGCTCAGCTGAGTTCGCTTGCGAGACAATGACTTAACCATCATCGCAACGAAGGTTTCCGAGGAACCAAAACGCGCGTCAGCCGATTAAGCGGCGCTTTCGCATTACACACGTGTGCAATTTTTTGGTTGAACTATCAATGCGCCAGTAACGTACTGCCTACATGGATAATGACAGGATGCGCCCCGAGACCTCTGGGCTGCGCGTAACGACGGACAGCACGTCGGCAGCCCCCTCTCTCGCGGCGGTGGCGATCGAGTTTCCGCCGCACTTCAACAGTCAAGACGACATAGCCTCAGCGGTGACCGGCTTCGGCGGCGCCGAATTCGCCCGGTTTACCGCCAGCAGCGGAGTGGCCTCGCGCCACCACGCGCTGCCCCTGTCGCGCTACGCCGAACTGAGCGGCTTCACCGAGGCCAACGACGCTTTCCTCGAGGTCGCCCTGGATCTCGGCGAGCAGGCGTTGCTGTCGGCGTTCGACGCCGCCAAGGTCAAACCTTCCGAGGTCGACATCGTCGTGTCGACGACGGTGACCGGGCTCGCGGTGCCCACCTTGGAAGCGCGATTGGCCACCCGCGTGGGCCTGCGGCCGGACGTCAAACGCCTGCCACTGTTCGGACTGGGCTGCGTGGCCGGCGCCGCCGGCGTCGCCCGGCTATCCGACTACCTGCGCGCTTACCCCGACCAAGTGGCGGCGCTGCTGGCCGTCGAACTCTGCTCATTGACCATTCAGCGAGACGACCATTCGATGGCCAACCTGGTGGCCTCCAGCCTCTTTGGGGACGCCGCAGGCGTCGTCATCGCCAAAGGCTCCGATCGGCCGGCCACTGGGCCGCGGGTACTGGCGAGCCGCAGCCGCATCTACCCCGACACCGAAGACGTGATGGGCTGGAACATCGGCACCCAGGGGTTCCAGATCATTTTGTCCGTCGAAGTTGCCACCGTCGCCGAGAAGTACCTGGGCGAAGACGTCCGCGAGTTCCTCAGCGACCACGGGTTGACTACTTCCGACATCTCGACATGGGTTTGTCACCCCGGCGGTCCGCGGGTGATCGATGCCGTCGAAAACGTCCTGGACTTGTCCGCCGACGCCCTGGATCACACCCGGAATTCGTTGCGCACCAACGGTAATCTTTCGTCGGTGTCTGTGCTCGACGTGCTTCGGGCCAACATGGCCGATCCACCGCCGCCGGGTTCGCTGGGGCTGATGATCGCGATGGGCCCGGCCTTCTGCTCTGAACTCGTGCTGCTCGGCTGGTAGATCGTGTACTACCTGCTGATCCTGGCGATCGGCATCGAACGGCTGGTCGAGCTGGTCATCTCCAAGCGCAATGCACGATGGGCATTGGCAAATGGCGGTAAAGAGTTCGGCCGCAAGCACTATCCGGTCATGGTCGGCATCCATGCCGCCCTGCTGCTCGGCTGTGTTCTCGAGGTGTGGGCGCTGCATCGGCCGTTCATCGGCTGGCTCGGCTGGCCGATGCTGGCGGTGGTGGCGTCCAGCCAGGTCTTGCGTTGGTGGTGTGTGACGACGCTGGGCCGTCGCTGGAACACCTTGGTGATCGTCGTGCCGCACGAGCCATTGGTGCGACGAGGGCCCTACCGGTGGCTGCACCATCCGAACTATGTGGCTGTGATCGCCGAGGGGGTGGCGCTGCCGTTGGTGCATTCGGCGTGGCTGACCGCGGCCGGATTCACACTCGCCAATGGGCTGCTGCTGAGTGTGCGCATCCGGGTGGAGAACCAGGCCCTGGGTTACGCATGACGTACGACGCTGATCTGCTGGTTGTCGGTGGCGGTCCGGCGGGCCTCGCTACGGCGTTACACGCTCGCAGGCAAGGGCTTTCGGTGGTGGTGGCCGAGCCGCGGGAGGATCCGATCGACAAGGCCTGCGGTGAGGGTTTGATGCCCGGCGGTCTGGCCGAACTCACATCGCTCGGCGTGGACCCCGCGGGGCTGCCGTTCCGCGGCATCGCGTATGTGAACGAACACCGGCGGGCCGAGGCACGCTTTCGCGACGGCCCCGGCCGGGGCGTGCGACGCACCACCCTACATTCGGCGTTGACGGCCCGCGCCAAAGAACAAGACACCGAATGGGTTTCGGCGCGGGTCGACAGCATCACGCAGGACGCCACCGGCGTGACCGCGGCCGGTGTGCGGGCAAAGTGGTTGGTGGCGGCCGACGGCCTGCACTCAGCGGTGCGGCGCGCCGTCGGGATCACCGCGGTCGCCGGGCGACCGCGCCGCTACGGCGTACGCCGGCACTACGCGGTGCCGGCGTGGTCGGAGTTCGTCGAGGTGTACTGGTCGCGGTGGGGTGAGGCATACGTGACGCCGGTCGAGCCGGATTTGGTCGGTGTCGCGATCCTGTGCAATGGCCGGCCGCAGCTGGAGTGGTTCCCGCGACTGGCACGTCGACTACACGGCGCCCAACCTGGACGAGCGCGCGGCTGTGGTCCGCTGCGCCAAGTGGTGTCCCGACGCGTCGCCGGCCGGGTGCTGTTGGTCGGCGACGCAGCGGGTTACGAGGACGCCCTGACCGGTGAGGGCGTCAGCCTGGCGGTCAAGCAGGCCGCCGCAGCGATCAACGCCGTCGTCGACGAGACTCCCTGGTCGTACGAACAGGCGTGGCGGCGCATCACCCGCGACTATCGCCTGCTCACCCGCACCCTGGTGCTGGCCACCGTGCCACGCCCGGCCCGGCATGCCATCGTTCCGGCCGCCCAGGCGCTGCCCGGCGTTTTCCGGCACGCCGTCAACACGCTGGCGCAATAGTGGTCGCGGCCCGTCAGCGGGCCTTCCACACTGGTGGGCGCTTCTCGGCGAAGGCCAGCGGCCCTTCTTTGGCGTCCTCGGATTTCAGCAGCGTGCCGAACTCACGAGTGGTCCGCGCCCACGCGGGTTCCTCGTCGGGGATGACCCCGTCGTCGGCGCCGTAGGCGATCCGCTTGCTGGCCTGCACCGACAGCGGCGCGTTCACGGTGACCCGCTCGGCCAGCGCCAACGCGGCCTCCAGCACGGTGCCGTCCGGCACAACCTGGTTGATCAGGCCCCACTTGGCGGCCTCGGCCGCACTGATCGGCTCACCGGTCAACAGCATCTGCAGACCCACTTTGCGGGGCAGCTGGTCGACGATCCGGAACACCCCGCCAGCACCGGCGATCAGCCCCACCTTGACCTCGGGCAGCCCGAACTGCGCGCGCTCCTCGGCGACCACCAAGTCACTGGCCAGCGCCAGCTCGGTGCCGCCGCCCAGGGCGGTGCCGTTGACCGCCGCGATCGTCGGCTTATCGATGAAGTGATGCACGTAGCCGGCGAATCCCCACTCCGCATGGTCAGGGTGGTACAGGTTCTCCCGCCGCGAGATCGCCTTGAGATCGGCGCCGGCGCAAAACGATTTGTCGCCGGCGCCGGTGATGACGACCGCCCGCACCTCTGCGTCGTTTTGCGCCTGCTCCAGCGCGTCACCGACAGCGGTACTCACTGCCCCGTTGACGCAGTTGCGGGCTTCAGGCCGGTTGATCGTGATGATCAATACGTTGCCGCGACGCTCGGACAGCGCAGCCGGTTGGGTCACAGCAATTCCAGAATGGTGGCGTTGGCCTGACCGCCGCCCTCGCACATTGTCTGGAGCCCGTAACGAATCCCGTTGTCCCGCATGTGATATAGCAGCGTCGTCATCAGCCGCGCCCCGGACCCGCCGAGTGGGTGGCCGAGCGCGATCGCCCCGCCCTTGGGATTGAGCTTCTTCTCGTCGGCGCCGATGTCTTTCAGCCAGGCCAACGGCACCGGCGCGAACGCCTCGTTGACCTCGTAAGCACCGATCTCGTCGAGGCTCAGCCCGGAGCGCTTCAGCGCTTTTTGGGTCGCCGGGATCGGCCCGGTCAGCATGATCACCGGGTTGGAGCCGGCCAGCGTCGCGGTGTGCACCTTGGCGATCGGCTTGAGGCCCAACGACTTCGCCTTCTCCGCCGACATGAACAGCAGAGCAGCCGAACCGTCGGAGATCTGGCTGGAGTTACCGGCGTGGATCACGCCGTCCTCTTTGAAGGCCGGCTTGAGCTGGGCCATCTTCTCCATCGGTGTGCCGCGCCGGATGCCTTCGTCTTTGAGCACCGTATTGCCGTCCTGGTCTTTGATGGCAACGATCTCATCGTCGAATGCCCCGGAATCTTGGGCAGCAGCGGCTTTTTCGTGAGACTCCAGGGAGAACTGGTCGAGCGTGGTGCGGTCGAATCCCCACTGCTCGGCGATCATCTCGGCGCCGATGCCCTGGTTGGGGACCGCTCCGTCGTAGCGGTCCAGGAAGCCCTGCGGGAAGGGCCTGCCACCGCCCGCGAGCGACGAGCCCATCGGCACCCGCGACATCGACTCGACACCGCCGGCGACGACGACGTCGTAGTGGCCGGCGACCACACCCGCGGCGGCGAAGTGCACCGACTGCTGGCTGGACCCGCACTGGCGATCGACGGTGACGCCGGGCACGCTCTCGGGCCAGCCGGCCGTCAGCAACGCGGTGCGACCGATGTCGAGGGCTTGCTCACCGGCTTGCATGACACATCCCCAAATCACGTCGTCGACGATCTCGGGGTCGACGCCGGCCTTCTCGACCAGCCCGTTGAGAACCTGGGCGGACAAATCGGCAGGATGCACCCCGGACAGACCACCGTTGCGTTTGCCGATCGGTGAGCGCACTGCTTCGACGATGACGGCTTCAGCCATGACGTTCTCCTTAAGACATGAGGTTGTGTCTCGATTGTTGACCACCCGTCGGACGGCTTGCGACGGGGGTGCTGCGGGGACGGCGAGCAAGCTCGGACAGAATCGCGCCGGCGGTCCGGTCCTCTCTTCGCGCTCGCTCCTTCACCGCCAGCAGGACGTCGTCATGATCGAGAGGGTCGTGCGCATGCATTAGGCGCTTCCGCATCAACTTCATTACGCCGATGCAGGCACGAGGCGCTGCCCGGGGCTGATCACAGTCACCGGCACAGCCGGGGCCAGTTGCTCGGCCGCCCGGACGAAGGCCTGCGGATCGGCCTGCGCTTTGGTCAACAGCCGATCTCCGATCGGCCCGCTGGTGAACGCATAATGGTGCGGTATCGCGACTGCCGGCCGCAGCGCCGCGACCAGCCGGGCCGCGTCATAGGCATCCATCACGACCTTTTTGTTGAACATCGGCCGAATCCGCAGCCCGTTGGTAGGAACGAGCGCCACGTTGATGGTCGGGAAACGATCGGGCAGTTGGTCAAGCTCGGGGATATACAGCGTGTCGCCAGCGAAATACACCGTGTGCTCGTCGCTTTGGATGACAAAGGTAATCTCTTCGACCGCGTGTTTAGCCGGCGCAGCGGTAACGGTCACCGGACCGAGCCGCACCGCTTGCCAGGGTTGCAGCGCCGTTACGTTCGAAAAGCCGCGAGCTGCAGCGCGTTTGGCGACCGGAGTGCAAACCAACAGCGGGACGAACTTGTCGGGATAGCGCTGTAACTCGTCGAGGTCGCAATGGTCGTAGTGATGGTGGCTGATGAGTACGCCGTCCAGTCGCGGGAGCTGGCCGACGCCGAGCGCAACGGGCTCGCCGGGATGGTAGGCCGCTTTTTCGCTGAACCACGGATCGGTGAGCAGGGTGAGTCCGCCGATCTCGATCAGGTGGCAGCTGTGGGTGATCCGGGTGACCGCGAGTATTGACGACATGGCCCCACTCCGTTCTGTAGACGTCTGTCTACTGACTTATGTATACAGACGGGTGTATATATAAGTCAATGGTCACGGCGAAATCCCGGATGCGAAACCCGCGAGGCAAGGGCGCGCAGCTGCGCGAGGATCTCGTCGCGGCGGCGCGACGGCTGCTGGATCGTTCTGGACACGAGTCCGCGGTGACAATCAGGGCGGTAACCCGGGAAGCGGGTGTGGCGCCGCAGAGTTTTTACCTACACTTCCCCACCCGCGACGATCTGTTGCTCGTACTTTTCCGCGATGCGCACCGCCAGCTGTACGACCGGATGCAGTCGGCCGTGGACGGTATCCGAAACCCAAAGCGCCGTTTGCGCGCGATCTGCGCGGCGTATCTTTCCTTTTCACGCGAACAGCCGGCCGCCTACCGCACTTTGATGGGCACCGTTGGCGAGGTGCATGACTGGAAACCGGATGAGCTTCCTGGCATCGAGTCGTTCACCTTGCTGCACAACGCGGTCGCGGATGTGCGCGGCACGCTGGCCGAGGAAGCGCATGTCGTGTCGGCGACGCTGTGGGCCCAACTGCATGGGATCGCCGAGCTGACTCGCACCAGGCCCACCTTCCCGTGGCCGTCCTCCGACAAACTGCTCGATCAAGTGGTGGCAGCTGTCGGCGGGTAGCGTCGGCGGCATGGCACGCATCGTCGTCATCGGCGGCCACGGCAAGGTCGCATTGCATCTGGCCCGAATCCTGACCGAGCGCGGCGACGAGGTGACGTCGGTTTTCCGTAACCCCGACCATGCCGAGGAAGTTGCCCTTACCGGCGCCACACCCGTCGTCGCCGACATCGAGCAACTCGACACCGATGCCCTCGCCGACCTGGTGGCCGGACATGACGCGGTGGTGTTCTCCGCCGGCGCCGGTGGCGGCAATCCGGCCCGCACCTACGCGGTCGACCGCGACGCCGCCGTGCGGGTCATCGACGCCGCCGCCACGGCCAACGTGCGGCGCTTCGTGATGGTCTCCTATTTCGGCGCCGGACCCGACCACGGTGTGCCGCAAGATGATCCGTTCTTCCCCTATGCCGAGGCCAAGGCCGCCGCCGACGCCCACCTGCGCAGCAGTGACCTCGACTGGACCATCCTGGGGCCCGGCCGGCTGACCCTGGAGCCCGCGACCGGGCGCATCGCCGTCGGTGCGGCGCCGCATGGCCGGGAGGTCACTCGCGAAGATGTCGCGCTGGTGGCGGCGGCCGTGTTGCACGACGACGCGACGATCGGGCGAACGATCGAGTTCAACAACGGCGACGTGCCCATCGTCGAAGCACTGGCCGCTGACTAGGCGATCACAAGCGCGGCGAAGCCGGGCGCTGGGGGCACCCCCAGCCGCGAAGCGGCGAGGGGGACGGGTCGCCGCCATCAGACCTAGTAGTCTCGGCTACGCAGCTGGTCTGCCGTCACCCCAAGGTGTCGGCTTCGAGCGAGGCATGTTAGCCGTGCGTCGCGAGAGGGAACCCGGTGAGAATCCGGGACTGTCCCGCAGCGGTATGCAGGAACGACCGCCGTCTACAAGCACTGGTCACCGACCGGGAAGCGACGGCCAGTAGGAGCACCCACCGGGTGCGCGCCTGCGAGTCCGAAGACCTGCCGGCTGTGCCGGACGCGCCGCGTCCGGCGGCTCACCGCCTCGTGGGATGGGCGTTGGCCGTACCGGTTGCCGTGCCCCATGGGCGCCGTGCATCCGATCGGCTGTGCGTCTGTTGGCGGTGACCACCACGTCGAGTGAAGGACGAACACGTGACCGCTCAACCGTTTAGCGCCACCATCACCGGCTCCCCGCGCATCGGCCCGCGCCGCGAACTCAAGCGCGCGACCGAAGGCTACTGGGCCGGCCGGACCAGTCGATCCGAGTTGGAGTCCGTCGCCGCCACCCTGCGTCGCGACACCTGGGCGGAACTGGCGGCGGCCGGGCTGGACTCGGTCCCGGTGAACACGTTCTCCTACTACGACCAGATGCTCGACACCTCGGTGCTGCTGGGCGCGCTGCCGGCCAGGGTCGCCAACATCGCGGACGAGTTGGACCGGTACTTTGCGGCCGCCCGCGGTAACGACGACGTCGCGCCACTGGAGATGACCAAGTGGTTCGACACCAACTACCACTACCTGGTTCCCGAGATCGCGCCCGGCACCCGATTCGAGCTGCATCCCGACAAGGTGCTCGCCGAGCTGAAAGAGGCCCGCGACCAAGGGATTCCGGCACGCCCAGTGGTCATCGGCCCGATCACCTTCCTGCTGCTGAGCAAGCCGGTCGACGGTGCCGGCGCACCGATCGAGCGCCTCGACGAACTGATCCCGGTCTACACCGAGTTGCTGTCGCTGCTGGCCGACAACGACGCGCAGTGGGTGCAGTTCGACGAGCCGGCGCTGGTGACCGACATTGCCGAAGACGCGGCCGCGCTGGCCGAACGGGTCTACACCGCGTTGGGCTCGGTGGGCAGGCGGCCGGCCATCCATGTCGCCACCTACTTCGGCGATCCCGGCGCCGCGCTGCCTGCACTGGCCCGCACGCCGGTCGAGGCGATCGGCGTGGACCTGGTCCGCGGCGCGGACACCGAGCTGGCATCGATTCCCGAACTGGCCGGTAAGACGCTGGTGGCCGGTATCGTCAACGGCCGCAACGTCTGGCGCACCGACCTGGAGTCGGCGCTGAGCCGGCTGGCGACGCTGGTGGAGTCGGCGCAGGCGGTCGCGGTGTCGACGTCGTGCTCGACGCTGCATGTCCCCTACTCCCTGGCCTTGGAAGAGGGCGCCACCGAGCTGGACGACAACCTGCGCAGCTGGCTGGCCTTCGGGACCGAGAAGGTGCACGAGGTCGTCACGCTGGCGCGTGCGCTGCGCGACGGCCGCGACGCGGTGGCCGACGAGATCGCGGCCTCCAACGCCGCGGTGGCGTCGCGCCGTTCGGATCCGCGGCTGCACAACGGCCAGATCCGCGCCCGCATCGACTCGATCGTCGCCTCGGGCGACCGACGCGGTCCCGCGGCCGATCGCCGCAGCAGCCAACAGGAACGGCTCCAGCTGCCGCTGCTGCCCACGACGACGATCGGCTCCTACCCGCAGACCTCGGCAATCCGCAAGGTCCGGGCAGCGTTGCGGGCCGGCGAGATCGACCAGAGCGAGTACGTCGCGCGGATGAAGTCTGAGATCGCCGACGTCATCGCCCTGCAAGAGCAACTCGGCCTCGACGTGCTGGTGCACGGCGAGCCGGAACGCAACGACATGGTGCAGTACTTCGCCGAGCAGCTCGACGGATTCTTCGCCACCCAGAACGGCTGGGTGCAGTCCTACGGCAGCCGCTGCGTACGCCCGCCGATCCTCTACGGCGACGTGGCGCGGCCGGGTCCGATGACCGTCGACTGGATCACCTACGCGCAGTCGCTGACCGAGAAGCCGGTTAAGGGCATGCTTACCGGCCCGGTGACGATCCTGGCGTGGTCGTTCGTCCGCGACGACCAGCCGCTGGCCGATACCGCCGAACAGGTTGCGCTGGCGATCCGCGACGAGACGGTGGATCTGCAATCCGCGGGCATCGGGGTCATCCAGGTCGACGAGCCCGCGCTGCGGGAGTTGTTGCCGCTGCGGCGCGCCAACCAGGACGCCTACCTGCAGTGGGCAGTCGGCGCGTTCCGGTTGGCGACGTCCGGGGTGGCCGACTCGACGCAGATCCACACTCATCTGTGCTATTCGGAGTTCGGCGAAGTGATCGGCGCGATCGCCGATCTGGACGCCGATGTGACGTCCATCGAGGCGGCCCGCTCGCACATGGAGGTGCTCGACGACCTCAACGCGGTCGGCTTCGCCAACAGCGTGGGCCCGGGCGTCTACGACATCCACTCGCCGCGGGTGCCCGGCGAGTCGGAGATCGCCGCATCGCTGCAAGCAGCATTGAAAGCCGTTCCCGCAGAGCGGCTGTGGGTCAATCCCGACTGCGGGCTGAAGACGCGCAGCATCGACGAGGTGAAGGCGTCGCTGCAGCACATGGTGAGCGCTGCGGCGAAGGTGCGTGAAGGCTAGTCGCCCACGTCGGTCACGCTGGCGTGACGCTCGGCGGCGGTCGTCACGCTGGCGTGACGCTCGGCGCGTACACCTGAACCGGTATGTCGTCGTCCCAGGGCTGGCGGGTCACCATGTCGGCGACGCACACGTAGCCGCGCTCGAATTCGCCGGTCGCGGCGTCGACCAGTCGGTACTGCTGGGTTTGGCGGTGGATGGGCTGGGCGTCGAGCATGACGATGCGCACTTCGCCGGGCTCGAAGTGACACCGCTTGTGCAGCGCCGCGACCAGCTGCTCGTTGGAAAAGTGCCCGTCGCCGAAGTTCCAGCCGATTGCGGTGCTGGTGATCCGTTCACCGTCGGTGAGCACGTAGTCGTCCTCATTCTGGCCGGCCATGGCCCGGTGCGCCAAGGTGAACAAGGCCCGTCCGTGGGTGTTGAACGCGCGGAACGCATATCCCATGTACATCGGGATCTGCGCGGCTTCCCTGCTGCCGTAGAACTTTTCCAGCTGAGCGGCGGGCATGCTGGCGATCGCCACGATGCCCTTGCCGATCTTTTCGTCGGCGGAGGGTTTGACGCACCACAGCGTGGTGTCCCAGTTGCCGGCGTAGTAGCGCATGCCGGGCAGGAACGACACCTTGCGCGGGAACAGGTTTCCGAGCACCACGGTCCCCGCGACGACGGCGAACAACAGTATCGGCAGCGGGGTGGTCAGGTCGCTCAGCCCGACGGAGGGATGACCGACGAACAACGCCAGCACGCAAAACATCATGAAGACATTCCACTCCAGCGGCACCCCCATCGGAATCGCCGACAGGATGCCCCAGTGGAAGCACAGCATGATGAATGCGGCGATCGCGGTGGCCCAGCCGCCATGGCTGAAGAACAGCACCAACGGCACCAGTCCCTCGATGGCCGTGGAAAAGTGCGCGAGCCAGCGTGACCGCCGGCCCGGGCGCAGGTCGTCTGGGAAGTGTTCGAAGAACTTCCGTTTGACCGAGCGCGACCGAAACAGCGGGTTGTTGCTCATCATCGTCGAGATGACGAACGGGAAGTGCTTGTTGAGTTTCGACGTCGCCGCACCCAGCCAGATGACCAGGCACACCAGCTTGGCGCCCAGGATCATGTCCACGCCATAGCCGGTGAACAGAAAGGCGACGGTAAACGAGGCGTACACCTCGCCGCGGGCGGCCAGG
Source organism: Mycobacterium kyorinense (assembly GCF_001672775.1). Classification (GTDB taxonomy): domain Bacteria; phylum Actinomycetota; class Actinomycetes; order Mycobacteriales; family Mycobacteriaceae; genus Mycobacterium; species Mycobacterium kyorinense_A. Next base: position 15,705 of record NZ_LZKJ01000133.1, on the reverse strand, counting down.
AAGATGACTTTGTCGCGCAAGCCCAGTACTGCCAGCACGCCCAGCACCGCCCAGATCTGCCAGGCCGGGAGCACCCCGACCGTCGTGCCCAGCGCCGGGGCCGGGCCGGTGCCGTCGGAGAACAGCGCGATGACGAGGAGCACCAGCAGGGCGCCGTAGAGCAGTGCGTCAAACGGGGTGCGTCCGTCACCTTTGGTCAGCGGTATTCGATCCGGCCACGGCGGCAGCCGGATCGTGCCGGGCCGCAGCCAGTACAGGATCGAGCCCATCGGCGGAAAGAACCGGTTGTTCAGCGGACCGAACCCACAACCCAGGCCGACCACCTCGAACAGCATGGTGTACAGCACGACCTTCTCGAACACGATCGGCTCGGCATACCAGTGCGCGACGTTGGCGAACCCTTCGATACCCGTGGTGGTCAACGCGATCAGCCACGCCGCCAGGATGTAGAGGCCGATCTTGACGACGTAGAACAAGTGCAGCAACACCGGCGTGCCGAAGCCGACCTCAGCCCAATGCCGGGCCATCGGGATGATCTTCTCAGCGCGGCTGCCCTTGCTCCACTCCTCGAAGTCGATTTGCGGGGTGTCCTGTTTGAGAAATCCCATGGCCACTAAGACTAGAACGTGTTCTAAGTCGATGGGCCCGGTTCTTGACTACTACTGGGTGTAGTAGTAGAACGGAGGAGGAGCAGGCCGACGGGCGGTGATCGTGATGATCGAACAGATCCAGCAGCAACGGGACGACCCGGTTCGGTACCTGCCTTGCGCCGCACTCGCATTCGCGATCGGCTTTTCGATACACGGCGTCGACCATCTGCTCCGCGGCATGTCGGCGTCACCCCCGTTCATCATGGCCGCCGGCATGGTGCAGGGAGTGTTCGTCGTGCTGGCGATCGCGATGGTGGCAATGAATCACCCTCGTGCGCCGCTGGCGGCGATCGCGGTCGGGTTCGTAAGCGCCGTGGGATTTACCTATGCGCACTTGTTGCCGACAATGCTGCCGGGTTACCAGGACAGCTTCGTCTCGCCGCCGCACATCAACGTAACGTGGTTTTCGTGGTTCAGTGCCCTGGCCGAGATCGGCACGGGCATCGTCTTCGGGATCGTCGCCGTGCAGGAGATGAACAATGCCAGGGACGCTCTTCTTCGACGGTAAGTGCGGAATGTGCACCAGAGCGGTGGATTCCATCGTGAAGTTCGACCGGACGGGAGGCCTGCGGACCGAACCACTGCAGGGCCCGGGAGTCGCTGAACGACTAGGCATTCCGCCGTCGCAACTGCTGGATTCGGCTCGGTGGCAAGGCGAGTCGGGAACGGTTTACTCCGGCGCAGAGGCCATGAACGCGGCGGTGTCGACGGGGCTGGGCACCAGGTTGCCGCTAATGCTCTACCGCCTGCCCGGTATTCGCCAGCTCGAAGACGCCGTCTACCGGTGGGTCGTTACGCACCGCTACCGATTCCCCGGCACCACACCGTACTGCGAATCGCATCCGGCTGGTTGCCGGCCCGCTTAGCCCAGAACGACCAGCAGATCACCGCCTTCGACTTGGGCGGTGGCCGATACGACGACCCGCTCGACGGTTCCGGCTTCTGGTGCAGTGATAGCGGCCTCCATTTTCATGGCTTCGATGGTGGCGACGGTCTGCCCGGACTCGACCGTTGCACCGGCCGTCACGATTACCGTGACGACCCCCGCGAAGGGCGCGGCGACGTGTTTGGGGTTGGCGCGGTCGGCTTTCTCGGCGACCGCCACGTCAGCGGCAATGCTGCGGTCACGCACCAGGATGGGTCGCAGTTGTCCGTTGAGGATGCACATCACGGTGCGCATGCCACGCTCGTCGGCGTCCGAGATCGCTTCCAAGCCGATGAGCAACTCGACGCCCTTTTCCAGTTGCACCCGGTGTTCCTCACCGTAACGCAGACCGTAGAAGAACTGGTTGGCGCTCAATTGTGAGGTGTCGCCGAATTGTTCGCGGTGAGCGAGGAATTCGCGGGTGGGCCCGGGGAACAGCAGCCTGTTCAGCGTTGCCTTGCGCGCGGCGCCCGGCAGCGACAGTCCCGCTGCATCGTCGGCGGACAACTCTTCTTCGTCCATTTTCGCGCGGCGTCCTTCAAGGGCCTTGCTGCGCAACGGCTCCGGCCAGCCGGCTGCGGGCTCCCCAAGTTCGCCGCGTAAGAAGCCGATTACCGAGTCGGGGACATCATGGCGCGTTGGAGCGGCCGCAAATTCGTCGGCCGACACACCGGCGCCCACCAATGCCAACGCCAGATCGCCGACCACCTTGCTCGACGGCGTGACCTTGACCAGTCGGCCCAACAACCGATCCGCGGCAGCATAGTTGGCCTCGATCTCCTCGAACCGGTCGCCGAGCCCGAGTGCGATCGCCTGCTGGCGCAGGTTCGACAATTGCCCGCCCGGGATCTCGTGGGTGTAGACACGTCCGGTAGGGGCCGCCAGTCCCGATTCAAACGGGCGGTACACCTTGCGCAGGGCCTCCCAGTACGGCTCCAGGTCGCAGACGGCCGGCAACGACAAGCCGGTGTCGTAGTCGGTGTGTGCGGCCGCCGCCACGATCGAACTCAATGCGGGCTGGCTGGTGGTCCCGGCCAAAGGCGCAGCAGCGCCATCGACGGCGTCGGCACCGGCGTGCCAGGCCGCTACGTAGGTGGCCAGCTGACCACCTGGGGTGTCGTGGGTGTGCACGTGCACGGGCAGGGCGAAGCGCGACTTCAGCGCCGACACCAGGGTCGCGGCGGCAGGGGCCCGCAGCAGGCCGGCCATGTCCTTGATCGCGAGCACATGCGCGCCCGCCTCGACAATCTGCTCGGCCAGCTTCAGGTAATAGTCGAGCGTGTACAGGTTTTCCGCCGGATCGCTCAGGTCAGCGGTATAGGACATCGCGACCTCGGCAACGGCCGTTCCGGTCTCGCGGACAGCGTCGATGGCCGGCCGCATCGAGTCGACATTGTTCAGCGCATCGAAGATCCGGAAGATGTCCACACCGGTTGCCGCGGCCTCCTCCACAAAGGCCGCCGTCACGCTCGCCGGGTAGGGCGTATACCCGACCGTGTTGCGTCCCCGCAGCAGCATCTGCAGACAAATGTTGGGCAGGGCTTCACGCAGAGCCGCCAGCCGCTCCCACGGGTCTTCCTTCAAGAACCGCAGTGCGACATCGTAAGTCGCTCCACCCCAACACTCGACCGACAGCAGCTGCGGCATCGACCGCGCGATATAGGGCGCTACTTTCAACAGGCCGGTCGTACGGATCCGGGTGGCCAGCAGCGACTGGTGCGCGTCACGGAAGGTGGTGTCGGTGACCCCGACCGCGCGCGAGTCGCGCAGCCACTCCGCGAATCGGTCCGGCCCGAGCTCGTCCAGACGCTGCTTGGATCCGGCCGGCGGGGCCACCGAGATGTCAATATCGGGCAGCTTGTCGTGCGGGTACACGGCCGACGGCCGTTCGCCATGCGGCCGGTTGACCGTCACGTCGGCCAGGTAGTTGAGGATCCTGGTGCCGCGGTCGGCCGACGTGCGCGAGGTGAGCAGCTGTGCTCGTTCGTCGATGAAAGAGGTGGTGATGTCACCGGCCTGGAAGTCCGGGTCGTCCAGAACGGCTTGCAGGAACGGGATGTTCGTCGACACTCCGCGAATGCGGAACTCGGCCACTGCCCGGCGCGCGCGGTTCACGGCGGTGTCGAAATCGCGGCCGCGGCAGGTGAGCTTGATCAGCATCGAGTCGAAGTGCGCGCTGATCTCCGCGCCCAGCGAGGTCCCGCCATCCAGCCGGATCCCGGCACCGCCGGGGGTGCGATAGGTCGTGACGCGACCGGTATCCGGACGGAAATTGTTCGCCGAGTCTTCGGTGGTGATCCGGCACTGCAAGGCTGCGCCGTGCGGGGTGATCGAATGCTGGTCTAGCCCAAGCTCTGTCAACGTCCGCCCGGCGGCGATCTGCAGCTGGGCGGATACCAGGTCGACGTCGGTGATCTCTTCGGTGACCGTGTGCTCCACCTGGATGCGCGGGTTCATCTCGATGAACACATGCCGCCCAGTGCGGTCGAGCAGAAATTCCACGGTGCCGGCGCAGCTGTAGCCGATCTGCTCGGCGAACGTAACTGCGTCAGCACAGATCCGATCCCGCACTGCGGGGTCCAGGTTCGGTGCGGGCGCGAGCTCGATGACTTTCTGATGCCGCCGCTGCAGACTGCAATCGCGCTCATGCAGGTGAATGACGTTGCCGTGATTGTCGGCCAGGATCTGCACTTCGATGTGGCGCGGGTGCACCACCGCTTGCTCGAGGAACACCGCGGCGTCGCCGAACGCCGACTGGGCCTCCCGGCTGGCGGCTTGGATCGCCTCGGGTAGCGCGGCGGCCTCGAGGACGCGGCGCATCCCGCGGCCACCGCCGCCGGCGACGGCCTTGACGAACAACGGAAACTGCATTGACTCGGCGGCTCCCACCAGTTCGTCCACCGATACCGAGGGTTTCGACGAGGCCAGGACCGGTAGCCCGGCGGTGCGCGCCGCCGCGATCGCCCGTGACTTGTGTCCGGCGAGTTCCAGAACCTCGGCGCTCGGGCCGATGAACGTGATGCCCGCGGAGGCGCACGCGAGCGCTAGTTCCGGATTCTCCGACAGGAAGCCGTAACCGGGATAAATCGCGTCCGCTCCGCACTCCGCGGCGGTCGCCACGATCTCGTCGACCGACAGGTAGGCCCGCACGGGATGACCGCGCTGCCCGATTTGGTAGGACTCGTCAGCCTTCAACCGGTGCACCGAGTTACGGTCTTCGTACGGGTAGACCGCGACGGTCGCTACGCCCAGTTCGTAGGCCGCGCGGAAAGCGCGGATCGCGATCTCCCCGCGATTCGCGACGAGAACCTTGGCGAACACAGCGTTAGGACAGGCTGCGCTGCGGCAAGCCGGAGTATTGGGACAGCGGCCGGATGAGCGCGTTGGCGCCGGCCTGCTCGATGATATGAGCGGTCCACCCGGTGATGCGGCTCATCACGAACAACGGGGTGAAGCTGGGGATGTCGAATCCCATGAGGTAGTAGGCAGGGCCGGTGGGAAAGTCGAGATTGGGCTTGATCCCGGTCGCCTGAAACATCTCGGTTTCCAGAATGGAGTAGATGTCCAGCCAGCGCTGGCCGCCGCGCACGGCCGCGACCCGGGCCAATGCCGCTTTCATCGTCGGCACCCGCGAGTCGCCATTCTTATAGACGCGGTGCCCGAAGCCCATGACTTTCTCTTTGCGTGACAACTTGCCCGCGATCCACTCCGAAGCCTTTGCAGGATCGCCAATTTCAATCATGTCGTGCATCACCGCCTCGTTGGCCCCGCCGTGCAGCGGGCCCTTGAGGGCACCGATCGCCGCGGTGACCGCGCTGTAGATGTCCGACTGGGTCGAGGTCACGACCCGCGCAGCGAAGGTCGATGCGTTGAAGCTGTGCTCGGCGTAGAGAATCATCGATTGTTCGAACGCGGACACGACGACCGGTTCGGGGACCTCGCCGAAGCACATGGTCAAGAAATTCTCGGCGTAGCCGAGATGACTGTGCGGTGCAACCGGATCCAGCCCGCGGCGGCGCCGCATGTCGGCGGCGACGATGGTGGGCAGCACGGCGAACATCCGCAGCGACTTGGCGAAGTTCGCCGATTCGGCGCTGTCGTCCTCTTGCGGGTCTTCGGCGCCGAGGTAGCTGATCGCCGTGCGCACCACGTCCATCGGGTGGCAGGTGTCGGGCAGCTTGGCCAGTAGCGAGAGCATGGAACGGTCCAGCCGCCGACTGGCACGCTCACGTTGGTTGAACAACGCCAACTGGGCGTCCGTCGGCAATTCCCCATGCCACAGCAGGTAAGCCACTTGCTCGAAACTGCAGTGGGCCGCCAGATCCTGGACCGGGTAGCCGCGGTAGGTCAGCGAGTTGGTCTGCGGCACCACCTTGGAGATTGCGGTGGTGTCGACGACGACGCCGGCCAGGCCCTTGTGAATCTTCGGCTCGGCGGGGGCCACTGAAATCATTGATCCGCTCCTTTCACGGAGAAGTTGAAGATGTCGTCGTCGAACTGGTTGTAGTCGGCATAGCGCAGCAACTCATAAAGCCTGCTACGGTGCTGCATCTGACCTAGTAGGCTGGCTTGCGTTCCGCTGGAGTCGATTTCACGCAGGCCGGCTTCGACGGCGAACATCGCCAGCCGCAGCGTCGTGACCGGATAGATCACGACGTTGTAGCCGATGTCGGAAAGCTGCCGCACGCTCAGCAGTTCCGACTTGCCGAATTCCGTCATGTTGGCCAGCAGCGGCGTGTCCACCGCGGCGCGAAAGCGTTCGAAGTCCGCGGCGCCGGCTAGCGCCTCGGTGAAGATCAGATCGGCCCCGGCGTCGGCGTAGGCACGGGCACGGTCGATCGCGGCGGGCACGCCCTCGATACCCGCGGCGTCGGTGCGGGCGCAGACGACGAAGTTCGGGTCGCGTCGTGCCGTCACCGCCGCGCGGATCCGCTTGACCATCTCGGCTGTGGACACAACAGCTTTGCCGTCGAGGTGGCCGCACCGCTTGGGGTTGACCTGGTCCTCGAGATGGCAGCCGGCCAAACCGGCGTCCTCCAGGACGGTAACCGTGCGTGCGGCGTTCATCGGCTCACCGAAGCCGGTGTCGGCGTCGATGAAGGTTGGCAGATCAGTGGCCGCCGCGATCTGGGCGCCGCGCGCGGTGACTTCGGTCAATGTGGTCAGCCCGATGTCGGGCAACCCCAGATCGGCCGACAGCGTCGCGCCGGAGACGTAGACGCCCTCGAAGCCGATCTCGGCGACGAGCTTGGCGACCAGCGGCGAGAACGCACCCGGGAAGCGTTGCAGCTGACCGGATTCAAGTCCGGCGCGCAGCGCTGCGCGTTTGTCGGCGGCACTCGACGCCGCCCCCAGCAGGCCGGTCATCGAAAGATCCCGGAAGGAATGGTCGGCGCCTTGTCCAGCACTTCGGGCAGCACCCGCACGTTCAGCAGGCCCAGCTCACCACCCTTCAGGTCGGCGACACCCTCGACGGCGGCCAGGAACCGTTGCCGCTCAGTGGCATCCACCACCGCATCGGCAAGCTTGGTGAATTTGCCCACATACTGTTCGCGCCCGAACGGCCGCGCGCCCAACGGATGCGCATCGGCGACCGCCAGCTCGTCGCTGATCACCTCGCCGCTCTTCAGCGTGACTTCCGCACGTGCTCCGAAGGCCTTCTCGGCAGGGTCGGTCGAGTGATAGCGGCGCGTCCACTCGGGATCCTCGACGGTGGAGATGTTGCGCCACAATTCGACCGTGTCTGGCCGGTGGGCACGTTCGGGTGCATAGGACTGTTCGTGGTCCCAGGTGCCGTCCTGCAGCGCGACCGCGAAGATGTAGGGCAGCGAGTGGTCAAGCGTTTCCCGCGATGCGTCCGGGTCGAACTTTTGCGGGTCACCGGAGCCGGTGCCGATCACGACGTGGGTGTGGTGGCTGGTGTGCAGCACGATCGATGCGACCTGGCTGAGGTCGCCGATGCGGTCGCGCAGCCGGCGGGCCAGGTCGATGGGCGCCTGGCTCTGGTACTCGGCAGAGTGCTCCTTGGTGTAGCTGTCGAGAATGGCACGCTTGGGTTCGCCGGGGGCCGGCAACGGCACCTCGTAGACGTGCTCCGGCCCGGACAGCAACCACGCGATGACGCCGTCCTCGCCCTCCCAGATCGGGGCCGGCGAGCCCTCGCCGCGCATCGCCCGGTCGACCGCCTCGATAGCCACCTTGGCGGCGTGCGCCGGCGCGAACGCCTTCCAGCTGGAGATCGATCCCTTGCGGGATTGACGGGTCGCCGTTGTCAGGTGCAGCGCCTGCCCGATCGCCTGGTAGATGGTGTCGACGTCGAGCCGCAACATGGTGCCCAGCCCGGCGGCCACCGACGGGCCCAGATGCGCGACATGGTCGATCTTGTGCTCGTGCAAGCAGATTCCGCGGACCAGATCGATCTGGATCTCATAGGCGGTCGCCAGCCCGCGGATCAGGTCCGCGCCTCGCACGCCGAGCTGTTGTGCCACCGCCACCAGCGGGGGGATGTTGTCGCCGGGATGCGAGTATTCAGCAGCCAGAAATGTGTCGTGGAAGTCGAGTTCGCGCACCGCGACACCGTTGGCCCAGGCCGCCCACTCCGCCGAATAGCGGCCGTCGACGCCAAACACCGTGGCACCCGGCCGGGCCCGGTGCACAGTGGCCTGCTGGCGAGCTGTGGTGACCGGTCGCCGCAGCACCGAGGCGGCGCTGACTGCCGCGTTGTCGATCATCCGGTTGATCACCATCGCTGCGGTCTCGACAGGCACCGGCACCGGATCAGCGGCGACTTCCGCGATTTTGTAGGCGAGATGCTCGGTCCGCGGAAAATCGTCGGCGCTGCGGTGAGTCCGGACGGAATGGTTCAACATAATTCGCACACTACGCACACATTCCAGCGGGAGAAAGACCCCGTAAATGCGTAATTTTGCGTCCTTATCGCGACCATTTTGCGAATCTTGCGGATACCGGCTGGAGTACAGTGTCGGCGGTGGCAAAGATGTTCTCGGGCGCCCGGTTGCGGCGGTTGCGCGAAGAACGAGGGCTCACGCAAGCGGCGTTGGCCCGCGCGCTGGATTTGTCCACCAGCTATGTCAACCAGCTGGAAAATGATCAGCGGCCCATCACAGTGCCGGTCCTGCTGGCGCTGACCGAGCGCTTCGATCTGCCGGCGAACTACTTCTCCTCGGAGACAGACGCGCGGTTGGTGGCCGACCTGTCGGAGGTCTTCACCGCGACGGCAGCCGAGAACGTCAGCCGGGCCCAGGTCGAGGAACTGGTCTCGCGAATGCCCGAAGTCGGCCGCAGCCTGGTAGCTGTGCACCGTCGTCTGCGCGATGCCACCGACGAAGTGGAGGCCTATCGCTTGCGGGCCACCACGGAGACATCGCTGCCACCCGAGCAGCCGATGCCATTCGAGGAAGTGCGTGACTTCTTCTACGACCGCAATAACTACATCGGTGATCTCGACGTCGCGGCCGAGCAGATGTTTGCCGACAACGAGATGCGCATCGGCGGGCTGGACATCCAATTGCCGAAACTGATGGCCGAAAAGTTCGGCGTCACCGTCGTCGTCGACGCCGATCTGCCCGACACCACCAAGCGCTCCTTCGACCCGGTGACCCGGGTACTTCGAGTCGCCCACCGTCTGCTGCCGGGCCAGCGGGCCTTCCAGATCGCAACCCAGCTCGCGCTGATCAGCCAGTCGGAGCTGATCTCGAGCATCGTGGCCACCGACGACCAGCTCAGCGCCGAGGCGCGTGGCGTCGCCCGGATAGGGCTGGCCAATTATTTCGCCGGCGCATTTCTCTTGCCCTATCGCGCATTCCAAAGGGCTGCCGAAGAACTACGTTACGACATCGACTTGCTTGGGCGGCGCTTCGAAGTGGGCTTCGAGACCATTTGCCATCGGCTCTCGACGTTGCAGCGCCCGGCGTGCCGCGGGGTTCCGTTCATCTTCGTGCGCACCGACAAGGCCGGCAATATCTCGAAGCGCCAGTCGGCCACTGCTTTTCACTTCAGCCGGGTCGGCGGCAGCTGCCCGCTGTGGGTGGTGCACGACGCGTTTGCCCAGCCGGGCCGGATCGTCACTCAGGTGGCCCAGATGCCCGATGGCCGCTCGTACTTCTGGATCGCCAAGACCACCGCCCCGGAAGGCCGCGGTTATCTCGGCCAGCACACCAGTTTCGCGATCGGTTTGGGCTGCGATCTCGCCCATGCCGACAAGCTGGTCTACTCTACCGGCGTCGCTCTCGACGACCCGGGCACCGCCGTGCCGATCGGGGCAGGTTGCAAGATCTGCAATCGCACCGCATGCGCGCAGCGCGCGTTCCCATATCTCGGTGGGCAGGTTGCGGTCGACGAGAACACCGGCAGCAGCCTGCCGTATTCGCCGAGTGTGTGACCAGTCGCCTCCACATCGGCGCTCGCATCGGCGCGCTGGCTCAGGCGAGAGGTGCTGGTATCAGGCGCCGTCAAGGATCTCGTGAACGGCTCTGGGATCGCTTTCCAAGACCGCGATACGCATGTGCTCAAGGGCGTACCCGGAGAATGGAAACTGTTCGCTCAGGCGACAGCCGCTACTGCTCCTGCTTGACCGGCGGCCGGTAGAAGATCACCAGCTGGCCGATGCCGCCGCCCAGTCCGAGCAGCACCGCGATCAGCAGGCCGGTCCAGCCGCCGAACGAGTTCCCGAGGAGTAGCCAATCCAGGCTGTACTGGCCGGGGCCCACGGTGGCCACCGTGACGGCGCCGACCGCCAGCACCATGACGTACTCCCAGCCTTCGTTGATAATGAAGAAGCCGTGCGGCCGGTGTACGGTCCAGGCGGCGACGAACATCAGCGCCACGAAGCCGGCGGCCGGGATGGGGGTGAGCAACCCGGCGGCCAACCCCAGGCCGGCGGAGATTTCGGTGGTGGCCGCGACCACGGCCTGGAACGTGCCGGCCTTCATGCCGATACTCGAGAACCAGCGCGCGGTTCCCGGGATGCGGCCGCCGCCGAAGAACTTGTTGTAACCATGGGCGGCCAGCGTCAGCCCCAGCACCAGCCGCAGAATCAGTAAACCGACATCATAGGCAGTCATAGACGCCAACCTAGATCATCGGGTAGGCAGAAGTATCCTGCCACCCGCTAACAACGCAAGGAGCTGACATCAAGATCGCGATCATTGGCGCCGGCAACGTCGGGCGCACCCTGGGTACGGCGTGGCGGGACCGCGGCCACGACGTCACATTCGGAGTGCGCGACCCCGACGATCCCAAGTACGCGCCGCTGGGCGCGGTCTTGGCCAACGAATCTGCTGCCGCCGCAGCCGATGTCGTGGTGCTGTGCACGCCGTGGCAGGGCACTCAGCTGGCCGTACAGAGCTGCGGCAACCTCGCCGGCAAGGTCCTCATCGATTGCACCAATCCGCTCACTCCCGACTTCACCGCGCTCGAGGTCGGGCTCACCAGTTCCGGCGCTGAACAGGTCTCCTTCTGGGCGCCCGGCGCGCGAGTCTGCAAAGCGATGAATCAGATCGGCGCGGCGCTGATGGATGGGCCGCAACTATCCGGCCAACCGGTGATGTTCATCTGCGGCGACGAGGACCAGGCAAAGTCGGTGGCTGCGGGGCTGGTCGTCGAGTTGGGCTTCGAGGCCGTGGACGCCGGAGACTTGCGGGTGGCGCGGCTGCTGGAACCCTACGCGCTGCTGTGGATTCACGTGGCGTTGCGCCGGGGCTTCGGCGCGAACTTCGGCTTCGGTCTGTTGCGCGGCCAGTCCTGACGATGTCGGGTGAAGCGGTACTGCGTTTGGACGGCCAGGGGAACCATCCGCCCGAACTCTTGGGCCACAAGGGATTCGGCATCGACACCATGCGCCGGCACGGTCTGCCGGTGCCGCCGGGGTTTTGCATCACCACCGCGGTGGGCACCCGGTACCTGGCGGCGCCCGAGCCGACAATGGCCGCGATCTGGGCCGACGTGCTCGAGGCGCTGCGCGAGTTGGAGGCCGCAACTTCGCGCACGTTCGGACGGGGACCACGTCCGCTGCTGGTCAGCGTGCGTTCCGGTGCGGCTCTGTCGATGCCAGGGATGATGGACACGGTGCTGGACGTGGGCATGTGCGACGCCGCCGAACAAGCGCTGGCCAAGGCGCGCGGTGCGGCGTTCGCCCGCGATACCCGGCGCCGGTTCACCGGCTGGTATCAGCGCATCGTCGCCGATGCGGTGCCCGACGACCCGTACTTGCAGTTACGCGCGGCGATCGAGGCGGTGTTTGCGTCGTGGAACTCACCGCGGGCCGTGGCCTACCGTGCTCACCACGGCTTGGACGATCACGGCGGCACCGCAGCGGTGGTGCAGGCGATGGTGTTCGGCAACGCTGACACTAATTCTGGTGCCGGCGTGATGTTTTCGCGCAACCCCATGACTGGCGCCAACGAAGAGTTCGGCGAGTGGCTGGTCGGCGGCCAAGGCGACGACGTGGTGTCAGGCACCGTCGACGTCCACCCGATCACCGAATTGCGCGAGCAGCAACCGGACATCTATGCCGCGCTGACGGCCGCTGCCCGCATGCTGGAGCGGCTCACAGCCGACGTCCAGGAGATCGAATTCACCGTCGAGAGCGGCCGACTGTGGCTGCTGCAGACCCGGGCCGCGAAGCGATCGGCGCAGGCCGCCGTGCGCCTGGCGCTGCATTTGCGGGCTGACGGCCTGATTGACGACGCCGAGACCTTGCGCCGTGTCACCCCGGCCCACGTCGAGGCGCTGCTGCGGCCGTCCCTGCAGCCCGAAACCCGCTTGTCCGCACCACTTTTGGCTTCCGGCTTGCCAGCCTGCCCGGGGGTGGCAGCCGGTCGGGCTTACACGGACGTCGACGAAGCGGTCGATGCCGCCGAGCGAGGCGAAGACGTCATCCTGGTGCGCAGTCACACCAGCCCCGATGATGTGCACGGCATACTGGTCGCGCGCGGGGTCGTCACCGAAACCGGTGGCGCCACCAGCCACGCCGCAGTGGTCAGTCGTGAACTCGGCCGGGTCGCCGTGGTCGGATGTGGCGGCGGCGTGTCCGAATCGCTGGCGGGCAAATTGGTGACCGTCGACGGCACTGAAGGCGAAGTACGCGAGGGCACCCTAGGGCTTGCGGCTTGGTCAGAGGACAACACCCCGGAACTGCGCGAGTTGGCCGAGATCGCACGGCGTCTCAGTCCACAGCATGCCGGGGGGGAGAGCTCACTGCTCGCGATGCTGGCCGAGCTGCGGCGGAGCGAGGGCGATCCCCCATGAGCGAATTGGTGGTGCTGCAAGCGGTTCGGCTGAAGGGCCGGGTGGGCACCGCTGACCTGGCGGCGACGTTAAGCGCCGATCCAGCCGATCTCGCCGGCACCATCGAGCGGCTGACGCAATCGGGTCTGCTGATCGCCGGGACGACCGTGCGAATCAGCCCCGAGGGACGCGCCCGGCTCGGCGAGCTGTTGGCCGAGGAGCGCGCCGGCATCAACGCTGCCGCGGTGGCAGGCGCCTACGACGAATTCAGGTCAGTCAACACAGAATTCAAGGCGCTGGTCACCGATTGGCAAGTCAAAGACGGAGAGTCCAACGCCCACGACGATGCCGCCTACGATGCGGCGATCGTGGCGCGGCTGGAGCGGGTGCATCAGCAGGTGCTACCGGTCATTGCGGCGGCCGCGGCGGAGCTGCCGCGGCTGAGCCGCTACTCGACCAAGCTGCAGGCGGCGCTGGACAAAGTCCGGGCCGGGGAGAACATCTGGCTGTCTCGACCGCTCATCGACTCCTACCACACCGTGTGGTTCGAGCTGCACGAGGAGCTGATCGTCGCTGCCGGCCTGACCCGCGATGCGGAAGCCAAATCTGGTGACGCCCAATGAATTACAACGCAGCGTCTAATCGCTGCAGATAGGCATCGATGTCGCCGATCGCCGATTCTGCCGCATGGACGCTGATCGCGATGGTGTCGCCGATCCCGTGCACGCCGTGGGTAAGGCCCATCGCCGGTGAGAGCGCCGGATATCCGGCAGTCAACAACACCGGTGCACCTCCCAAGCGCAGGTCAGCATGTCCGCGGTAGACGCTGGACACCACGGTATTGCCGGATACTTCGGCGGGTCGTGCATCGGCGTCGAATTGAGCGACGCCCCAGCGCAACAGCGGCGCGGGAACCGCCGCGAATGCTCGGTCGGCGGCCCGTGCCGCTGGATGCTCGGCGCGGCGGCGTGCAGCGGTCAACTCGGCGACAATCCGCTGTGCTCGATCCTCTCGTGGCAGTCCGGGGTACAGCCCCACCGAGACGTTTCGGAAATGGTTATGCGCATGGCGTGCACCGGGTTTGGCCATCGGCACCTCGGCGCCTAGCACGTCGACCGCCGCACCCAGATGTTCGGAAAGCGCAACGGACACTGCGGCCAACACAGCGACGGTAACCGTAGGGCCGGGCAATTGGAAACGGTCGCGCACCAGCGTTCGTACCGCGCGTGATCCGGCGGGACGCGCGTTGGTGCTCAGCACGGGCCGTGATCCCACAGGCTGCTCGACAAGCCCGGCCTGCCGGTCTCGGGCCAGCTGGCGGTGGGTGCGTGCCGCCACCAGAGCACGCCACGGCAGGAAGCCCGGCGAGGGGGCGGCGACGTCGGGCACGGCGGCGTCGCGGCCGAACAGCCAGCCGGCCAACGCCGCGGTGCGGGCGCCGTCGGCCAGCGCATGCGCGACCTGCAGGACCGCAACGGCGCCTGGGCCGGTGCCGCCTGGTATGTCGTGCACCGGCGCGAAAAGGTGGAGCCGCCATGGTGTTCGGCGGGCGTCCAGCTGTTTCTCGGCGAGCCGCACCACCGCGTCCAGACAGCCGCGCCAGGTGTTGTCGTGCAGTTGGTGGCAGTGGGTATGCGCTGGCTCGACGGCCATCGGTACCCACTGCGGGTAGGTGAGCGCGGATCCATCCTTGACGCGGATCGTCAAGGCCGGACACACCTGGGCCCGGCGGCGCAGCTCGTCGGCGAGGCGCTCGATATCCGCGGGTTGGCCGTCGAATGCATAGAGCAAAAACTGATCGTTGGGAATCTTGGCCGACATCCAGTAGAACTGCGCGTCGACTGCCGCCATCCGGGTCGACATGGGTACAACACTAGGGCTGTGGTTTATCCACAGTTAGCGCCTTATCCACAACCAGGATTTTGATGCTCGCGCCGGGTCCTGTCCCGTCGATAGAATTCGAACATGCTTTCTAGTGGTCGTGAGGAGATCGACGTGGTCTTCGATGGGCTGACCGCATACCTCAAACGGGCCTTGGACTTGTGCTTTGACGGGCTGACCACTCCCGAGCGGCTGGTCATGTTGCAGCGGTGTGAGACGCTGCGCCGCCAGCTGCCCGCTGTCGAACATCCGCTGATCAACCAGCTCGCCGAGCAGGCTAGTGAAGCCGAGCTGGGTGGCAAGCTGGGGTTTGCGCTGGCCGAACGGTTGGGCATCACCCGCGCCGACGCCGCCCGGCGCATCGGTGAGGCCGCCGATCTGGGGCCGCGCCGCGCGATCACCGGCGAACCGCTCGAACCGCTGCTGCCGGCCACCGCCGCCGCGCTGCGCGCCGGGACCCTCGGGGCCGGGCACGTGGCGGTGATCCGCAGCTTTTATCACCGGCTACCCGACGCCGTGGACGTAGAGACCCGCGAACGCGCCGAAGCCCACCTGGCCCAGCTGGCCGGCGAACACCGCCCCGATGACTTGGCCAAGCTCGCCGCCCGCCTCACCGACTGTCTCAACCCCGACGGCGATTACACCGACACCGACCGGGCCCGACGCCGCGGCCTGGGTCTAGGCAATCAGCACCCCGATGCGATGTCGCAGCTAACCGGCTGTGTGAGCCCCGAGCTGCGCGCGGCCATCGAAGCAATATGGGCCAAACTGGCCGCCCCCGGCATGTGCAACCCTGAGGACCCCACCCCCTGTGTGAGCGGCACCCCGTCCCAAGAGGCCATCGACCGCGACACCCGCAGCACCGCCCAACGCCACCACGACGCACTGCTCGCCGCCGCCCGCGCCCTGCTGGCCTCCGGCCAGTTAGGTCAACACAATGGGCTGCCGGCCACCATCATCGTGTCCACCACCCTGACCGAACTCGAAGCCGGCACCGGCAAA
>NZ_LZKJ01000132.1 GCF_001672775.1 Mycobacterium kyorinense | reverse complement strand
CATGGCGGGCACCCATGAGGCCAACACCATGGCCATGCTGGCCCGCGACCAAGCCGAAGCCGCCAAATGGGGCGGCTGACAACGGATTAGCGACCCGCCGCGCCCGGCTTCGCCGCGCTTGCGATCGCCACTTAGTGCCGGTGGCGACCCGCTGCGCCCGGCTTCGCCGCGCTTGCGATCGCCACTTAGTGCCGGTGGCGACCCGCTGCGCCCGGCTCCGCCGCGCTTGCGATCGCCCCTAGTGCCCGCCGGCTTTGAACCGCTCGATCGAGCGCTGCACCTCAGCTTCGGCCTCGGTGCGCCCAACCCAGTCAGCCGTCTTGACGTACTTGCCTGGCTCTAGCGCCTTGTACTGCGAGAAGAAGTGCTTGATGGCGTCCAACTCGAAGGCGGGCACGTCCTCGATGTCGTTGATCTGATCCCAGCGATGATCTTTCGCGGGGACACACAGCACTTTGTCGTCGCCGCCGGCTTCGTCGGTCATCCGGAACATCCCGACCGGCCGGGCTTCCACCAGCACACCGGGAAACAGCGGCTCGGGCAGCAAGACCATCGCGTCGAGCGGGTCGCCGTCCTCGCCGAGCGTGTCGTCGATGAAGCCGTAATCGGTCGGGTACGCCATCGAGGTGTAGAGGTAGCGATCCAGCCGAATCCGACCAGTATCGTGATCGACCTCGTACTTGTTTCGCTGGCCCTTCGGGATTTCGATGATCACGTCGAATTGCACCGGCTCGGCTCCTTCGTGGGGTCAACTGGTCGTTGGCTGACGTCGGAGTAACCCTAATGCAGCGCGCTGCGACCCGATCGCGCCCGGTCGGTCTGTGAGCGGTTGGGCAGAATGGGACCGGAAGAGTCAGGAGAGTCATGCGTCCCACACAGTGGCGGCGATCCACCCACCTGATCGTGGGGGCGGCCGTGTTGGCGGTTGTTGCCCTCGTGGTGGCGGCGGCCGCGTTGTTCACCGCGAGCGGTCGCGGCGCCAGTGGTGCCCACATCCCCCCTCCGCCACCTGCGGTGAGCGCGCAACCTGGTGTCGTGCCGGTGGCCGATACCGCCGCGATGCCGACCGTCGGGGGCTTGTCCGCTGCGCTGGCGGCGGCATTGGCCGACCCGAATCTGGGGCGGCTGGGCGGGCGGGTCACCGACGCGCTCACCGCCAAGGAACTCTGGCAGCAGCAGGACAGCCTGCCGTTGCAACCGGCGTCGACGAACAAAACGCTTACCGCCGCGGCCGCGCTGCTCTCGCTCGACCGTGCGGCGCGGGTCACCACCCGGGTGGTCGCGGCCAGCCAGCCGGGGGTCGTCATACTCGTGGGCGGTGGTGATCCGACACTCTCGGCGGTGCCGCCTGGCCAGCAGACGTGGTATCACGGCGCGGCCCGCATCAGTGATCTGGCCGATCAGGTCCGCCGCAGTGGCGTGACACCGACCGCCGTGCAGGTCGACACCTCGGTATTCAGCGGCCCGAAAGTGGCACCGGGCTGGGATCCCGGCGACATCGAAGGCGGCGACGTCGCCCCGATCGAGTCGGTGATGCTCGACGCCGGACGCGTGCAACCGGCGACGACCGACTCGAGCCGGTCGCACAGCCCGGCGCTGGACGCAGGCCAGGCGTTGGCCGTCGCACTCGGGGTCGACCCGACACGGGTGACGATCGCCGCCCATCCCGCGCCGGCCGGCGCCCAGCAGCTGGCCGCCGTGCAGTCGGCGCCGCTGATCCAGCGGCTGTACGAGATGATGAACGCCTCCGACAACGTGATGGCCGAATGCATTGGTCGCGAAGTCGCGGCGGCTCTGCACCGGCCGCTCAGCTTCGCCGGTGCGGTGGACGCGGTGACCAATCGGCTGAGGACAGCGCATATCGACATCGCCGGCGCGTCGTTGCAGGATTCCAGCGGGTTGTCGGTCGACGACCGGCTGACCGCTAAGGCCCTCGACGCCGTCGTCCAGGCCGCGGCCGGCCCGGATAAGCCCGAGCTGCGGCCGTTGCTGGATGTGTTGCCGATCGCCGGCGGCAGCGGCACGCTGGCCGACCGCTTCCTGGATCCCACCTTCAGGCCCGGTCCCGCGGCCGGCTGGCTGCGCGCCAAAACGGGCTCGCTGACCGCCACCAATGCGTTGGCCGGGGTGATCACCGACAGGAGTGGACGTGTGCTGACGTTCGCGCTGATCTCCAACGAGGCCGGCCCGACCGGTCGCATCGCGATCGACAACCTGGCTGCGGCCCTATGGTCATGTGGATGCGTGGCGTGACCACATCATCGGAGCTGACCGTCGGGCGCGCCGTGGACTGGCGATTCGCGGCCACCGTCGGCGAATGGCTGGCGCGCACCGGCCCACCCGCCACCGACTACACCCGCCGCCAGATCATCGACGACCTGGCCGGTGCTGCAAAGGCGGCCGAACCGCCGGTGCGCGACGTGACTGGTCTGCAGACCAGCGACGTGGTTCCCGACGCGCGCATCGTGGACCGGCCGGCATGGGTCCGTGCGGCAGCCGAGTCGATGCGGGTCATGACGGGCGGAACCGACAAGCCGCGAGGATTCGTCAGCGGCCGGGTCACCGGCGCGCAGACCGGTGCCGTGTTGGCGTTCGCCGCATCCGCCATCCTCGGCCAGTACGACCCGTTCGCAGACGACACCGGTTGCCTGCTGCTGGTGTATCCCAATGTCCTCGCGGTCGAGCGTCAATTGCGGGTGGAGCCTTCGGATTTCCGGCTGTGGGTGTGCCTGCACGAGGTCACCCATCGGGTGCAGTTCACTGCCAACCCCTGGCTATCGGGCTACATGGCACACGCGCTTGGGGTGCTCACCCAAGATAGCGCCGACGACGTCAGTCAAATTGTGGCGCGGCTGGCCGACCTCGTTCGCGGCCGCGGCGAATCGTCCGGTGGTCCCGACGCCCACGCTTCGGGTGTGCTGGGACTGATGCGCGCGGTGCAGTCTGAACCGCAGCGTCAGGCCCTAGATCAACTTTTGATGCTTGTCACTGTGCTGGAGGGCCACGCCGATCACGTGATGGACGCGGTCGGACCGGTGGTGGTGCCGTCCGTCGCGACGATCCGGAGCCGGTTCGACGACCGCCGACATCGCAAACAAACGCCGCTGCAACGTCTTTTGCGTGCATTGCTGGGTATCGATGCCAAGATCAGTCAGTACACCCGGGGTAAGGCCTTTGTCGACCACGTGGTGGGCCGGGTGGGGATGGAGCGGTTCAACACGATCTGGACGGGCCCCGAGACGATGCCCTTGCCGACCGAGATCGAAGACCCCGGGCGATGGATCGATCGGGTGCTGTAGGCGAGCTGTACGCGGCTGTCGCGGCGTTCGCCAAGACCTACCTCGCGGATACCGAACGTTGGTGCGTGGCGCTTTCCGGTGGCCCAGATTCATTGGCGCTCACCGCGGTTGCCGCTGACCTGTTGCCGACCACCGCGCTGATCGTCGACCACGGCCTGCAGACCGGTTCCGCTGCTGTGGCCGCCGCTGCCCGCACTCAAGCGCTCGACTTGGGATGCGTTGAAGCCCAAGTGCTTTCCGTACATGTGACGGGTGACGGGGGACCGGAAGCGGCAGCGCGCAGCGCACGCTACCGTGCGCTGGATGAGGCCCGCGGTGTTTGTGCGGTGCTGCTGGGTCACACCCTCGACGATCAAGCCGAAACCGTGCTGCTGGGGTTGGGCCGCGGTTCGGGGGCCCGTTCGATCGCTGGAATGCGGGCGCATGACCCGCCGTGGTGCCGGCCCCTACTGGGGGCGCGGCGCCGCCTGACACACGCCGCATGCGCACAACTGGGACTGTCGGCGTGGCAGGATCCGCACAATTTCGACCGTCGATTCACCCGGACACGGCTGCGGCACGAGGTATTGCCGCTGCTGGAGGAGGTACTTGGCGGAGGTGTGGCCGAAGCGCTGGCACGCACCGCGACCGCCTTGCGCGAGGACACCGAGTTGATCGACGCGTTGATCGTGCAAGCGCTGGCCGCCTCGGCAGAAGGCGAGGGCCTGGACGCGCAAGCGTTGACGGCGTTGCCCGACCCGATTCGCCGCGGAGTCATTCGCAGCTGGCTACTGGCCGGCGGGGCAATCGGCTTGACCGACAAGCAGATCCGCGGGGTAGACCTCCTGGTTACCGGCTGGCGAGGCCAGGGCGGGGTGGCCGTCGGCTCGACGCTGCGCGGTCAGCGGCTGGTCGCTGGCCGCTGTGGTGGCGTGCTGACGCTGCGACAGGAGCCGATCCGGCGGCGAACGCAAACGCGGTGAAGCCGGGCGCTGGTGGTACCCGCAGCCGCGTAGCGGCGAGGGGGACGGGTCGTCGCAGACAACCGCGGACAACCTAGGCTGTGGTGGTGACAGGCGACTCGGCCGAGCTGTACCCGGGCGACATCAAGTCGGTGCTGCTCACCGGGGAACAGATCCAGACCCGCACCGCTGAGCTCGGGGCGCAGATCGGCGACGACTACCGCGACCTGGCCACTGGCGAGCGGCAGGACCTGCTGCTGATCACGGTGCTCAAGGGCGCCGTCATGTTCGTCACCGACCTGGCGCGTGCGATTCCGCTGCCGACACAGTTCGAATTCATGGCGGTCAGCTCCTACGGGTCGTCGACGTCATCATCGGGAGTGGTGCGCATCCTTAAAGACCTCGACCGCGACATCAATGATCGTGACGTGCTGATCGTCGAGGACGTCGTCGACTCCGGCCTGACGTTGTCGTGGCTGCGACGCAACCTGGCCACCCGGCGACCACGGTCGCTGCGGGTGTGCACGCTGCTGCGCAAGCCGGACGCCGTGCGCGCCAACGTTGAAATCGCGTACGTGGGCTTCGACATTCCCAACGAGTTCGTCGTGGGATACGGGCTGGACTACGACGAGCGGTACCGCGACCTGTCCTATATCGGAACACTCGATCCGCGGATCTACCAGGACTAGCGCAGCTCCCAGACTGCGGTGACCGAAAAACTGACCGTCTGCTGGCCGGGTTGCAGCGGCACTTCGGCCGCCATCGGCGATCGTGGCATCGGCGTCGGCATGGGCGGCGCACCCGATGCCTCCGAGATCGAGATCACCTTGCCCAGGCTGAGTCCGGACAGTTGCGCGTACTGGCCGGCGCGGTCCTTCGCGTCCTGGAATGCCCGCGCCCGCGCGTCCTTGACGAGCTGTGAGTCGTCCTCGATGGAGTAGCTGACCGAGTTGAGGCGGGTGGCGTCGCCCCCAGCGCCGACGACGACCGTCAGCACGTGCGATGCCGTGTCGAGCTTGCGGATCTTGACCCGGATCGAGTTGCTGGCGCGGTAGCCGGTGATGTTCTCGGTGCCGCCGCTGTACTGCGGCTGAACACTGACGTTGGTGGTGCTGATGTCCTTGGCGTCGACGCCGGCGTCGGTCACTGCGTTGATGACTGCCTGTTGACGGTCGTTGGTCTGATCCATCGCCGAGGTAACGTCCGGCGCAATGAACTCGATGCCGACATCAGCAGTGAGCGTGTCCGGAAGGCCTTGGATGTTGCCGGCGCCAACGACCGTCACCTGACGCGGATTGTCACCGACTGGGCCGGGACCGCTATCGCACGCCGACAGCGCGGCCGCGACGAGACCCAATGCGAATAGGAGACGCAGCATGACTGGCACCCTATGCGAGGACTGCCGCACATGACTGTCACCCCGGCGAGAGTGCTCGCCATCGCGATCGAACCCTTCTCGGGGCAGGCCCAGTCCGGCGAGGACGGGCCACTGCGGGTTTCGGTGCTGTAGAGGTCGGCCTGATCACCGAGCTCTACTGGGGGCTGCCATTGCGCAGCTATATCCGAACCAGGGCCTGGAACGACGCAGACCTCGCTGTGGCCGAAGACCGCCTGCAGTCACGCGGGCTGATTCGTGATGGCGCGCTCACCGACGCCGGGCTGACGGCCCGAGAGGCGATCGAGGTGGTCACCGACGAGGGATGCGCGCCAATCACCACTGCGCTGGGCCGCGGCCTCGACGAGTTGGTCAGCCTCATCGGTGCGTGGTCACGACAGCTGCAAGCGGCGGGCGGCTACCCGCCTGCTGAACCGCAAGGCCTTGCCGCGCAGACAAACCGCTGATCAGTGCCTCAGAACGGCGGGTCGTCGGGGAGGGGCTCTATTTCCGGTTCATCGGGCGTCCAGTCCGGCGGCAGTTCTTCGGGTTCGCGCGGGTCGTTGACCCACGTACAGAACGGGCTGGTACTCGGCTGGCCCTTGAAGAGAAACAACATGTCACGCATGTGGTTTCGGAACTTTCGGTCAGCGATCTCCTTCGCACGCGCTTCTTCCAGGCGGCGACGGGCCTCGTTGACGGGCCGCTGCTCGCGGTTATGCTTGCGTGCCTGAGCGATTCGGACACTTCGTTGTTTTGCTCTGCTGCGTCTGCTCGGGGCCGGCGCCGCACACGCCGGCGCGCGAGGTTGGGGGAATAGATCAGCACCGGCCGGACTTGTCCGGTATATCTGTCCGGTCGGCGACGTCCAGATCACCGTTCCATCGTCCAGCTGCTCATCACGCCAGCCGCCGAACGTTTTCAACCGATGATGTTGTCGGCAAAGGCATTTCAGATTGGACGCTACCGTCAGCCCGCCCGCCGCGGGGTTGGCGTGGTCGAACGGAACGGTATGATCAATATCGCAGTGCGTCGCCCGGCGATGGCAACCGGGGAAGCGACAGGTGAGATCACGGCACCGGATGGCACGTTCGAGCGCGGCTGAGGGCTGGTATCGCAGCGCTTCGGCGGCACTGGCCTGTAGATCGGCGGGCCGCAGCGATGCGGTCGCCGCGGCGAGCTCGCGCACCTGCTCGGCGTCGATGACGCCGTAGCCATCCAGATATCCGGGTCGATCGCTTTCGCCGTTGACAGTCGCCTCGCTGGCCACCACGGTGACGACCACCTGCGCGCCGCCTGGATCGCGATCAATAGCGACTCTGCTGGGGCACTCCGGTTGTCCGCAGCGGCACGCTAATTGGCGGCCTTCGGTCAGCGCCGCCAGGGCGTCGGCGCGACGTTGATCCAAAGTCCGCGGATCGTCCGGGCACACCTGCTTGGCCAACTGCGACAATCGGCGGTCGAATGCGGTTGCTGCCGCTGCGGCGACCGTGCCGTAAATCTCGGCCATCCCGTTGTCCCGGGCGGTGACCCCGACGTAGCGGTCGTTTTCCGCTCGGGCGCGGCGCTCGCGAGCGGCGTCGGGATCGGCTAACCGCACTGCGGCGTCGACGGCGTTGACGATGCGCTGCTTTGACCAGCTGTGCCATTTACCGATGCGCTCGGCCAGCGACTCGTCGAGTTTCGCTATCACCGCATCATCGGTGATCAGGTCGGTGCGGCTGATGATCAATCGCACCGTGCGCCAATCGGTTCGCCCCTCGGCAAGAAGAGCGGCCACCTTCGGCAGTCGGACGTCCAGCGCCTCGGCATGCGACACGAGATAGGACGCGCCCGCCGGCGACAGGTTCATCGTCGCCGCCACCTCCGCGGTGGTCTGTTCGTAGCCGTCGATCACCGCATACCCGCGCGCCGACTCGGCACGTTGGCTCGCGGCGACTCGATGGCGCAGCAGTGCCCCCACCGCCGCCAGGCGTCGCGCCACCAAGATCGACTCCAGCCGATATGACGACTCCACTGCGGCCACCAGCTGGGACGGATCCAGATCGGCCATCGACGCGGGGTCACCGATACCCGCGACTGCCAGCGGATCCGTGAGGGTATCGAACATAGTTTCGATCATAACTGCGGCTCCGACAACTACCGCTCACCTCACGGCGCCGCCGACTCAACCCGCTGCGCGGGCTTACGCCAGACGAGGGAGTAGCGCCACTGCAGGTGCCGACGGTAGACGGCGCCGGGAAGGATCGTCGCAGCGATCCGACACATATCGGTGTAGGTCTGCGGCGGGGGCCACACCGTCGGCGACGGATGCTTACGGCGTGACGAGAATCTTGCAGTGCCGCTCGGGATCGGCCAGTTCGTCGAACGCCGCCCCGACTCCGTCGAGGCCAACCTCGCCGGTGATCAATGGGCTCACGTCGATGTCACCTTCGGAGATTGCCCGCAGCGCCTCGGCGAATTCCGCCGGGTCGTAGGCGAGAACGAACTGCACGTTGATCTCTTTGGCAATGCCGAAGACCGGGTGCACGGCATCGGTTTCCATGCACACACCGGCCACGACAAGGCGAGTACCCGGCTGGGCCCGCCGCATCACGTCGTCGATGATTCCCGGCACCCCGACCGCCTCGAACACCACTTTCGGCGTGACTGAGTCAAACGGTGACCCCGTCGCGGGGTCGATCGTCTGATGCGCGCCCATCGTGGTAGCGAGGTCACGCCGTCGTGGTGAGAAATCAGCTGCCGCAATAGTTTCGACGCCCTGCATCCGCAGCGCCGCAATGATCGCGATGCCTATCGGGCCGCAGCCGAGTACCAGCACCGGCTCGTCGCGCTGGACGCCCGACTTGTTGACGGCGTGCAGCCCGACGGCCATCGGCTCCGTCAGTGCGGCATGTCGCGGATCCAGTCCGTTGCGTATCGGCAGTAGCAGCGGCGCCGAAAGCAGCATGCGTTCTGCATAGCCGCCGATCGTGTTGTTGGACTGGAAGATCGGTTCGACTCCCTTGGTCGATAGCAGTACCGGGATCGACGTAACGAGTGTTCCGGGCGGATGCGTGTCGGTGTCGGGTCCGGCTTCGAGCACCTCCGCGCTGAACTCGTGGCCCATGAAGACGTCGCGGTCCAGGTCGATGTGCATGCCGCCGGCGCCCGCGCCCATTTGCTCGGTCAGCGCCAGCATCTCGGCGCCGTGCGCCGCGAAATGTAAGTCGGAGCCACAGATTCCGCACGACCGCACGGAGACCAGCACTTGGCCCGGTCCAGGCACCGGATCTGCGACGTCGTCGCGGTAGACCATGCGGCCGGCGCGCAGCACCGCTGCCCGCACTAGCTCTGCTCGCTTTCCAGCTTGAGTTCGTCGGTGTGCTCGCTGATCGCCTTCACCACCGCCTCACCGGCCCGGCCTAACAGCTGGTCGCGCATGCCACGAGCCCATTCGTGAGAAGCCCGCGGCGCTTCTAGCTGTCCCTTGAAATGTGGAATCACCTTGCGCGCGAACAATTCATACGAATGGTAAGTGGCGGAAGGCGATGCCCAGTCATGGCCGAGCAACAGGAAGGTGCCGAAACCGCCCGCGCGGTCCACCAAGTCTTGGATGTAGGCGATCGCGTCGTCGGGTGTGCCGATACAGCAATTGCCTTTAGCGGCATAGTCTTCGACGAACTCGCGCGGCGACTGCGCTCCCTCGACCAGATTCGCCAGCGGGACAAACCCCGCAGCGCCGAAGTACTTCGCGAAATCCTGTAATCCATAAGTGCAGTCATCGATCGCCTGATCTCGGCTGTCGGCCAGATGCACGATGCCCAGTACCCGCCAGCCGGTGCGGTCCGGTTCCACACGGCCAACTTTCGATGCCTGTTCTCGGACCACCTCCCAGGTGTTTTCCAGTGCTGCATAGCCTCCCGGCACCGACATCGACAGCGACAGCAGCGACGTCCCCAAGGCACCCGCGAGCCGAGGTCCGGACGGTGAAATCATTGCGGCGGTAGAGATTTCCGGATATGGCCAGGTGTAGGGACGGATGTGCAACTGCGCATCGCGCAGGGTGAACCAGTCGGAGTGCCGGTCGATCCGCTCACCGGGTGCGGCGCGGAACAGGGCCAGGATCGCCTCCAGGGATTCTTGCATCATCCGGCGCTGCTCGACCGGGTCGATGCCCATCATGTAGGCGTCTGACGGCAGTGCGCCCGGACCGGTGCCGAACATCACCCGGCCGCGGGTCAGATGATCCAGCAGCACCCAGCGGTCGGCGACCATCAGCGGATGGTGGTACGGCAGCGATACCACTCCTGTGCCCAGCCGAAGATGCTTGGTTCGTTCGGCCGCCGCGGCGATGAACACCTCGGGACAGGCGATCAGCTCGTAGCCGCCGGAGTGATGTTCACCGAACCAGGCCTCGTCGAACCCCAGCCGATCCAGCGCGACAACCCGTTCCATGTCGTACTCGAGTGCTGCCGTCGGCGATTGGCCGGTCGGGTGAAACGGTGTGATGAAGACACCGAAGTTCAGTGGACGATTCACGACAGCTCCAATCCGGTGAGAAAGTCCAGCAGCACCTCGTTGACCTCGTCCGGGCGTTCCTGCTGCAGCCAGTGCCCGGCGCCCTCGATCAGCACCTCGCGGTAGGGGCCGGTCACCACCTCGGCCGCACGGTCGCGGCGGGTGAACCCCAACACCGGGTCGTCGGCGCCCGCGACGAACATCGCCGGCACCGCGATGGTGGCGGCCACCGGGTTGGCCAGGATCTCCCAGTTGCGGTCCAGATTGCGGTACCAGTTCAGGCCGCCGGTAAAGCCAGTGCGGGTGAACTCGGAGATGTAGTGGTCGAGTTCGGCGGCGCTGATCCAGCTGGGCAGGCCATCGGGATCGGGCAGCCGCTCGACGAAGCCCTCCGGCCCGGGCTGGATCATCCGTGCCGCGGCCGCCTGGTCGCCGCGCGGCTGCAAACCACCCATCATCCGACGCAAGAACTTTGCCGGATCAGCGCCCAGGTCGGCGTCGGCCACACCGGGCTCCTGAAAATAAAGCATGTAGAAGAACTTGTCGCCGAAGAGCTTGCGGAACGCCTGTGTCGGCGGAATCTGAGCTCGGGGCACCGCAGGGACGCTCAACCCGACGACGGCCGCCACCCGGTCAGGGTGCAGCTGTGCGGAACTCCAGGCCACCGGAGCACCCCAGTCGTGTCCGATGAACACCGCGCGCTCGGCCCCGACGTCATCCAGCAAGCCGATCAGGTCGGCGGACAGCTCGGCGACGTTGTAATCGGCGATGTTCGGCGGCTGGCTGGAGCGGCCATAGCCGCGCTGATCAGGGGCCAGTACGTGATATCCGGCGGCGACCAGCGCCGGGATTTGGTGCCGCCAGGAGTAGGCCAGTTCGGGAAATCCGTGGGCCAGCAGCACGACGGGTGCGCCGCGCTCGCCCGCTTCAACGGTGTGCAATCGCACACCGTTGGTTTCGATGAGGCGTTCGGTCGAGTGGGCGGTATCAGGCACGTGTCTCACCAAAGCACACGCCCGGCCTGCCCGGAAGGGTCCGACCAGCGCCCGGCGCGACGGACTCGGGAGGCCTCGGGAACTGTCGTTCGTTTCAATTAGGACAACGCGGTGACGACCTGCCGCGTTCGCCGTCCACCGCGCTGGCCCAGGCCAGCTGCCCGTCTCCTCCGCGGGCGGCGCACCGCCCGCATCGTCGCCGGGCGCGCCACGGGCGGTAGCCTGGACTATTCGAGCTGCGTGTATCGGGGAAGGACCTGGCCGGCACGGCCGATGATTGATGAACCGGAAAAATGTGATCCGCACTCTCACGGCGATTGCCGTCGTGCTGCTACTGGGCTGGTCATTCTTCTATTTCAGTGACGACACCCGCGGCTACCAGCCGGTCGACACCTCGGTCGCGGTCGCCCAGATCAAGGCCGACAACGTCAAAAGCGCCCAGATCGACGACCGTGAGCAGCAGCTGCGGTTGACCTTGAAAAAGGCCGACAGTGACACCGAGGGCTCCGACAAGGTCATCACCAAGTACCCCACCGGCTACGCCGTCCCGCTGTTCGACGCGCTGAGCAGCAAAAACACCAAGGTCAGCACCGTCGTCAACCAGGGCAACATCCTGGGCTCACTACTGATATATGTGCTGCCGTTGCTGCTGCTGGTCGGCCTATTCGTGATGTTCTCTCGCATGCAGGGCGGGGCCCGGATGGGCTTCGGCTTCGGCAAATCGCGGGCCAAGCAGCTCTCCAAGGACATGCCCAAGACCACCTTCGCCGACGTCGCCGGCGTCGACGAGGCGGTCGAGGAGCTCTACGAGATCAAAGACTTCCTGCAGAACCCGGCGCGCTACCAGGCGCTGGGCGCCAAGATCCCCAAGGGCGTGCTGCTCTACGGCCCGCCGGGAACCGGTAAGACGCTGCTCGCGCGCGCCGTCGCCGGCGAGGCCGGCGTCCCGTTCTTCACCATCTCAGGGTCCGACTTCGTCGAGATGTTCGTCGGCGTCGGCGCCTCCCGGGTCCGTGATCTGTTCGAGCAGGCCAAGCAGAACAACCCGTGCATCATCTTCGTCGACGAGATCGACGCCGTCGGCCGTCAGCGCGGCGCCGGGCTGGGCGGCGGCCACGACGAGCGCGAGCAGACGCTGAACCAGCTGCTGGTCGAGATGGACGGCTTCGGGGAACGCGCCGGAGTCATCCTGATCGCGGCCACCAACCGGCCCGACATCCTCGACCCGGCGCTGTTAAGACCCGGCCGGTTTGACCGCCAGATCCCGGTGTCCAACCCCGACCTGGCCGGCCGCCGCGCGGTGCTACGCGTGCATTCCAAGGGCAAGCCGATCGGACCCGACGCCGACCTCGACGGGCTGGCCAAGCGGACCGTCGGCATGACCGGCGCCGATCTGGCCAACGTCATCAACGAGGCCGCGCTGCTGACCGCCCGCGAGAACGGCACCGTGATCACCGCCGCCGCGCTGGAGGAAGCCGTCGACCGGGTGATCGGTGGCCCGCGCCGCAAGGGCCGGATCATCAGCGAGCAGGAGAAGAAGATCACCGCCTACCACGAGGGCGGGCACACGCTGGCGGCCTGGGCGATGCCCGACATCGACCCGGTCTACAAGGTGACGATCCTGGCCCGCGGGCGCACCGGCGGCCATGCGGTAGCAGTACCCGAGGACGACAAGGGGTTGCGGACCCGCTCGGAGATGATCGCCCAGTTGGTGTTCGCGATGGGCGGTCGCGCCGCCGAAGAGCTGGTGTTCCGCGAGCCGACGACGGGCGCGGTGTCCGACATCGAGAAGGCCACCCAGGTCGCCCGCGCGATGGTCACCGAGTTCGGAATGAGCTCGCGGCTGGGCGCGGTCAAATACGGCACCGAACACGGCGACCCGTTCCTGGGCCGGACCATGGGTACTCAGCCGGACTACTCACACGAGGTGGCCCGCGAAATCGACGAGGAGATTCGCAAACTCATCGAGGCCGCACACACCGAGGCGTGGGAGATCCTCACCGAATACCGCGACGTGCTCGACACCTTGGCCGGCGAGCTGCTGGAGAAGGAGACCCTGCACCGCGCCGAACTCGAGGCGATCTTCGCCGACGTCGAAAAGCGTCCGCGGCTAACCATGTTCGACGACTTCGGTGGTCGTATCCCGTCAGACAAGCCGCCGATCAAGACACCCGGCGAGTTGGCCATCGAGCGCGGCGAGCCGTGGCCGCAGCCCGCACCGGAGCCGGCCTTCAAAGCCGCGATCGCGCAAGCGTCCCGGGAAGCCGCGCAGACCGAGACCGAACGAGGCACCAACGGGACCAATGGTTCGCATGGCCCGGACGAGCCGGTTGCCGCGCGCCCGACCCAGCCCGATTATGGTGCGCCGGCCGGTTGGCACGCCCCCGGTTGGCCGCCCCAGCAGCAGCCGCCGGGTTATCGCTATCCACCGCCGCCGCCGCAGCCGCCGCATTGGTCGCCACCGCAGCACTACGCAGGCCACCAGGGTCAGCCCTATCCGCCGTATCCGCCGTATCCGCCGCCTGGTAAACCAACTCCGGAGACCGGGCCGCCTCCCGAGCAGCAAGGCGGGGACCCGAGTCGGTCCAACCCGCCGGCGCGCGGCTGACCAAGACGGAGGCTTCGATGGCGTTCACAGCGCAGCCGAGTTCCCGCATCGCCAACCTGCACGCACCGAAGTTCGACCAACCGCGGGCCGAGGCCGCGATCCGCGAATTGCTCTGTGCGATCGGCGAGGACCCGGATCGGCACGGCCTGGAGGACACTCCGGCGCGGGTCGCCCGCAGCTACCAAGAGATGTTCGCCGGGCTCTACACCGACCCCGACTCGGTGCTGGACACCACGTTCGACGAACAACACGACGAGTTGGTGATGATCAAGGAGATCCCGCTGTACTCGACCTGCGAGCACCACCTGGTGGCATTCCACGGGGTGGCGCACGTGGGCTACATCCCCGGATCCGACGGCCGGGTGACCGGGCTGTCCAAGATCGCCCGATTGGTCGACCTGTACGCCAAGCGGCCGCAAGTGCAGGAACGGCTTACCGCGCAGATCGCCGACGCGCTGATGCGAAAGCTCGATCCGCGTGGCGCGATCGTGGTGATCGAGGCCGAGCATCTGTGCATGTCGATGCGCGGGGTGCGCAAGCCCGGGGCGATCACCACTACGTCGGCCGTGCGGGGTCTGTTCAAGACCAACCAGGCATCTCGAGCCGAAGCGCTCGAGCTCATTTTGCGCAAGTGAGCACGACACGCGTCCAAGTCATGGGAGTGGTGAACGTCACCGACGACTCGTTCTCCGATGGCGGCCGCTACCTTGACGCTGACCGCGCCGTCGAACATGGCCTGGCCATGGCTGCCCAGGGCGCATCGATCATCGACGTCGGCGGAGAATCGACCCGTCCCGGCTCGATCAGGCTGGACGCCCGAATCGAAGCGGCCAGAGTGGTACCTGTCGTGAAAGCTCTTGCAGCAGAAGGCGTTACGGTCAGCATCGACACTATGCACGCCGCTGTGGCGCAGGTGGCGTTGGACAATGGCGCGCGGATTGTCAACGACGTGTCCGGTGGGCGTGCCGATCCCGCGATGGCGCCGCTGTTGGTCGAAGCCGGTGTGCCGTGGGTGTTGATGCACTGGCGATCGGTCTCGCATCAGGTGCCGGGCTACCACGATGTGGTGGCCGACGTGCGCGCCGAACTGCTTGCCAGCGTCGACAACGCGGTGAGCGCCGGCGTCGAGCCGGCGAAACTGATCATCGACCCCGGGCTGGGATTTGCCAAGACGGGGCAACACAATTGGGCGCTGCTTCATGCGCTGCCGCAGTTGGTGGCTACCGGGGTCCCGGTCTTGGTGGGGGCCTCGCGCAAACGATTTCTCGGCACCTTGCTGGCCGACCCGGACGGTGCGGCGCGACCACCCGACGGGCGTGAGACGGCGACCGCGGTGGTGTCGGCGCTTGCCGCGCTGCACGGTGCGTGGGGGGTGCGGGTGCACAACGTGCAAGCCTCGGTCGACGCGCTCAAGGTGCTGGCGGCTTGGGAACAGGCTGGGACCGATGGCTGATCGAATCGAGTTGCGCGGCTTGACTGTTCGCGGCCATCACGGTGTTTTCGAACACGAGCGCACCGACGGTCAGGACTTCGTCGTGGACATCGTCGTATGGATCGATCTGGCCGACGCCGCAGCCAGCGACGACTTGCCCGACACCTATGACTACGGCGCGCTTGCCCAGCGTGCGGCCGACATCGTCGCCGGGCCGGCCCGCAACCTGATCGAAACCGTCGCCGCCGAGATCGCCGAGGACGTGATGGGCGACAAGCGAGTACACGCTGTCGAGGTGACCGTGCACAAGCCGCAGGCCCCAATTCCACAGACCTTCGCCGATGTGGCGGTGGTCGCCCGACGGTCGCGACGCAACGGCCGCGGCTCTGTGATTCCGGCGGGAGGGCGGCGCCAATGACCAGCGTCGTGTTGTCGATCGGTTCCAATCTCGGGGATCGGCTGGCCCGGTTGCAATCGGTGCTCGACCGACTCGGCGAAAACGTGCGGGCCATTTCACCGGTGTACGAGACCGCGGCCTGGGGTGGCGTCGAACAGGGGCCGTTTCTCAATGCGGTGCTGATTGCCGACGACCCGGCGCTCGACGGCCAGGGCTGGTTGCGCTGTGCTCAGGAAATGGAGCAGGCGGCCGAACGAGTGCGTGGCCAGCGGTGGGGACCGCGCACCCTCGACGTGGACCTGATCGCTTGCTACGACGACGGCACCGAGCTGTTCTCCCGGGACAACGGCCTAACCCTGCCGCACCCGTTGGCCCATCTGCGCGCATTCGTGATGGTGCCCTGGCTGGCGGTCGAACCGGACGCGGAACTGACCGTGGCCGGCGACAAGCGGCCGATCGCCAAGTTGCTCGCCGAGCTGGATCCCGCCGACCGCGCCGGCGTGCGACTGACCGATTTGGCGCTCACGCCCCCGGGAGCCTGATGGGACCCACCCGCAAACGTGACCTGACGGCCGCGGTGATCGGTGCGGCGGTAGCCGGATACCTGGTGGTGGTGCTGCTGTACCGCTGGTTTCCGCCGATCACCGTATGGACCGGGCTGTCGCTGCTGGCGGTCGCCGTCGCCGAAGCGCTGTGGGGTCGCTACGTGCGGGTCAAGATCAGCGACGGCGAGATCGGCGACGGGTCGGGCCGGCTACATCCGCTGGCGGTGGCCCGCAGCCTGGTGATCGCCAAGGCTTCGGCGTGGGTGGGCGCCCTGATGCTGGGTTGGTGGGTCGGGGTTCTGGTGTACCTGCTGCCGAAGCGATCGTGGCTTCGAGTGGCCGGCGACGACACCGCGGGCACCGCGGTGGCTGCCCTCAGCGCGCTGGCGCTGACGGTTGCCGCGTTGTGGTTACAACATTGCTGCAAGTCGCCGCACGACCCCACCGAACACGGCGAGGGCGCGCAAAGTTAGCGCGCCCGGCGACGGGGCAGCCCGCCGAGCGGGGTGAGAACGAGCCGGACAATCAGTCCAGGTGAGAATCGCCGGAGTGCGGCGACACGCGGAGTGACCTCGGCCCGGTACAGTCGGGCCATGACCGTTCTGTCCCGCGGCGCCCGGGTCCGGCGCGGCGGCCGCAGGCCGGGTTGGCCATTGTTGACGGCGTTGCTGGTTCTCGCGATCGGAGCCAGTTCCGCACTGGTTTTCACCAATCGGGTGGAGCTTCTCAAACTCGCGGTGATCCTGGCGCTGTGGGCCGCCGTGGTCGCCGCGTTCGTGTCGGTGATCTATCGGCGGCAAAGCGATGTGGATCAGGCTCGAGCGCGAGACTTGAAACTGGTCTACGACCTGCAGCTGGATCGGGAAATCTCGGCGCGTCGCGAGTACGAGCTGACCGTGGAGTCCCAGCTGCGTCGCGAACTGGCCTCTGAATTGCGCGCCCAAGCAGCCGACGAGGTCGCCGCGCTACGGGCCGAGCTGTCGGCGTTGCGCACCAACCTTGAGATCCTCTTCGACGCCGAACTCGACAACCGGCCGGCGTTGGAGACCGAACGCAAACCCGTACGGGGCTACAGCGACTGGGAGCGCGAAGACGAGAGCCCGCGAGATCGGATCAGCCGAGTGACCTCGGTGCGCGCGGAACAGACTGCGCAGCGGGCCGAAGACAACTCGATCATCGACGTTCCCGAGGAGCCGCTGGCGCCCCCGCCGCGACAGAGTGCCTACGTCTACCAGGCGCCCGACGCCTACCAAGCGAGCGAACCCTACGAGCCGCCGGCTTACCGGGGTTCGCACTGGCAACAGGCCGAATCCCGGAGCCAGCAGCCGTCGTCCGCCGACTGGACACCGCCCGAGTCACAGCCGCGAGGCGGCTGGTCGGACGCTGAGGCGCAAGACGAACCGCAACCACGGCAGCGTGCCCGCCGGCGGTACGCGTTCCAGCCGCCACCCGACGAGCCGCGATTCGAACCGCCGCCACCGCCGCCACCGCCGCAACCGCCGCAGCCGGAAGAGCAGCGGCCGGCATGGTCGTCTCCGGTCGAGGAGCCCGCCCCGCAGACTGCAGCCAGCGACTGGCAGCCCGTCGGAGCGGAGGGACGATGGCTGCCGCCGGGGGTGCCTGGCAGCAATTGGGCATCCGGTTCCAGGCACGACAGCAGCACGGTGGCCGACGACAGCGCGGTTCGTGAACCCACGCTGGCTGCACCGCCGCCAGCCGAGCGCCGAGGACGGCATTCCAGCCCGGGCCAGCCGGTGGCAGCCCAACCTGGTGAGGTCGAAAGCGGTTGGGAATTCGGTGAATCGGATCGTCGCGCTAGGGCGCGCCATTCTGCGGAAGCCGCCGCAGATACCGGGCGGACACCACCCCACGGCCAGCCGGCACCGGCCATGTCGCCGCCACCGCAGCCCGCCGCTCGGCACCGTGGCGCCGATTCGTCATCGGATTCCGAGGGCTTACACACCGGCGGACAGTCGGTCGCCGAACTCCTGGCGCGGCTACAGGCCAGCCCTAGTGGAGGCGGGCGGCGCCGTCGCCGCGAAGACTGAACGTGGCGCACGCCACGTCGCGTCATCGGTCTGCACCACGGTAGAGTTTTGCTGACCGTCCGGTACCTGCGTCGCGGGACTGGAACGAACTAACGAACTTGTGAGGGTCGTCTGCGATGGTGCAGTTCGACGGATTGCGCCCGGCCCGGCTCAAAGTGGGCATCATCTCCGCGGGCCGGGTAGGCACCGCATTAGGTGTCGCCCTGGAACGCGTCGACCACGTCGTGGTGGCATGCAGCGCCGTCTCCAGGGCTTCACGGCAGCGAGTCGAGCGTTGGTTGCCCGACACCCCGGTGTCTCCGGTGCCCGAAGTGGCCGGTTCCGCTGAGCTGCTGCTGTTGGCGGTGCCGGACACCGAGTTGCCCGGGCTGGCGGCCGGCCTGGCCGCTACCTCGGTTGTACGCCCCGGGGCCATCGTGGCGCACACCTCCGGCGCCAACGGCATCGGCGTGCTGGCGCCGCTGGCCCAGCAGGACTGCATTCCGCTGGCCATTCATCCGGCGATGACATTCACCGGGTCCGACGAGGACATCGGCCGGCTGGCGGGGACCTGTTTTGGGGTCACCGCCGCAGACGACGTCGGCTACGCAATCGCCCAATCGCTGGTCCTGGAAATCGGCGGTGAGCCGTTCCGGGTCCGCGAGGAAGCGCGCACGTTGTATCACGCCGCGCTGGCCCACGCCGGCAACCACATCGTCACGGTGATCGGCGACGCGCTGGACGCGTTGCGATCCTCGCTGTCCGGACAGGAACTCCTCGGGCAACAGCTGGTCGACAACCAGCCCGGCGGACTTGCCGAACGCGTCCTTGGCCCGCTGGCCCGCGCCGCGCTGGAGAACACTTTGCAACGCGGTCAGGCCGCGCTGACCGGGCCGGTGGCCCGCGCCGACGCCGACGCGCTGGCCGGCCACCTGTCCGCGCTGACCGCGCTCGATCCGTGGCTGGCCCAGGCCTACCGAGTGAACGCGCTGCGCACCGCCGAGCGCGTGCACGCGCCCGAGCAGGTTTTCGAGGTGCTGGCGCAATGATCGACCGCAAGGCGCCGGCGTTTCGGCCCGATGAGCTCAACGTGTACTCGGCGCCCAGTGATGTCAACGACGTCAGCCGCGCGCTACGCCACACCGGTCGCCGGGTGATGCTGGTGCCGACTATGGGGGCGTTGCACGACGGGCACCTGGCCCTGGTTCGTGCCGCCAAACGGGTGCCTGGTTCGGTGGTCGTGGTGTCGATCTTCGTCAATCCGTTGCAGTTCGGCGTCGGTGAAGATCTCGACGCTTACCCTCGCAACCTCGAAGACGATCTGGCGTTGCTGCGCGGCGAAGGTGTGGACGTCGTCTTCACGCCCAGTGTCACGGCGATGTATCCGGACGGCCCCCGCACTGCCGTACATCCGGGGCCGTTAGCGGCTGAACTTGAAGGTGCCTCCCGGCCAACGCATTTCGCCGGCATGCTGACCGTCGTGCTCAAACTGTTGCAGATCGTGCGGCCCGATCGGGTGTTCTTCGGCGAGAAGGACTATCAGCAGCTGGTGCTGGTACGGCAAATGGTCACCGATCTCAACGTCGGAGTAACGGTGGTCGGGGTGCCGATCGTGCGTGAAACCGACGGGCTGGCAATGTCATCGCGTAACCGTTACCTCGATCCGCACCAGCGGGAGCTGGCTGGGGCGCTGTCGGCCGCACTGGTGGCCGGAATGCACGCTGCGCCGGCCGGCGCGGCGGCCGCGCTGGCGGCAGCCGGCGCTGTGCTCGCTGAGCTACCGGCGATCGAGGTCGACTACCTAGAAGTGCGCGACCCCGCCCTCGGGCCGGCGCCGGCCCACGGTCCCGGTCGCCTGCTGATCGCCGCCAGGCTTGGCACGACCCGACTTTTGGACAACATCGCCATTGAAATCGGAACCACCGTCGGCATCGACGGGCGAGAGCCCGCAATGCATAACCAAATATCTTGGAGGAACTGATGTTACGGACCATGCTCAAGTCGAAGATCCACCGGGCCACCGTCACCCACGCTGATCTGCACTACGTCGGCTCGGTGACCATCGACGCCGACCTGATGGACGCGGCCGACTTGCTCGAAGGCGAACAGGTGACCATCGTCGACATCGACAACGGCGCCCGCCTTGTCACCTACGCCATCACCGGCGAACGCGGCAGCGGGGTGATCGGGATCAACGGCGCCGCAGCGCATCTGGTTCATCCGGGTGACCTGGTGATCCTGATCGCCTACGCGACCATGGATGACGCGGAAGCCCGCAGCTACCGGCCGCGGATCGTTTTCGTCGACGCCGACAACCGTCCGATCGACCTCGGGCACGACCCGGCGTTCGTGCCCGATGACGCCTCCGACCTGCTCTCCCCGCGATAGCCGTGCTACTCGCGATCGACGTCCGCAACACGCACACCGTCGTAGGGCTGCTCTCTGGTTCCAAAGAGCACACAAAAGTGGTGCAGCAGTGGCGGATACGCACCGAATCCGAAGTCACCGCCGACGAGCTGGCGCTGACCATCGACGGGCTGATCGGTGACGATTCTGAACGGCTCACCGGCGCATCGGCGCTGTCCACTGTCCCCTCGGTGCTGCACGAGGTGCGGATCATGCTCGAGCAGTACTGGCCGTCGGTACCGCACGTACTGATCGAGCCCGGCGTACGCACCGGTATCCCACTGCTGGTCGACAACCCCAAAGAAGTCGGTGCCGACCGGATTGTCAACTGCCTGGCCGCTTTTCACAAGTACAAGACCGCAGCCATCGTCATCGATTTCGGTTCGTCGATCTGCGTGGATGTGGTGTCCGCCAAGGGCGAATTCCTCGGCGGCGCCATCGCGCCCGGGGTGCAGGTGTCCTCCGACGCCGCGGCCGCGCGATCGGCGGCGTTGCGACGCGTCGAACTGGCCCGGCCGCGCTCAGTGGTCGGCAAGAACACCGTCGAATGCATGCAGTCCGGTGCGGTGTTCGGCTTCGCCGGGCTGGTCGACGGCCTGGTGCAGCGCATCCGAGACGATGTGGACGGGTTCGGCGGTGACAACGTGACGGTGGTGGCCACCGGGCACACCGCGCCGCTGCTGTTAGCCGAACTGGACTCCGTCGACCACTACGACCAACACCTGACCCTGCAGGGTCTGCACCTGGTGTTCGAACGCAATCGCGAAAGTCAGCGCGGCCGGCTCAAGACCGCGCGCTGATTTTTCGCGAAACAGAAGCCAGGGCTGTGATCGGGCATGGATAACGACCGCGGCTTCTGTTTCGCGGCTTGAGCGCACAGTCGACGCTGTCACGGGCCAAAACACGCTCCTCTAAGCTGGCAGGTCGTGAGCTCCGCCGGTCAAGACCTTCCCAACGACATCCCCGAGCAGTATCGGATTCGCCGGGACAAGCGCGCTCGGCTGTTGGCGGAAGGCCGCGACCCCTACCCCGTCGTCCTCGACCGGACCCACACCCTGGCCGAGGTCCGGGCCGCATACCCCGATCTGGCGACGGACTCGACGACCGGTGACGTCGTCGGCATCGCAGGCCGAGTGATCTTCATTCGCAATTCCGGCAAATTGTGCTTTGCGACGCTTCAGGAAGGTGACGGCGCCCAGCTGCAGGTGATGATCAGCCTCGCCGGGGTCGGGCAGGACGCCCTGGACGCGTGGAAGGCCGACGTCGACATCGGCGACATCGTTTACGTGCACGGCGAGGTGATCAGCTCACGCCGCGGCGAACTGTCGGTGCTCGGCGACTCCTGGCAGATGGCGTCGAAGGCGCTGCGGCCGCTGCCGGTCGCGCACAAAGAGATGAACGAAGAGTCGCGGGTCCGCCAGCGCTACGTCGACTTGATCGTTCGCCCGCAGGCCCGCGAGGTCGCCCGTCAGCGAATCGCCGTCATCCGCGCGATACGGACGGCACTGGAACAACGCGGGTTTTTTGAAGTCGAGACGCCGATGTTGCAAACTTTGGCCGGTGGCGCGGCCGCCCGCCCGTTTGTCACACACTCCAATGCACTCGACATCGATCTGTACCTTCGCATCGCGCCGGAACTGTTCCTGAAGCGCTGTGTGGTCGGCGGGTTTGACAGAGTCTTTGAACTTAATCGGGTGTTCCGAAACGAAGGGGCAGATTCCACGCATTCCCCGGAGTTTTCCATGCTGGAGACCTATCAGGCCTATGGAACCTACGACGATTCGGCAGTTGTCACTCGCGAACTCATTCAACAGGTGGCCGATGAGGCGATAGGTACTCGTCAACTGCCACTGCCCGACGGCAGTGTCTATGATATCGACGGAGAATGGACCTCGATACAAATGTATCCGTCCCTATCCGATGCGGTCGGTGAAGAGATCACCCCGGACACGACGGTTGATCGCTTGCTGCACCTCGCCGGGGAGCTCGGCGTCGAAATTCCCGCCGATCGCGGCTACGGACACGGAAAACTGGTCGAGGAACTGTGGGAGCATACCGTCGGCGCCGGCTTGTCCGCACCGACCTTCGTCCGGGATTTCCCGGTTGAGACAACGCCATTGACGCGTCAGCATCGCAGCATTCCGGGTGTCACCGAGAAGTGGGATCTTTACTTGCGCGGCGTCGAACTGGCCACCGGCTATTCCGAATTGGTCGACCCGGTAATACAGCGGGAAAGATTCGCGGCCCAAGCTCGTGCAGCGGCGGCCGGCGACGACGAGGCGATGGCGCTCGACGAAGATTTTCTTACTGCACTCGAGTATGGTATGCCGCCGTGCACCGGAACGGGAATGGGTATCGAT
Source organism: Mycobacterium kyorinense (assembly GCF_001672775.1). GTDB lineage: Bacteria > Actinomycetota > Actinomycetes > Mycobacteriales > Mycobacteriaceae > Mycobacterium > Mycobacterium kyorinense_A. The sequence continues at coordinate 16,991 of NZ_LZKJ01000132.1, read as the reverse complement.
CGGTTGTTGATGGCCTTGACCGGCCTGTCAATTAGGGAGACCGTTTTGTTCCCGATTGTTCGTCCGCACGGCAACTGAACTGTCCCGCGGCGGCGGTATTGAACACCGTGCCTTTGTATGGCAGATTGGTGCTCAAGGGGTGTTCAACGAAACTTGCACACCAAGTGCACAGGAAAGTCGAGGGTGGGAGCTAATGGCGAAGAAAGTTACCGTCACCTTGGTCGATGATTTCGACGGTGAGGGTGCCGCCGACGAAACAGTCGAATTCGGCCTCGACGGTGTGACCTATGAGATTGACCTTTCAAGCAAAAATGCAACAAAACTGCGCAACGACCTGAAGCAGTGGGTGGAAGCCGGCCGTCGTGTCGGTGGCCGCCGCCGGGGACGTTCCGGTTCGGGTCGTGGCCGCGGCGCCATCGACCGCGAGCAGAGCGCGGCGATCCGGGAGTGGGCCCGCCGCAACGGGCACAACGTGTCGACGCGGGGCCGTATCCCAGCCGACGTCATCGACGCTTTCCACGCCGCTACCTGATATCGGAGCGCTTTCGCTGGTGGCGAACTGATCACCCGTTAATCCGGGAAACGTTTCGGGCATTCTCGGCGTTGCCTTGTTGCGCTGACCGTGAGGTAGGAACCCCGGCCAGTCGACCACTACAGTGGATGGCAGGTACGCAGGGACCGACCTAAAGCCCGTCGTTGTACCGATGGTGAGGGAGAGCAGGTAACCACCAATGTTCGAGAGATTTACCGACCGTGCCCGCAGGGTCGTCGTCCTGGCGCAAGAAGAGGCCCGGATGCTCAACCACAACTACATCGGCACCGAGCACATCCTGCTGGGGTTGATTCACGAAGGCGAAGGCGTAGCCGCTAAGTCGTTGGAGTCGTTGGGGATCTCGCTGGAAGGCGTTCGCAGCCAAGTCGAGGAGATCATCGGCCAGGGCCAGCAGGCGCCATCGGGCCACATCCCGTTCACCCCGCGCGCCAAGAAGGTGCTGGAGCTCTCCCTGCGGGAGGCGCTGCAACTCGGCCACAACTACATCGGCACCGAGCACATTCTGCTCGGGCTGATCCGTGAGGGCGAAGGTGTGGCTGCCCAGGTGCTGGTGAAGCTCGGCGCCGAGCTGACCCGGGTGCGCCAGCAGGTCATCCAGCTGCTGAGCGGCTACCAGGGCAAGGAGACCGCCGAGGCCGGTACCGGTGGCCGCGGCGGAGAATCCGGCTCCCCGTCGACGTCGTTGGTGCTCGACCAGTTCGGTCGCAACCTGACCGCCGCGGCGATGGAAGGCAAGCTCGACCCTGTCATCGGCCGCGAGAAGGAAATCGAGCGGGTGATGCAGGTGCTCTCCCGTCGTACCAAGAACAACCCGGTGCTGATCGGCGAGCCCGGCGTCGGCAAGACCGCCGTCGTCGAGGGCTTGGCACAGAACATCGTGCACGGCGACGTCCCCGAGACGCTGAAGGACAAGCAGCTCTACACGCTGGATCTGGGCTCACTCGTCGCCGGGTCAAGGTACCGCGGTGACTTCGAAGAGCGCCTGAAGAAGGTGCTCAAGGAAATCAACACCCGCGGCGACATCATCTTGTTCATCGACGAGTTGCACACCCTGGTCGGCGCCGGGGCCGCCGAGGGGGCGATCGACGCCGCGTCGATCCTGAAACCCAAACTGGCCCGCGGTGAGCTACAGACCATCGGCGCCACCACGCTCGACGAGTACCGAAAGTACATCGAGAAGGACGCCGCCCTGGAGCGTCGCTTCCAGCCGGTGCAGGTCGGTGAGCCCACGGTGGAGCACACCATCGAGATCCTCAAGGGTCTGCGGGACCGCTACGAGGCCCACCACCGGGTCTCGATCACCGATTCGGCGATGGTGGCGGCGGCTACCCTGGCCGATCGCTACATCAACGACCGGTTCCTGCCGGACAAGGCCATCGACCTGATCGACGAGGCCGGTGCCCGGATGCGGATCCGCCGCATGACCGCTCCGCCAGACTTGCGCGAGTTCGACGAGAAGATCGCTGAGGCCCGCCGCGAGAAGGAGTCGGCGATCGACGCGCAGGACTTCGAGAAGGCGGCCAGCCTGCGTGACCGGGAGAAGCAGCTGGTGGCACAGCGTGCCGAGCGCGAAAAGCAGTGGCGCTCAGGCGACCTCGATGTGGTCGCCGAGGTCGACGACGAGCAGATCGCCGAGGTGCTGGGTAACTGGACCGGTATCCCGGTGTTCAAGCTCACCGAGGCCGAGACCACCCGCCTGCTGCGCATGGAAGAGGAGCTGCACAAGCGGATCATCGGGCAGGAGGACGCGGTCAAGGCCGTCTCCAAGGCGATTCGCCGTACCCGCGCCGGGCTGAAAGACCCCAAGCGCCCGTCGGGTTCGTTCATCTTCGCCGGGCCGTCCGGGGTCGGGAAGACCGAGCTGTCCAAGGCGCTGGCCAACTTCCTGTTCGGGGACGACGACGCGCTCATCCAGATCGACATGGGTGAGTTCCACGACCGGTTCACCGCGTCGCGGTTGTTCGGCGCACCGCCTGGATACGTCGGCTACGAGGAGGGCGGTCAGCTCACCGAGAAGGTCCGGCGCAAGCCGTTCAGCGTGGTGCTGTTCGACGAGATCGAGAAGGCGCACCAGGAGATCTACAACAGCCTGTTGCAGGTCCTCGAAGACGGCCGGCTCACCGATGGCCAGGGCCGCACGGTCGACTTCAAGAACACCGTGCTGATCTTCACGTCCAACCTCGGCACCGCCGACATCTCCAAAGCGGTCGGCCTGGGCTTCTCCCAGGGTGGCGGCGAGAACGACTACGAGCGGATGAAGCAGAAGGTCAACGACGAGCTGAAGAAGCACTTCCGCCCGGAGTTCCTCAACCGCATCGATGACATCATCGTCTTCCACCAGTTGACTCGCGACGAGATCATCCGGATGGTCGACCTGATGATCACCCGGGTCGAAAAGCAGCTCAAGAGCAAGGACATGGCGCTGCAGCTGACCGACAAAGCCAAGTCGCTGCTGGCCAAGCGGGGCTTCGATCCCGTGCTGGGTGCGCGCCCGCTGCGCCGCACCATTCAGCGCGAGATCGAGGACCAGCTCTCGGAGAAGATCCTGTTCGAGGAGATCGGCCCGGGCCAGATCGTCACCGTCGACGTCGACAACTGGGACGGCGAGGGCGCCGGCGAGGACGCGGTGTTCACGTTCGCCGGAGCTCGCAAGCCTGCCGAACCGGCCGAGGCGGATCTGGCCAAGGCCGGAGCCCACAGCGCCGGCGGTGCGCACAGCGCCCAGTAGCGACAGCGCCGAGGCAGCCGGTCAGTCAGGCTTGACCGGCTGCCAGCGCGCTTCGACGTTGGCCAGTTTCCAGTAGCCGATCGCGCCGATCCACGTCACGGCGAACAGCACGACGATCGCCAGACCGGCGTTGTTCAGGTTGATACCGGCGATCCAACTGGTGACCGGGTCGACCCAGCCGAGGTCGTCGTGCAGGATCGACACCAGCTCGATTGAGCCGATCAGCAGCGCGACCGCGATCGACAGGCCGGTGACCGTCAGGTTGTAGTAGATCTTGCGGGCCGGCTGCATGAACGCCCAGTCGTAGGCCGCGGTCATCAGCAGGCCGTCCAACGTGTCCATCAGGCTCATCCCGGCTGCGAACAGCAAGGGCAGGACCAAGACCGCGTACCACGGCAGGCCGGCCGCCGCGCCGGTGCCGGCCAACGCCAACAACGCGACTTCAGTTGCGGTGTCGAAACCGAGCCCGAACAGCACACCGACCGGATACAGCTGCACGGGCCGTTTGATGCGATTCATGATCGGGCGCAACAGCCGCGCCAGGAAACCGCGGTCGTTGAGGGCTCCTTCGAGTTCTTCGTCGGAGTACGACCCGCGCCGAAGTTTGGTGAAAGCGCGGACTATTCCGGTTAGCGCGATGATGTTCATGATTGCGATGAGATACAGGAACAGCCCCGAGGCCAGCGTGCCGGCGAACCCGAGTGCATGGCGGGCCGGTGAGCCGTCGTCCACCAGGGCACCTACTGCGTGAGCGCCGACGACGACCAAAACCGCCATTGCCAGCACGATCGTGGAATGGCCCATCGCGAACCAGAATCCGACCGACTTCGGTTTCTGGCCGTCGCTCATCAACTTGCGGGTGGTGTTGTCGATGGCGGCGATATGGTCGGCGTCGAACGCGTGTCGCAGTCCGAACAAGTAGGCGGTGACACCGAGCCCGACTCCGAAGATCTGGGTTCCGGCCTGATACCGGTGTGGCGCGATGAACAGAATCAGCGTCGCGAATCCGAGGACGTGCATCAGCGCGATCACGCCCAGCAGAGCAGCGATCTCGATGCGATCGCGGCGATCCCACGTCGATGTCAGCCTGCGGATGCTCGCGCCGAGACCGGCTGATCGAGCAGCGGGTGCCGGAACTGACATGAGACCGCCTCCCGGGGATTTTCGCGTCCCCATCCGAGATGTGCCGGGAAGGTCTGGCTATCCAGCGTCGAAACGCTGGTCACAGTGGCGCGACCGCACCGGAATATGCACCGGTTTCCTCGCCGACACACGACTATCGCGACAGACGCTATACCGCCGGCATCGGCCTGGCAACTGACCGTGCCGGTGTGAGCACAGCGCAGTGGCAACGCTTTTCAAACCCGCGGCGACGGGGCTTTCGGGCGACCGCGATAATGATCGTGATGTTGGGTCGGGTCGACGGTCGGAGCGCCAGGGGCGAAGTCATCCGGCTCACGCTGGTGTCGCATGCAATGACCGAGGCGCTGGCGGCCGGACGTTTCCCCACCGACGAGCCGTTGAACGGCGCGGGGTACCGGCAAGTCGACGCGTCGATCGATCTGGGCGTCGCCGACGTCGCACTCGCCGGCCCCGAGAAGCGAACCAGACAGACCGCAGAACTGCTGGGCTTGCAGCCCACGATCGAACCGCAACTGGCCGACCTGGACTGCGGGCGGTGGCGCGGGCACGTGCTCGGCGGAGTACGGCCGGCTGAACTTGCGGTCTGGCTCACCGATCCCACCCGCGCACCGCACGGCGGGGAGTCGGTGGTCGACCTGGTGGATCGGGTGCGCGCGTGGCTGGACTCGTTGACCACCACCCGGTCGCGGCTGATCGCCGTCACACATCCGTCGGTGATCCGCGCCGCGATCCTGGTGACGTTGGATGCACCGGCAAAGTCGTTCTGGCGCATGGACATCGCACCGGCGAGTGTGACCGTGATGCGTTTCCGCGGCCACGCTTGGACGTTGCTGACAAGCTAGCGTGGCGAGCGCAGCAGCGCGAAGGTCTGCTTGGCGATCTGCAGCATCCAGCCGGTAATGCTGGGCCCGTGATCGCGTGACCAATTCAACTGGAAGCTGACCACCCACGGCTGACCGGTGTTGTCGACGGCATACCAGCTGAACGTCAGGTCACCGGGCAGGCCACCGGCTTTGGCCCCGATGTAGGGCCACTCCCGCCGGTTCAGGTCGACACCGGGGACCGCGGCCAAAATCTGTTTCACTGGTGCCGCTGCGCCAACGGCGCCTTCCTGTAGTGCCGCATGTATCCGGCAGATGTCCTCGGCGCTGCCGTACCATTCCGCACCGTACTCAGATGCCGGGGTGTGCGCGCGGGTCGGATCCGGTTCGTACGGGCGGGAATTGGCCTGCTGCAATAGCTGCGCGCGGATTTGCGGATCGGCATGCTTCCACTGTGCTCGCAGGTCCGGCTCACCCCAGGCGACCGAGAACAGCTCATACATTGTCGGGAACGGTGTCATGCTGGCCGGATCGTGGTGGCCGGCGGCCACGAGCGCGCGCACGACGGCCTGCGGTCCCACTCTTCCGATCAGCAGGTCAGTCGCCATGTTGTCGCTGGTGGCAATCATCTTCTCGGCGGCGGTACGAACTGAAATATGAGCTCCGACAGGCAGTTCCAAGCCAGAACCGACGGCCCTGCTTTTGTCGGTGACGGTCAGCTGGTCATCCCAGGACACTGTGCCGTCTTTGACTCCGTCCGCGACGGCATACAGCACGTAAAGCTTGAAAATCGACGCCAGTGGCAACGACAACGTGGTGTTGGTGCCCGCCACCGGATCACAGTGCCCGCCATTGACTTTGGCGACCTGCCAGGAGTACCGCGCGCCGGTTCTACTCAGCGTGTCATCGATGTCGCGCCATGACGAGATCGTTGGTGGCTGCGTGGTCAGGTCGAACCCATCCACCAGCGTGTCGTCATTGGTGTGAATGCGGATGGACTGTCGCGCGCCGTAGGACGCGATGAGCCCGAGGGTGGCCGCGCCCGCGCTGATGTCAATCGAGTCGAGGCGGAACGGGCGGTCCCACCACAGCGCTTCCATGGTGTCCTCGACTTGCTTGACCGCCTCGGGTGCGGCCAGGGTGCCGACGCCGACCGGACCGATCGGCCAATCGGAGTTGAGCATGTCCAGGGTCTGCTGGGCACGCAGCCCCGGAGGCGTCCTGATGTCGATTCGGACACCGGTGTCGGCCGCGTTGGCCGCTGGTGTGGGTGGTGGGGCACAGCCGGGCGCCGAGGCGGCCACCAAGGCGGCGGCCGCAGCCACTGCCAGCGCGCGGTACCGCGCCCGGTGTGGACTACGCCGTCGAGCCGCTACCGGCAACGTCTAACACAACCTCGAATTCCAGCAGCGACGCGCCGGTCGCCACCGGGTTGGCCCGGTGGCCGGCGTGGGCTTCGATGGCGGGGCCGGTAGCCCACGCCTGGAAGGCTTCTTCGGACTCCCACTGCGTCACCACGAAGTAGCGGTCTTCACCCTTGACCGGGCGAAGCAGCTGAAAGCCCAGGAAGCCCGGCGAATTCTCGACGGCGTGCGCGCGATGGGCGAACCGCTTCTCCAGCTCTGGGCCGGCGTCCGCGGGCACCTCGATTGCGTTGATCTTCACCACTGGCATGGGCCTAGGCTACCGTGCCCGACGTGACCGCCGAGCTGCTGACTCCCCGTGGTGGACGTGGGCGGCCGGTGGTCCTGGTGCACGGCCTGATGGGGCGCGGCAGCACCTGGTCGCGCCAGTTGCCGTGGCTGACCCAACTGGGTGCCGTGTACACCTACGACGCGCCGTGGCACCGTGGCCGCGACGTCGCCGACCCATACCCGATCAGCACCGAACGCTTCGTGGCCGACCTGGGAGACGCGGTGGCCGCCCTGGGTGTACCGGCGCGGCTGGTCGGGCATTCGATGGGTGGGCTGCACTCGTGGTGTCTGGCCGCCGAGCGTCCAGATTTGGTGTCGGCGTTGGTGATCGAGGACATGGCGCCGGATTTCCGTGGTCGCACAACCGGTCCCTGGGAGCCGTGGCTGCATAACCTTCCGGTCGAGTTCACATCCGAGAAGCAGGTATTCGACGAGTTCGGGCAGATCGCCGGACAGTACTTCCTGGAGGCATTTGACCGCACGGCGACGGGTTGGCGGCTGCACGGTCACACTTCGCGGTGGATCGAGATCGCTGCAGAATGGGGGACCCGTGACTACTGGGAACAGTGGCGGGCGGTGCGCTCACCGGCACTGCTCATCGAGGCCGGCAACTCGGTCACACCAGTCGGCCAGATGCAGATGATGAATGAAACCGGTTGTCACACACGCTACTTGCGTGTTGCTGATGCCGGCCACCTGGTCCACGACGACGCGCCGCAGACGTACCGGAATGCGGTGGAATCGTTTCTGGCCGGACTCTAGAATTCTTCGCCCGCCAGGGCGTACATCCCGTCGACCGTCTGCTTCACCAAGCCGTCGGCAAGCAGAGAATTCAGCGCCCGGTCCCGCTGCTGGGTATCGGTCAGCCATGCCACGTCGAGCTCGGCGCGGCTGACCGGAAAGTCGCTGAGGCGCAATACATCCAGCAACAGCCCGCGGACCTGACGGTCGGTGCCCGCGTAGCGCTGCGGACGCCTGGCGGGCCCCTCTGCCGGCGGGTAGCCGGCCTCCCGCCAGCTGCACCGGCTGAGTGGACACAGACCGCATCGTGGACTGCGCGCGGTGCACACCGTCGCGCCCAACTCCATAAGCGCCGCTGAAAACCGATGTGCCGTACCGTCTCTCGGCAACAGCTCCGATACGTCGGCGTGGTCGCGGACAGCCGAGGGTGCGCCCGCGTCGGCGCGGCCGTGGACGACCCGGGCTACCACCCGGCGCACGTTGGTGTCCACCACCGGAACCGGCTGGCGGTAAGCGAAGCAGGCCACCGCGCGTGCCGTGTAGCTGCCGACGCCGGGCAGCGTGACCAGCGTGTCGACGTCGCAGGGCACCACGTCGTCGTAGTCACGCGCGATCATGGTGGCGCACTCATGCAGGCGCTTGGCCCGCCGCGGATAACCCAACTTGCCCCAGGCGCGCAGCACGTCGGCCGCACTTGCCGCTGCGGTAGCCGACGGCGTCGGCCACCGCGCGATCCACTCCTGCCAAATCGGCAGCACCCGCGCCACCGGAGTCTGTTGCAACATGAACTCGCTGACCAGGATCTGCCACGGTGTCACACCGGGTTTCCGCCACGGCAGGTCGCGCCGCGATTGGTCGTACCAGTCGAGAAGCTCCTCGGCGGGCAGGCTCATCGGCGGGTGCGGCAGAATGTGGGCCATGCCCAATACCAATCCGATCTCCGCGTGGAAGGCACTCAAAGAGGGTAACGAGCGCTTTGTCGCCGGCAAGCCCCAACATCCCAGCCAGAGTGTCGATCACCGGGCCAGCCTCACCGAGGGACAAAAGCCGACAGCTGTGCTGTTCGGCTGTGGCGACAGCCGGGTCGCCGCCGAGATCATCTTCGATCAGGGTTTGGGCGACATGTTCGTGGTCCGTACCGCCGGCCACGTCATCGACTCGGCGGTGCTGGGCTCGATCGAATTCGGGGTGTCGGTGCTCAACGTGCCGCTGATCGTGGTTTTGGGCCATGACAGCTGCGGCGCGGTGAAGGCGACGCTGTCCGCGCTGGACGACGGCGTGCTACCCGGAGGGTATGTGCGCGACCTGGTCGAGCGGGTGACGCCGTCGATTCTGCTCGGCCGCCGCGAGGGCTTGACCAGGGTCGACGAGTTCGAAGCGCGACATGTGGCCGAGACCGGCGCGCAGCTGATGGCCCGTTCGACCGCGATCGCTGAGCGGGTCGATTCGGGTGACCTGGCGATCGTGGGCGTCACCTACCACCTCGCCGACGGGCGGGCGGTGCTGCGTAACCACATCGGCAACGTCGGCGAAGAGCTCTAACTCGGCAGCGCCGCGCGCGACCAGCATCGCGACACGCCGAGAGCGGTCGGACGGGTTGCAGTGACCTGGGCTTACCGTGTGAATGTGCTGGATCTGGAACCGCATGGCCCATTACCGCCGGAGATCTACTGGCGACGCAGGGGACTGGCGGTGGGTATCGCGGTCGTCGTGGTCGGAATCGTGGTCGCGACCATCGTCGCGCTGCTGAGCGGAAACGCCGACGCCAAACCCGCTGCGGCCGACAAGCCGTCGAATCCCCCTGCTGCGGCCTCCGGTGCGCAGCCCGAAGTCAAGACGCCGGTAGTACCGCCCGCCGGGGAGAACCAACTACCCACCGAGACCCCGACCGCGGCTGTGCAGCCGCCGCCGGTACTCAAGGAGGGCGATGACTGTCCGGATTCGACGCTGGCCGTCAAGGGGCTGACCAACGCACCCCAGTACGTGATCGGCGATCAGCCGAAATTCACCATGGTCGTCACCAATATCGGGCTGGTGTCCTGCAAACGCAATGTCGGAGCAGCGGTGCTGGCGGCCTACGTCTACTCACTGGACAACAAGCGGTTGTGGTCCAACCTGGATTGCGCGCCGTCCAACGAAACCCTGGTGAAGACGTTCACGCCCGGCGAGCAGGTGACCACGGCCGTGACGTGGACCGGTATGGGATCGGCGCCGCAGTGTCCACTGCCGCGACAGCCGATCGGCGCCGGCACGTACAACCTGGTGGTGCAACTGGGCAACCTGCGTTCGGCGCCGGTGCCGTTCATCTTGGCTGACGCCGCACCGCCGGGTGCTCCACCGCCGGCAGGGCCGGGTGCGCCCCAGCCCGGGCTGCCCGCGCCCGGCGAGCTGGGACCGCCGCCCGGTCCGGCGCAGGCTCCCGCCGGCAACTGAGCAGGAGTACCCGAGGCCTCAGCTGGCCGAGTCGGCGATCGTCGACTCAGCCAACTGCGACAGTCCTTCGCGCACGTGCCGAGCCCACATCTCGCCGATACCCTCCACCGACTGCAGGTCGCCGGCGCTGGCCGCCAAAAGACCCTGCAGCGAGCCGAATTCGCGGACCAACCGGTCGACATGGGCGAACTGCAGCCGCGAAATACCCGACATCGCGCGGTAGCCACGCGAGCTCATCGCGCTGTCCTGGGCTTCGGTCGTCGACGGGTATCCGAAAACCTTTGCCAGCACAGTGAAATCGAGCAGCTCGGTGTCCGACAGCCCGTCGAGTTCGTCGAGGGTGGCGGTGACTTCGGTTTTGGTCAGCGGCTCGGGGTTGGCGTGGTAATCGCGCACGATCAATTCCCGCGCCGGGTCGTTGCCGCCGAGCAGCTCCTCTAGCTGCAGCCGCAGTTGGCGCCCGTCGGTGCCCAGTTCGACGGCATCGTAATCGATCACCAGACCGATGCGGCGGACCAATTCCAGCCGCTGCACCACTGTCATCACGTCGCGCAACGTGACGAAATCTTCGATCTCGGCCCGCGAGAGTTGCCTGCTGACCTCGTCGAGCCGGATCTTGTAGCGCTCCAATGTGGCGATGGCCTGGTTGGCCCGCGACAGGATGGTGGCCGAGTCGGCCAGCACGTGGCGTTCCCCCGCCACATACACGGTCACGATGTTCATCGAGTGGCTGACCGAGATCACCGGGTAGCCGGTCTGGATGGCGGCGCGCTCGGCCGAGCGGTGCCGAGTGCCCGATTCGTCGGTGGGGATGGATGGGTCGGGAACCAGCTGGACGTTGGCGCGCAGGATGCGACTCGCATCGGTGGACAGCACCACCGCCCCGTCCATCTTGCACAGCTCGCGCAACCGCGTCGGCGCGTAGCGCACGTCCAGGGAGAAGCCGCCATCGCAGATGGCCTCCACGCTGTCGTCGTAGCCCAGCACGATCAACGCGCCGGTACGCCCGCGCAGGATGCGCTCCAGGCCGTCGCGCAGCGCAGTTCCCGGCGCCAGCCGCCCGACCGCCTCACGCAGGGTGGGCCGCGGCGTCGGCACCGGGCCGATTCTCCTGGGCTTGCTGGTAGTCATTACCAGCCATTCTGCTCTGCCGGCGGCGGGTTGAGCCGGTGTGGTGGCGCTGGCGTGTTGCTGCGGTGCTCGGCAATGTCGAGCATGTGCTGCAACGCCGCGACGATGGTGGCCGCCTGCAGGACCCGCAGCCCCGTCGGCGGCGCGTCGCATCCGGGTGGGACCAGCGCGGTGGTGAAGCCTTGCCGGGCGGCTTCGGCCAGCCGGCGTTCCATTCCGCTGACCCGCCGCAGATCGCCGGCCAGTCCGACCTCGCCGATCATGACTGCGGTGGTGGGCAGCGGAAGATTCGCGTAGGCGGAGGCCAACGCAATTGCCACCGTCAGATCCGACGATGGATCGGCCAACCGCATGCCTCCAACGGTGGAGAGGAAGATGTCGACGGGCGAAAGTGCCAGCCCCGCATGCTTTTCCAGGACAGCGGTGATCATCGCGGCGCGGGCGTGGTCGATGCCGCTGACGGCGCGGCGCGGGCGCCCGTCCGAGGGCCTGGCCAGCAGCGCCTGAACCTCGCCGACCAGTGGTCGCTTACCGTCCAACGTCACCGTGATCGCGGTTCCGGGGACCGGCAGTGGCCGCTGGTCCAGAAACAGCCCGGACGGGTCGGCGACGCCTTCGATGCCGCCCTCGTGCAGTTGGAAGCAGCCGACTTCGTCGGCGGCGCCGAATCGGTTCTTGACTCCCCGCACCATGCGCAAGGTGCAGTTGCGGTCTCCCTCGAAATGCAGCACCACGTCCACGAGATGCTCGAGCGAACGCGGTCCGGCGATGGCGCCGTCCTTGGTGACATGGCCGACCAGGATCATCGCCACGTCACCGGTCTTCGCCGCGGCCGTCAACGCGGTGGTCACCGCGCGCACTTGGGTGACCCCGCCGGTGACACCGTCGGCCTCGGTGGTGGACATTGTCTGTACGGAGTCGACCACGACCAGCGTGGGCCGCACGGCCTCGATGTGGCCGAGCACCGAGCCCAGGTCGGATTCGGCGGCCAGAAATACCTCGTCGTGGCCACAGTCGGTCCGGTCGGCGCGCAGCCGGATCTGGCCGAGGGATTCCTCACCGGAGACGTACAACGCGCGTCGGCCGGACCGGGCCCATTGATGGGCGACCTGGAGGAGCAACGTCGACTTACCTACTCCCGGTTCACCGGCAAGCAGCGTCACCGAGCCGGGCACCACACCGCCGCCCAGTACCCGGTCGAGTTCGTCGACGCCAGTAGGACAGTGACGCGCGCTACGGGGTTCGATAGAGCTGATCGGCACAGCCGGCGACGACGGGGGCGCTGGCGCTGCTGAGCGCGGGGTCCGGCCGTTGACGGCGGATAACACCGCCACTTCCTCCACCGTGCCCCAGGTTGCGCACTCGAGGCACCGTCCTACCCACTTCGCGGTGACGTGACGGCATTCCGAACAGCGGTATTGCGAGCGTGCCTTGGCCACACCGGAACGGTAACGGGCCGGTATGACAGGTCAGGGATGTTCGGCCGGGGCCGGCGTTTCTTCCTGCCGGGGGGCCAGCCCCGCGGAGATCGGCACGGTCAAGCTGGCGTGTCCGGCCTTTTCGAAGTCGAAGGTGAAGTTGTAGAGGAGGCCGTTGGTGATCGGCTTGGTCAACGCCACGGTCGCCTTCGCAACCGCCGCGGGCTCAATGGACTCGACGGCTTTCTTACTCTGGCCGTCGGCGGTGCCCACAAACAACGTTCCGCCCGGCGCCAGTGCGGTATCGCCGGATACCGTGACCGGGCCGATGTCGGAGGTGATGCCGAGAAGTTTGTCGGCGACATCCACGGAGTCGTTCACCGCGACCAGGACCAGATTCACGGATTTGCCCGGCTCGAGGAAGTCGCCGGTCTGCGTCGCCTGCAGGTGAACGTTGCGCAGCGCCACATTGTTGATCACCGTCTCGGTGCCGTTGACCGCAGGCACCTGAGCGGCGGTCTGCGAGAGCTGGCCGCTGCCACAGCCGGTGAGCGCGACGGCACCGAGAAGACTCCCGGCGGTCAGCGCAGCGAAGGTGGTCGAGCGGCGGTTGTCCAAGCGTTTCACTCAAAGCCTCCTGCTCGCCCGGAACGGTTCGACTATGCACAGTAGTAGGTCAGATCTGAAGGCTGGTAGTCGAGGGCGCCGGCAGCGTACACAGCGGCGCGCAGTACGATCTTCAATGCCCTCCTACCGGGGCCCGATGCAAGCGCTCGGCGGGCCCCGAGGGTTCCCAGCCGGGTTATCAAAAGGTCGGTGCCATGCACGAATTCACCAGTCTGTCAACCCCCACACTTCCTGTGCAATGCCCCTGACCTGCACCGTTGGTCCACGCCTGTCGACGCGCCGTGCTAGAATCGCAGTAACGAAAGGGGCTCGAACCAGATGATCTTCAAGGTCGGAGACACCGTTGTCTATCCACACCACGGTGCTGCGTTAATCGAGGCGATCGAAACCCGGACCATCAAAGGGGAACAAAAAGAGTATCTCGTCTTGAAGGTGGCGCAGGGGGACCTGACAGTTCGGGTGCCCGCCGACAACGCCGAGTATGTGGGCGTGCGTGATGTGGTCGGACAGGAAGGTCTGGACAAGGTTTTCCAGGTGCTGCGTGCGCCGCACACCGAGGAGCCCACCAACTGGTCGCGTCGCTACAAGGCCAACCTCGAAAAACTTGCCTCCGGTGACGTGAACAAAGTCGCCGAAGTGGTGCGTGACCTGTGGCGTCGCGATCAGGAACGCGGCCTGTCGGCTGGGGAGAAGCGCATGCTGGCCAAGGCACGCCAGATCCTGGTGGGCGAGTTGGCGCTGGCTGAGAGCACCGACGACGCCAAGGCCGAGACAATCCTCGACGAGGTTTTGGCCGCCGCGTCCTGACTGTGACGGGCACGGTCGCGGTCGTCCCGGCCGCCGGGTCGGGTGAGCGGCTGGCCGCCGGTGTTCCCAAAGCGTTTTTCCATCTCGACGGGCGCACGCTGGTCGAACGCGTTGTGACCGCTCTACTGGAGTCCGGAGTCGTCGACCGCGTGGTGGTGGCGGTGCCCTCGGACCGCACTGACCAAGCCAAGCTGATCCTCGGACACGCCGCCGTCGTTGTCGCCGGCGGCGCCAATCGCAGCGAGTCGGTCGCACGGGCATTGACCGCCGCAGGCGAACCGGACTTCGTATTGGTGCACGACGCAGCGCGGCCCCTGACACCGCCGGGATTGGTGGTCCGCGTGGTCGAGGCGCTGCGGGCGGGGCATCCGGCCGTCGTGCCGGCGCTGCCGGTACCAGACACCATCAAGGCCGTCGATGCCAACGGAGTCGTGCTGGGGACACCCGAGCGCTCCGGCCTACGCGCGGTACAGACCCCGCAGGGTTTTGCGACTGAACTGCTGCAGCGCGCCTACCAGCGCGCGTCGAGCGCGGAGTTCACCGACGACGCGTCGATGGTCGAGCACATCGGCGGCCAGGTTCAAGTGGTCGAGGGCGATCCGCTGGCCTTCAAGATCACCACTCCGTTGGACTTGCTGCTGGCGCAGGCGATCGTGAAGCAATGAACGTTCGGGTAGGTCTGGGCACCGACGTGCACGCCATCGAGTCGGGGCGGCCGTGCTGGCTGCTGGGCCTGCTGTTCCCGGACGTCGACGGCTGCGCTGGCCACTCCGACGGCGACGTCGCCGTACACGCGCTGTGTGACGCGTTGTTGTCGGCTGCCGGGCTCGGCGACGTCGGCAGCGTGTTCGGCGTCGACGATCTCCGCTGGGCGGGCGCCAGCGGAATTGACATGCTGCGCCATGTGGCGCAACTGATCTCGGAACACGGCTACCGCGTCTGCAATGCGGCCGTACAGGTCATCGGTAACCGACCCAAGATCGGTCCGCGTCGCGCCGAGGCGCAGGAGTTGCTGTCCGGGCTGCTCGACGCGCCGGTGGCGGTGTCGGGCACCACGACCGACGGTCTGGGCTTGACCGGACGCGGCGAGGGTCTGGCCGCGATAGCAACGGCGCTGGTGGTACCGCAGGTCTAGCCCGGTAAGCTGGCACGTCGTGACCGATCGCGCCCAACTGCGGCTCCACGACACGGCGAGCGGTGCCGTGCGTGATTTCGTACCGCTGCGGCCCGGCCACGTCTCGATCTACCTGTGCGGCGCCACCGTGCAGGGCCTGCCGCATATCGGCCACGTGCGCAGCGGCGTGGCCTTCGACATTCTGCGGCGCTGGCTGATGGCGCGCGACTACGACGTCGCGTTCATCCGCAACGTCACCGACATCGACGACAAGATCCTCAACAAGGCCGCCGCCGCCGATCGGCCGTGGTGGGAATGGGCGGCCACCTACGAGCGCGCGTTCACCGCTGCCTACGACGCGCTGGGCGTCTTGCCGCCGTCGGCCGAGCCGCGCGCCACCGGACACATCACCCAGATGGTCGAGTTGATCGAGCGGCTGATCTGCACCGGCCACGCCTATGCCGGCAATGGCGACGTGTACTTCGACGTGCTCAGTTACCCCGACTACGGGCAGCTGTCCGGTCACCGGATCGACGACGTGCACCAGGGCGAGGGAGTGGCCACCGGCAAGCGCGATCAACGTGACTTCACGTTGTGGAAAGGCGCCAAGCCCGGCGAACCGTCGTGGCCGACACCGTGGGGGCGGGGCCGTCCGGGCTGGCATCTGGAATGCTCGGCGATGGCCCGCACCTATCTGGGGCCGGAATTCGACATTCATTGCGGCGGCATGGATTTGGTGTTCCCGCACCATGAGAACGAGATCGCGCAGAGCCGTGCGGCCGGAGACGGCTTCGCTCGTTACTGGTTGCACAACGGCTGGGTGACCATGGGCGGCGAGAAGATGAGCAAGTCGCTGGGCAACGTGCTGGCGATTCCTGCTGTGCTGCAACGGGTCCGGCCGGCCGAATTGCGCTACTACCTGGGCAGCGCCCATTACCGCTCGATGCTGGAGTTCTCCGAGAGCGCGGTGGCCGGGACGCCGGCGCGCAGGCATTCCAGCACCGGGTTGCGGCCCAGTACGGTCTCGGTCTCATCTTCGGTGTGCTTAGCCGGCCGGCGCGGTTGCGACCGCAGCCGCTTGGCGGCGGGATGGTTAGGCCGCAAATGGGCGGGCGGCGTGGCGCCGCGGCCCTCCAGGCCGCGCCGGCGGACGCCGCCCGACCCGACCGTGGGGCCCTTCTTGGTGCCGGGTTTGCGGATTGCCCCGCGTCGCCGCGAGTTGCCCGCCATCTACTTGGCTTCCAGCGACCACTGGGGCCCGTCGGCGGTGTCAGTGACCTCGATGCCGGCGTCTTTGAGCCGGTTGCGGATCTGGTCGGCCAGCACCCAGTCGCGTTGTTCGCGAGCCTGCTCACGGCGCTCCAACTCGGCCCGCACCAGCACGTCGACGGCGGCCAACGCGGCCGACGTCTCGTCGTGGGATTCCCAGCGCTCGTCGAGCGGATCGCAGCCCAGGATGCCCATCATCGTCCGGATCGCGCCGGCGTGGGCCAATGCGCCGTCGTGGTCGCCGGCATCCAACGCCCGGTTACCCTCCGCGCGGGTGTGGTGCACCTCGGCCAGCGCGATCGGCACCGCCAGGTCGTCGTCGAGCGCCTCGGCGAACCGCGGCGTCCATTCTCCGGGGACGACGGCGCCCACCCGGTTGCGCACCCGGTGCAGGAAGTCCTCGATGCCAAGGTAGGCGTTGACGGCGTCCCGCAACGCGCTCTCGGAGAACTCCAGCATCGAGCGGTAATGGGCGCTGCCCAGGTAGTAGCGCAATTCGGCCGGCCGGACCC